>NZ_JAKCMV010000053.1 GCF_021440515.1 Enterobacter asburiae | reverse complement strand
CGTTATTTCAGGATTTTTTCTCTTCAACCGACCGGGTTGTTTGTGAAGTGATTCACATCCGCCGTGTCGATGGAGGCGCATTATAGGGAGCTCCCAAGGAATGACAAGCGGAAAAATACAATTTTATTTCAACCGCTCACCTTTTCGCCAAAACGCCTATTTTTGATGCTTTTTAATCTCTTTTGGCAGTTCTGCCAGGCTATTAATCACCCAATCAGCCGCATTCTCGGCTTCTGGGGTAACGGGCTTACCGGTACGGACGAGAATTTTAGTGCCTACGCCAGCCGCCGCCGCCGCCTGCATATCTTCCAATTTATCGCCCACCATATAAGAAGCCGCCATATCGATGTGCAGGAATTCTTGTGCGGAGATAAACATGCCCGGATGCGGCTTACGACAGTCGCACGTCTGACGGTACTCTTCTACTGTTCCCTGAGGATGGTGCGGACAATAATAGATACCGTCGAGATCGACGCCGCGATCGGCCAATGACCAGTCCATCCATTCGGTCAGCGTTTCAAACTGCGCTTCGGTGAATTTACCGCGTGCAATACCCGACTGATTGGTGACCACCACCAGCGCATAACCCATCTCTTTCAGCTGGCGCATTGCATCTATTGCGCCCTCGATAAACTCGAACTCATCGATCTCATGGACATAACCGTGATCCACATTAATAGTGCCATCACGGTCGAGAAAAATTGCGGGTACTGATTTTGCCACCGGTTTGCTCCTGAAAAAGGCATGTTCAGCTAGTATCTCATGAATCGCAGCGCAATAAAGTGCTCATCGCACAGAGTTGGATTGATTTAGACGTCTGGATGCCTTAACATCCATTTTGTTTACGGGCATCACCCGTATCTGGCAGAAGAAAATGCCACGACTAACTTACATACGATAAAAATAATCTAATGATTAAACTTTCCAATATCACCAAAGTGTTCCAGCAGGGGAACCGAACCATTCAGGCGCTGAACAACGTCAGCCTGCATGTTCCTGCTGGTCAAATTTATGGCGTCATTGGCGCATCGGGTGCGGGCAAAAGTACGCTGATCCGTTGTGTTAACCTGCTTGAGCGCCCAACGCAGGGCACCGTGGACGTTGGCGGACAGGAACTTACCGCCCTCTCAGAGAAAGAATTAACCAAAGCGCGTCGTCAGATCGGCATGATTTTCCAGCACTTTAACCTGCTGGCATCCCGCACGGTATTTGGCAACGTTGCCCTGCCGCTTGAGCTGGACAATACCCCGAAAGATGAAATCAAGCGCCGCGTGACCGAGCTGCTGGATCTGGTGGGCTTAGGTGATAAGCACGACAGCTATCCGGCAAACCTTTCCGGCGGTCAAAAACAGCGTGTGGCGATTGCCCGTGCGCTGGCAAGCAATCCAAAAATTCTGCTGTGTGATGAAGCCACCAGCGCGTTAGATCCGGCAACGACCCGCTCTATTCTGGAACTGCTGAAAGACATTAACCGTCGCCTCGGTCTGACCATCCTCCTTATTACGCATGAAATGGACGTGGTGAAACGCATCTGCGACTGCGTTGCCGTGATCAGCAACGGTGAGCTGATAGAGCAAGACACCGTGAGCGAAGTGTTCTCGCATCCTAAAACGCCGCTGGCACAGCAGTTTATTCAGTCCACGCTGCATCTGGATATTCCGGAAGATTATCTGGAGCGTCTGAAAGTAGAATCGACAGCGGACAGCGTGCCGATGCTGCGCATGGAGTTCACCGGTCAGTCCGTGGATGCGCCGCTGCTTTCCGAAACCGCGCGCCGCTTTAACGTGAATAACAACATTATTAGCGCGCAGATGGATTACGCAGGCGGCGTGAAGTTCGGCATCATGCTGACTGAAATGCACGGCACACAGGAAGAAACACAGGCGGCGATCGCCTGGCTGCAAGAACACCATGTAAAAGTAGAGGTACTGGGTTATGTCTGAACCGATGATTTGGCTGCTGGTTCGCGGCGTGTGGGAAACGCTGGCAATGACCTTCGTATCAGGTTTCTTTGGTTTCGTGATTGGCCTGCCGGTCGGCGTTCTGCTGTACGTGACGCGCCCGGGGCAAATTATTGAGAACGCGAAGCTCTACCGTACGCTCTCTGCCTTCGTGAACATCTTCCGTTCGATCCCGTTTATTATCCTGCTGGTGTGGATGATTCCCTTTACCCGCGTGATCGTCGGGACCTCTATTGGTCTTCAGGCGGCGATTGTCCCGCTGACCGTCGGTGCAGCACCGTTTATCGCCCGTATGGTGGAAAACGCCCTGCTGGAAATTCCAACCGGTTTGATCGAAGCGTCACGCGCTATGGGTGCAACTCCGCTTCAGATCGTGCGTAAAGTTCTGCTTCCTGAAGCGCTGCCGGGCCTGGTGAACGCCGCGACCATCACGCTTATCACGCTGGTTGGCTATTCCGCGATGGGCGGTGCCGTTGGCGCGGGCGGTTTAGGTCAGATTGGCTATCAATACGGTTATATCGGCTATAACGCTACCGTGATGAATACGGTTCTGGTATTGCTGGTCGTTCTGGTTTACTTAATCCAGTTCTCTGGCGATCGTATCGTCCGGGCTGTTACTCACAAATAACGTTAAACACAACACAAACTCGACGAGTTAAGGATAAAACATGGCGTTTAAATTAAAGACCTTTGCAGCGGTAGGCGCGCTGATCGGCTCTCTGGCACTGGTGGGTTGTGGTCAGGACGAGAAAGATCCGAACCATATTAAAGTGGGCGTGATTGTGGGCGCAGAACAGCAGGTTGCTGAAGTAGCGCAGAAAGTCGCGAAAGAGAAATACGGTCTGGACGTTGAACTGGTGACCTTCAATGACTACGTTCTGCCAAACGAAGCGCTGAGCAAAGGCGACATCGACGCGAACGCCTTCCAGCATAAACCGTACCTGGATCAGCAGATCAAAGACCGCGGCTATAAGCTGGTTGCCGTTGGTAACACCTTCGTTTATCCAATCGCGGGCTACTCCAAGAAAATTAAATCTCTGGACGAATTACAGCCGGGTTCTCAGGTTGCGATTCCTAACGATCCAACCAACCTGGGCCGCTCCCTGCTGCTGCTGCAAAAAGTGGGTCTGATCAAACTGAAAGACGGCGTTGGCCTGCTGCCTACCGTACTGGACGTGACCGAGAATCCAAAAAATCTGAAACTGGTTGAGCTGGAAGCACCACAGCTGCCGCGCTCCCTGGACGATGCGCAGATTGCCCTGGCGGTGATCAACACCACCTACGCAAGCCAGATTGGTCTGACCCCTGCGAAAGACGGTATCTTCGTTGAAGATAAAGACTCTCCGTACGTCAACCTGATCGTAACCCGTGAAGACAACAAAGATGCCGAGAACGTGAAAAAATTCGTTCAGGCGTATCAGTCTGACGAAGTTTATCAGGAAGCCAATAAGGTCTTTAACGGCGGCGCGGTTAAAGGCTGGTAATCTGACCTCAGTGTAATATCATCAGGACGGGCATTTGCCCGTCTTGTCATTTATGCAGCTAACTGATTCAATATCTGCCGATTTGATTATCCACTGAGGAACTATTATGCGTGCTTTACCGATCTGTCTTTTAGCACTGATGCTGAGCGGCTGTTCTATGCTAAGCAGATCTCCTGTTGAACCTGTTCAAAGCACTGCAACCCCGCCAAAAGCGGAGCCAGCGAAACCGAAAGCCCCTCGCCCTGCGCCGGTAAGAATTATCACCAAAGCCGAAGACTTAGTGGGCAAGCCGTTCCGCGAGCTGGGTGAAGTAAGCGGCGATTCCTGCCAGGCGACAAATCAGGATTCCCCACCGAATATCCCAACCGCCCGCAAGCGTATGCAGATCAATGCTTCCAAAATGAAAGCGAACGCCGTTCTGCTGCACAGCTGCGAAGTCACCAGCGGTACGCCGGGCTGCTATCGTCAGGCCGTTTGCGTCGGTTCTGCGCTTAACATCTCTGCTAAATGAGTTCATTTCAGTTCGAGCAGATAGGCGTTATCCGCTCCCCGTATAAAGAGAAGTTTGCCGTTCCGCGCCAGCCTGGTCTGGTGAAAAGCAGCAGCGGCGAGCTTCACTTAATCGCGCCTTACAATCAGGCAGATGCGGTGCGCGGGCTGGAAGCATTTAGCCATCTGTGGGTTATTTTTGTGTTTCACCAGACGATGGAAGGCGGCTGGCGTCCAACCGTGCGCCCTCCTCGTCTGGGTGGGAATGCAAGAATGGGGGTGTTCGCCACCCGCTCAACCTTCCGCCCGAATCCGGTGGGCATGTCTCTGGTTGAACTGAAAGGGATCCGCGCTCACAAGGAGCAGGTTATCCTTGAGCTGGGCAGCCTCGATCTGGTGGATGGCACGCCGGTTATCGACATCAAGCCTTACCTTCCTTTCGCAGAAGCCCTGCCTGACGCACGCGCAAGCTATGCCCAGCAGGCGCCGCAGGCCGATATGCCGGTCTGCTTCACGCCGGAACTGGCCATTCAGCTGATTGAGCTGGAAAAGCGCTACCCGCGCCTGCGGGATTTTATCGTTGAAGTGCTGGCTCAGGATCCACGTCCTGCTTATCGAAAAGAAGAGGACGCCGGGAAAACCTACGCCGTCTGGCTGCTGGATTTTAACGTCCGCTGGCGCGTCACCGAGGCGGGATTCGAAGTCTTTGCCCTGGAACCCAGGTAATTTTATTTTCCTCTCTTTTGGCATCTTTGCCACACTGGTAAACTAAACCACTTTTTTTGTGTCAGGCTGGCGTTTCAGCCTGTTCCAATCGTAGAAATGGAACCGTAACAACATGCGTACTAGCCAATATCTGCTCTCCACTCTGAAGGAGACACCTGCCGACGCCGAAGTGATCAGCCACCAGCTGATGCTCCGCGCCGGGATGATCCGCAAGCTGGCCTCAGGTTTATACACCTGGCTGCCGACCGGCGTGCGCGTCCTGAAAAAAGTCGAAAACATCGTGCGTGAAGAGATGAACAACGCCGGTGCAATCGAGGTGTTAATGCCGGTTGTTCAGCCCTCTGAGCTGTGGCAGGAGAGCGGTCGCTGGGAGCAGTACGGTCCTGAACTGCTGCGTATTGCCGATCGCGGCGATCGTCCGTTTGTTCTCGGCCCAACGCATGAAGAGGTCATCACCGATCTGATCCGTAACGAGCTGAGCTCTTACAAACAGCTGCCGCTGAACTTCTTCCAGATCCAGACCAAGTTCCGCGATGAAGTGCGCCCGCGCTTTGGCGTGATGCGCTCTCGCGAGTTCCTGATGAAAGATGCCTACTCTTTCCATACCTCTCAGGAATCGCTGCAAGAGACTTACGACAAGATGTACGACGCCTACAGCAAAATCTTCTCCCGTATGGGTCTGGATTTCCGCGCCGTGCAAGCTGACACCGGCTCGATCGGCGGTAGCGCATCTCACGAATTCCAGGTACTGGCCCAGAGCGGCGAAGACGATGTGATCTTCTCTGACTCCTCAGACTACGCGGCGAACATCGAATTTGCAGAAGCGCTGGCACCGAAAGCGCCACGCGCGGCGGCAACCGAAGAGATGAAGCTGGTTGATACGCCAAACGCTAAAACCATCGCCGAGCTGGTCGAGCAGTTCAATCTGCCGATCGAGAAGACCGTTAAAACCCTGCTGGTGAAAGCGGTTGAAGGCAGCAAAAGCCCGCTGGTTGCCCTGCTGGTGCGTGGCGATCACGAACTGAACGAGGTGAAAGCAGAAAAACTGGCGCTGGTTGCCAGCCCGCTGACCTTTGCAACCGAAGCGGAAATCCGCGCGGTGGTGAATGCCGGTCCTGGCTCACTGGGCCCGGTCAATATGCCTGTTCCGGTTGTGATTGACCGCACCGTTGCGGCAATGAGCGATTTCGCTGCTGGCGCCAACATCGACGGTAAGCACTACTTCGGCATCAACTGGGATCGCGATGTGGCGACGCCAGAAGTGGCGGATATCCGTAACGTGGTCGCCGGCGATCCAAGCCCGGACGGTCAGGGTACACTGATGATCAAACGCGGTATCGAAGTGGGCCATATCTTCCAGCTGGGCGATAAGTATTCCCGCGCGATGAACGCAGCGGTTCAGGGCGAAGATGGCCGTAACCAGGTGCTGACCATGGGTTGCTACGGTATCGGGGTGACCCGCGTGGTGGCGGCGGCGATTGAGCAGAACTATGACGAGCGCGGCATCGTCTGGCCAGACAACATCGCACCGTTCCAGGTTGCTATTCTGCCAATGAACATGCACAAGTCTTACCGCGTGCAGGAGCTGGCCGAGAAGCTGTACGCTGAGCTGCGTGCGAAGGGCATTGACGTGCTGATGGACGACCGTAAAGAGCGTCCGGGCGTAATGTTCGCGGATATGGAGCTGATCGGTATTCCACATACCATCGTTATCGGCGACCGTAACCTCGACAGCGACGAGATTGAATACAAATACCGTCGTAACGGTGAGAAGCAGATGATCAAGACGGGCGACATTCTTGATTACCTGGTCAACGCCATCAAGGCGTAAAAAACAAAAACCCCGCTGATGCGGGGTTTTTTATAGGGCTGAACCGCTTATTGACTGGAACAGTCTTTGCCCGCAACAAACTTCGCCTCTTTATCGGCCACCAGCGTTTTCACCATTTCACCGCTATCCGGATTCGGCTCCATCGTAAAATGACCGTCAAGCGTCAGTAATATCGGCTTGCTGTCGTTGCCGCGCGCGACGGCGAAATCACGTTCCAGCTGCGCGTTGTTCGCCACGCTGACTTTCTTACCGGTGGCACAGTCGGTAAAGATTGCCGCATCGGCCATATAGAAGTACATGCCGCGCATTGCCATCGGTGTCGCTGGCAGCGCCGCTTTCACCGGGGCCAGGGTGTAGTTGAACTGCGACTCAATCGGATTACCTTCGCGATCGAGCATCTCCATCCCTTCACCTTTGGCGCGGAAATAGGTCTTATCGCCGGTGGTGTCGGTCAGGATCAGCTTCTCAGCGGTACGCGCCCAGGTGCCGTAGGTAGCGAACGAAGACGGTTCTTTTGCCCCCTGATAGCGCTGGTTCATCACCCAGGTGCCATCTTTTTCCAGGAACAACGAGGTTTCGATCCCTTCGCAATCCGCGCAGGGCAACACGCCGCGCCAGCTTTGCTGCATAGGCTTTAATTCTTGCGCCTGCGCAGGTTGCAAGACCTGCGTTTCCGCACGGTTGTTACACCCGAAAAGTGCAAAGAGCGTACTCACTGCCAGGACTGACAATAGTGCTTTTCTCACTGAAAATTCCTTATAAAAATTGGTGTTCCTTTTCGTCACTCGGTGGGGCGACGAACTTTACCGCGTAGTGCTTTGACTGTGGATTTCTGCGACTTCGACGACAGCCTGCGCTCTTTCGATGCGCGGGTAGGTCGCGTCGGCCGACGGCTTTTTTGCACTGCGGTTAACTCTTTAATCACGGCGACCAGCCTGGCGAGCGCCGCTTCCCGGTTCAGCTCCTGGCTACGGTACTCCTGGGCTTTAATCACCATCACGCCATCGCTGGTGATCAGATGATGGCTGGCGGCCAGCAGACTTTCCTTATAATACTCTGGCAGGCTGGAGGCCCGGATGTCAAAGCGCAAATGAATAGCCGTTGAGGCCTTATTGACGTGCTGCCCACCCGCTCCCTGAGCGCGGATCGCGGTGATCTCCAGCTCATTATACGGAATGCTGACGTTACGGGAGATAGCGATCATGCGGACGGTTGCCAGGCGGTCAGATGAATTTCAAGATTATTCTGAGAATCAGAGAGCCAGATCGCCCCGTCCTGAATGGTTGCCTGGAGAACCATCGTTCTGCCAGCAAAGGCGCTCAGCTGCGCCAGCTGCTCGTCGTCCAGATACCAGACGGTGAGGTTTTTAAACTGTCCGCATTTGTTCTTGTTCTGCTGCCACCAAATTTCCGCCGCACGCTGGTTATAGGCAAACAGCGCCACTTCGCCGGACTGGGTACAGGCCTTTTTGATTCGGCGCTCGTCGGGCAGGCCGAGTTCAATCCACAGATCGATGCCCATATGGTCGTTACGCAGCCAGGCTTCCGGCTCGTCTTCCGCACTCAGACCACGGGTGAACTGTAATCGTTCATCGGCATATTTGATCCACGCCAGCAGGCGCAGCATCATGCGCTCCTGGGTTTCAGACGGGTGGCGCGCCAGCGTCAGTGACGCATCGAGAAACTGGTTGCGGTCAAGATCCGCCACGTTGACCACAGCTTTATAAATTGTCGCTTTCAGCGCCATGAGAGAACTCCTTTCGATTCAGGGATACATTGTAGCGAATCCGGGACCAAAAGGCTGTTACGAGGTGATGTTGCCCGCCATCAAGGCGCTGATATTGCTTGAATGAGTGTGGTATAGTCACCTTGCTAAACCGAGTTTATCTTCGTAGGCTTAATGATATCTCACAGTAAAGTCAGTACGCTGGCAGGAGGGGATGTGAATAATTATTGTGAGCTAATTCGCAAACGGTATGCGGAAATCGCCAGCGGCGATCTGGGATACATTCCTGACGCGTTGGGCTGTGTATTGAAAGTGCTAAATGAAGTGGCCTCTGATGAGAGCCTTTCAGAATCGGTCAGGGAAAAAGCAGCGTATGCTGCGGCGAATTTACTGGTGAGCGATTATGTCGATGAATGATACCTATCAACCCATCAATTGTGATGACTATGACAACCTCGAACTCGCCTGCCAGCATCATCTGGTTCTGACGCTGGAATTAAAAGACGGCGAAGTGTTGAAGGCGAAAGCCAGCGACCTGGTTTCACGTAAAAATGTGGAATATCTGGTCGTGGAAGATGCCGGTGCGACGCGGGAGCTTCGCCTGGACAAAATTGCCAGCTTTAGCCATCCGGAGATCGGCACCGTCGTGGTGAGCGAATCCTGAATATCGTCAACGGGCAGCCTGGCTGCCCGTTATCTTTTCCACATCAGACACACGCCCTCTTCCGCCCATCCCTCTTCGGTAATAAAGACGCCCGCAGCCGCAATCAGCGTGTCACCATAAAAAAGCAGCGGCGTGGTATCGCGCAGCCAGGGCGGCACATTGCTCTCCTGCCAGATTTTCTTCAGCTTGCGCCCGCCGTTTCGCCCGACAATATGCAGCATTCCGCTGGCCTTAAAGCGCACGGTGACGGGCTCATGAGCCTGCGGCAAGCGAATATGCCCCGGACGGGTCAAGGACACAACGCCCGCATCAAACGGCAGAACGAGCAGGTCAGCAGGTGCAGGCCAGTCGAGAACTACATCAGCGAGCGAGGGTCGGGACTTTATCCACCACAGCTGGCCTTTGTAGCGCCGGATCTCAAAGCCGCTAAGGTGCAAACAGGGGGTGGCGTCTTCGCGCGCCAGAGCCACTTCATCCCAGATACGCTGGAGCATAGCCCTGGACGGCATCGCCGCGTTCTGCCCGGCCAGCCAGCGTCGCAGCAGCGCAGCACGACGCGCAGCGCTCAGCGTTTCCAGCGGCGCGATAGCCAGCGCGCCATCAGGAGAAACCAGCTTAGCCAGCTCTTCGCTTAACAGCTCATCAAGCAAACTTTCCTGCTCGGCACAAAGCTGCGCGCTTCTGGCGGTGGCCTGCGCAAAATGCGGCCAGCGAGCAGCGAGCAAAGGCAGCACGCGAAGGCGCAGAAAGTTGCGGTCGAAGCTGTCGTCCTGATTGCTGTCGTCCTCAATCCAGCGCAGGCTGTGTTCCTGCGCCCAGGCCTCCAGCGAGGCGCGGCTCTCGCCGAGCAGCGGGCGAATAAGCTGCGTGCCGGCAAAACCGCTGCGCTCGGGAATGGCGGATAATCCCGCCGGGCCGCTTCCCCGCTTAAGGGCGAGCATCAAGGTTTCGCACTGATCGTCCAGATGCTGTGCCGTCACCAGCGCTTCCCCGGCGTTAAGCGCACCGGCAAAGGCGGCATAGCGAGCCTTACGCGCCTGCGCCTCAATCCCCAGCCCCTCGTCCTCAAGCGTGACCCGTACAACCCGCAGCGGAATATCCCACTCGGCACAGAGCGCTTCGCAGTGCGTCACCCAGTCGTCGGCATACGGGCTTAAGCCATGATGAATATGGATAGCGCGAAGCTGCACGTCCGGCGTTTGCTCGCGCCAGAGCATCAGACGGTGCAGCAGAACGGTGGAGTCCAGCCCACCGCTGAATCCCACCAACAGCTGGCGGTAGGGTGAAACGGCGTGAGCGATAGCGGGTAGGGTCATAGAGATTTTGCGCAAAAAAATGCCCGAACAAGACGGGCATTATCACACATGACGGGCATCACTGCTGGTAAAGCTCCAGCGGCAGGCCATCGGGATCGTTGAAAAAGGTGAATCGCTTGCCGGTAAAGGGATCGACCCGAATCGCTTCACACTTCACGCCGTGGTCTTCGAGATGCTTCACGGCGCCGTCGATGTCATCCACGCTAAAGGCGAGATGGCGCAGGCCGCAGGCTTCCGGACGGGAAGGACGTGCCGGCGGGAAAGGGAATGAAAACAGCTCGATCACGTACTGTCCGTTCAGGGCGAGATCGCCTTTCCAGGAATCGCGCTCTTCACGATAGGCTTCGCCAAGCAGCGTAAAGCCCAGAATATCGCAGTAAAACGACTTACTTTTCTCATAGTGGGTCGCAATGATCGCTATATGATGAACCTGTTTTAAACCCAGCATAGCTTCTCCTTTTTTTGAAGCCGAAACGTTACAACCGAAAACCCGCCCCGCGCAAGCGCTCGCCTTTATTTTAGGACTCGAACCCAATAGACGCCCTGCTCATCGCGCTTCGCGCCGTGGATGTCGGTTTCAAAGCCCGGATAGTGGCGGCCAACGGAGCAGAGCATCAGCAGGAAATCGAGCACCGCCCTGCTCTGTTCGGTGATCATCTCACCCGGCATCAGCAGCGGCACGCCGGGCGGATACGGCAGGATCATGTTTGCCGACACGCGCCCGACCAGATTTTCCAGCTCGATCGTTTCGACCTCTCCCTTCACCTGCCGCTGCCAGGCCTTGTGCGGCGTAAGCTTCATTTCCGGCAGCACGTCGAATGCCTGAAGCATCAGACGCGGCAGATCGTGCTGGCGGATGAGCTTGTGGATCCCCTGCGCCAGATCCTGAATGCGCATATTGCGGTAGAAGTCCGGATCTTCCGCATAGAGATCCGGCAGCATGTTTTTGACCCGCAGGTTGAGATCGTAGGCGCGCTTAAACTCCATTAGCCCGCGCAGCAGCCCCATCGCACGGGTTTTGTCGATCCCGATGCTGAACAGGAACAGCAGATTATACGGCCCGGTTTTTTCGACCACCACGCCACGCTCGTCGAGGAATTTCGCCACCAGCGCGGCGGGGATCCCCTCATCGCTCATCACGCCCTGCTCGTCCATGCCCGGGGTCAGGATCGTGACTTTTACCGGATCGAGGAACATATGGTCAGCGTCCGCATCGCGGAAGCCGTGCCAGCTCTCCCCCGGCGAAACGGGCCAGCATTCGGCCTCGTCGATCTCTTCCGGCTGCCAGATATCAAAGAACCAGCCGTCGGCCTCATCTTTAAGTCGCTGTACTTCTTTGCGGAAGTGCAGCGCGCGCTCCACCGAACGGTTGATCAGCCGCTTGCCGGGATTGCCGCGGAGCATCGCCGCCGCCGTTTCGATAGAGGCCACCAGCGGATAGCTCGGCGACGTGGTGGTGTGCATCATAAAGGCTTCGTTGAAGGTGTCTTCGTCGTACTCGCCTTTGATGTGAATCAGCGACGCCTGGGAAAACGCGGCCAGCATTTTATGGGTCGATTGCGTTTCGAAGAACACTTTGCCCGGCACGCGTTCGCCGCTCATCCCGCTTTTGCCCGAATAAATCGGGTGGAAGTTAGTGTAGGGCACCCACGCGGAATCAAAATGGATCGACGGCACGTCGAGCGTCTGCTTGATCCAGTTGGTGTTATAGAGCAGCCCGTCATAGGTGGAGTTGGTGATCACGGAGTGAACGGGCCAGCTCGCGCCGGGGATCGCCGCCACCTTGCGTTCGATAGCGTCATGGGTAAATTCGCGACGCGGAATGCCGCCCAAAATCCCAAGCGCGTTGCGCGTTGGCGAGAGCCAGAGCGGCACGACGTCGCTCATCATCAGCAGGTGCGCCAGCGATTTATGGCAGTTACGATCAATCAGCAGCGTGCTGCGCGCAGGCGCGGCGTACATGCCGACGATTTTATTCGACGTCGAGGTGCCGTTAGTCACCATATAGCTCTGCTCGGCGCCAAAGGTGCGGGCGATGTACTCTTCGGCCTCCAGATGCGGCCCGGTGTGATCGAGCAATGACCCTAACTCGGTGACCGAAATCGAGACATCCGCCTTCAGCGTGTTGCCGCCAAAGAAATCGTAAAACAGGCAGCCAACCGGGCTTTTCTGGTAAGCCGTGCCCGCCATGTGCCCCGGCGTGCAAAAGGTGTATTTTCCCTCTTTCACATAGGTGAACAGCGCGCGGGTAAACGGCGGCGTGATGTTCTCAAGATATTCCTTCGTGTACTGCTGAATGCGGGTCGCAATATCGTCCGCAACGCCGAGGGAGTATTCAAAGAACCACAGCGCCATACGCATATCATTGGCGCTGACGTCCATCGTCGAATGGGTGTTGATAAACGCATACAGCGGAAGATATTCGTTCAGCTTATTGATGTCGCTGCACAGCTCCAGATCGTACTCGTCCCAGTCAAAAATGACGCCGCAGATGCGCGGGTTGTGTTCGATGAATTTCAGCAGGTCTGCGCTGTTGTGCGGCCATATCAGCTGATATCCGCGAGCCTGCAATGATTGCTCAAGCTCCTTGATGGGTTCATCTTTGTAAAAGACGCCGTGTGGCCCCATGATGGCAATGATGTTCACGGTCTACCTCCTTGAAAAATATTAGCTAAGCATAGCCAGGGTAAACCGCAGCTATAAAAAAAGCCGCAACAATGTGCGGCTTTTCAGATAATTGTGAAGCTTATGCGTAACCGTAGGTCATCAGACGCTGATAGCGGCGGTTGAGCAGGTCTTCTTTGCTCAGCACGTCGAGATCGGCCAGGTCAGCCAGCAGCTGCGCCTTCAGGGAAGCAGCCATCACTTCCGGCTTACGGTGCGCGCCACCCAGCGGCTCTGGGATCACGGTGTCGATCAGTTTCAGCTCTTTCAGACGCGGCGCAATGATGCCCATCGCTTCTGCTGCCAGAGGCGCTTTGTCGGCGCTCTTCCACAGAATAGAGGCACAGCCTTCCGGGGAGATAACGGAATAGGTGCTGTATTGCAGCATATTCACTTTATCGCCCACGCCGATTGCCAGCGCACCGCCGGAGCCACCTTCACCGATAACGGTACAGATGACCGGCACTTTCAGGCGAGACATCTCGCGCAGGTTGCGCGCAATGGCTTCAGACTGACCGCGCTCTTCCGCGCCCACGCCAGGGTACGCGCCCGGGGTGTCGATGAAGGTGATGATTGGCATGTTGAAACGCTCAGCCATCTCCATCAGACGCAGCGCTTTACGGTAGCCTTCTGGCGCTGGCATACCGAAGTTACGGCGAATTTTCTCTTTGGTTTCACGGCCTTTCTGGTGACCAATGATCATCACCGGGCGACCGTCCAGACGAGCGATACCGCCGACAATTGCTTTGTCGTCAGCATAAGCGCGATCGCCTGCCAGTTCGTCAAATTCATCAAACGCCAGGCGGACATAATCCAGGGTGTACGGGCGCTGTGGATGACGCGCCAGCTGGGCAATCTGCCATGCGCCGAGATCGGCAAAGATTTTGCGCGTCAGTTCTACGCTTTTTTCGCGCAGACGATGCACTTCTTCGTCGATGTTAATATCCAGTTTTTCATCCTGACGGCTCACTGCTGTCAGAGAATCGATTTTCGCTTCCAGCTCTGCAATCGGCTGTTCGAAATCAAGGAAATTCAGACTCATAGTATTCCTGTATTAGTCAAACTCCAGTTCCACCTGCTCCGAACCAATGAGGCCACGGAGATCGTTTAGTAAACGATCGCTCGGAGAGACACGCCACGTTGCACCAAAGCGCAACCGCGCACGTGCATCCGCCCTCTGATAGTAGAGATGTACTGGAATTGTCCCCGAGCGGTGGGGTTCCAGAGACTGACGGAGTCGGTTTAAAAGCTGGTCATCAATTTGCCTGTCCGTCAGCGAGATAGCAAGCCCGCGAGCATATTTTTCACGGGCTTCGTCAATGTCCATCACTTCGCGGGCGGTCATTTTAAGCCCCCCGCTGAAGTCATCAAAGCTGACCTGTCCGCTGACGATAAGTATGCGGTCTTTTTCCAGCAATTGCTGGTATTTATCCAGCGCGTCGGTGAACAACATCACCTCCAGACGCCCGGAACGGTCATCCAGCGTACAGATGCCAATACGATTGCCGCGCTTGGTGACCATTACCCTTGCAGCAATCACGAGCCCCGCAGCCGTGGTGATTTTACCACGATCTGTCGGATGCATGTCTTTTAGCCTGTGGCCGCCGACATAGCGCTCAATTTCTTTAATGTACTGGTTGATCGGGTGACCCGTCAGGTACAGACCTAACGTTTCACGTTCGCCATCCAGCACCACCTGTTCTGGCCACGGCTGGCAGTTGGAATAGGACTGCTCAATCTGCTCTGGCTCTTCCGCCAGCACGCCGAACATATCCGCTTGCCCTATCGCTTCCGCTTTCGCGTGCTGATCTGCCGCTTTCAGCGCATCGCCCAGCGAGTTCATCAGCGCGGCGCGGTGCGGGCCGAGCCTGTCGAACGCCCCGGACATGATCAGCTTTTCAAGCACGCGGCGGTTCAGTTTTTTGGTGTCGGTACGGGCGCAAAGATCGAACAGCTCGCGGAAATAGCCGCCGTTGTTACGCGCTTCGATGATAGCCTCAATCGGCCCTTCACCCACGCCTTTGATCGCGCCGATGCCGTAAACAATTTCCCCGTGCTCGTTAACGTGGAAATGGTACAGACCCGAGTTAATATCCGGCGGCAGGATCTTCAGACCCATACGCCAGCACTCGTCCACCAGGCCAACAACCTTCTCGGTGTTGTCCATATCGGCGGTCATTACCGCCGCCATAAATTCGGCAGGATAGTGCGCCTTCAGCCACAGCGTCTGATAAGAGACCAGCGCATACGCAGCGGAGTGGGATTTGTTAAAGCCGTACCCGGCAAATTTCTCTACCAGGTCGAAGATTTTTATCGCCAGCTCGCCGTCAACGCCGTTCTTTCTCGCCCCTTCTTCGAAGGTGCCGCGCTGCTTGGCCATCTCTTCCGGCTTTTTCTTACCCATCGCACGACGCAGCATGTCCGCGCCGCCGAGGGTGTAGCCAGAGAGCACCTGGGCAATCTGCATAACCTGTTCCTGATACAGGATGATGCCGTAGGTTGGCTCCAGAACCGGCTTCAGGCTTTCGTGCTGCCACTGAACGTCCGGGTAAGAAATCTCTTCGCGACCGTGCTTACGGTCGATGAAGTTATCAACCATCCCTGACTGCAACGGGCCCGGGCGGAACAGCGCCACCAGTGCGATCATATCTTCGAAGCAGTCGGGTTGCAGGCGCTTAATCAGATCTTTCATGCCGCGGGATTCAAGCTGGAATACCGCCGTGGTTTCCGAGCGTTGCAGCATGTCGAAGCTTTTCTTGTCATCCAGCGGGATGGCGGCGATATCCAGCGGCGGCTCGCCGTTCTTCTCGCGGCGGGCGTTGATCATCTCCAGCGCCCAGTTGATGATGGTGAGCGTACGCAGGCCGAGGAAGTCGAACTTCACCAGCCCGGCGTATTCCACGTCGTTCTTGTCAAACTGGGTAACAGGGTGCTGGCCCGCTTCGTCACAGTACAGCGGCGCGAAATCGGTAATTTTGGTCGGGGCGATAACCACCCCACCGGCGTGTTTACCGGCGTTACGCGTCACCCCTTCAAGCTTACGCGCCATGTCGATCAGCGCTTTGACCTCTTCGTCCGCCTCGTAGATTTCCGGCAGCTGCGGTTCGGCTTCAAAGGCTTTTGCCAGCGTCATGCCCGGATCGGGCGGCACCAGCTTGGAAATGCGATCAACGAACCCGTACGGGTGACCCAGCACGCGGCCCACGTCGCGGATAACCGCCTTCGCGGCCATCGTACCGAACGTAATAATCTGCGATACCGCGTCGCGGCCGTACATGTCCGCCACGTGTTCGATAACCTGGTCGCGTTTCTCCATGCAGAAGTCGACGTCAAAGTCGGGCATTGAGACACGTTCCGGGTTAAGGAAACGTTCGAACAGCAGGTCGAACTCCAGCGGGTCGAGATCGGTAATTTTCAGCGCATAGGCCACCAGCGAACCTGCACCGGAACCACGGCCCGGGCCTACCGGCACGCCGTTATCCTTCGACCACTGGATGAACTCCATAACGATCAGGAAGTAGCCGGGGAAGCCCATCTGGTTGATCACCTGGAGTTCAATATCCAGACGCTCATCGTACGGAGGGCGTTTTTCTTTGCGTTCGGCTTCGTCCGGGAACAGAAATTCCAGGCGCTCTTCGAGGCCCTCTTTGGATTTCGCGACCAGGAAATCTTCCGTGGTCATGTCGCCCGTCGGGAACTGCGGCAGGAAGTATTCGCCGAGGCGCACGGTCACGTTGCAGCGCTTGGCAATTTCTACGCTGTTTTCCAGCGCTTCCGGCAGATCGGAGAACAGCTCGCACATCTCGTCTTCGCTGCGCATGTACTGCTGCGAGGAGTAGTTACGCGGACGTTTCGGATCGTCGAGGGTAAAGCCGTCGTGGATGGCAACGCGGATCTCATGAGCGTCAAAGTCGCCAGGCTCAAGGAAACGGACGTCGTTGGTCGCCACTACCGGCAGGCCGCGCTCTTCAGCCAGCGCGACCGCCGCGTGAAGATAGCTCTCTTCATCGGCACGACCGGTGCGGATCAGCTCCAGATAGTAGCGATCCGGGAAATATTCTTCGTAGAACGATACGCACTGATCCACCAGCGCGCTATTGCCGCGCATCAGGCATTTGCCAACGTCGCCCATCCGGCCGCCGGAAATCAGCAGCAGCCCTTCGTTGAGCTCCGCCAGCCAGTCCCGGTCGATCCACGGGCCAAGCGCGCCGTAGCCGCGCTGATAGGCTTTCGAAATCAGCAGCGTGAGGTTCTGATAGCCGGTGTTATTCATGGCCAGGACGGTGATCTGCGTCATTTCATCGCCGATCAGGTCACTTTGCACATGAAAATCAGCGCCGACGATAGGTTTCAGCCCTGCGCCATGTGCCGTTCCGTAAAACTTCACCAGGCCACACAGGTTGGTAAAATCGGTGATCGCCAGTGCAGGCATACCTAACGCGGCCGCCTTTTTTACCAGCGGCCCGGTCTTTGCCAGCCCATCGATCATGGAGTAGTCGCTATGCACCCGCAGGTGTACGAAACGTGGTTCAGCCATCTTCAGATTCCGCGTTACTTAATTGCTTGCGTCTTGATTCAGGACACCAGTCCCAGCGCGCGTTTCACCGGGCCAAAACTGCGCCGATGATGTTGAGTTGCGCCATGTTCAGCCAGCTTTTCCAGATGGAAAGCGGTCGGATATCCCTTGTGCTGGGCGAAGCCATACTGGGGATAAGTGAGGTCCAGCGCGGCCATTTCGGCGTCGCGTGTCACTTTGGCAATAATAGAAGCCGCGCTAATTTCTGCGACCCGGCTGTCGCCTTTCACCACCGCCATAGAAGGCACAGGCAGTGCGGGACAACGGTTGCCGTCAATCAGCACATATTCCGGGGCAATTTTCAGGCCCGCTACCGCACGCTGCATGGCCAGCATGGTGGCGTGCAGAATGTTCAGTTTGTCGATCTCTTCCGGCTCGGCACGCCCGAGGCTCCAGGCCAGGGCTTTCTCCGTGATTTCGTCAAAGAGCGCGAGGCGGCGTTTTTCAGACAGTTTTTTAGAGTCATTCAAGCCGATAATCGGACGCGCAGGATCGAGGATCACCGCCGCCGTCACCACGGCACCGACTAACGGGCCGCGTCCGACTTCATCCACGCCCGCAACAAGGTGCGTGTGTGGGTAAACAAATTCCATCATTGTGCGAGCTCCAGCACCGCGTCAGCCGCCTGCTCATCGGCATTACAGCGGATCTGCTGGTGCAGTTCACGGAAAGTATCGTGCATCTGGTGGCTGGTTTTTCCGTTCGCAATAAGCGGCAGCAGCGCATCGGCTAACGCCTGCGGCTGGCACTCCTCCTGCAACAGCTCTTTGACCAGCTCGCGCCCGGCAAGCAGGTTTGGCAATGAAACGTAGTCCGTTTTCACCAGCCGTTTCGCCAGCCAGAAAGTGAACGGCTTCATACGATAGCCCACCACCATCGGACATTTCGCCAGCATACACTCGAGCGCCGCCGTACCGGATGCCAGCAGTGCCGCATCGCTCGCGACCATCGCCTCGCGGCCCTTGCCGTCCAGCAGATGAACGTGAAGATCAGGTGCGACCTCCGCTTTGATGCGCTCAAACTGCTCGCGGCGTTTGGCATTCACCAGCGGCACGACCACTTCGAGATCGGGATAGGTCTGGCGAAGGATCTGCGCCGTTTTCAGAAAATCAGCGCTGAGCATTTCCACTTCGGCACTGCGGCTTCCCGGCAGCAGTGCCAGACAGTGTGCGCCGTGGGGAATGCCCAGCACGTCACGCGCGGCGTTTTTATCCGGATCGAGCGGCATGGCATCCGCCATGGTGTGTCCGATAAAGCGGCACGGGACGTTAAATTTGTCGTAAAACGCTTTTTCGAAAGGCAGAAAAGCCAGCACCAGGTTGGTGGACCGTCCGATTTTGAAAACGCGTTTCTGTCGCCACGCCCAGACGGACGGACTGACGTAGTGAATGGTTTTGATGCCCTGCTTTTTCAGGTTCCCTTCAAGGGTGATATTGAAATCAGGCGCATCGATACCGACAAACACGTCGGGTTTGAGGTCGGTAAAACGGCGGGTGAGATCGGCACGGATATGCAGCAGACGACGCAGGCGACCCAGCACCTCAACGATGCCCATCACGGCCAGCTCTTCCATTTCATACCAGGCTTTGCAGCCTTCTGCCTGCATCAGCGGGCCGGCAACGCCAACAAAGCGCGCGTTAGGGACGCGGGCCTTGAGTGCGCGGATAAGGCCTGCACCAAGAATATCGCCGGAGGTTTCTCCGGCGACCAGGGCTATCGTAAGCGGACGACTGTCGACCATTAACGAATCAGACCCCTTGTTGAACGCTCAAAGAACTCCATGAACGCGTTCACTTCCGGGTGCTTATTCGCCAGCTCGGCAATTTCCGGCTTCGCCTCTTCCAGCGTTTTTCCGTTGCGGTACAGTTGCTTGTACGCGTTACGGATGGCTGTGATCGCTTCGCGGCTAAAGCCACGACGCTTGAGGCCTTCGATGTTTACGCCAAACGGCGTTGCATGGTTGCCCTGCGCAATAACGTACGGCGGGACGTCTTGCGCCACGCCGGAGCAGCCGCCGACCATCACGTGAGCACCAATGATGCAGAACTGATGAACCGCCGTCATGCCGCCAATAATTGCGAAGTCATCGACCGATACGTGTCCTGCCAGCGTTGCGTTGTTGGCAAGAATACAGCGGTTACCCACTACACAGTCATGCGCAATGTGCGCATTAACCATAAACAGGTTGTCGCTGCCCACCTTCGTCAATCCACCGCCCTGTACTGTTCCACGATGAATGGTGACGCTTTCGCGAATGCGGTTACGATCGCCGATTTCCACACGAGTCGGCTCGCCAGCATACTTAAGATCCTGGTTAGCTTCGCCGATGGAGGCGAACTGATAGATCTCATTATTGCAGCCAATAGTCGTATGACCATTCACCACAACGTGAGATTTCAGAACTGTACCCTCACCAATTTCGACATGGGGTCCAACAATACAGAATGGGCCAATGTGAACATTCGCACCAATAATGGCGCCAACTTCCACAATCGCAGTAGGATGAATAAAGGCGGATTTATCAATCACGTATCAGGCCTCCCGGCTACGAGCACACATCATTGTCGCTTCGCAAACAACTTTACCGTCAACCAGAGCTACGCCTTTAAAGCGAGTCAGGCCACGGCGCGTTTTTTCAAAAGTGACTTCCATGATCATCTGATCACCAGGCACGACTGGACGCTTGAAGCGCGCTTCATCGATACCCGCGAAGTAGTACAGCTCACCTGGCTCCAGTTTGCCTACGCTTTTAAACGCAAGAATACCGGTAGCCTGTGCCATCGCTTCCAGGATCAACACACCCGGGAAGATAGGCTTACCAGGGAAGTGTCCCTGGAAGAATGGCTCGTTAACGGAGACATTTTTCACTGCGCGCAGAAAACGACCTTCTTCAAAATCCAGCACACGATCTACCAGCAAAAACGGGTAGCGGTGCGGCAGAAGTTCTAAAATCTCTTCAATATGCAGAGTATGAGTGTCGGTAGTCAAAATACTCTTCCTGTCAAAATGTACTGAATAGCAATAATAACACGGCCTGCCGGTTTATAAGAAAGCCGACAGGCCGGGAAATTTAGCATTTAATTGATGAATGCTTAGTCTTGTTGATCGATCTTGCGCTCAATGGCTTTGAGTCGCTTGCTCATATCATCAATATTCATCACCAGAGCTGCTGTTTTACGCCACACCTTGTTAGGTTGCAGCGGGATACCAGAGGAATAGACGCCTGGCTCGGTGATAGGACGCATCACCATACCCATTCCGGTCACCGTGACTTTGTCGCATATTTCCATATGCCCGTTAATCACGCTGGCACCACCAATCATACAGTAACGGCCAATTTTGAGGCTGCCCGCCATGATGACACCACCAGCAACGGCAGTATTGTCGCCAATCACAACGTTATGTGCAATCTGACACTGATTATCGATGATAACACCGTTACCAATAATGGTGTCGTCAAGCGCACCACGGTCGATGGTCGTACAGGCGCCGATCTCAACGCGATCGCCAATAATAACGCGACCAAGCTGTGGGATCTTCACCCAGTTGCCACGATCGTTGGCGTAGCCAAAGCCGTCAGAACCGATGACGGTGCTGGACTGAACCAGGCAATTCTCGCCGATCTCGACTTCGTGGTAAACGGACACATTCGCCCATAAACGGGAACCTGCGCCGATCTTTGTGTTTTTCCCAACGAAGCAACCCGGGCCGATCACGACGTTATCACCGAGTACTACCCCGGATTCGATAACGGCATTCGCACCGATTGAAACGTTGTTACCCAGCGTCGCCGTAGGATCGATTGCTGCACTGGCAGCAATGTTCTGCGCCGGCTGCGGCGTGGTATCAAGAATTTGAGCCATGCGTGCGTAGGTCAGGTAGGGATTTTTCACTACCAGCGCAGCGCCTGTGGCAAAGGGAAGATCGTCCTGCGTCAGAACAACGGCAGACGCCTGGCATTGAGCCAGATGTTCACGGTACTTAGGGCTTACCATGAAGGTGATGTTGCCCTTTTGAGCAGATTGCATGGACGCAACAGCGGTGATGACGATATCGCCATCACCGTGTAATTCTGCATCCAACTGCTGAGCTAAATCAGCCAGTCGAATAGAAGGCATTACTTATTTAACCTGTTTCAGAACATCAGCGGTGATGTCTTTAACATCGCTGCTGTTGAAAGCAACGGCATTCGCATCAACAACCAGATCGATGCTCTGATCGGCAGCTACTGATTTAACAGCAGACTGAATGCGGGTAACCAGTTTGCCACGTTCTTCGTTAGAACGACGCTGACGATCCTGCTCGAAAGCTTGTGCTTTCTGAGAGAAGGTCTGGCGCTGAGCCATGACGTCTTTTTCCAGCTTGCTACGATCAGCAGACTTCATGGTAGAACCATCACGCTGCAAACGCTGCATTTTGGACTGAAGATCGTTTTCCATACGTTGCAGTTCGCTCGCACGGCCTTTGAATTCGTTTTCCAGAGTTGCAGAAACGCCAGTTTTCTGTGCAACCTGCTGGAACAAATTACCCATGTTGACGATTGCAATTTTGTCTGCTGCCTGAGCAGAAGTTGCCATCGCTAAACCGAGACCTGCAGCTAATAACCACTTTTTCACAATTAACTCCTTACCATCCCATTGGCACCCGAAAGTACCGTTCTTTGCGTGGCAAGGCGATCGTTTTACCGATCGCCGGTTGTCAGCGCTACACAGCCAACGCATTCCTTTGCAGCGGATTATTACCAGGTTTTACCAATGTTAAACTGGAATTGTTCCGCTTTGTCTCCATCGTATTTCTTAAACGGCTGGGCGTAAGAGAAGACCAACGGCCCCAGCGGTGACATCCATTGTAATGCGATACCGGCAGACATGCGAATGTTGCTCGGATCGCTGTAGTCCGGAATACCTGCCGCGCGCGTCTGGGCAGTGTTCTCCCAGTTGGTATCCCAAACGGTACCCGCATCCACGAAGAACGAGGTACGCACAGAGTTCGCATATTTGTCGCTGATAAACGGCGTAGGCGTGATGAACTCCAGGCTTGCAACACCCATGGCGTTACCGCCTACTGCATCATCTGAGCTACAGACGTTGGCATTGCCCGCGCCATCTTTCGCTGGTTTGTCGCAGTTATCCGAGTCGTTCCCGCCGTAATACGCTGCTTTCGGACCAATGTTGTTGGACTGGAAGCCACGAACGGTACTTGAACCACCGGCGTAGAAGTTTTCATAGAACGGCAGCTCTTTGCCACCTAAACCGTCGCCATAGCCCCAACGTGTACGGCCCAGAACAACCCACTTGTGGTCGTCATCAATTGGGAAGTACGACGCGGTGTCCAGCGTCACTTTGTAGAACTCGTTATCAGAACCTGGGATCGTCACTTTACCGTTCAGGTTGACACGCGAACCCTGCGTCGGGAAGTAACCACGGTCGAGGCGGTTATACGTCCAGCCATAGTTGAAGGTGAAGTCATCGGCGGCAAAGCCGTTGCTGTCACTCGACGTGCTCGCTGACTGACCGATGGAATCCAGATAACGCCACATCGCCACCTGCGGTTGCATATTGGACAGGTCGTTATGCACGTAACCTAAACCAGCACGCAGGGTGTTGTATTCGTTGATCGGGAAGCCAAGCGTGCCATCTACACCGTAGCTCTTGTTGGTATAGGTAGACAGGTCTGCATCGTCTGCTTTGAAGTCGTTATAGAAAATACGACCGCCCAGGCTCACACCGTCAACGGTGAAGTATGGGTTTGTCACAGAGAACTCAGAGTAGGTCTGGTAGTCGTTTTTCGTGCCGTTGATACCAACAGAGTAACCCGTACCCAACCAGTTATCCTGCTGGACACCGACCTGGAAGCTCACGCCACTTTCAGTACCGTAACCCACACCGAAGTTGAAGCTACCGGTGTTACGCTCTTTAACCTTATAAACGACATCAACCTGATCGGGACGACCCGGTACACGCTGCGTATCGGTATCAACCGTTTCGAAGTAGCCCAGACGGTTCAGACGCTCTTTACCCTGGTCTACCAGATCGCTTCCCAGCCACGCCCCTTCCATCTGACGCATTTCACGGCGCAGAACGGAATCCTTAGAGGTATCGTTGCCTTCGAAGCGGATCTTACGCACGTAGAAACGGTTACCCGCGTCCACATTGACGTGCAGCTTAACGGTTTTATCCGTGTCGTTGATCTCTGGCTGAGTTTGTACGCGCGGGTAGGCATAACCATAGCGGCCGAGCAGCTTCTTAATGCTGTCTTCCATTTTGGTAACCTTAGAACCACTGTACAGATCGCCCGGCTGAATTTTGGTCAGCGACTCAATTTCAGCAGAATGCCCGGCCAGGTTGCCACTTACTTCAACGCCAGAAAGCTTGTACTGATCGCCTTCAGTGATGTTAACCGTAATGTAGATGCCTTTCTTGTCCGGAGTCAGACTGACCTGAGTCGAATCAATGTTGAAACGCGCGTAGCCGCGATCCAGGTAGTAGCTGCGCAGGGTTTCAAGGTCGCCCGCCAGCTTCTGTTTCTGGTATTTACGATCGCCTACCACGTTCCACCATGGCACTTCATCGCGCAGCTGGAAGGTGGAGATCAGTTCGTCGGTGCTGAAAGCGTGGTTACCGACGATGTTGATCTGTTGGATCTTCGCCGAAACACCTTCCTGGAACACCAGCTTCAGATCGACGCGGTTACGCGGCAGCGGTGTAACAACCGCCTTCACGCTGGCGCTGTATTTACCGACGCTGTAGTAGAAGTCTTCCAGACCTTTTTCAATGTCTGAAAGGGTTGTGCGGTCCAGAGATTCCCCCACACGAACGCCAGATGCTTCAAGGTTCTGCTTGAGCATGTCATCTTTTACCGACTTGTTGCCGGAGAAAGTGATACTGGCGATCGTTGGACGTTCTTTTACCTGAACCAGCAGCGTATCACCATCGCGCAGGACGCGGACGTCCTCAAAGTTGCCGGTGGCAAACAGAGCACGGATGGTGTTACTGATATCATCATCATTAACCGTATCGCCAGGGCGCACAGGCATACTGAGGAGGGCCGCACCAACGGCGACACGCTGAAGGCCTTCGAAATGAATGTCTTTCACTACGAACCCGTCAGCACCGTATACGGTGGCGCTGCTAAACAGCAGCGACGCTATGAGCAACTTTTTCATCGCCATCGTTATTATGCGTTCTTCCTAACTAACTCTCTTACAACCGAGAGAAATCATTGAAAAGTGCAAGCCCCATTAACAGCACCAGCAAAATCGAGCCAATGCGATAACTAAAGTCTTGAACTCGCTCGGATACCGGTCCGCCTTTTAGCTTTTCAATCGCCAAAAACAGCAGATGACCCCCGTCTAATACGGGAAGCGGGAACAGGTTGATTATCCCGAGGTTCACGCTAATGAGCGCGAGAAACATGAGATAGTAAATCACCCCGAATTCCGCTGACATCCCAGCCCCCTGAGCTATCGAAATAGGCCCACTGAGGTTGTTCAGTTTCACATCACCGGTTATCAATTTCCCCAACATGTTGACCGTTAGCTTCATCAGTTGCCATGTTTTATCCGTGGCTTCAAGGATGGCGCTAAACGGCCCATACTGGCGTATTGTCTTGTACTCATCTGGCAGTGGGATCACTTTCGGCACTACGCCAGCAAAACCTTCCGCCTTTCCGCCGCCCGATTTGGTATCCGGGATTAGCGTCAGTGAGAGCGGACTCCCCTGCCTTTCAACGTCCAGTGCGAGTGACGTACCTGGATTATCGCGCACCAGATTAACAAAGGTCATCCATTGTGTTAATGGTTGACCATCGACTTTAACGATCCTGTCGCCCGCTTGCAAACCCGCTTTACTCGCCGCCGAGTTCGCCTGTACTTCGGCTAATACCGGTTCGATCTGCGCGCCGCGCGGTCGAATCCCCAGTGATGAAACCGGATCTTCTTTGTCAGGCTCGAAACGCCAGTGGCGTAAATCCAGAACTTTCTCTTGCCGCTGGTCAGCACCGAACGGCGACACGCTGACGGTGGTCTGCTCGTCGCCGATTTTCGCTACCAGTTGCAGTCGCACGGCATCCCAATCAGGGGTTTCGATACCGTCAATCGCTTTAAGTTCCATCCCCGGCATAATTTGCGCACTCGCCGCGATGGAGTCAGGGGCAATTTCACCCACAACCGGGCGTACGCCAGGGACGCCGATGATAAACACCAGCCAGTAGGCGAAGATAGCGAAGATGAAATTGGCTACCGGTCCGGCAGCAATGATGGCGGCGCGTTGCCCAACGGTTTTGTTGTTAAACGCGCTGTGTCGAAGTTCAGGGGCAACCGGCTCAACGCGTTCGTCGAGCATTTTGACATAGCCGCCCAGAGGAATGAGTGCGATGACAAACTCGGTGCCACGCTTGTCGGTGCGCTTCCAGAGCGATTTACCAAATCCGATGGAGAATCGCTCTACCCGCACACCGCAGCGCCGAGCAACCCAGAAATGGCCAAATTCATGCACGGTAATCAGTACACCCAGTGCAACAATGAACGCCGCCAGATTCCAGAGAATGCTCAGCATAAAACCTTCCGTTAAATCGTCCCGAATACCAGTAAAAGCAGGCAAGCAAACACTGGAACAGCCGCTGTCAGACTGTCAATGCGATCCAGTATACCGCCATGTCCTGGTATAAGGTGACCACTATCTTTAATCCCTGCTTCGCGCTTAAACATGCTCTCGGTTAAATCACCAAGAACAGAGGCCAGCGCAGCGAAAATAGAGCATACCAGCAGCGTTGACGGTGCAACTTCAAGATTCGCCCAGACGCCGTAGCCCCAGGAGATAATCGCTGCTGTAAACAGGCCGCCAATGAATCCTTGCCAGGTTTTTCCCGGAGAAACTTTCGGTGCGAGCTTATGTTTGCCAAACAGTTTACCAAACATATAAGCACCGGAGTCAGCTCCCCAGACGAGGATCATCACGTAGAGCAGCCACAATGCACCGCTGTAGTGGTTGTCATCATAGTGCCACGCGCGCAGCGCGAGCATTCCCCAGAAAAAGGGAATAATGGTGAGCAGACCGAAAATCAGGCGTAAGATTTTAGAGTTACGCCACAGCGCCGCCGAGCCTGGATAAAAAAGCACCAGCAACAGCGCTGCAACCCACCAGCCTAACGACACCCACAGTGCGCCAGCTACCAGCGGTTGATGAATATCATGGTGATATTCAGGCAAAGTAAACAGCATCAGGGCCAGGATTAAGCCACAGAGCACCGCCAGCCATACCCGCTGCGTACGCGAGGTAAAGCCGCTAAACTGTCCCCATTCCCACGCGGCGAGCATGCACACCACCAGCGTGACAATAGCGAATCCCACTGGAGGCAGTAAAAACAGCGCCGCAATGACAATGGGTATTAATACAAAAGCGGAAATCAGGCGATACTTCAGCAAAAGCTACCCCCATCAGGCTTTGTCGCCACCAGGCTCTGTACCGCCGAAACGACGCTCTCGGTTGGCAAAGGCATGAAGCGCACCTTCAAAGTCTTGTTCATCAAAATCGGGCCAAAGAACATCAGTAAAGTAAAGTTCGGCATAGGCGATTTGCCAAAGCAAAAAGTTACTTATGCGGTGTTCTCCCCCTGTCCTAATTACCAAATCCACGGGAGCCAGTTCATTCATGCAGATTTGCTGACCCAGCGCCTCTTCATCAATCTGGTCGGGTCTCAACAGCCCTTCCTGAACCTGTTCGGCCAGATGCCGAACGCCCTGGATAATATCCCAGCGTCCGCCGTAATTCGCCGCGATATTGAGCGTCAGACCGGTATTATTTTCCGTCAACGCTTCTGCTTTACGAATCCGTTCCTGCAAACGTGAGTTAAAACGACTGGTTTCACCGATGATACGCAGACGGACGTTGTGGCGGTGCAGGCTTTTTACTTCGCTGTCGAGCGCCCACACGAACAATTCCATCAACGCAGTCACTTCCTGCGCAGGTCGGTTCCAGTTTTCACTGCTAAAAGCATAGAGCGTTAACGCATCAATGCCGTTATTGGCGGCAAAAGAAACGGCGCGGCGAACGGATTTCGCCCCAGCTTTATGCCCAAAGGCTCGTATCTTCCCTTGTCTTTTCGCCCAGCGGCCGTTGCCATCCATGATGATTGCTACATGACGGCAGCCATGAGCTGGCAAGTTTTCGCTTATTGGTTGATTCGCAGACAACATAACGCGTTTTTAGTCCCTGAAAAGGATTTAACGGTACTCAGGAATACTGAAGCCTAAACATAAAAAAGCCGTGTCAAACCACGGCTTACCTGACCACATAAAGCCAAATACCTGCGATCAGGTGGCGCAGACTATATCACTGAAGCCCTACGCTAACAAATGGCACGACGACTACTGGTTGGTTTATCACCAGCTTGCGAGATGCGTCACCTGTTTACGTGCAATAATACGCGCCCGTTCATCCACCGCCAGCACCTCTTCCACGCTCTGTGGTTCACGCAAATCCATCATGTCCAGCACCGACAAATTCAGTGCCGCAATATCGGTAAAGCGGATTTGCTGATTCAGAAATGCCTCAACGGTAATCTCATTGGCTGCGTTAAGTGCCGTCGTTGCCGCCTGTCCCCGATCGAAGGCCGTCATCGCAAGCTTCAGACACGGATAACGGTCGTAGTCAGGCTCACTGAACGTCAGCGAACTCAGCTTGCAAAAATCGAGCGGCTTCACGCCTGATTTCACCCGGTTTGGCCACGCCATGGTGTGCGCGATAGGGGTTCGCATGTCCGGCTCACCCAGCTGTGCCAGCACGCTACCGTCCTGATATCGCACCATCGAATGAATCACCGACTGCGGGTGGATCAGCACTTCCATCTGTTTCGCCGACGCGTTAAACAGCCAGCGGGCTTCAATGTATTCCAGACCTTTATTCATCATGGTGGCGGAATCAACGGAGATCTTACGCCCCATCGACCAGTTCGGATGACGACACGCCTGATCCGGCGTCATTGCGCTCAGTTCAGTCAGCGGCGTTTCACGGAACGGGCCACCAGACCCGGTAAGCAGAATGGATACCACGCCATTTTGCTCCAGGTCAGCGTACCCCAGGTTCTGTTGAAAGGGTTGGGGTAAACTCTGAAAAATCGCGTTGTGCTCGCTATCTACGGGCAACAACCGCGCCCCGCGCTGCTTCACCGCTTCCATGAACAGGCGTCCGCAGGTCACCAGAGACTCTTTGTTGGCCAGCAGCACCGTTTTACCGGCATCAATAGCGGCAAGCGTCGGCAGAAGACCCGCCGCCCCGACGATTGCCGCCATCACCTGATCGACCTCGCTCAATGCCGCCATTTCGCAGGCCGCCTTTTGACCGCTCAACACTTCCGTGCGGCTGCCTTTCTCAGAGAGGTACGCTTTAACCTGGCGCGCGCTGTTCTCATCATCCATGACCGCGTAGCGAGGCGAAAACTCCAGACACTGCTCTACCATGCGCTGCACGTTCTTTCCAGCCACGAGAGCCGTCACGGTATAGAGGTCAGGATTATGGCGAACAACGTCGAGAGTGCTGCAACCTATAGAGCCCGTTGAGCCAAGGAGAGTTAAATGCTTCATGAGATGCCCGGAGAAAGTTAGACCAGATAAAAGCAAAACGCCGCCAGCAAGCCAAAGGCTCTCTGAACGGCGTTTATCAGTTTACGACAGAAATCAGAACTGCATCAGTTCCGCTTCTTTTTCTGCCAGCGCCGCGTCAATTTTCTTGATAGCGGCGTCAGTCATTTTCTGCACGTCGTCCTGGGAACGACGATCGTCGTCTTCGCTGATCTCTTTGTCTTTCAGCAGGGCTTTCACTTTATCGTTCGCATCGCGACGCACGTTACGCACGGAGACACGACCCTGCTCGGCTTCACCACGCACCACTTTGATCAGGTCTTTACGACGCTCTTCGGTCAGCGGAGGCAGCGGAACGCGAATATCAGTGCCGGCAGAGCTTGGGTTCAGGCCCAGGTCGGACGCCATGATCGCTTTCTCAACGGCAGGACCCATAGAACGGTCGAATACGTTGATTTTCAGCGTACGGGTATCTTCAACGGTGACGTTAGCCAGCTGACGCAGCGGGGTTGGCGTGCCGTAGTATTCCACAACGATGCCATCCAGCAGGCTTGGGGAAGCACGGCCGGTACGAATTTTGCTGATTTGGTTTTTGAACGCTTCTACGCATTTTTCCATGCGTACTTCTGCATCTTTTCTGATGTCGTTAATCACGTTACGGATCCTTGAAAACTTGTCTCAGGCAGACTATCCGCCAGCACAGCTGCTACAGGTGTGCTAAGTATAGTCGCGTTTAATTCATGACAACGCCAAAGGCGCGTCCGGGTAAGATACCACTACAAAATAAAGCGGAATCTTACCTGTATTTATCGTCAACGGAAATTATTCCGTGATCAAAGTGCCTTCTTTTTCGCCCATAACGACGCGACGCAGCGCGCCAGGCTTGTTCATGTTGAAGACACGGATCGGCAGTTTGTGGTCGCGAGCCAGCGTGAAGGCGGCAAGATCCATCACTTTCAGCTCTTTATCCAGCACTTCGCTGTAGGTCAGCTGATCGTACATGGTGGCAGACGGATCTTTTGCCGGGTCGGCAGTAAACACGCCGTCAACTTTGGTCGCTTTCAGCACCACATCGGCTTCGATTTCGATACCGCGCAGGCAGGCGGCGGAATCGGTAGTAAAGAACGGGTTACCCGTACCGGCGGAGAGGATCACCACGCGGTTGTTGCGCAGCAGGCTGATAGCTTCTGCCCAGCTGTAGTTATCGCAAACGCCATTCAGAGGAATTGCGGACATCAGGCGGGCGTTCACATAGGCGCGATGGAGCGCATCACGCATCGCCAGGCCATTCATTACGGTTGCCAGCATCCCCATGTGGTCGCCCACAACGCGGTTCATCCCCGCTTTCGCCAGACCAGCACCACGGAAAAGGTTGCCACCGCCAATGACCACGCCAACCTGAATACCCAGTTCGACCAGTTCTTTGATTTCCTGTGCCATGCGATCAAGGATGCTTGCGTCAATACCGAAGCCTTCGGATCCTTGCAGCGCTTCGCCACTCAGCTTAAGCAGAATGCGTTTGTACACGGGTTTTGCATTGGTAGCCATGTTTCTTTCCTGAGACTGTCAACGATTAAGATGGGGGTTAATTCTGGCGACATCATATGTCGCATATCAGCACAGAGATAGGGAGCCTGTCTGATTTGATGTGACGGGTGACAAAAAGAAGCCGCCCTCAGGCGGCTCCTTTTTCATCATTAAGACTGCTTGGACATTGCAGCAACTTCTGCTGCGAAGTCAGTCTCAACTTTCTCGATGCCTTCGCCCACTTCGAAGCGGATGAAGCCAGTTACGTCAGCGTTGTGCTCTTTCAGCAGCTGAGCAACAGACTTGCTTGGATCCATTACGAAAGGCTGGCCAGTCAGAGAAACTTCGCCGGTGAATTTCTTCATGCGGCCTTCAACCATTTTCTCTGCGATTTCTTTTGGCTTACCAGACTGCATCGCGATGTCCAGCTGAACCTGGTACTCTTTCTCTACCACTTCAGCAGACACGTCTTCTGGCTTAACGAATTCTGGCTTGCTTGCAGCGATGTGCATTGCCAGCTGTTTAACCAGCTCTTCGTCAGCGCCTTTAGCCGCAACCAGAACACCGATACGTGCGCCGTGCTGGTATGAACCCAGAACGTCACCTTCCAGAGAAGATACGCGACGGATGTTGATGTTCTCACCGATTTTAGCAACCAGAGCAACACGTTCTTCTTCGAACTGTGCTTTCAGAACTTCAACGTCAGTGATTTTGCCAGCAACAGCTGCGTCCAGAACTTTGTTCGCAAATGCCTGGAAACCGCCATCTTTTGCTACGAAGTCAGTCTGGCAGTTAACTTCCAGAATGATGCCGTAGTTGCCGTCGATCTTGGTGATGATCACGCCGTCAGCAGCAACGTTGCCTGCTTTTTTAGCTGCTTTGATCGCACCGGATTTACGCATGTTTTCGATTGCCAGCTCGATGTCGCCGTTCGCTTCAGTCAGCGCTTTTTTGCAATCCATCATGCCTGCGCCAGTACGCTCACGCAGCTCTTTTACCAGGGATGCGGTAATTTCAGCCATTCTTAAATCCTCGGGAGATGTGAACTGCCCGGCCAGAAGCCAAACAGTATAAATTGAAAAAAGGGGCCGATAATTGGCCCCTATTCATACACGGTACTAATAAGGGGTGTCGCCTTATTATTCAGCTTCTACGAAGCTTTCTTCCGCCTGAGAAGCCAGATCCTGAGAACGGCCTTCACGAACGGTAGCTGCTACAGCACCCAGGTACAGGCTAACGGCACGGATTGCATCGTCGTTACCCGGGATAACGAAGTCAACACCGTCCGGATCGGAGTTGGTATCAACGATAGCGAATACCGGGATACCCAGGTTGTTAGCTTCTTTGATTGCGATGTGCTCGTGGTCTGCATCGATTACGAACAGCGCGTCTGGCAGGCCGCCCATATCTTTGATACCGCCCAGGCTGTTTTCCAGCTTGTCCAGTTCACGAGTGCGCATCAGCGCTTCTTTCTTAGTCAGCTTATCGAAAGTACCGTCCTGAGACTGGGTTTCCAGATCTTTCAGGCGTTTGATGGACTGACGAACGGTTTTCCAGTTGGTCAGCATGCCGCCCAACCAGCGATGGTTCACGAAGAACTGATCGCAGCTGTTAGCAGCATCTTTCACAGCTTCGCTTGCAGCGCGCTTAGTACCAACGAACAGAATCTTACCTTTACGGGAAGAGATCTTGCTCAGCTCAGCCAGGGCTTCGTTGAACATTGGTACAGTTTTCTCAAGGTTGATGATGTGAACTTTGTTACGCGCGCCGAAGATGAAAGGCTTCATTTTCGGGTTCCAGTAACGGGTCTGGTGACCGAAGTGAACACCAGCCTTGAGCATGTCGCGCATGGAAACAGTTGCCATGTTTAAAACCTCTATTTAAAAGTTGGGGTTATGCCTCCACGTATCCCATGTTACCGACCCCAAGGGGCACCCCGGAACATGTGCCGATACGTGTGTGTTATTACACAAAGTGAGATTTGTCGCCTCCGTCCATACTGTGTATATGAAATGGATCGGAAGTCCGGCGCGCTTTATACCACAAAACGCCGTCGGAAACCAACAGTTGTTGGCGGAGTGTGCTGCTAATGATTCTCAATTTGGCACGGGGTGCGCCTGACTGATACCATTAACGGCACTCAGACTAGTATTGTCGAAAAAATCGACACCGATGGACAGATTACATGGCTATCTCTATTAAGACCCCTGAAGAAATTGAAAAAATGCGCGTCGCCGGTCGTCTGGCCGCTGAAGTGCTTGAAATGATCGAGCCGTTTGTTAAACCGGGCGTCAGCACCGGCGAACTGGATCGCATCTGTAACGACTATATTGTCAACGAGCAGCACGCCGTTTCTGCGTGTCTCGGCTATCATGGCTTCCCGAAATCCGTCTGCATCTCCATTAATGAAGTGGTGTGCCACGGTATTCCGGACGACGAAAAGCTGCTGAAAGATGGCGACATCGTGAATATCGACGTGACCGTCATTAAAGACGAGTACCACGGCGACACCTCGAAGATGTTCATCGTGGGCAAACCAACCATTCTGGGCGAGCGTCTGTGTAAAGTGACGCAAGAGAGCCTCTACCTGGCGCTGAAAATGGTCAAGCCGGGTATTCGCCTGCGCACTATCGGTGCGGCTATCCAGAAATTTGTGGAAGCAGAAGGCTTTTCCGTGGTGCGCGAGTACTGCGGTCACGGCATTGGCCGCGTCTTCCACGAGGAGCCGCAGGTTCTGCACTATGATGCCGATGACGGCGGCGTGGTGCTGCAAAAAGGCATGACCTTCACCATCGAGCCAATGGTCAACTCCGGCGATTACCGCATCCGCACCATGAAAGATGGCTGGACGGTGAAAACCAAAGACAGAAGCTTGTCTGCGCAGTACGAGCATACTATTGTGGTAACAGACAACGGCTGCGAAATTATGACGTTGCGCAAGGATGACACCATCCCGGCGATACTGACGAACATTGAATAATAAGAAGCCGGCAAATGCCGGCTTTTTTAATGGCGATAGCTTTTTCTTATGGGTGGCACGCGATGAGTAATCTCTTACCCGAACAGTATGCTAACACTGCACTTCCCACCCTCCCCGACCAGCCCGATAACCCGGGCGTCTGGCCGCCGCAGGAGCTGACCTGTGCCCATATCAAAGCGCACCTGATCGCGTTCCAGCGCTGGCTGGGCAGCGCGTTTGACGCGGGCATTTCGGCTGAAGAGCTTATTGAGGCGCGCACCGAATTTATCGACCAGCTTCTGCAACGTCTGTGGATCGATTACGGCTTCGGCCAGATAAGCGACGTGGCGCTGGTTGCCGTCGGGGGATACGGTCGCGGTGAGCTTCATCCGCTTTCGGATATCGACCTGCTGATCTTAAGCCGCAAAAAGCTGCCGGACGTTCGGGCGCAGAAAATCGGCGAGCTGCTCACGCTGCTGTGGGACGTGAAGCTGGAGGTCGGGCACAGCGTGCGTACCCTGGAAGAGTGTCTGCTCGAAGGGTTATCGGATCTGACCGTCGCCACCAACCTGATTGAAACACGCCTGCTGATTGGCGATGTCGCCCTGTTTCTGGAGCTGCAAAAGCACATTTTCAGCGACGGCTTCTGGCCGTCCGAGAAGTTCTTCGCCGCGAAGGTCGAGGAGCAAAATCAGCGCCACCAGCGCTACCACGGCACCAGCTATAACCTCGAACCCGATATCAAAAGCAGCCCCGGCGGCCTGCGCGACATCCACACCTTGCAGTGGGTCGCCCGTCGCCATTTCGGCGCCACGTCGCTCGACGAGATGGTCGGTTTCGGCTTTTTGACCGAGGCCGAGCGTAACGAGCTGAACGAGTGCCTGCACCTGCTGTGGCGCATCCGTTTTGCCCTGCATCTGGAGGTGACGCGCTACGATAACCGTCTGCTGTTTGACCGCCAGCTGAGCGTTGCTCAGCGCCTGAACTACAGCGGCGAAGGTAACGAGCCGGTCGAGCAGATGATGAAGGATTTCTTCCGCGTCACCCGCCGCGTGGGCGAGCTGAACCACATGCTGCTACAACTCTTCGACGAAGCGATCCTGGCCCTGACCGAAGATGAAAAGCCGCGCGCGATCGATGACGAATTCCAGCTGCGCGGCACGCTTATCGATCTGCGCGATGAAACGCTGTTCATGCGCGAGCCGCAGGCGATCCTGCGAATGTTCTACACCATGGTGCGCAACAGCACCATCACCGGCATCTACTCCACTACCCTGCGCCATTTGCGTCATGCCCGTCGCCACCTGACCCAGCCGCTGTGCTATATACCCGAAGCGCGCTCGCTGTTTCTCAGCATGTTGCGCCATCCCGGCGCGGTTCGCCGTGGCCTGCTGCCCATGCACCGCCACAGCGTGCTGTGGGCCTATATGCCCCAGTGGTCGCACATCGTCGGGCAGATGCAGTTCGATCTTTTCCACGCCTACACGGTGGATGAACACACCATCCGCGTGATGCTCAAGCTCGAAAGCTTCGCGCAGGAAGAAACGCGTTCGCGCCATCCGCTGTGCGTTGAGCTGTGGCCGCGCCTGGCGCACCCGGAGCTGATCCTGATCGCCGCGCTGTTCCACGACATTGCCAAAGGGCGCGGCGGCGACCACTCGATACTCGGCGCGCAGGACGTGCTGAAATTTGCCGAACTGCACGGTCTGAATTCACGCGAAACCCAGCTGGTTGCCTGGCTGGTGCGTAACCACCTGCTGATGTCGGTCACGGCGCAGCGTCGCGATATTCAGGATCCCGAGGTGATTAAACAGTTCGCAAAAGAGGTGCAGACGGAGAACCGCCTGCGCTATCTGGTGTGCCTGACGGTGGCGGATATTTGCGCCACCAACGAAACGCTGTGGAACAGCTGGAAGCAGAGCCTGCTGCGCGAGCTCTATTTCGCCACCGAAAAACAGCTGCGTCGCGGGATGCAAAATACGCCGGACATGCGCGAGCGCGTGCGCCATCACCAGCTTCAGGCGCTGGCGCTGCTGCGGATGGATAATATTAATGAAGAGGCGTTGCATCAGATTTGGGCGCGCTGTCGCGCCAACTACTTTGTGCGTCACAGCCCGAACCAGCTTGCCTGGCACGCGCGCCATCTTCTTAAGCACGATCTGTCGAAACCGCTGATCCTGCTGAGCCCGCAGGCCACGCGCGGCGGGACGGAGATCTTTATCTGGAGCCCGGATCGCGCCTACCTGTTTGCCGCCGTGTGTGCCGAACTCGACAGGCGTAACCTGAGCGTTCACGACGCGCAGATCTTCACGACCCGTGACGGGATGGCAATGGATACCTTTATTGTGCTTGAGCCGGACGGCAGCCCGCTGTCGCCAGACAGGCATGAAAGCATTCGGTTTGGTCTGGAGCAGGCGATTACCCAGCACAGCTGGCAGCCGCCGCAGCCGCGTCGCCAGCCGGCGAAGCTGCGCCACTTTACGGTGGATACCGAGGTCAATTTCCTGCCGACCCACACCGAGCGAAAATCGTTCCTCGAACTGATCGCGCTGGACCAGCCAGGGCTGCTCGCCCGCGTCGGCCAGGTGTTTGCGGATCTGGGAATTTCGCTTCATGGGGCAAGAATTACAACCATTGGCGAGCGAGTAGAAGATTTATTCATAATCGCTACGGCCGACCGGCGTGCCCTTAATAATGACCTGCAACTTGAAGTGCAACAACGGTTGACAGCAGCCCTCAATCCAAACGATAAAGGGTGACGTTTTTTTTAGTGAAATGGAAAGAGTAAACAATGCAGCAGTTACAGAACGTTATTGAGTCCGCTTTTGAGCGCCGCGCCGAGATCACTCCGGCAAATGTGGATACCGTTACCCGTGAAGCCGTAAACCAGGTGATTTCTCTTCTGGATTCCGGCGCACTGCGTGTGGCTGAGAAAATCGACGGTCAGTGGGTAACTCATCAGTGGCTGAAAAAGGCCGTGCTGCTCTCTTTCCGTATCAACGATAACCAGGTTATCGACGGAGCAGAAAGCCGCTACTTCGATAAAGTGCCGATGAAATTTGCCGATTACGACGAAGCGCGTTTCCAGAAAGAAGGTTTCCGCGTAGTGCCGCCTGCGGCAGTTCGCCAGGGCGCATTCATCGCGCGTAACACCGTGCTGATGCCATCCTACGTCAACATCGGTGCTTACGTGGATGAAGGCACCATGGTAGACACCTGGGCGACCGTGGGTTCTTGCGCGCAGATCGGTAAAAACGTTCACCTGTCCGGCGGCGTCGGCATCGGCGGCGTTCTGGAGCCACTCCAGGCTAACCCGACCATCATTGAAGACAACTGCTTCATCGGCGCACGCTCCGAAGTGGTTGAAGGCGTGATCGTCGAAGAAGGCTCCGTGATCTCTATGGGCGTTTACATCGGCCAGAGCACCCGTATTTACGACCGCGAAACCGGCGAAGTGCATTACGGCCGCGTTCCGGCTGGCTCCGTGGTGGTATCCGGCAACCTGCCGTCGAAAGATGGCAAATACAGCCTGTACTGTGCGGTGATTGTGAAGAAAGTCGACGCGAAAACGCGTGGCAAAGTGGGCATCAACGAACTGCTGCGCACCATCGACTAATCGGGTATAACAAAAAGCGGGGGCAACCCCGCTTTTTTTATATCTGATGGTGGCGAAAATAGATTTTTTCGTTAATTATTCAAAGGTTATGTTGAGCTCAAAGGTACCGCTATGTACGATAATCTGAAAAGTCTGGGCATTACCAATCCTGATGAAATTGATCGTTATAGCCTCCGTCAGGAAGCGAACAACGATATTCTGAAAATCTATTTTCACAAGGACAAAGGAGAGTTTTTCGCTAAAAGCGTGAAGTTTAAATACCCACGCCAGCGTAAGACCGTTGTGGCTGATGGTGTCGGTCAGGGATACAAAGAGGTTCAGGAAATCAGCCCTAACCTGCGCTATGTGATTGATGAACTCGATCAGATTTGCCAGCGCGATCGTACCGAGGTCGATCTTAAGCGTAAGATCCTTGACGATCTGCGTCATCTCGAAAGCGTTGTGACCAATAAGATCAGCGAAATCGAAGCGGATCTTGAGAAGTTAACGCGTAACAAATAAGTTAGGTGCGGCCTGATGCCCTCACCCCGGCCCTCTCCCACAGGGAGAGGGTTATATTCTTATCTCTGCTCATCCAGCTGTAACGCCACGTATAGCAAAAGCCTGTCGTCAAAATTCCCCAGATCCAGCCCCGTCAGCTCTGAAATCCGGTTAAGCCGATACTCCAGCGTATTGCGGTGAATAAACAGCGCCTTCGAGGTTGCCAGCGGCTGCACGTTATGGCGAAACCACGCCTGTAGGGTGCGGCGCAGCAGGCCGTTGTTGTCCATCGCTTTCAGACGTACCAGCGGACGCGCCAGCTCGTTGGCCTGCCAGCCGCCGCGCAGGCTGTCGAGCAGTACCGGCAGCATCAGATCCTGGCAAAAATAGCTGCGGCTCTCCGGCATTCGCTGTTTGCCCACCATCATGGTGGTACGCGCGGTACGCCACGAACGGGCGATGCTCCCGGGGCCGGTGAAGTAGTTTCCCAGCGCGACGCGAAAACGCAGCTGGCCGTTCTCTTTCATCCGCGCGATAAGCTGATCCACGCGGCGGCGATGATCTTCCGCGTCCCAGCGGCCAAACTGATTCAGCGCGGGCTTCAGCACGACCATTTCGGTCAGGGACACAATCGCCACCAGGTTGTTACGCTCCGGGGTGGCGAGCGCGTTTTGCAGCTGTTGCAGCTCCGCCATCGCGCTGTCGACGCCGAGCTGGCCGCTGTCCACCTCAATCACGGCGACCACGCGCGGCTGGTTGAGGTCGATGCCCAGACGCTGCGCCCATTCGCTCAACGCGGGCGTGTGTTCTTCTGCCTGGATCAGGTTCATCACCAGCTCTTCACGCAGGCGGCTGTCCTGGGCCAGCAGATGCATCAGGCGCGACTGCTCCAGCATCATCTCCGCCGTCATGCACACCAGCTCGCCGTATTTACGCAGCGATTCAGGTTCACCCGTCAGGCCGATCACGCCGACGATTTCGCCCTCCAGACGCAGGGGTAAGTTAATGCCCTGGCGGACGCCATGAAGGTGTTTGGCTACCGCATCGTCAATATCCACCACGCGTCCCTGAGAGAGCACCAGCAGCGCACCTTCGTGCAATTCCCCAATGCGCTCACGATCGCCGCTGCCAATAATGCGCCCACGGGCATCCATTACGTTGATATTGGTATCGATGATGCGCATCGTGCGCGCCACGATATCCTGCGCCATTTTGGTATCAAGATGCCAGCCAGCCATGTAACCCTCCTCTGAGCAGAGCTCAAGCATAGGGGAGTTCGATCGGCGCTGCATTGTGCGGATGCACAAACTGAGGGGAAGAAGTATGGACTTGTGGAAAGGGTCACAGAAAAAAGAAACCCCCGCCCGGTAGCGGGCAGGGGTTGGCGGGGATTACTGCATCAGCAGGTAGAGCGAGGAGTCACCGCGCTGAATATTCAGGGCCAGCACGGAAGGTTTGCTGTCGAGAATTTTGCGCAGTTCAGCGATGTTTTTCACCGGCTGCTGGTTAGCGCCCATGATGACATCGCCTTTTTTCAGGCCGATACGGGCTGCCGGGGAATTCGCTTTCACGTTATTCACCACCACGCCTTTATCGTCGCCCTTGTTGCTCATCTCGGCACCTTCAATACCGCTGAAGATAGAGCTGGAATCCACCTGATTCTGGCTGCTCTGCTGCAATTCAAGGCTGACGTTCACCGGTTTACCGTCACGCAGCAGGCCGAGGGAGATTTTGCTGCCCACCGGCATAGAACCGACTTCCGCACGCAGCGCGGCGAAGCTGCTGATTGGCTTACCGTTCAGGGAGGTGATCACGTCACCCGCCTTGATACCCGCTTTCGCCGCCGACGAGTTCGGCATCACCTGGCTTACGAACGCGCCGCGCTGGGCGTCAACTTTCATCGCTTTCGCCAGCTCTGAGTTCAGTTCGGTGCCGAGGATCCCCAGCTCACCGCGTTTCACCTGGCCGTACTGCACCATCTGCGCCGTCAGGTTTTTCACCATGTTGCTTGGGATAGCAAAGCCGATACCGATGTTACCGCCGTCCGGTGCCAGGATCGCGGTGTTGATACCGATCAGCTCACCGTTAAGGTTAACCAGCGCGCCGCCGGAGTTACCACGGTTGATCGCCGCATCGGTCTGGATAAAGTTTTCGTAGTTTTCAGCGTTCAGGCCGCTACGACCCAGCGCGGACACAATCCCGGAGGTCACGGTTTCGCCCAGACCGAACGGGTTACCGATCGCCACGGTGTAATCACCAACGCGCAGCGCATCGGAGTCGGCAAGCTTAATCGCCGTCAGGTTTTTCGGATCCTGGATCTGGATAAGCGCAATGTCGGAGCGCGGATCTTTGCCGACCACCTTCGCGTCGAACTTACGGCCATCGCTCAGCTGAACTTTAATGGTGCTGGCGTTATCGACAACGTGGTTGTTGGTGACGACATAGCCTTTGGCCGCGTCAATAATGACGCCGGAACCCAGCGCCATGAATTTCTGCTGCTGGCCGCCGCCGTTGCCGCCCTGAGAGTCATCCCCTGCGCCACCGCCCTGACAGAACGGCGAGCTCTGGAACGGTGAACCGTCCTGGCAGAACGGCGAGTTGTCGCCGAAAAACTGCTGGAAGTTGCGCGGCATACGCGGCGTGTTGACCGTCGTGCTGCCCTCAACGTTAATACTCACCACCGATGGCATCACTTTTTCGAGCATCGGTGCCAGGCTCGGCATCTGCTGCGCGGTTGCTGCCGACGACGCGGTCTCGGCTGCGGTAGCAGTCAGAGGAGACAGCGCTAAACCTAAACTCAGAGCCAGTGCACTCATTGCTAATGTGGTTTTTTTCATGTTTCTTAATCTCGATTAACAGATAACGCAAAATTGCTGTGTTACTCAGATTCGTTTTATACCGCTTAGTTCCGGGAGTAAGTTTATGGAAAAAGTAAAAATTTATTGGTCGTCTTTACAAAACTCAGACATTATTCCACGGCCATCAGCTTACGGTATTCATCCCACGCATAGAGATCGGTCATCCCGCTGATATAGTCCTGAATAAGACGGCAGCGATAATAATATTCCAGCACCGGCCATTGGGCAGAATCGCGCTCAATCTTGCTAATCGCTTCCACATAAGCAAGACGATGGCGGGTCGACAGTTTATGAAACAGCCGGGTTTCAATCGGTAATCGGCGCACCCGCTCTTTTTCCACCAGCTCGCAAAATTCGTCGGTCGATAATTGCAGCAGCGGCCGGTAAATTTCCAGCAGTCCGCCGATCACCCGATATCCCTGTAGCTCCAGCTGTTCAACGTCGGGGTGGCTGAAGACGTGGCGCACGGCTACGCTCTTATATAATTCAAGTAGTTGACTGAAGTCGCTGTCGTCCTCCAGCAGCGCGTGGTTAAACTCGCCGCTATAAATCGCTGGCAGATTATCAATAAAGCGCGAGGCGGCGTAGGGCACCAGCTTATTTAGCGTGTTGACCCGCAAATACATAAAGAACTGATCTTCCGTACTGCGGCTCAGGGTATTTGAGCGGGATTTCTCCCAGGCATTTTCCACCACCTGCGCAAACAGCGATCCTTTTTCATGATTTCCCCAGGCTTCATAAAGGTGCTGATAAAGCTCCTCGACGCTGAATATTCTTTTCTCGACCGCGTCTTCCAGATCGGCCACGCAATAGGAGATATCGTCGGCGGCCTCCATTATCCAGGTGAGCGGGAAGCGGCCATTCGGCGTCAGCGAAAGTTCTTTACGCAGCCTTTCAATATAGGCCTCTTCGGATAAATAATAGCCGGGCTTTTTCATTAAATAACTGTGCGAGGCGGGCGGTTCACCCATCCACCATGCCGGTCTTGTATATTTGAGAATGCAGCCCACCTGCGCCCACGTCAGATTCATGCGCATTAACGTATGCACCATCCGGATGCCCTGCGCGTTACCCTCGAAGTGGCAGAGGTCCTGACGCACCTTGCGCCGCAGCTCGTTAAGCGCCTCTTCCCCTTCTCGCAGACGCAAATCCCGCTCGGTGCAGCGGTCGTCGCTCTGGGGCTGGCTGATGGCATCGGACGGGAAAAGCCGCTGTTTGAACCAGTCGTTAATAGCCGCCTCACCGAAATGACCAAACGGCGGGTTGCCGATATCGTGCATCAGGCAGGCCATCTCAACGATGCTTTCAAACGGGCCGGTCAGCTCGTCAAGGCCGTAGGTTTCGAGCAGGCGCTGCTCTTTGAGGCGGCTTAGGATCTCTTTAGCAATGTAGCGCCCGACCTGCTGAACTTCCATGGAATGGGTGAGCCGCGTGCGCACCGCCGCATTACGCTCCAGCGGGAACACCTGAGTTTTTTGCTGCAAACGGCGGATCGCCGGAGAGTTAATGATGCGCCCGCGATCGCTTTCAAAGATACGCAGGATCTCATGTTCGCTTTTCTCTCCCTGTGGAGAGCGAAAACGGCGCTGCCAGTTAATCTTGGTGCGAAAATCGATTGGTGCCATGTGCTCCCCCGCCTGAGAATGCGTTTCCCCTTATGCGCATGATAGACTATGCATCTTAACAAGGCACATCGCGAGTAAATCTATGAAAATCGGCATTATTGGTGCAATGGAAGAAGAAGTTACGCTGCTGCGTGACAAAATTGAGAACCGTCAGACGCTGTCTCTGGGTGGCTGTGAAATCTACACCGGCCAGCTGAAGGGCGTTGAGGTTGCTCTGCTGAAATCAGGCATCGGTAAGGTTGCGGCGGCGCTGGGGGCAACGCTTCTGCTCGAACGCTGTAAGCCAGACGTCATCATCAATACCGGCTCTGCGGGCGGCCTGGTGCCGACGCTGAAAGTGGGTGATATCGTGGTTTCTGACGAAGCGCGTTATCACGACGCCGACGTGACCGCGTTCGGTTACGAATACGGTCAGCTCCCGGGCTGCCCGGCCGGTTTTAAAGCGGATGACAAGCTGATTGCCGCCGCAGAAAGCTGCATTGCCGAGCTGAACCTGAACGCCGTGCGCGGTCTGATCGTCAGCGGCGACGCGTTCATTAACGGTTCCGTGGGTCTGGCGAAAATCCGTCATAACTTCCCGCAGGCGGTAGCCGTTGAGATGGAAGCCACGGCGATTGCGCACGTTTGCCATAACTTCAAGGTGCCGTTCGTGGTGGTTCGCGCCATCTCTGACGTGGCCGACCAGCAGTCCCACCTGAGCTTTGACGAATTCCTGGCGGTGGCCGCGAAGCAGTCTACCGTGATGGTAGAAACCCTGGTGCAGAAGCTGGCGCGTGGGTAAATATGCTTTCAGGGCGCTCGCCGCCCTGCTTCTGTTAGCACCGGCATGGCTCCTCGCCGTGCCGCGTGTGATCACCCTCTCCCCCGCCAATACCGAGCTGGCCTTCGCCGCTGGCATCACCCCCGTTGGCGTGAGCAGTTTTTCCGATTATCCCCCGCAGGCCGCCGGTATCGAGCAGGTGTCAACCTGGCAAGGGATGAACCTTGAACGCATCGTGGCCCTTAAGCCCGACGTTGTGTTGGCCTGGCGCGGCGGCAACGCGGAGCGGCAGGTAAATCAACTCACCTCGCTTGGCATTAAGGTGATGTGGATTGATGCCGTGAGCATCGAGCAGGTGGCGCAGGCACTTCGCGATCTCGCGCCCTACAGCCCTGCCCCGCAACAGGCCGAGCGTGCGGCGAAAACCCTGCTGAGCGACTACGCCGCGCTAAAAGCGAAATACGATAACCCCGCCAAAAAGCGCGTCTTCCTGCAATTCGGCAGCCAGCCGCTGTTTACCACCGGAAAAGGCTCTATCCAGAATCAGGTGCTTGAGGTGTGCGGCGGTGAAAATATCTTTGCCGCCAGCCGGGTGCCGTGGCCGCAGGTCAGCCGGGAACAGGTTCTGGCAAGGCAGCCGCAGGCCATTGTGGTCGTCGGAAATGCGGGGGAGATCCCTAAAATAGAACAATTCTGGCAGGGTCAACTCAAAATTCCGGTAATACCGCTCAACGGCGACTGGTTTGAACGTGCCGGCCCGCGTATTATCCTCGCCGCAAAACAGCTCTGCGCGGCACTGGCGCAGAGTCACTGACAAAGACAATTTACATAGACCCGTAGTTCGAGGATTTCACGATGCTCGTATATTGGCTGGATATTCTTGGCACAGCCGTTTTTGCTATCTCCGGCGTTCTGCTCGCCGGAAAACTGCGCATGGATCCATTTGGCGTACTGGTATTGGGCGTGGTGACCGCCGTCGGCGGAGGCACCATCCGCGATATGGCGCTGGCGCACGGCCCGGTATTTTGGGTGAAAGATCCCACCGACCTGGTGGTGGCGATGGTCACCTGCCTGTTGACTATCGTGCTGGTTCGCCAGCCGCGCCGGTTGCCAAAGTGGGTGCTTCCGGTGCTGGACGCCGTCGGCCTGGCGGTGTTTGTGGGCATTGGGGTCAACAAAGCCTTCAACGCAGGGACCGGCCCGATGGTCGCCATCTGCATGGGGGTGTTAACTGGCGTGGGCGGCGGGATAATTCGCGACATTCTGGCGCGCGAAGTGCCGATGATCCTGCGAACGGAAATCTACGCAACGGCCTGCATTGTGGGCGGGATCGTCCACGCCACGGCGTATTACACCTTTGCGGTTCCGCTGGAAAACGCGGCGATGCTGGGAATGGTGGTCACGCTGGCCATTCGTTTAGCGGCGATACGCTGGCATCTGAAGCTGCCGACGTTTGCGCTGGATGAACATTCAAGATAGGCGTCGTTTATAAGCCCGGTGGCGCTTCGCTAACCGGGCCTACAATCCGCATTCAGGCTTAGATGCTGAACGAAGAACCACACCCGCAGGTGCTTGTCGCGTTCGGGTTGGTCACCACAAACCGAGAACCTTCCAGCCCTTCGCTGTAATCCACCGCACCGCCCACCAGATATTGCAGGCTCATCGGGTCAACCACCAGTGCAACGCCCTGTTTCTCAATGGTCATATCGCCATCGTTCACCTGGTCGTCAAAGGTAAAACCGTACTGGAAGCCGCTGCAACCGCCGCCCGTGATATACACGCGCAGTTTCAGATCGGGATTGTCTTCGTCGGCAATCAGGGTTTTTACTTTATTGGCTGCTGCTTCGGTAAATTCCAGCGGCAGCGCTACGTCATCACTCATCTTATGCTCCCATGAATACTGCTGTTGGGTAAAAATCGCCCAATTCTTGTTGTCATTATCTAATACCCTGGTAATTCATTCAAGTATTCTGCTTGATGGCCTGTTCAGCTTCAGCCTTCGCCAGGGTACGTGCAAGGATGGTGGAGTATAGCGGTTTTCCACCCAGGAACTGGGCTAATAGTGTCGCGCCGAGACAGGTAATGATCATTGGCAAAATGAGCTGGTAATTGTCGGTCATCTCCAGAACCAGCACGATCCCGGTCAGCGGCGCGCGCAGAGAGGCCGCCAGCAGCGCCCCCATTCCCGCAACGGCAAAGGTTCCGGCATCCAGGTGATAGGCCGGGAAACTGACCGCCGCCGCCATGCCGAAGGCGGTACCCAGCAGAGTTCCCAGCGCCAGCATCGGGGCGAAGATCCCGCCCGGCGCGCCGGAGGAGAAGCAGAGCACCGTCGTCACCACCCGGGAAATAAACATAAACAGCAGCAGACCGACGCTGAAATTGCCCGCCGCCGCGATAGGGATCAGCCCAAAGCCGCCGCCTGCGGCATTGGGTTCGATAAACCCGAGCACGCCGCACATCCCGCCGAGCAGGCCGCCCAGTAGCACCCACTTGGTCGTATTGCCGCCGTGAATGCGCTGGAACATATCCTGCGCGCGCAGGATCAGGGTGTTAAACAGCGGGCCGACCACGCCGAAAATCATCCCGAGGATCAGATAGAGCCAGAGCGTGTTCACCGGCGCGTTGGTCAGCTTGCCGACCTCTATCACCGCCCCTTCACCGTTGAAAAGGCGGAACACGATGCTCGACATGATCACGCCGGTAAAGACCGCCTTAATGGAGATCAGGTTGTAGCGGAACTGGGCGCGCATCTCTTCAATGATGAATAAGATCCCCGCCAGCGGCGCGTTGAACGCGGCGGAAAGCCCGGCGGCGGCGCCGGTCGCCAGCAGGGTATGGCGCGCCTCCGCGCTGCGCATCCGGAACAGATCGCCAATCATTCGCCCGACGTTACCGCCGAGCTGCACCGTTGGCCCTTCGCGCCCCAGCACCATGCCCGCCCCGAGCGTGCCCATGCCGCCGATAAATTTCACCGGGATCACTCGCCACCAGCGCACCGGACGCAGCTCTTCAAGAGCCCCTTCTATTTCCGGGATGCCTGAGCCGCCCGCTTCCGGGGCGAATTTGCGGACCAGAAAATAGCCGACCATCGCGAACAGCGCCGACAGCCCGAACGCCATCACCCACACCAGCCATTCGCTATCGGCATAGCCCGCGACCGTGCCGATACGCCAGTTGAGCACCACGTTGACCGCTTTTTCAAACGCCACGCCCACCAGCCCGGCCACGCTGCCGACCACCGCTGCCGCCAGCAAAATAGCCAGCGGCGTTTTATCGCGGTTCAACAGGCGTCGGATGCTGATACGTCGCTGCGCGCGCGAAAACTGTTGTTCTTCAAAGGAGGAAGGATCTACTTTCATCGCCTGTTCTTTTCGTCATACAAATTTCCGGGAGGATTTTACCAGAGCACGTCGGGCTGTATCGTGAAAAATCCTTAACAATTGTTTGTACATTACCGGGGCAAAAATTTCATAACCCTTCGCGGATCACTTAGAATAGTGCGCTTAATCATTTTATACGAACCAGGAACGATGCCATGAGCAAGTCTGAAAACCTCTACAGCGCAGCCCGCGAGCTTATTCCGGGTGGCGTGAACTCACCGGTTCGCGCTTTTACCGGCGTAGGCGGCACGCCGCTGTTCATCGAACGTGCTGATGGCGCGTATCTGTATGATGTCGATGGCAAAGCCTATATCGATTACGTTGGCTCCTGGGGGCCGATGGTGCTGGGCCACAACCACCCTTCCATTCGCAATGCGGTCATCGAAGCCGCGCAGCGCGGCCTGAGCTTCGGCGCGCCGACCGAGATGGAAGTGAAAATGGCGGCGCTGGTCACCGAACTGGTTCCGACGATGGACATGGTGCGTATGGTTAACTCCGGTACCGAAGCCACCATGAGCGCAATCCGCCTTGCGCGCGGCTTTACCGGGCGCGACAAAATCATCAAATTTGAGGGCTGTTACCACGGCCACGCCGACTGCCTGCTGGTAAAAGCCGGTTCCGGCGCGCTGACCCTCGGCCAGCCTAACTCCCCGGGCGTGCCTGCTGATTTCGCGAAACATACCCTTACCTGCACCTACAACGACCTGAATACCGTGCGCGAAGCGTTCGAGCAGTATCCGCAGGAGGTGGCCTGTATCATCGTTGAGCCGGTCGCGGGCAACATGAACTGCATCCCGCCGCAGCCTGATTTCCTGCCGGGCCTGCGCGCCCTGTGCGATGAGTTCGGCGCGCTGCTGATTATCGACGAAGTGATGACCGGCTTCCGCGTGGCCCTCGCGGGTGCGCAATCTTATTACGACGTTGAGCCTGACCTCACCTGCCTGGGCAAAATTATCGGCGGCGGCATGCCGGTCGGCGCGTTTGGTGGCCGCAAAGAGGTAATGGACGCGCTGGCGCCAACCGGCCCGGTTTATCAGGCGGGCACGCTCTCCGGTAACCCGATTGCGATGGCGGCGGGCTTCGCCTGTCTGACCGAAGTGGCGCAGCCGGGGATCCACGAAACCCTCTCTGACCTGACCGCACAGCTGGCAAACGGCCTGTTAAACGCGGCAGAAGAGATCGGCATTCCGCTGGTGGTGAACCACGTTGGCGGGATGTTCGGAATTTTCTTCACCGATGCCAAAACCGTGACCTGCTATCAGGACGTGGTGAAGTGCGACGTTGAACGCTTCAAGCGCTTCTTCCACCTGATGCTGGAAGAAGGCGTGTACCTGGCACCGTCAGCGTTCGAAGCGGGCTTTATGTCCGTAGCGCACAGCAAAGAAGACATTAATAACACCATCGACGCGGCGCGTAAGGTGTTTGCTAAGCTGTAAGGTACGTGCGGTCTGGTGCCCTCACCCCGGCCCTCTCCCACGGGGAGAGGGTGAAAAAACTAGCGGCTCTGCTTTCTCAACAGATAGATAAAGTACGGTGCTCCGATAAAGGTCGACAGCAGTCCTGCCGGGATCTGATACGGGAACAACACCATCCTTCCGCACCAGTCCGCAAACACCAGCATCACGCCCCCGGTCAGCGCAGACACCACGATATGCGGCATTGTTCTGCGGAACCCCATCATTCTGGCGATATGCGGCGCCATTAACCCAACAAAACTCAGCGGCCCGATGGTCATCGTCGCCGTGGCCGTCAGGCAGGCCGCCAGCAGCAGCAGGCCAACGCGCGCAGGGGTCAGCGCCATTCCGACGGCACGCGCGGTTTCGCCGCCGAGCGGCAGAATGGTCATCCAGCGGCGGCACAGCGGCACGATTGCCAGCAGCACAATCATCGCTATTCCGGTATGGATCACCTGACTTTCGGTCGCGCCGTAGGTCGAGCCGGAGATCCAGGTGAGGATTTGCGCCATTCGCGGATCGCCGCTGGCCTGCAACATCATCAGCAGCATGGTAAAGGCGGTGCTGAGCGCCATCCCGGCAAGCAGCATTCGGTGCGGCGAGAACCCGCCGCGCCCGGAGGCGATCAGGATGATCGTCAGCGTCGCCGCCGCGCCGATACTCCCGGCAGGCATCAGCCAGCCAAACGCATTGCCCGGCACCAGAAACAGCATCAGCACCACGCCAAACGCCGCGCCGGAGCTGATCCCCAGCACTTCCGGGCTTGCCATCGGGTTACCGGTTAAACGCTGAATAATGCAGCCCGCGACCGCCAGCATCATCCCGGCAATCAGCGCGGAGGCGATGCGCGGCCAGCGCCACTGCATCAGTTCGTTGAGCAAATCCCCCGTCGCCCAGTGCCAGCCCGACGCGTCACGGCCAAGCGAGAGCGCCGCAAACGCGGCGACTGCCAGCACGGCAACTCCAGCCAGGCTAAACCAGAGAATCGACTGGCGTTCGACGTAGGCTTTATCGCCCGCATCCATCGCCGGGGCGCTCATGCTGCGCAGGCGCGGCAGCAGCCACAGCAGCAGCGGCGCGCCAATCAGCGCCGTTACCGAGCCGGTGGAGACTTCCATCCACACCCGCGCCAGCCAGAGAATGATTTGATCGGAAAGCCAGAGGATCAGCGCCCCAATCAGCGGGGCCAGCATCAGACGCGACAGCAGACGCCGCGCGCCGAGCATTTTCGCCAGCAGAGGCGCAAAGAGGCCGATAAAGCCAATAATCCCCACCGCGTTGACCAGCAGAGCGCTGAGCACGATCGCCAGCGTCAGCGCCGCCATACGGGCCAGCGACAGCGCCAGCCCCAGGTTGCGCGCCACGCCGTCATCCAGCCCCATTAACGTTAATGGGCGCAGCAGCAGCAGGGTCAGCACCACGCCGCCGATGAGCTGCGGCCACAGGCGCTGCACCACCGTCCAGTCGGTCTGGGTAAGCGTGCCGGTGCTCCACAGGAACATGCTTTGCAGCTGATCGTGGTGGAACAGCACCAGCAGCTGGTTGATCGCGCCGCAGTAGAGGCTCACCACCAGCCCGGCGAGGATCAGCGTCACCGGGGAAAGCCGCTTACCCCAGGCGACGCCGAACACTAGCGCGCCCACCACGCAGGCGCCCGCAAGGGCAGCAAACTGCGAGGTTAACGCCCCGGGCAGCGCCCACAGCGTGGTAATGGTAATGCCAAGCTGCGCGCCCGTCGCGACGCCAAGCGTGGTCGGCTCTGCCAGCGGGTTACGTAAAACCTGCTGGAACAGCACGCCCACCAGCCCTAATCCGGCCCCGACCAGCAGCGAAATCGCCAGTCGCGGCAGGAGGCTGTAGTGGAACAGCATCTGCTGAATATTGTCGATATCCGGCGCAGCAAAGGCGCTACTCCACTGCCCGCGCGGCAGCGCCGTCGACAGGTTGAACCAGGTCAGCGCCAGCGCCACGACGAAAAGCAACGTCAATAATAGCGCCGGGAAACGTGCGATACGCGTGCTCATGCTTTGCCTCCCAGCGCACCGTCCAGCACCCGGGCAAAGTGCATGGCAGAGAGGGTTGCGCCGTAGAACCACACCGCCGGCACGCGCTGGAACCGCTGCTCGCGCACGAAGGGCATCGCCTGCCAGAGCGGCGTCGCCATCAGGGTTTGCATCTCGCGCTCGTTACCGTGATCGAAGCACAGCACATCCACGTCGCGGAAGGCCGCCAGGCGATCGATACCCACGGTGGTGCTGCCCCAGAAGGTCATCTCCCCTTCCCAGGCGTTACGAATACCGAAGCTATCAAGCACTTCCTGGAACAGGCAGTTATGACCAAACACCAGCATGTGGCGGGCATCCAGCAGCGTGACCATCAGCAGCGGACGGTCGCCCCGGTGGGCAAAGCGCGGTTTGAGGGAGTCAATCAGCGCGTCGAATTCGTCGAGGTGGCGTTTCGCCGCCGCCTCTTTATTTAAAAACTGCGCCATCTCGTTAATGGAGCTGCGCGCCATCGTCAGCGGTTTTTTGCCGTCGCTGAAGGAGAATCCGCGTCCGGGGGCGATACGCGCCATGGTCTCTTCCGAGGGGCCATACCCGGCCGACCAGAACAGAAACGAGGGCTTCATCTGGGTAAGCAGTTCGAGATTGGGTTCGGTGCGCAGGCCGATGTCGATCACCGAGGCGGGCAGCTTTGGCTCGTTCACCCACATGTTGTAGTTCGGGATATCGGCAACGCCGTAGGGGGTGACGCCCAGCGCCATCATTAGCTCAACCGGCAGCCATTCCAGCGCCACAATACGGTCAGGATCGACGGCCGCCGCGCGCGCGGTGTGCATTTTTAACAGCAGCGGCGAGAGCGCCATCGCCGTCAGCAGGCGACGACGCGTAATCAAAGTGGAATCCAGCATCAGTACACAAAGCTCACCGGTGCAGCCCCGGCAGGGTGAGGCAAAATCCCCATAGGAATACCGTAGATGTGCTCCAGCGTGTCGCTGCGCATCAGTTCAGACGGCGTGCCTTGCGCGATCATTTCTCCGCCGCGCAGGGCCACAAGATAGTCGCAGTAACGGGCGGCCATATTGATATCGTGTAAAACGGCGATCACCGTCAGGCCTCGCTGCTGGCTCAGGCGATGCACCAGGGCGAGAACGTCCACCTGATGGGCAATGTCCAGCGCAGAGGTCGGTTCATCGAGCAGCAGGCAGCGGCTGTCCTGGGCCACCAGCATCGCAATCCACGCGCGCTGACGCTCGCCGCCGGAGAGGCTATCCACCAGGCGGTGCGCCAGCGGTTTTAAACCTACCAGCGAGATGGCCTCTTCTACCTTCTCCCGGTCGGCGACACCAAAACGCCCTAGCGCGCCGTGCCACGGATAACGCCCAATCGCCACCAGCTCGCGCACCGTCATCCCTTCCGCCTGCGGCAGCTGCTGCGGCAGATAGGCCACCTTGCGGGCAAAGGCTTTACTGTTCCAGCTCTCCAGGGGTTGTCCGTCCAGCAGGATATCGCCCTCGGAAGGGAGCTGATGGCGGCCCAGCATTTTGAGAAGCGTGGATTTACCGGAACCGTTGTGACCAATCAGGCCGGTCACTTTACCCGCGGGGAACGTCAGAGAGAGCGGGTGCAGCAGAGTGCGCCCGGGTACGCGAAAAGAGAGGTTGTTGAGCGCAAAGGTGGTGTCGGATTGCGTTTTGTTATCCTGCATGTCAGCCAACTTAGTAAAAAGGGCACGAAAGTCGTGCCCAAAGAGAGATTAGAAGCGGAAGGTCGCTGTCGCAACAACCTGACGTTCTGCGCCCCAGAAGCATCCGTAGGTGTTAAAGCAGCTCGCAACATACTCACGATCGAACAGGTTGTTCACGTGAAGGGCAATGTTAGATCCTGCCATGCCCACACGCGCCAGATCGTATCGGACCAGCGCATCCACCAGGGTATAGCTGCCCACGGTGAAGCTGTTCGCCGGATCGCCTTTGCTGGAGCCGGTGTAACGAACGCCGGTACCGAGCGTCAGGCCAGAGAGCGCCCCGTCATAAAGGGTGTAATCGCCCCACAGAGATGCCATATGTTTAGGCACCTGCGCTGGCGTGTTGCCTTTATAGTTGGTGTCGGTGGTGTACTCAGCTTCGGTGTAGGTATAAGAACCCACAACGTTAACGCTCGCAGACAGTGCCGCTTTCGCTTCCAGCTCAACGCCACGGGAGCGGATTTCGCCGCCTTCAACCGAGAAGAATGATCCCGCAGGATCGCCCATCAGGTTGTTAGATTTGGTCAGCTGGTATACCGCACCGGTGATCACGATCGGACGATCGTTCGGCACGTACTTCACGCCCGCTTCGTACTGCTTGCCTTTAGACGGCGCGAACAGTTTGCCCTGCGCGTCGGTCTGAGATGCGGGTTCGAAGGATTCGCTGTAGCTGAAGTACGGAGTTACGCCGTTATCAAACAGATAGTTAACACCGCCGCGCCAGGTGAACTGCTTATCATCACGCTTAGAAGTGGTGTTCGCCACACGGTTGTAGGACTCTTGATCGGCCCAGTCATAACGACCGCCCAGCGTGACCAGAACTTTATCCCACTGCGCCTGATCCTGAACGTACAGGCCGGTTTGTTTCTGGCGGTTGAGGATCTGGTACGCGCCTGAGGTTGCCGGATCTTTTGAGCCGAAATCAAAGTCGCTGTTAACCGGATGGTAAAGATCTAACAGCGGCACAGAGTCGTCGTAACCGAACCAGGAGTTGATGTCGTTACGCATACGCATGAAGTCAACGCCGGTCAGCAGGGTGTGGTCCACTTCGCCGGTCGCAAACTTGCTCTGCAACTGGGTATCTACGGTGAAGTTTTGCAGCTTTTCATCATCAACGACGTATTTACGTGCCAGGTAGTGGCCTTTGTCCGCCGGGGCTAACGCCGCACACTGCTTGCTGTAAACGTTGGCCGGATCGGAGCAAACGCCATAGCCGTAAACGCTGTTTTGCGAGGTTTTGTTCTCAGCGAAACGCAGGTTCTGACGCACGGTAAAGGTATCGTTGAACGCGTGGTCGAAGCTATATCCCACCATTTTCTGGTTACGGGAATAGGTGTTGTTCTTCGCGCCTTCATTGAAGTCGGTCGACAGACGATCGCCATTTGGCAGCGGATCAACCGTCCCCTCTTTTGGTAACCAGCCGTAGTAGCCCGTTTCAGGCTCGTTCTGGAAATAAGAGAGGAAGGTAAAGTTCGTCTTGTCATCAGGACGCCAGGAGAACGACGGCGCGATAGCGTAGCGCTGCTCGCCTTTATCCTGCTGCTGCGCATTATTAGAGCGCGCTACGCCCGTTAAGCGGTAAGAGTAAACGCCGTCATCGTCGATGGCATCGCTAAAATCAAAGCCGGTCTGGAACAGACTGTCCGTGCCCACTTTGAACTGGATCTCTTTCAACGGCTCGGTGGTTGGGCGCTTACTGACCATGTTCAGTAAACCGCCTGGGCTGCTTTTTCCGTACAGAACGGAAACCGGACCACGCATGATTTCGGCGCGCTCCAGCATATAAGGGTCAATTACCGCGTCGTTATAGAAGTTGCCCTGCATCTTCATACCGTCGAGGTAGTTATTCTGGCTCTGACCATCAGCAGCGAAACCGCGAATAACCAGATAGTCGTAGGTGTTAGATGCACCGCGCGTTCCTACCGCGACGCCAGGTGTATAGCTCAGAGCTTCTTTAACAGAGCGCGGCTGATGGAGCGCCATCTCTTCGGCAGTGACCACGGAAATAGACTGTGGCACCTTTTGAATTGGGGTATCGGTTTTGGTCCCGGTCGCGGATTGTCTCGCCGCGATCGTTGCCGCCGGTCCCCAGGCACTTTCCTGGGCAGCCGGTGCTGCGGTAACGGTGATGGTTTCTTCTTTTGGTTTATCGGCAGCGTGAGCAAATGCAGACATGCCGCTAACCGCTGTAGCTACAACCACTGCGAGTTTACGCAGCGAGGTATTGACTGGCTGAGCAGTTTTTGAAAGCGCCATTGGTAGTTCTCTGATGGAAGCGTGAATGAAAACGTAAACGAGAATTATTATTATGCAATGAATAATATGCGAAACGCTGGCGGTTTAGCAAGCAATATGCCGCTCCGGAGCCTGTAAGGGTTTAAGAAGTAGACAGATGAAAATAAGACGTTAATAAATGTGGGGAAATCGTTGAAATAATTAAAAAGGCCTGAAAAGTTCAGGCCTCTTAAACGTTAACGATAGTTGATTTCGAAGGTTGCAATGGCATTGACCAAACCGGGGGTGATATCCCCAGTCTGCGTATAGCGTGCGGTGAAGGGGATCCTGAAGCTTTGGCCTTCGCTCGTATTCGCGGAAACCGTATAGGCCTTGTTAAACTCCATCAGTGTTTTATTAATCCCGACAATCTGAATGCCAACCCCCTCAGCGGCATCAGACCCTGGGATGGTCGCCAGCGTGAAGTTATCAACAAGGCCGCTGGAGCCAGAACTACTAAATTTGAAATCAACCGCGAGGCCCGCACTACAGTTAACCAACTGGATGTAAAAAGGGTCGTTTGTCACACCCGTTGCCGCGCCAAATACAAAATCTCCCGTGCTTACAGGTCTCATTTCAACGATAAGGTCTTTTTCAACCAGATCGCAGCTATTGGCTGTGACGTTAACGGTTGTACTGTTAATAGCCAACGTAGCAACGGTAATATTGTCGTATACCCAGTTGGCCTGAAATTTTCGGGTTGTGAGATCTCCTGAGGAGACAGGTCCGGTAACAACAAGCTCCACAATTGCATTGAAAAGCAGGTTATAAGATGTATCTCCTACTTTTGAGGTCCCCATCCCATAGGGCTTAATGTAACTTCCACCTGAAAATGATGCTGTACCTGAGTTAACCCAGGTCGCTCGTACACCAATACCGGGTACATTGCTTGCATAAACGCCTTGCAAGGGATTATTGGCCTGGTAATCTGAATCATTTACCTGATCATATCCTTGATAAATATCGCCTTTACTCGTGCATTTAACTCTGACGCTTGCAGAAGAGACTTGCCCGGAATACAAGACGGTGCCAACAGGAGTGTCCTCAGGAACAATAATAGGTGGAACAGTAAATAATAATAACCCTGAACTGGTACCGTGAGTGAAACTACAGGCCGCCCACAGCGGCTGCGCCACCAAAGAAAGCACCAGTAAAGTGAGCGTCTGCACCCCTTTCAATAAATAATTGTGTTTTAATTTCATTTTTCCTCCTCCATGAGTATTGGCAGTTCAGAGTCAGTAAACGCGCTGAGCTTCCTGCTATGTCACGAGATTTTCGATAAACCGTAATCATCATTACAAGACCCTGAACTTTTAGAAGGTTGTAACGTTAACGATAAGTTACTTCAAACGTTGCAATCGCGGTTACGGTGCCAAGCGTAATATCGCCTGTTTGCACGTAACGCGCCGTCAGGGGAATGATAAATGACTGCCCCTCCTTCGCTGCCGGGGACACGTTATAAATCGTATTGAACTTCATTAAATTTTTAGCTGGGCCGACAATCTGGATACCCACCCCCTGAGCCGTATTTGGCCCGGGAATGGTCGCCAGCGTATAGTCATTAATAAGGCCACTCGATCCGGATGCACTTAATTTAAAATCCACCTTCACCCCTTCATTACAGTTAGCTAAATGTATTTTGAAGGGGTCAGGGGTCACCTCTGAAGCGGAGCCGAAGATAAAATCAGTGGGATGGACCCCTCTTAGCTCAACGGTAAGGTCTTTTTCCACCAGATCGCAGCTTGCTGACGCGACGTTAACCGTGGTGCTGGTAAAGTTGATTTTCGTGACCAGAAGGCCATCATATATCCATTCCGCCTCCATTCTGCTGGCATCTAAGATTCCCGATTTCACCGGCCCGATAACGACCAGTTCCAGAAGAGCTTCGAAAACATGGGTATAGGGCGTATTGGCCACTTGATAGGCGCTTAAACGCTGAGGGGTGATATAGCTTCCGTTTGCAAATGTCGCTGTACCTGAGTTCCCCCAGGTCGCCCGCACGCCGATACCGGGTATATTGGTTGCATACACCCCAATCAAAGGGCTGTCTTTTACGGCATCTGAATCAGATATACCCACATACCCCTCATTAATTGGCCCAGTCGCCCTACAGCGCATCCTGACAGTCCCGGACGTTTGCCGCCCGGAATACAATACTGTGCCAACGTCAATATCCTGCGGCACCGAAATAGGCGGTAGCGTGAACGTAAGCACCGCGGCGCTGCTGTTATTTGTGAAACTACAGTCCGCCCAAAGCGGCTGTACCAACAACGAAAACATGAATAAAGTCAGCGCTTGCACGCTTCTAATATAAAAATGGTGTCTTGATTTCATTCTCAATCTGCCAGACGTTACTGGCAGTTCACAGTCATAGTCAAAATACGTGCTTTAGTATTCTCTGGCGTCACGATACTGCCCGTACAGCGCTTATCGGCCCCTTCGCCCCACTGCACATTAAATGTTTGAGTACCTTTAAGGCCTGTCAGATAGACCTCACCGTCATCACCCACAATGGCGGTAATCTCCTCCATGCTCAGAACTGCGCCGAAAGGCACATAGCCCTGACGCCACTTAAGCGTAATCAGCCCACGCTTACCGGAACGCGCCGTAAAGTCGGCGGCGACCGCAGCACCTTTCGTTGGAACCACCGAGATAGTCGCATCCTGAATATCAAGATTCTCACGTCCCCTGGTATTTACCGTCACGTTATTGCGGCGATAAGGCGTCATGTAAGGCACAATCGCATTGCCCCAGCGGTCTGTGTAAACGCCCTGAGAATTCTGCACCTTAACGTTATCTCCGTCATCGATATGCACAATCCCAAAGGCGTTTTGTATAGACTGTCCCAGCGTCACACCGTGTGGGTGTGCCACAACAGAACCCTGCGCACTGTAGGTCCACTGCTTATTATCTTTCCTGTAGCTATAACCGGTGCCGAAGTCCCCAAAAGAGCTGCGATAGCGGGTTGAAAGATAAGCACCATTGCTATCATTTCTGTTGTCATAGGTTTGCTGGAAGTTGTACGTCAGGTTGTTATCTTCCAGTAACGTCCCGGTAATACCCGCCTGATGCGTGGTTGGCCCATTTTTCGACGTCGTTATGTTATAGCTCGCCCATGCGTTCGGCAGGAATCGATCCAGCGGTACGTTAACGAGGAAGGAAAGCTGCTGATCCTCCTTCGTGGATGGCGATTTCGTCATGTTGTAGTTCACGGACCAGTTAATGCCGTTCCAGCTATTACTGTAACCCATGGCAATGCTCCGTTCATGTCCGCTTAATCCCCAGTAATCCTGCTGATAAGCATTGACATAAACCGAACCCCAGGATTGCAGCGACTGGGAGAGGTTAACCTGCAAACGACTGCGTCGGTTATTGGTGTTACGGTAAGCATAAAAACTGTCGTCTGCGATGTAGTTGCTACGCTGATCCAGCGCCTCCTGGAAGGTATAGAAGCCGGAGGTGGAGTAACGATAGCTTGCCAGCGTAACCGTGGTATCCGTTGTCGGGAAATCCTTCGCAAACTGGGCACGCCACGACTGACCATTGGACGCACCGCGCCCGTGGCCTAAATCCGCTTTTGCAGCCGTTAAGTCCATAGAGATTGATCCCATAGAATGGAGGTCAGCCCCGATACCAACCAGTCCGGCCTGGTACATGGACGCACCCTGCCCGCCGCCGTATAAGGTGATACCGTAAGGCATGCCATATACCGCCGTGCCCTGACCAAACTCAGGCTCGTCGCTGATATCCGGATCACGGTATTTACCCACTGCCAGGCCATATTTCCAGCCCCCCTCACGCAGCATCACGGGAACGGAAGAACTGGCCTGAATGAAATTGCGCTCAGAGCCATCGGCTTCACGTACGGTGACTTCCAGATCCGCGCCCGCCGTTACCTGCGAAAGATCGCGGATTTCGAATGGCCCAGGGGAAACGTTAGTTTGATAAATGGTGTAACCATTTTGCTTCACCGTAACTTTTGCATCGCTGGCGGCAATACCGCGCACCACGGGAGCAAAGCCTTGCAGACCGTTCGGTAACATATTGCTGTCACTTTCGATCTTAACGCCCGTCATTTGAATGCTGTCGAACAGTTCGCCACTGGTATAAGTTTGCCCAACAGACAGCTGACTGCGCAGAGATTTAATATCGCGCTCAAGCACCGTACTGATGGATTGATAGCCAGATTCGCTGTTCCAGTTACTTGAGTTAAGTAAGCGCCATGGACCCAAGTTGAGACCTGAGCTGAAACTGGCCCACTGTGACGAAGTGGACCGATCCTGCATCTCCTGGCGGTTGCCGGAGAAGTAATAACTCGTCCACAATGCGGGAACACCGTCATCCCAGTTTTTCGGTGACGTTTCACCCGAAATATGGCTGTTACGATATATTTGCGGAATGCGAAATTGTAATACGTGGCTATCGGTGTTGAAGTCGTAGCGGGCATCAGGCACATACGTGCTGATGTCACCGACCAGCGTATCGTCTTCGATCTCTTTCAAACCGGGGATGTTGTCAACTTTGACACCCAGCTCGCGCAGTTCGTTTTTAGTCAGTTGTGGGATCAGTTTTTTCCCGTCGCTGGACATCACAAAGTCAATATTTCGTTTATCCAGAACGTCCTGGTCCCAGATAATCGACGTCAAATATTGGCCAGGAACCAGCCCGTTGTTACTCAAAAATGCTTCTAACGCACCGGAGCTTTCGAGGGGCGTTTCGGTTTCAAGAGCGCGAATATTAAAGTAGTCCTCTGCATAGACGGGATAGACCGCCGCAGATATCGCCAGCGCTAGTGCTCTAACAGTAAAAGGACGTAAGCCATTCAAAGGGAACATAATTCGCACCAGTAATTAATTTTTATTCCAGGCAGAGATTACAAACTTTGCTTGCGCAGTTCGGTCTCGGCACCAAAATCATTGATTGCATTCCAGGTAAGCAGCCCTTTCGCATTCGCGGGAAGGTTGAATCTTTGTTCGCTAAGAGGCGCAACCATCATGGTAATTGCGGTTGGCGCGTCTTTATTTGTTGCTGGCGTCACGGATTTACCGCCCACAGTTAACTGGCCGAAAGTGACATAAAATGGTGTTGGATTATTTACAACCAGCTGGTTGTTGACGCGTTTGAACGTCAGGGATTTCCAGGCATTATTCGCCGATTGCCCCTTCAACGCAGCGGGACGGTAAAATAGCTTAATTTTGCTTTTAAGTGCGAACTGAAGCGTATTCTTGTTTTTAAGCTCTTCAGAGAGTGCGGAAACGGACTTCACGTTCATCATAAACAGTGATTCACGATCCTGAGGTACCGCGTTATTTGCACCTGTAAAAACGACATGCAATAACGTCTGGCGACTTTCTTCAAGTTTATAAATTGGCGGGGTAATGACAAACGGCGTTTTACTGTCGTCAATATTACTGACCCAGCTCTGCACTAAGTAACGTTTATCGTTGTCACTGTTTTTTAACGAAACCTGAACTTCGGCTTCGTCAGCCGGATAAATAACCCGGGTTCCGCCCACAATGACGCCAGCCTGAGACAGACCAGCGTGAAAAATAAGCAATAAAGAGAATATCCAGGTGTAGGGTTTCATCATTTTCATTCCATTGAAATACTGGCCCTTCACCATCAGGGCCAGCTTTGAATCACGTATTAGCGATAGATCAGGGTGTAAGTTGCCTGAGCGGAGTAATCACCAGTAGTTGGGAGATCGGCACCCACCTGAATAACTTCAGCGGTATAGTTAAATACGACGCTGGAGCCGTTCGCTTTGTTGGTTAAAGCATCTGGTACGGAGCCGTCGAATTTCACGTAGGTGCTTGCGCCTTCAGGCTGTAAACGAACACCCAGGTTTTTCGCTGTACCGGTTGCTTCCAGTACTTCGTCGTCGTAACCGCTAATACGGGTACCGGCGAAGGTTACGTTGAGGTTTTTAATCGCGGAGTCACATTTGGTGATAGTTAAAGCCAGAGGTTGTTTATCCCCCACTTTTTTATCTGCGCCAAATGAAGTCTGGGACAGGTTATTAAACGTAATAGCACTGTTAGTCGTCGCGCCATTAATATCTATAGCACAGGTATCAGCAACGATTTTTCCATTAAAAGTAATCGTTCCGGTATCTACTGCCAGCACCGGAGCAGCAGCGGCTGCTAAAACGCCAGAGATTAAGATACGAGAAAGCATTTTTTTAGACATATTGTATTCCTTACATATGTGTCATTGAGGTGTGTTTGGCGGGAGATATGCAGGTAAGACTAAATTCACTCCAGAATATGCGGAGGATATACAACAGAGCAAATCCCTTGCCTGAAAGCCCCTTGGTCAACGGGATTCTATATTCGTGATTAGACCAGTGTCTATCTTATATCACCATGGCGAATATCAAATCAGCATTAACTTCTTGTTTTAAAGAATAAAACCAATACATTAATTATAATTAAAAGGAAGTTAAACAAAATTTAAAACATAAATTTAGAAAATAAATATTCAGCAGTTATTAATTATAGATATTAAAAAGCCTGCGATGGTCGCAGGCTTTTTAATTAGTCAGCGAAATTAATTTCCGCCGAACATATCCTTAATCCATCCGGCTACACCGTCACTGTCTTTCTTCTCATTTTGCTGCTGCGGCTGTGATTGCTGCTGCTGCGGCTGTTGTTGAGAAGATTGATCGAACGGATTACCCGAAGGTTGCTCAGGCTGAGCCTGCTGGCAAAGTGAGTCCGGATTTGTTGTCCATACCGGCAAGGTACGCATCCCGCCGCCGCAGACAAAGTTACCTGAACCATCAATACCCATATCAACAATGTCTTCCGGCGCGACCAGGTTGAGCGGCACCGGGGACTGATTCGCCAGATATCGCTGGTAAATCGACATCGCGCCGCTTGCGCCATACAGTTTGGTCGGCTGGTTGTTATCGCGACCAACCCAGGTGATCACCACTTCACGCCCGTCAATACCGGCAAACCAGGTATCGACGTTGTTGTTGGTGGTCCCGGTTTTACCCGCCAGATGCAGGCCTGGATATTTCGCGCCTAGCTGACGACCGGTGCCGCGCTGGACAACCTGCTGCATGGTCCACAGCGTCATATAGGCCGCCTGTGCCGGAACGGCGCGTTCTGCCTGCGGGAAGCTCTGATACAGCACCGAGCCATCTTCGGCAATCACCGAACGCAGCGCGGAAAGCTGTGCGCGGTTACCGCCGCTGGCGATGGTCTGGAAGGCCTGCGCCACTTCGATTGGCGTCAGGTTCAGTGCCCCCAGAATCATCGCCGGAACCGGATGAAGCTGATCCTTCGCCACGCCCAGCTTCTGCCAGGTGTCGGTAATAGCTGGCAGACCCAGCGCCATCCCCAGGTTAACCGTTGGCACGTTCATGGAGCGGGTCAGCGCATCCACTAACATCACCTGGCCGCTGAACTGTTTATCGTCGTTCTGGGGCGACCACACCTGGCCGTTAGGCTGGCGCAGGGAGATAGGCGCATCGGCAATCCAGGTGTTGAGGCGATACTGGTTTGGCTGGCTCAGGGCGGTCAGATAGGTCGCCGGTTTTGCCAGAGAACCAATTGAACGACGCGCCTGCATCGCACGGTTATAACCTGCGAACTGCGGCTCTGCACCGCCCACCATCGCACGGACTTCGCCGCTGTTTCGATCGACCACCACCATGGCGGTTTCGAGATCGCTCAGCTTGCGCTGTTTCTTCAGAACCGGAATACCTTCAACGGCCGCTTTTTCTGCCGCATCCTGGGCAACGGAATCGAAGGTGGTGAAGATCTTCACGCCGGAGAGATCTTTAACCTTATCGCCCAGCTTGCTTTGCAGCTCCTGGCGCACCATCTGCATAAAGGCTGGCTGTGGTGAGATCACCCCACCGCGCGGCTGCACGCCCAGCGGACGGGCACTCAGCATGTCGTACAGCTCCTGGTCGATCACCTGCTGCTGTTGCAGCAGACGCAGTACCAGGTTACGACGCTCCAGCGCCAGCTTCGGATTACGCCACGGGTTATAGATGGAAGCACCTTTCACCATGCCCACCAGCAGCGCCTGCTGGTCGAGGCTCAGCTCTTCCACCGGACGGCCAAAGTAGTACAGGCTCGCCAGCGGGAAGCCGCGGATCTCGTTATCACCGCTCTGACCGAGGTAGACCTCGTTCATGTACAGCTCAAGAATACGATCCTTGCTGTAGCGGGCGTCCATCAGCACAGCCATGTACGCTTCGTTGGCCTTACGCCAGTAGGAGCGCTCGCTGGAGAGGAACAGGTTCTTCACCAGCTGCTGGGTCAGGGTACTCGCCCCCTGCACCGTGCGCCCTGCCGTCAGGTTCGCCAGCACCGCACGACCGATGGAGTACAGGCTGATACCGTCATGCTCGTAGAAGTGACGGTCTTCGGTTGCCAGCAGGGTATCCACCAGCAGATCCGGGAAGCCGTTACGCGCCACGAACAGACGCTGCTCGCCGGTGGTCGACGAAAGCATGGTGATCAGACGCGGATCAAGACGGAAGAAACCGAACTGACGGTTGTTATCCATGTTCTCGATGGTATCCAGGCGATCGCCGTCGAAGGTCAGACGGGCGCGCACCTGCCCCTCTTTGCTGTCCGGGAAATCAAACGGACGACGGATCATCTCGATGCTTTTCGCCTGCACGGTAAACTCACCGGGACGGGTCATCTTCGTCACCTGGCGGTACTGTGTCGCTTGCAGCAGCTTGACCATCTCGTTTTTGCTGATCGACATATCCGGCTCAAGGTTCACCATGCGCCCATACACGGCCGCAGGCAGTTGCCAGACTTTGCCATCAATACGGCTGCGGATCTTCTGATCCAGATAGACGCCGTAAATCGCAATCAGCACCACAAAAATAATGAACAGCTTCAGCAGCAGCCAGAACCAGCCACGTTTTCCACGAGGCTTACGCCCTTTGCCCTTCCCTTTACGCGGCATCGGTTCTTCATCCTCATAATCGTCTTCATAGTCATCGTCGTAATCTTCATTACTGCGACGACGGCTCACCTTTTCTTTTGCCGGACGCGAAGGTTTACCCTTACGTCCTATTGGCTCGCGGTCATTCCCCGCCATGCTTTTTCTCCGCAACATTCAGGCGCAAAGGCCAGATTTTCTTTCCTTCCACAAACCTGTGAAAGAAGAAATCTCTCAAAATCTCTTACTCCCTCTCCCTGTGGGAGAGGGCCAGGGTGAGGGCACTGGCCGCACTGTCCAGCCGCCCCCCTATGAATATTTCTTTGTGCGCCTCGTCGGCGCCGTATTTGCCGGATCGTCCGGCCACACGTGTTTGGGATAACGACCTTTCATCTCTTTTTGTACTTCCCGGTAGCTCCCCGCCCAGAACGCGCTCAGGTCGCGGGTGATCTGTAATGGCCGATGCGCGGGAGACAGCAGCTCCAGCACCAGCGGCACCCGCCCCTGGGCGATGGACGGCGTTTTGGCCTCACCGAACATCTCCTGCATCCGAACCGCCAGCGCGGGGGGATTATCCTCGTGATAACGGACGGCAATCCGGCTTCCGGTCGGCACAGTGTAATGCCCTGGCAGTTCACTATCCAGACGTTGACGTAACGACCAGTCGAGTAAATTTTGCAACGCCGCTTTCATATCAAGCGCTTTCAGCGCCCGCAGCGAATGCACGCCGCTCATTTGCGGCAGCAGCCATGTTTCGAGCGAGGCCAGCAGCGTGTCGTCGTCAACCGCAGGCCAGTCGTACTCCGGCAGCCAGCCCGCCGCACAGTGTAGACGAATTCGGTACTGTTCGGCTTCCGGCGTCCAGTTCAGTATCCCTAGCCCCTTTTCCCGGATACCGTTCAGCATCGCCCGATGAAGTTCCTCTTCTGAGGGCTTCGCGAGCGGCTTAGTGCCCAGCGTTAAACGGCCAATCTGGCTGCGGCGAAACGCCTTGAGCGTGCCCTGCACATCGTCCCATTCCACGGTGTCGGACTGCTCAAGCAGCTGCGGACAGGCGCGCGTCAGCGCGTCAATATCCACCGCGATCGCCTGCAAAATCCGCGCGTCCGGCGAGTGGCTGCCCTGCAATAATAACGGAGCGATAAGCCATTCGTGACGCGTCAGCGCATCGTCGCTGTCCAGCATCGCGCCCATGCCGTTTGCCAGCTGATAACGCCCGTCCAGCCCGCGGCGACGGGCTATCCGGTCAGGGAAAGCCTGCGCCAGCAGTGCTGCAATGGAATCAGCGTCAGGTGTTCCGCCACGGCTGTTGAGGCGCTGGCACAGCTGCTTCGCCCGCTGCTGCCAGTTAGGCTGATTGCGCGAAAACGCCTGCGCCAGATCGCTGTTCGCACCGCGCGGGGGCTCTTCCAGAATAGCCGCCAGTTTCGCTGCCGTGGCAATTTCGTCTTCCCCAACGGCTGCCACCAGCATGGCCGCCAGCCGCGGATCGTTGCCGAGCGCCGCCATCCGCTGACCGCGCGGCGTCAGGCGCTGCCCGTCAAGCGCACCCAGCCGGGTTAACAGCTTGCGTGCGGCGGCAAGGTTGACCGCAGGTGGCGGATTGAGCCAGGTCAGCTGTGACGGTTCCGGACAGCCCCACTGCAATAGATCCATTACCAGACTTGAAAGGTCGCTTTGCAAAATCTCCGGCGTGCTTTGCTGCGCGGCGCGCTCGGCCTGCTCGGCGCTGGTTAAATGCAGACAGATGCCGGGTTCGAGTCGCCCGGCGCGACCCGCGCGCTGGGTCATCGACGCCTGGCTGATGCGCTGGGTCAGCAGCTTTGTCAGGCCGGTGCGCGTATCGAAGCTCGCCACCCGCTCCTGCGCGGTATCCACCACCAGGCGAATGCCTTCGATAGTTAAGCTGGTTTCGGCAATATTGGTGGCCAGCACCATTTTGCGCTGCCCGGCGGGGGCGGGAAGAATGGCTTTTCGCTGTTCGTTTAACGGCAGCGCGCCGTAGAGCGGACAGAGCATGACGTCGCTGCCCACGCGGGCGGCAAGCTGCTCCTGCACGCGCTGGATCTCCCCGACGCCCGGTAAAAACAGCAGCAGCGATCCCGGCTCCTGGCGCAGCAGCTCTGCGGTGGCGATCGCCACGGCCTCGTCAACACGCTGATGCGCCGACAGCGGCTGGTAACGTCGCTCGACCGGGAAGGCGCGCCCCTCGGAGGAAATAACCGGCGCATCGGGCAGCGCCTGCTGCAACCGTTCGTTATCCAGCGTCGCGGACATGATCAGCAGGCGAAGATCGTCCCGTAGCCCCTGCTGCACGTCCAGCAGCAGCGCCAGCGCCAGATCAGCCTGAAGGCTGCGCTCGTGGAACTCGTCCAGTATCACCAGATCGATACCGGAGAGTTCAGGATCGTGTTGCAGCATTCGGGTGAGAATGCCCTCAGTCACCACTTCCAGCCGCGTGGCGGGCCCGACGCAGGTGTCGGCGCGCATCCGGTAGCCCACGGTTTCGCCCGGCTTCTCGTTAAGCAGCTCCGCCAGCCGCTGCGCCACGTTACGCGCGGCGAGCCTGCGCGGCTCCAGCAGGATGATTTTGCCCTCGATAATGCCTGCGTTGAGGATCTGCAACGGCAGCCAGGTCGATTTCCCCGCCCCGGTGGGGGCGTTAAGCAAAACCTGCGGGGCATTTTGTAAGGCAGCGAGTAGCTCAGGAAGTACGGCGGCGACCGGCAATGAGGACACTAACAGCTCCAGAGGGTTAACATTAGTCGGCGTACATTGTAGCATCGGCGCATATCATTACCGAGCCCCCCTATGTCTGAATCGAAACGACTGTTTTTTGCCATCGAGCTGCCCGCCGCGCTTCAGCGACAAATCGTTCGCTGGCGCACCGACCATTTTCCACCGGAGGCGGGCCGCCCCGTTGCCGCGGCGAATCTGCACCTGACACTGGCGTTTCTCGGCGAGGTCAGTGAGGAGAAACAGCGCGCGCTGGCCGCGATGGCCGGACGCATTCGCCAGCCCGGGTTTACGCTTCAGTTTGATGACGCAGGCCAATGGCTGCGCTCCCGGGTGGTCTGGCTCGGTACGCGCCAGTCGCCGCGCGGGCTGTTGCAGCTCGCCAGCATGTTACGCGCCCAGGCCGCCCGCAGCGGGTGTTACCAAAGCCCGCAGCCTTTTCATCCGCACATCACCCTGCTGCGCGACGCCAGCCACGCCGTTGCCATTCCGCCGCCGGGGTTTCACTGGGCATTTCCGGTGAAAGAATTTGTCCTCTATGAATCGGTCTTCGGCCAGGGACGCACCCGATACACGCCCCTACAGCGCTGGACGCTGGGGGACACACTAAGGAATTCCGATGAAGTTTAGTCCGCCGTTACAGCCCGCTACGCTGCTCCAGCGCTACAAACGTTTTCTTGCCGACGTGGTGACGCCCGAGGGTGAACACCTCACGCTGCACTGCCCCAACACCGGCGCGATGACCGGCTGCGCCACGCCCGGCGACACCGTCTGGTATTCCACTTCAGAAAATACTAAACGCAAATATCCCCATACCTGGGAGGTTACGCAGACCCAACAGGGGGCTTTTATTTGCGTTAACACCCTTCGGGCGAACCAATTAGTTAAGGAAGCTCTGATCGCCGGGAATATTCCGGAAATCGTCGGCTACGATCTGATTAAAAGCGAAGTGAAATATGGCGAAGAAGGCAGCAGAATTGACTTCATGTTACAGGCGGAAGGACGACCTGAGTGCTATATTGAAGTGAAATCAGTGACGTTAGCGGAACAAGAAAATGGCTATTTCCCGGATGCGGTTACGCTACGTGGTCAAAAGCATCTTCGGGAGCTCATAAGCGTAGCGGCGGCGGGCAAGCGCGCCGTGTTGCTGTTTGCAGTGCTGCACTCAGCAATAGCGCGGTTCTCACCGGCCCGCCATATTGATCCAAAATACGCGCAATTGTTGAATGAGGCACAAAAGCAGGGGGTGGAGGTTTTCGCTTATAAAGCGGAACTTTCTGCCGATAATATGACTCTGAGATTGTCTCTCCCCGTTACGTTATAAGGGGTTAGCCAATTGATTATTATGTGTTCTGGTCGCGTGCGCAAATACGCTTTTCCTCACAGGCTTGTCAAGTGTTACGTTTAGATAATTGCTAATCGGAAAAGCATCTGCTATTTATAGCGACCTGATTTTTCCCCCAACACGGGGATCGATAGTGCGTGTTAAGGAGAAGCAACATGCAAGAAGGGCAAAACCGTAAAACATCGTCCCTGAGTATTCTCGCCATCGCTGGGGTGGAGCCGTATCAAGAGAAGCCGGGCGAAGAGTATATGAACGAAGCCCAGCTGTCGCACTTCAAGCGTATTCTTGAAGCATGGCGTAATCAACTTAGGGATGAAGTCGATCGCACCGTTACACATATGCAGGATGAAGCCGCTAACTTCCCGGATCCGGTCGACCGTGCCGCTCAGGAAGAAGAATTCAGCCTCGAACTGCGTAACCGTGACCGCGAACGCAAACTGATCAAAAAGATCGAGAAAACACTGAAAAAGGTTGAGGACGAAGATTTCGGCTTCTGCGAATCCTGCGGTGTTGAAATTGGCATTCGTCGCCTGGAAGCGCGACCAACCGCCGATTTGTGCATCGACTGTAAAACGCTGGCAGAAATCCGCGAAAAACAGATGGCCGGTTAATTCCAGCCCTGTAAACACTCTATAAAGGCGGGAGTCTCTCCCGCCTTATTACTGTTGATATGTCTGAATCACACTATATTGGGCGCTTTGCGCCATCCCCCTCTGGTGAACTCCATTTCGGCTCATTAATCGCCGCCCTCGGCAGCTATCTGCAAGCCCGTGCCCGTGACGGTATCTGGCGTGTCCGTATCGAAGATATTGATCCCCCGCGTGAAGTTCCCGGTGCAGCAGAAACCATTCTGCGTCAGCTGGAACATTACGGTCTTCACTGGGACGGCGAGGTGCTCTGGCAGTCGCAACGCCACGACGCCTATCGAGAACGTCTGGCCTGGCTCTACGAACAGGGACTTTCCTATTATTGCACCTGCACCCGCGCGCGCATTCAGAGCGTCGGGGGAGTCTACGACGGCCACTGCCGGACGCTGAATCACGGCCCGGAAAACGCCGCCGTGCGCCTGTTGCAGCGCGCACCCGTCACCCATTTCCAGGATCGTCTTTCCGGTGAAATTGAGGCCGATGCCCGTCTGGCGCGCGAGGATTTCATTATTCATCGCCGCGACGGTCTGTTTGCCTATAACCTGGCAGTGGTGGTCGATGACCATTTTCAGGGCGTGACGGAGATCGTGCGTGGGGCAGACCTGATTGAGCCGACGGTAAGACAAATATCGCTTTATCAGCAATTTGGCTGGGCGGCACCCGACTATATTCATCTGCCGCTGGCGCTGAATGCCGAGGGCAACAAACTGTCGAAGCAAAATCACGCGCCGGCCTTGCCAGAGGGCGATCCGCGCCCGGTTTTGATCGACGCGCTGCGATTTCTCAACCAGACTGTAACGGACGAATGGCAGGATCTGCGCATTGATGAATTGCTGAAAATGGCTACTCACAACTGGACGCTTAAGAATGTGCCCAAAATCCAGCATTCTCAAACGCGTCGCGCTGAGCTATGATTAGCCGCTTTTTTCATAACAAAACACACTACGAGGTGTACTATTTTTACCCGAGTCGCTAATTTTTGCCGTAAGGTGCTAAGCCGCGAAGAGAGCATGGCGCAAGAAGCCGATGCTCAAACCCATATGTCGGTTATCCCGCGTGAGCAGCACAATATTTCCCGCAAAGATATCAGTGAAAATGCCCTCAAGGTGCTCTATCGTCTGAATAAAGCAGGCTACGAGGCCTATCTCGTCGGCGGCGGGGTTCGCGATTTACTGCTGGGCAAAAAACCGAAAGATTTCGATGTGACCACCAGCGCCACCCCTGAACAGGTTCGCAAGTTATTCCGTAACTGCCGCCTTGTCGGTCGCCGCTTCCGTCTTGCTCACGTCATGTTTGGTCCTGAAATCATTGAAGTGGCAACCTTCCGTGGTCATCACGAAGGCACGCCTTCCGACAAAGTGACCTCCCAGCGTGGCCAGAACGGGATGCTTTTGCGCGATAACATCTTTGGCTCTATCGAAGAAGATGCCCAGCGTCGTGATTTTACGATTAACAGCCTCTATTACAGCGTGGCTGATTTCACCGTTCGCGATTACGTCGGTGGGATGCAGGATCTTAAAGCGGGTCTGATCCGCCTGATCGGGACGCCGGAAACGCGCTACCGTGAAGATCCGGTGCGAATGCTGCGTGCCGTGCGCTTTGCCGCCAAGCTGAACATGCGTATCAGCCCGGAAACCGGTGAGCCAATCCCGCGCCTTGCGACGCTGATTAACGACGTACCGCCCGCGCGTCTGTTCGAAGAATCGCTGAAACTCCTGCAAGCCGGTTACGGGTTTGACACCTATAACCTGCTGCGCGAGTACAACCTGTTCCAGCCCCTGTTCCCGACCATTACCCGCTACTTCACGGAAAATGGCGACAGCCCGATGGAGCGCATGATTGCTCAGGTGCTGAAGAACACCGACACCCGCATCCACAGCGACATGCGCGTGAACCCGGCGTTCCTGTTCGCGGCGATGTTCTGGTATCCGCTGCTGGAAACCGCACAGAAAATTGCCCAGGAGAGCGGCCTCGCCTATTACGACGCGTTCGCGCTGGCCGCAAACGACGTGCTGGACGAAGGGTGCCGCACGCTGGCGATACCGAAACGTATTACCACGCTGGTGCGCGACATCTGGCAGCTTCAGCTGCGCATGTCCCGTCGTCAGGGTAAACGTGCCTGGAAGCTGATGGAGCATCCAAAGTTCCGCGCCGCCTACGACCTGCTCTCTCTGCGTGCTGACGTTGAGAAAAACCCGGAGCTGCAACGTCTGACCCAGTGGTGGGGCGAGTTCCAGGTGTCCGCACCGCCAGAGCAGAAAGACATGCTGACGGACTTAGACGACGATCCGGCCCCGCGCCGCCGTCATCGCCGCCCGCGTAAGCGCGCACCGCGCCGCGAAGGCACGGCATGACCCTTGCGTATATCGCCCTCGGCAGCAACCTCGCCTCTCCGCTGGAGCAGGTGAACGCTGCCGTTAAGGCGCTGGGCGAGATCCCGCAAAGCCGCATCGTCGCGGTGTCGTCGTTTTACCGCACCCCGCCGATGGGGCCGCAGGATCAGCCTGATTACCTGAATGCCGCCGTGGCGCTGGAAACCGCGCTGGATGCAGAAACGCTGCTGGATAACACCCAGCGTATCGAATTGCAGCAGGGGCGCGTGCGTAAAGACGAGCGCTGGGGGCCGCGAACCCTGGACCTCGACATTATGCTGTTTGGTCAGGAGGCGATCGCCACCAAGCGCCTGACGATTCCCCATTACGACATGAAAAACCGTGGCTTTATGCTCTGGCCGCTGTTTGAAATTGCCCCCGATCTTCTCTTCCCCGACGGCGTTTCGCTGCATACCCTTCTTTCCGGTCTGAACGCAGAAAAACCGGCCCGCTGGTAGCACGTCTTTTTTATTGATTAGCCGCAGAATATTTGTGGTTAATCGATTGCCTAAAATCATTGTTCCCTCGAATGTTACTGTTAGAATGCGCAAAGATTTGCTTCAGGGCTTTCAGAAACGCAGGAAACAGTATGAAACCAACCACCATCTCCTTATTGCAGAAATGCAAACAGGAAAAGAAACGCTTCGCCACCATCACCGCGTATGACTACAGCTTCGCCAAACTCTTTGCCGAAGAAGGGATTAACGTCATGCTGGTGGGAGATTCGTTAGGGATGACGGTACAAGGACATGATTCCACCCTGCCGGTAACGGTCGATGATATTGCCTACCACACGCGTGCAGTGCGTCGCGGCGCACCCGCCTGCCTGCTGCTTTCCGATCTGCCGTTTATGGCCTATGCCACGCCGGAGCAGGCGTTTGAAAACGCGGCTGCCGTGATGCGCGCGGGCGCTAACATGGTCAAAATCGAAGGCGGCGCATGGCTGGTGGATACCGTCAAAATGCTGACCGAGCGTGCGGTTCCCGTATGCGGCCATCTGGGCTTAACACCGCAGTCGGTGAATATCTTCGGCGGTTATAAAGTGCAGGGCCGCGGCGACGCGGCACAAACCCTGTTTGATGATGCCGTTGCGCTCGAAGCCGCAGGCGCACAGCTGCTGGTGCTGGAGTGCGTGCCGGTTGAGCTGGCACAGCGTATTACCGAGGCGCTGACGATCCCGGTCATCGGCATTGGGGCCGGTAACGTCACCGACGGTCAAATCCTGGTGATGCACGATGCGTTCGGGATCACCGGCGGCCATATTCCAAAATTTGCCAAAAATTTCCTCACTGAGGCGGGCGACATGCGCGCTGCGGTCAGGCAGTATATTGCCGAGGTTGAATCCGGTGTTTACCCGGGTGAAGAACACAGTTTCCATTAAGGAGTCTTGTTGTGCTAATCATTGAAACCCTGCCACTGCTGCGCCAGCACATTCGCCGCCTGCGCCAGGAAGGTAAACGTATTGCGCTGGTCCCGACAATGGGCAACCTGCACGACGGCCACATGAAGCTGGTCGATGAAGCGAAAGCGCGTGCCGACGTCGTGGTCACCAGTATTTTCGTCAACCCGATGCAGTTCGACAGAACCGACGACCTGGCGCGCTACCCGCGTACGCTTCAGGAAGATTGTGAAAAGCTGAAAAAGCACCACGTCGATTTCGTCTTCTGCCCGGCGCCGTCGGATATTTACCCGCAGGGCACGGAAGGCGCGACCTTTGTTGACGTACCTGGCATATCGACCATGCTCGAAGGCGCCAGCCGTCCGGGCCATTTCCGCGGCGTGTCGACCATCGTCAGCAAGCTTTTTAACCTGGTACAGCCGGACATCGCCTGCTTTGGCGAGAAAGATTTCCAGCAGCTGGCGCTGATCCGCAAAATGGTTGCCGACATGGGCTACGACATTGAGATCGTCGGCGTGCCGATTGTCCGCGCGAAAGACGGCCTGGCGCTGAGCTCCCGCAACGGGTATCTGACCGCCGACCAGCGTAAAATCGCGCCGGGCCTGAGTAAAGTGATGAATGCAATGGCCGAACAGCTGGCGGCAAAAGAGCTCGCGCCAGAAGAGATCGTCGCCCTTGCGGAACAGGCGCTGAATGACAAAGGCTTCCGCGCCGACGATATTCAGATCCGCGATGCCGACACCCTGCTCGAACTGACGGATTCCAGCAAACGCGCGGTGATTCTGGTTGCGGCATGGCTCGGCCAGGCGCGTCTTATCGACAACAAAGTGGTTGAACTGGCCTAAGCCCGTTCGCTCGGCCCTTTGCCAGCAGAGGGCTTAACGCATGATTAAAGGTAAACGTAATGATTCGCAAAATGCTGCAAGGCAAGCTTCACCGTGTAAAAGTGACTCAGGCCGACCTGCACTACGAAGGCTCCTGCGCCATCGATCAGGATTTTCTTGATGCGGCGGGTATTCTGGAAAACGAAGCCATTGATATCTGGAACGTGTCTAACGGCAACCGCTTCTCCACCTACGCGATTGCCGCCGAGCGCGGCTCTAAAATCATCTCCGTGAACGGTGCGGCAGCGCACTGCGCCAGCGTCGGTGACATCGTGATCATCGCCAGCTTCGTGATGATGTCTGACGAAGAGGCCCGCCGCTGGCAGCCAAAAGTCGCCTACTTCGAAGGAGACAACGAGATGAAACGCACCGCGAAGGCCATTCCGGTTCAGGTGGCGTAACTCTACCCCTGCGGCTGGTTGCTGATCAGCCGCGACATGGTCTCTAATGAATCCGTTCTGAGAATATACAAACGCTTAAGCAAGAACGGATTATCCCCCGACTTCACCTTCCCTTTCACCGTCGTCACCGCCATATGGAACCCGGCCTCGTTTGCCGCCTTCACCGCCTTATCGTTGTAGGCACCGAACGGATACGAGAGATACAGCACGTGCGGGTTGAACTGCGTCAGATCCCGGCGCGAGCGCTGAAAATCGAACAGGATGACGTGCTGGCTGCGGCTGAGCAGGATCGGATGTTTATAGCCGTCTACCCGGTGCAGGAAATGGGTGTGCGACTGGACGTCGAACACGTCCTGAATGCCTTTAAGTTCCGACACGCTCATAAATTGCAGCGATTTGGGATCCCACTTCTGCGGATGGCGCTTGATCCGCGATGAGATAATAAAAGCGGTGGCGTTAAAGCCGTACTCTTTGAGGGTCGGGTAAGCATAGCGGCTCACCGACTTCAGCCCGTCATCAAAGGTGATCGCCACGGCGCGGGCGGGCAGATTGATTTTATTTCGAATGTATCCTTCAACCTGATACATCGTCAGCGTGGTGTACCCACGATCGCGCAGCCAGGCCATCTGATTATTGAAGGCGCGCACGCTGGTGGTCGTGGAGGTATGGCGAAAACGCGTGTTCTCTTCATCGCGCAGAATATGGTGATAGGTGAGGATCGGCAGGCCGTTATCCTCCTGCGCGTCCAGGCTGCTGACCCACGCCAGCCGGTTGCCGATGCGGATCTGGAACCAGGTCTGATTCAGGCGGTCTTTCAGCTTGTTCAAAATGGGGTAGCGCAAATTATTGCTGAGCGTGCCGAACGGCGCGCTGCCGGTGTCCGGCGCGTTGTAAACCGGGGTATCTTTCCAGGTCACCAGATTCTGATTGCTGAGCGGCTTATTAAGATCGCCCAGGCTATCCTCCACCCGCTGCTTGCCCTGCACCGCCTCCAGATGCTCCCGGTCGATAAACCCGGTGCCAAAACCAAAGCGGAACTCATAGTAATCCGCCTTAATCGGCACCACGGCGATAATTTGCCCGGCGCGGATGTTGCCCACATTCACAACACTGTTGCCCACCTGCGCCCAGATGGCCGCATCTTCCGTGGTCTGCATGTACTGAGCTGGCACGCGTTGCTCGCTCAGTAAACTCGCTGATGCGCTAAACGAAAACATCATCAGGATGATGATAAACCGGATAAACATAGGCCCAATAAGTCATCAAAGTTAATATCACCGCATTGTAACATAAGGTTATCCTGATCCTGCCTTTTCCTCTCCCGTCACGCCCCTCCTCCAGGACGCGGAACAGAATTAACGATAAAAAAATGCAAAAAATAACGTCATCAGGCGATCGCACGAATAAGCAAATTAATTCAACCCGCTGTAACTATTGCCAAAAAAACTCCTCAACAGCCTCGATTTTTAACATGTAGAAAAACTACATCCGCGCCTAAGAAAAAAGAAATTTCACCAAATTCATATTTCTTTAGTATGCAAACCCGTGAACAAATCACGCAGAGAAATATATCAATTATTTAACACAGGTGAACTCGTGAAAGGCAACATGTTTAAAATGGCAAATGCATCAATTCTTATCCTTGCTGGGGTAATGTCTTTTAATGCCTGCGCAGATATTGTTATTTCCGGGACGCGTATTATTTATTCGTCGAAATCAAAAGACGTCACCGTAAACCTGGAAAATAAAGGCAATAAGCCGTTGCTGGTTCAGTCCTGGCTTGATGACGGGCGTGATGCCGTTAACCCGCAAGAGCTTAAAATCCCTTTTATTATTACGCCGCCTGTGACCCGCGTGGATGCCCATAAAGGCCAGACCGTGCGCATCACCTGGCTGGGTCAAAACGTCCCGCAGGATCGGGAATCCCTGTTCTGGTTTAACGTTCTGGAAGTGCCGCCTAAAGCACAGGGCGCCGATGCGCAGAACCTGCTCCAGGTTGCGTTTCGTACCCGTATCAAGCTCTTCTTCCGCCCGAACGGGCTGAAAGGTACGCCAGAAGAGGCGGTGAAACACCTCAAATGGTCGGTCACCTCGTCGGCGGGCAGTTATTATCTGACGGCTAAAAATGATTCGCCGTATAACGTATCTATCGCCAGCGCCGATCTCATGGTGGGCGGCAAGAAATATTCCACCGAAAGTCATTCGATTAAACCTTTTTCAAATCAAAACATGAAAATTAAAAACGGTGCTTCGGTCTCCTCCGGCACGGTGAAATTTGTTTCGATTAATGACTTTGGCGGCACTGAAGATAATCAGGCAATTCTGAACAACTGATTTTCTCCTCACGTATAACGAATGTGAAAATGTTAATTCGACCATCACTAACGTGCCTGTTTCTTTGCTCTGCGTTGAGTGCGTATGCAGCGGAAAACGCTGCCCCGCTTCCGGAGTCAGGGGAACAGAACGATGTCGAATTTAACGATCAATTTTTATATAGCACGGGCAGCAGTATCGACGTGCACCGTTATTCCCGGGGAAACCCGGTGACCCCCGGGCAACATCGGGTCACGGTGGCGGTTAATGGCATGACGAAATTGACCACCGACGTCGAATTTAAAGACAACGGGACACCCCGTGCGGCGCCCTGCGTGACGTTAAAGACCCTGAAACAAATGGATGTCGACATGGCGCATATCGACGCGGATAACGATGAAGAGACCTGCCGGGATCTCGCCGCCTTAATGCCCGGCTCGTCCGTCGATTTTGACACCTCGACCCAGACCCTGGCCTTTAACATCCCGCAGATATACGTGCTGAAACACGCGGCAGGCTATATCGATCCCTCCTTGTGGGATGACGGGATCACCGTGGGGCTGCTCTCTTACGATCTTAACGCCTGGCACAACCAGGGGAATGAGGCCGAAGGAGATACCGCCTATGCCGGGCTGCACTATGGGGCGAACTATGGGCCGTGGCGTCTGCGTTCAAACGGAAGCCTGAACTGGAACCAGGAAACGGGCGCCAGCTACGTGAACCAGGATCTCTACGTGCAGCGGGATATTACCGCCCTCAAAGCCCAGATGGTGCTGGGGGATTCCTGGACGCGCGGCGATGCCTTTGAAGCGATTAGCCTGCGCGGCGCGCGGATGTTTAACGATGACCGCATGCTGCCGAGCGGGATGTCGAACTATGCCCCGACGATCCGCGGCACGGCGAACACCAACGCCAAAGTTACCGTGTCGCAAAGCGGCAATAAGATTTACGAAACCACCGTGCCGCCGGGCGCGTTTGAGATCAACGACATTAACGCCTCGGGCTATGGCAAAGATCTCACCGTAACGATTGAAGAGTCCGACGGGAGCCAGCACTCGTTCACCGTGCCGTTTTCCTCAGTCACGCAGATGCTGCGTCCAGGCCATGCGCGCTGGGAAACGGGCGCAGGGGAGCTGCATGACGATACGCTGCACGCCGCGCCTAAGCTCGGCTACGGCACGCTCTACTATGGCCTGAACAATACCTTCACGGGCTATACCGGTTTGCAGTACACCGATATGGGCTACACCGCAGGGCTGCTCGGCATTGCCATGAACACGGAGCTGGGAGCGCTGGCGTTTGACGTTACACATTCTTCGGCGCACATCGAGGGAATGCCCTCTAAGCAGGGGCAGAGCTATCGTCTGTCGTGGAGTAAAACGGTGGATGAAACCGATACGTCACTGAACGTCGCCGCCCTGCGATTTTCGACCCAAGCGTATTTAAGCCTGACCGACGCGGCCCAGCTTGCCGACCAGATAAAATATGAAAATACCACCAGCGAGCCGGCCTGGAATAATTTACAGCAGATGAAAAACCAGTTGCAGGTGGATGTCAACCAGCCGCTTGAAATTAATAAGCATAACTACGGTTCGATTTATATCAACGGGAGCTGGCAGTCCTACTGGAATGATAATAACCAGACGGCAAGCTATGCGATGGGCTACAACAACAGCTTTCGCTACGGAAGTTATAGCATGTCGCTACAGCGAACCTATGACGCTTTTGGAAAACCGGACAACAGTCTGTATGTGAATATTAATATTCCGTTTGACTCGCTCCTGGAAAATAAACGCAGCCTAGCGGGCTTTAATAACGTCAATATGGGCATGAGTTCCGATTTAAAAGGCATGAACAATCTCAACATGACGGCCAACGGCTCGTCTGAAGACAGTCGTTATAACTACAGCGTGACCACAACGTATAACACAAGCTCAACGACGGATTTGAGCCAGCTCAGCGCGTACGGCAGCTATAACAGCGCCTATGGGCCGCTGAGCCTGTCGGCATCCTCAAGCTCGGATAATAGCCAGCAGTTTTCCGCAAGCTATAGCGGCGGGCTGATTGCCCACGCAGGCGGCATTACGTTTACGCCCGGCAGCATTGGCGAAACCGATTCGCTGGCGCTGATTAAAGCCAGCGGTGCCAAAGGGGCGAAGGTGAGCAACAGCCGGGGTGAAATCGGCGATTCCGGGTATGTCGTCATGCCTTATCTGACGGCCTATCGGGAAAACCGCATCACGCTGGACACCAGCGGCTTGACGGCTGACGTCGACGTTGAAAGCAGCAGCACCACCGAAGTCCCGCGTAACGGTGCCGTGGTGATGGTGAATTTCAAAACCAATCAGGGCCGTTCGGCGGTACTCGAACTGCTGCGCTCAGATAAAGGATTTATTCCGCTGGGGGCAGATGTCATGAATGAAAAAGGAGAAATCATTGGAAGCGTAGGCCAGGCAGGGCAAGCGTATGTCAGGGGGGTTAATGAAACAGGAAAATTAACAGTGGTATGGGGAGCAGGTAGAGAGGACACCTGTTCCGTAAATTATCGGTTTGGTTCTGATGAACAGAAAGTGGGGTTAACCACGATTCTCCATAATCAAATATGCAATATGCAAAGGAAAAATTAAGCATGGAACTTAAAATAGCGAAGTTAAATAAACAGCGATTACTTGTCAGCACTTCACTTGTCGCAATTTTATTATCTGCCACAAGCGCTGTGAAAGCGGCCGAAAACCGGTAATGACTCCAACT
>NZ_JAKCMV010000052.1 GCF_021440515.1 Enterobacter asburiae | reverse complement strand
CCGGTGTGGTCAGGCGGGTAAGCTGGCCCCGTTCGTTGTAGTCGTACAGCAGGCTGAAGCCCCCGGGCAGGGAGATCTGGCGGATATCGCCGTCGTCGCTGTAGCGATATTCCGTTTTGCGCCCCAGCGCATCGGTCCGGGACTGAAGCTGCGTGTTGTCCCAGACCGAGAGTTCTTCCCGTCCCAGCGGGTCGAGGCTGCGGGTGACCAGCCCGTCGTCGTTGTACCAGAAGCGGGATTCGCCGCCTTCCGCATCCAGATAGGTAGTGCACTGCTCTGCATCGTTATAAAGGAAGCGGTCATTGTAATAGCCTTCAGTTGACCGGGTTCCGGTTGCCCTGCCCTGCGCGTCATAATGGATATCCACGCAGGTTTTATCCGTGTCCCGCCAGCGAGTCATCAAGCCTTCCGGGGAATATTCATGCCACAGATGGGTGAACTGGAAGGTATTACACTCCGCGAGATAGCCATTATCATCGTACTGACAGGTGACGAGGCGCTGCTGTTGCGGTTCGCTCAGGTCAATGCTCATCAGCTGCTGCTGGTGCCAGCAGAGCGAAAGCGCGTAGCCGTCGCTGTGGCGGACCTCCGTCAGCAGGCCATCCGCGCGCAGGAAATCGATGCGGTTGTGATAGCTGTCGTGAATGGCGGACAGCAGGTACATTCCGTGGCCCGCCGGAGAAAATATCTGCGTCTGCTGCGAGCGGCGATCAAATAGCGCCAGTCCTTCTCGCATATTGCCCGTCAGCCGGTAATGTGGCTGGCGGAAGTTGACGGCCTCATTAAAAATACCGTCCTGCGGGATCGGGTAATAGAGAACCACGCCTTCGCCATCGGTGAAGTGCAGATCCCTGCCCTGTACGATAAGTGAAACGGACCATTCATCGCTCCATTTCGGACCGAATATCCCGCCGCTTTCAGCCTGTGAACGGTAAAATCGGGAAAGAGTGAGGGGTAGAGTTCCTGGAAGGTGTAGTACGCTCAGCTCCTGGAGAAAATCACCGGTTCCCGCATCTATGGGCTCTCCTATTTTCGTGCATCTCTTGCCCTCCGCTCCTTTACCCACTCCTTTCTTGACGTTATCAAAGCCTTTGACAATCCCACCCTTGAGCCGGGCCGCTGCCTCTCTGGCCGCCTTTGCTGCCGCTTTTGCCGCAGCCTTCGCGGCAGCCCTGGCCGCTTTCGCTGCCTTGCCTGTTTTCGCTGCTTTTGCCGCTTTGGCCCCCTTGGCCAGCATTTTTCCAGCCGCAGCGGCATCGCCTATTCCGGGTATAGATGCCACCAGCGACATAGCCGCCTCTGCATAATTCCCCCTGGCTACACTGATGCCCGCGTTAACCAGGTCAGCAAAAACACCAAAACCGGGTATAAATCCGGCAATGTCCAGCCCGAGTTGCAACTTATCCAGCCAGCTACTGCCCTCTTCTTCCTCTTCTTCAGTCTCCGGCTCATCCGGCGGATCGGCGTCATCCGCAGATACGTTAGCCGCCGGCGGTTGACCCACTATCAGGCCGATGGTGTTCCGGTTGTTCATCCAGAACTCATCGTTATGCCGCAGCATGGGCTTGCCGCCAAAAAACACGGTCTCACTGTGGCCCAGCGGCTCGCAAACATCACCGACGGTACCGCTACCGATCCCCTTTGCTGCACCCGCTTTGTCACCAGTCGTCTGTGGGATAGTGCTCTGATCCAGCACCACGGCCGGAAAACCGTTAAGTTTCACCGATGGCACAACCATCACCGCCGCACCCAAATTTGCGGTCACGGGATAAGGGACCGGGGGACAAGAATCTCCGCGGGGGGTTTTACAGACATCCGGTTTGGTACTCACGACTTTCCATTGTCCGCTCTGACGCGCCGTATAGTTATCGGCCATCCTCATACACTCCTTGTTCTGTAACGTGCTTCCATTACCCGTACCGGGGTGCTCCCCGGCAGCAGAAAACGCCAGGTCAGCGCCACGGTCAACGCGTCAGTATTTATTTCCAGAGTGTCCAGCCACATCGGTAGCGGCACACGTTGCCCGGTCGGCACGCGTAACAGAATGCGTCCCTGATGTGCGGGAAGGGTGAAATGAATATCGCCATCTGGACGGAATCCCGTCAGCACACACTCAGGCCCCGGCTCCGGATACAGGATTTGCTGGTCATGCGGGGCACAGTTCCAGTAGCCAAAATCAAAGTCATCCGGCAGATCGGGATATTGCGTGTCGAGCCACTCCCGATCCCAGGTTCCTGCCAGCAGCAACCGTGGCCACCAGGTGCGCCCAATAGCGCCGAAACCCGCAGGCTGAAATGCCGGAGAAAACCAGTCGGCCTGTCCGTCAAGAGTGTGAAGAAAATGCTGAAGGGTGAACGGGCTGTCTGCTGCGGTAATTCGGGGAGCCTCAACCTGCTTTATTTCACAGGACCGCAGATACCAGCGCTGCGCGTAACCGCGTCCCAGCGGATTCACCGGGCAGGTAATGTGCGCCAGTGGAGGGCTGTCTTTATCGGGATGCTCGCCACGCTGTGCATCGCTCAGACGAAATTCATGCGGGATACGTTCAGCAAATTCGCTGTCTTCTTCCACCCGACACTCGCCGCCAAAAGCGTAACGATAATCCAGCGGCAAAGAAGTGAAGGGTTCAGGCTCAGTTTCGTACCACTGTCCGGTTACCCCGTGTTGCCGGTAAAAACGCGGGCCGGTTATCCGCAGCTTCTTGTCGAGTAATACCTCACCAGAAGGGGCACGCATGAAAACACCCGCGGTCATCTCCGTCAGAGCAATACCATCCGGCGTATAAGCCGTGCCATTGACGATGATATCGCAGGCAGGTTTAAGGGGAGCGAGATCGCTTTCACGCAGTACCGGCGAACTGTTCAGTTCTGCGAAAAATTCATCCTCCACGCACAGCGGTAAAACCGGGTTCTCCATCAGCTGTGCTTGCCACCTGCCGCAGGCATCCTTTACCAGTCGGAAACCCGTTTTCATGGCGACCACCCGATGTCGCTCGTTCTGTTTGTCGTCCATTGCATATTCCATCACTGAGAATGGCGTCAGATTACGAAAATCCATTTTTCGCACCTTAGTTGATATGTTGCTTAAGAAGGCGTTTTGCAGCCCGGTACAGAGAGGGGGCCGACGGTCCTCGCAATATATAGACCATCGAAATTAAAACATTGGGAATATTGCTTATTAAAATATAGCGCGGCATTGCCAGGTATACTTCCTTTCCCCATGCATTTGTTCCGCATGGAGATCGCTGTCATAAGTAATTGAATCACATAATGATGTCAGATTACGCTTTATCCGCGCTACCGTTCTGGAATTAAAGTCTGGAATCGTATTTTTCAACTTTAATTAATGGAGGGATTTGAAAGAATATTATACTATTTTGTATTGGCTAATTTTTTTGATACTTAATTCACGTGAATAAAATACTGTCGCGTATTATTTTTTCTTTCACTGGCATTCGTATATTAATATTGTAAACGGGCATAGCGGTTCAGGTTGTGACATTCCGTTATCACAACGTTTTTAACAGTTAAAATTCCGCCATGTATTCAGTTGGTAAACATAAACCTTGAAGAATTCGTTACGGTCTTGCAGGGATATGTTGCTAAGAAGGCCAGACCGCAGCAGATGAGTGGGACGAGCGGTAAGGCCGTTTATTCGTATGGGCCGTGCTGTGCGTCGATGGGCAGCAGGAGCGTGTCGAAGACCAGCGAGAAGGGTAAATCGAGCACGGTCAGGTAGCGCCAGGCTGAATCGCGGACATCCCACTTCACCCCTGGGTAGTACTGGTTTCCGTGACCTTGTCCGGGAATGGTGCGACTGATGATGCTGCCGCAGCCGCTAAGCAAACAGGCCATGAGCGCAACGATTATAATTCTCATCAATTACCTCTGAGAAAAAAATACCGGCGATTAAGCCGGTATTTTTATTTATTGGCCCGGGCAAGCGCACTGCCGCCGGGCCAGGGCGCTTATTCCGACTTCAATGCCAGCGGATTCAGCTTCAGCGTTTTATAGTAGTTCACCCACGAAGAGTATTTCTCCGGCGCGGACCACACGCGGTAATGCAGTCTGGACATAGTAACCGGATCGCTTAACAGCACCAGACGACGGTCGCGGTTAAGTTTTTCCGGCGTTTCGTTCAGCGCCTGCTCAACGTGGCGGTCGCGGGCAATTTCCAGCACCTGACTTGCACGGTGACGGGCGGTTGCCATTGCGGTGGCCAGCGCGTTGAACGACGGGTTAAACACCGCGTGCATAAAGCCATCTTCCAGCGAACGCTTGCGGTTCATCTCCAGGAAGCGATCTGTATCCACCAGCACCTGCGGCGGCGAATACTCTTCCGGGATCAGGAACAGCTTCCAGCGTTTGGTCCGCAGCCCCACCGTTGAACGGCTGGAGATCACGGAGACAAACGGCGACAGGATCAGCGAGAAGACGATCGGTGCCAGCCAGAACAGGAAGCGCAGATCCAGCCACGCCATCCCCGCCGCCCACACCAGGCCCAGCAGCAGCTGAGAACCGTGACGCATAAAGGCCTCGCTCCACGGGGTCGAGTCATCATCACGCTGCGGCGAGTTCCAGACCACTTCCCAGCCGAGGAACGCGCTCACCACAAATACGGTGTGGAAGAGCATACGCACCGGCGCAAGCAGCACGGAGAACAGCACTTCGAGCAGCAGAGAAAGCGTGACGCGCCAGAAACCACCGTACTCTTTCGAGCCTTTGCACCAGATCAGCACGATACTGAGCAGCTTCGGCAGGAACAGCAGCACCATCGTCGAGGCGAACAGCGCAATCGCCAGTTCAGGACGCCACTGCGGCCATACCGGGAACAGCTGGCGCGGTTGCAGGAAGTACTGCGGCTCGGTCAGCGCGTGAACCACCTGCAACGCGGTGGAGAGCGCGAGGAACATAAACCACAGCGGCGCGGACAGGTATGACATCACCCCCGTCAGGAACACCGCGCGGTGTACCGGGTGCATCCCTTTAACCAGGAACAGACGGAAGTTCATCAGGTTACCGTGACACCAGCGGCGGTCACGCTTAAGCTCGTCCAGCAGGTTCGGCGGCAGCTCTTCATACGATCCCGGCAGGTCGTAGGCGATCCAGACGCCCCACCCTGCACGACGCATCAGCGCGGCTTCCACAAAGTCATGCGACAGAATCGACCCGGCAAATGACCCTTCACCCGGCAGCGGCGCCAGCGCACAGTGCTCTATGAACGGCTTCACGCGGATGATGGCGTTATGACCCCAGTAGTGGGATTCACCCAGCTGCCAGAAGTGCAGACCGGCGGTAAACAGCGGTCCGTACACGCGGGTCGCGAACTGCTGGCAGCGCGCGTACAGCGTATCCATGCCCGACGCTTTTGGCGAAGACTGGATAATCCCGGCGTTCGGGTTCGCTTCCATCAGGCGCACCAGCCCCGTCAGACAGTCCCCCGTCATCACGGAGTCCGCATCCAGCACCACCATATAGCTGTACTGGTTGCCCCAGCGACGGCAGAAGTCATCGATGTTACCGCTTTTACGCTTCACGCGACGACGACGACGACGGTAGAAAATCTGCCCCTCGCCCTGCACTTCCGCAATCAGCTCCATCCAGGCTTTTTGCTCTGCCACGCAGATATCCGGGTTGTAGCTGTCGCTGAGGATATAGACGTCGAAATGCGCAGCGTTACCGGTCGCCTTAACGGACTCCCAGGTGGCGCGCAGACCCGCGAATACGCGGTCAACGTCTTCGTTACAGATAGGCATAATCAGCGCGGTACGGTGCTCGGGATTTAGGGGTTCATCCCCCACCGTCGACGCAGAAATGCTGTATTTGTCACGCCCCATCAGCAGTTGCAGGAAACCCATCAGCGCCGTCCAGAAACCGGCGGAGACCCAACAGAACAGCACCGCGAACAGCAGCAGGATGCCACTTTGCAGAATATACGGCAGCAGCTGCATGAAGGAGACCCACAGATCCTGGCCCACCATGTCAGCCGGGTTGATCAGCGCCCAGCCCTGATAGGGCAGGATGGTCTTCATGTACCAGGTTGCCACCACGGTCTGTGCCAGCGTCAGCAGCAAAAGGATGTAACGACGAATGGTGCCGACGGTACGCCATTTTTGCTCGGAGGCCTGCTGCTCTTTCGTCAGACGAGAGAGGTAGCGCGGTGCGACTTCGCGTCCGCGCAGACGATCCCAGAAGCGACCCACCGGATTGGTGCGCCACGGATCCGGGAACATCGACGAACGCGTGGCTTTCGGCATCGCCTGAAGCTGATCGCGCCCTTCGTCGTCTTTAACCAGTTGACCTTCCGCCAGCGCGTCTGGCCATGCTCGCTCCAGGCGCGCCTTCACTGACCCGAGCGGGGTGTCATCATCACGGGTAAAGTGACGATGTTCCCCATCCAGCGCGGTTTGCACCGCGCGGATGTCGCTCTTGGGCAGTGCCGCTTTTTCGATATCCGTCAGCGGCATGGCATCAATGTATTCAGTTGTATTATTCATTAGCAGGTAACTGATAGCTCCAGGTTTCGCTCAACGGCTGATCGTTACTGACCAGCGCAGCGCGCATTTCCGTCGTCTGTTTCGGATCTTTCACCTTCACGCGCAGGGTTAAACGCCACCCTTTGGTGACCGGGTTGTAGCGCACGGCATTTTCAACGATTTCGCCGTTGTCACCGATGCTTGCCTGCGCGGTTACCGCCGTGTCCGGCGCCAGTTTTTTCATGTCCTGACCGGTGAAGTCCACCACAAACGCCACCGTACCATCCGGCTGACGGATAAGGTTCGACTGCTTCACGTCGCCCGTTGAGCGTCGCGTCTGCATGACGTAAGCGTTATCCGGCGCGTGAAGTTTGTCTTCATCGCGGCTGAAGGTAATGGTGTACTTGAAGTTCATCTCTTTACCCGCGTCCGGCAGCTGATCCGGCGTCCAGTAAGCGACGATGTTATCGTTGGTTTCATCGTTGGTCGGAATTTCAACCAGCTCAACCTTGCCTTTACCCCAGTCCCCTTTCGGCGTTACCCACGCGCTTGGACGCAGATCGTAACGGTCGTCGAGATCCTCAAAGCGAGAGAACTGACGGCCGCGCTGCAACAGGCCAAAGCCCTGCGGGTTTTCCATGGCGAAGCTGCTGACCGCCAGGTGTTTCGGGTTATTCAGCGGACGCCAGATCCACTCGCCGTTACCGGCATGAATCGAAAGACCGTTGGAGTCGTGCAGTTCCGGACGGAAGTTGGTCGCCGGAGAAGGCTGGTTAGGCCCGAAGAGGAACATACTGGTTAACGGTGCCACGCCCAGTTTGCCCACTTTGTCGCGCAGGTAAACTTTGGACTGCACGTCAACCACCGTGTCACGTCCAGGCATGATGACAAAGCGGTATGCGCCCGTCGCACGTGGGGAATCCAGCAATGCATAAATAGTCAGACGTTTGTCCGCAGGTTTTGGACGTTCAATCCAGAACTCGCGAAAACGCGGGAACTCTTCACCGGAAGGCAGCGCGGTATCAATTGCCAGACCACGGGCAGACAGGCCATACACCTGACCCGCACCGATGACGCGGAAATAGCTCGCGCCAAGCATACTGACGATTTCGTCGTTTTTATCTTTGCTGTTGATCGGGTAAAGGACCTTAAAGCCTGCAAAGCCTAAATCTTTAACCGTATCTTTATCGTGCTGCACATCGCCAAAATTAAAGTAATCCGGGCTGTACTTGATTTTACGCACCGCGCTTGCCGTCACTTCGTTGATGGCAACAGGCGTATCGAAGTACATACCCTGATGATAAAACTCAAGCTTGAATGGGGTTTTAATGTTGTTCCAGTACGCTTTGTCATGGTTGAACTGGATCTGTTGATAGTCCGCGTACTTCATGTCGCGGAAAACGGAGGGCAGGTTACTTTTTGGCGCTTCGTAGCTCTTGCCAGCCATCGATTTCGCCTGTTTTGCGACATCATCGATGTTAAAGGACCAGGCCGATGAGGTATACAGGGATAACAACACCGCAGCACCCAACCAACGCATTTTCATCATTTGTGGTTTATGTTTCATAATAAGTAAGCACTTCCCCCTTTGTGTGCTTATATCGATCCGATCCATTTTAATGGAAACTCAGGCAATCCGACAACATAATCACCGCTTTGTTCGCTCGCTGGCTCAGGTATTAAGCAAGTGAAAGAACCCGCTTTTCACTTTGCGTGCTTATCCTGGAGACAGGGTGTCGGTCTTCGTGTAGGGTTGGCTCCGAATGTAACCATTATGAGTCTTAGGGATAAGGCGAAAAGTCTGAGAATGCACAAAGTTATATGAGCACAACGATACCCGCACAACGTGAATATTTCCTCGACTCGATCCGGGCATGGCTGATGCTATTGGGGATCCCCTTTCACATTTCACTGATTTACTCCAGCCACACCTGGCACGTTAACAGCCTTGAGCCCTCCTGGTGGCTGACGCTATTTAACGACTTTATTCATGCCTTCCGGATGCAGGTCTTTTTTGTCATCTCCGGCTATTTCTCCTACATGCTGTTTTTGCGCTATCCGCTTAAACGCTGGTGGAAGGTACGCGTGGAGCGCGTCGGTATTCCGATGCTGACGGCCATCCCGCTGCTGACGCTGCCGCAATTCATCATGCTGCAATACGTCAAAGGAAAAGCCGAAAACTGGCCGAATCTGTCGCTGTATGAGAAATACAACACTCTGGCCTGGGAGCTTATCTCGCACCTGTGGTTCCTGCTGGTGCTGGTGGTGCTGACTACCGTGAGCCTGTTCCTCTTTAGCCGCCTGCGCCGCCATCTCACTGAAAAATCAGACACCTACTTTGCCAACATTACCTTAGGCAAACTGTCGCTGCTCTTCCTGGGTTTGGGGATCCTGTATGCGGCCATCAGACGCACGCTCTTTATCGTCTACCCGCCCATTCTGAGCGACGGGCTGTTTAACTTCGTGGTGATGCAGACGCTGTTCTATATTCCTTTCTTTATGATTGGCGCGCTGGCGTTTGTCTATCCGAAGCTTAAAGATCTGTTCACCACCCCTTCTCTCGGGTGCGCCGTTGGCTCAGCGCTGGCCTTTATCGCCTATCTGCTGAACCAGCGTTACGGCAGCGGCGAGGCGTGGATGTATGAAACCGAAAGCGTGATTACCATGCTGATGGGGCTGTGGATGGTGAACGTGGTGTTTGCCCTCGGCCACCGCCTGCTGAACTTCAAATCCAGCCGCGTGACCTATTTCGTTAACGCCTCATTATTCATCTATCTGGTGCATCACCCGCTGACGCTGTTCTTCGGGGCGTACATCACGCCGCATATCGCCTCTAATACGCTGGGCTTCTTTACCGGGCTGGTGTTTGTGGTGGGTCTGGCGATTATTCTCTACGAGATCCATCTGCGGATCCCGCTGCTGCGCTTCCTGTTCTCCGGCAAGCCGCAGACGAAAGCCTGACGATTCAGCGGCGCATTATCTGCGCCGCTGCTCTCTTCAGACGTCAAATTCCTGCTCGCGTACCGTCAGCCGCTGGCGATAGAGCCGCGCGGTTTCCTCATCAAAGCAGACAAAAATGACCTGCTCAGGCATCGGCTTCAGTGAGAGATACCGGTAGACGGTATCCACCGCAATGGCCGCGGCTTCTGCCTTCGGATAGCCATATACGCCCGTACTGATAGCCGGAAAAGCCATCGTTTTATAGCCGTTGTCCGCCGCCAGGCGAAGGCAGTTACGATAGGCGTCTTCCAGGATCCGGGCTTCGTGATGCTCCCCGCCGTGCCACACCGGGCCAACGGTATGGATCACCGCTTTGGCAGGCAGGTTGCCCGCGATGGTAATCACCGCGTGCCCCGGCGGGCACTCGCCCTGCTGCTGGCGCACAACCTTACACGCCTCAAGTAACTGTGGCCCGGCCGCACGATGGATCGCGCCATCCACGCCGCCGCCCCCCATTAAGGAAGAGTTTGCGGCGTTAACGATGACGTCAACGTGAAGGGTCGTGATATCGCCCTGAAATATGTCGATTTGCGGTTTCATAAATACCCTCTGCTACCCGCCTTTTTGTTAAGTGTATCGCAGAGGGAATGGGGAGAAAAAACTATTGCGAGGAAACCTCTCCCGCCGGATGACGGGAGAGCGGCTGTTTAGCGGTAATCAACCTGCACTACGGCCAGCGATTTTTCGGGATTCATATACTTCATGCTGACGGATGCGAGGTTCGGATAGGCGCTACGGCCGTTCAGCGCATCGTGGTAACTGACCGTACGTGCCTGCATACGGTTATTTTCCGGACATGACATCACCAGATGATTCGCACCGGAAGAGATCTCGCAGGGATCGGAAACAATCGCACCGCGAAAGTGGATGACGCCGCCCGGGACGGTGGTTGCGGCAAAAGCAGGCGTAAACGCAACCGCGAAAACGAAGCCCAGACCCGAAATGAATTGAACGGTGGATTTGCTCATTATAGGTACTCCTCAATGAAAATCGTCCTTGAGGGGTAAAAGCGCTGCGTGGAGCCCGGCAACGTATAAATCAGTTTATGTGCAACACCAATTCATCTTTAATAACATCATAGTGCTAAGTTTTACGTGTTGCCACATGCTTTAACACATTTCAACATATTGATTTCATGAATGTTTATAGCACACTGTCGGACGGGGACCACTGCTGTGAAAGGTAGAGCGATTTGCCGTCTGACACCGTTACCACCACCTTTACGTTGTCCCCGTTTCCGATATTTAAACTGAGCCGCGCAATATCAATCGTCTGATTAGCGGGCAAAGTGAGGCTGTTTTGCTGCTGTGATGTACTTTGGCCGCCCTGCCCTTCCCGAATGGACAGCACGCGCACCTGGCAATCGCAGGGTTTACTTAGGGTGACCTGCGGAATAAGGGTGGTCATATTGCCTTCACGGGAGGTGTGAAACGTAATCTGTCCGGAGAGCGCGGCGAGGAGTATTAAGGTATTCATGGTGAACCCCCGAAAAAAAACAGGGCTTATGCCCTGTTTTTTTGTAGCACAGATTGTCGGTATCAGTACTGATGCGCGGTTGCGTGGTTGCCGAAGCCAACCTGCTGAACGGTAACAGTTGAGCCGGATGCAGTCTGGTCAACAGACGCGCCGTTACCGCCACCGAACTGGCTAACGTTCATAGTGGAGTTTTTACCGTTCCACTGATCAAGTGTTGCACTGTTGCCAAAACCGTTCTGAGACAGGGTAATTGTGCTGTCGTCGGAACCTTGTCCTACATCAGCGCCGTTACCGCCACCGCTCTGCGAAATACTCAGACTTGATTCTCTGGCATCCGATTGCAGGGCAACAGCAGAGTTACCGCCACCGTACTGATAAATACTCAGCGTTGAATTTGGACCGCTATTATTACCGCCATGACCCCAACCGAGAGAACTGCTTTGATCAATAAGACCGGCCATAGCACTACCAGAAACGACGATTGCTGCAAGCGCTGCCACTTTGATAAATTTCATGGTAAAACCCCCATCGGATTGATTAAAGTCGCCGCGAATAACTAGCGTTGAATAACGCGAATGGCCATTTGCGACTGTTTTTGCACTACAACTGCGGTTTTCTGCGTACCGTACTGCGTAATACTGGCCCTGTTACCCGACCCTTTCTGAATAATCATTGCCGTATTACCAAAAGCCCCTTGCGAAATACTCGCATCATTCGCGCTTCCGCTTTGAGCGATATAAGCAAAGTTATAAGTCCCTGATTGATCAACTCTGGCTCGGTTCCCGACGCCTTCCTGGGACACCACGGACAGTAATTTAGAACCGCCCTGCCGAACCTGAGCGTCATTATTTACGCCCTGTTGACCAATAATGGCTGCCTGATTTAATGAGGAACGACTTAATTCATTAACCGCGAGGTTATATTCAGTATGTGCCATATCTGGCCCCGTCGCGGTTACAAACCCAGGCGCACCCAGTAATGTAAACATCATAAATAACGATCTGTTTTTCATGTTGTCACCCTGGACCTGGTTAAATACCTTTCGTCTTGTGACTCCGTGTTAACTTTGCTGATTTTGTGTTAACGCGTCGTTACGGTGATGAGTATGTCCGCCGGCACATTTTAAATATCTCACCCGCGAGACTTATTTTTATTTTTTGCTTCACCTCAAAGTATTAATTAATGCCAAAAAACGCTGAAATCAGCGCGATTTAGTTTTTAAAAAATTATTTCCTTCACCGAGGTTGAACAGCGAAGCGAGGGCTTGCCCAGCCTTTGCCGTCGCGATTTTTAGAGGGAATGAAATGCCTGCCTTTCACAACGCGTGACACGCGGCGTGTTTTCTTAAGAAAGCGATGGAGTGAGTGAGAGGCTTAGTTTTTTTGTACGACTCATACTTGAAAAGGCGTCCAGATAAATAATAAATACACTATAAAATCATGCTGATATAATTATTTGTATGATTTTTAAAATGTGTGCACGGTTATTACCCTGTACAACTTTATTATCAAAATCCCGCTATAGAAATCGATGATATACACAAATTAATATTGATTTTTACATCTTGTTACACGATTAACACTTGCTTTAAAATTCGTAATAGCTAGATTGAAATCAGATGTACGAAATTCGTTTTATATTCACCTCCTCCTGGAGGTTATGGTCTGATTCTACACACAGCAGTGCAACATCTGTCAGTACTTCTGGTGCCCCTATCTTATTAAGGGGCAGCTGCCGGGTGTTATAAAAAAGTGGGGTTTCATCATGTTTAATGAAGTCCATAGTTTACATGGTCATACATTATTGTTGATCACCAAACCTTCTTTACAAGCGACGGCGTTATTACAGCATTTAAAGCAATCATTATCACTGAACGGGAAACTGCATAATATTCAACGTTCTTTTGATGATATTGCGCCTGGCAGTATCATTCTTCTCGATATGATGGAAGCGGATAAAAAGCTTATTCATTACTGGCAGGACACTTTAAGCAGGAAAAACAATAATATCCGCGTGTTATTATTGAATACCCCTGACGAGTATCCCTTCAGGGATATCGAGAGCTGGCCGCATATCAATGGCGTGTTCTACGTCACGGAAGAAGAAGAGCGCGTAGTGGAAGGGTTGCAGGGCATTCTGCGCGGCGAGTGTTATTTCTCGCAGAAGCTGGCCAGCTACCTCATCACGCACTCCGGAAATTATCGCTACAACAGTTCAGAGTCCGCCCTGCTAACGCATCGCGAGAAAGAGATCCTGAACAAGTTGCGCATCGGTGCTTCAAATATTGAAATCGCCCGTTCGTTATTTATCAGCGAAAATACGGTCAAGACGCACCTGTATAATCTTTTCAAGAAAATCGCTGTTAAAAATCGCACTCAGGCGGTTTCATGGGCGAACGATAACCTCAGGCGTTAACACCATGAAACGCACGTTGAGTTGGATTGCCGCAGCAGGCTTTGCGCTTGCTGCCGGGAGTCTCCACGCCGTTGAGGTGGAAGTTCCCGGATTGTTAACCGACCATACGGTGTCATCTGTCGGCCACAATTTTTACCGTGCCTTCAGTGACAAGTGGGAAAGCACTTACCCAGGTAATATAACAATCAATGAACGTCCCAGCGCTCGTTGGGGAAGTTGGATAACCATAACGGCCAATCAGGACGTTATTTATCAAACGTTTTTATTCCCCACGAAAATAGACTTCGATAAAAACGTAGCCTTAGCACTGGCACAAACTGAAGATGCGATAAATCGCCTGCAAATAGATAAAGCGCTATTAAGCACCAGCGATTTAGCCAAAGACGAATTCTAGCGACCCTATATCCGGAGGCTGTGCCATGCGTATCGCACATGCAGTTATATCCATCATGCTCATAACGCCAATAAGCTGGGCCGGGAATATGACCTTCCAGTTCCGTAACCCTAATTTTGGCGGCAACCCGAATAACGGGGCATTCATGCTCAATGAAGCCCAGGCCCAAAACTCTTATAAAGATCCCAGCTATGAAGACTACAGCGTCGACACGCCGTCCGCGCTGGATAATTTCACCCAGGCGATCCAGTCGCAAATATTAGGTGGCTTATTAACCAATATTAATACCGGTAAACCTGGCCGAATGGTGACTAACGACTTTATTGTCGATATCGCCAATAAGGACGGGCAGCTTCAGCTAAACGTTACCGACCGTAAAACGGGTAAAACCTCGACGATTCAGGTTTCCGGTTTGCAAAGTAACTCCACTGACTTCTAGGCAACCACGAAATAAGGACCACGATCATGCAGCGCTTCCTCGTACTTGTTGCAGTGTGCTTATTGAGCGGTTGTTTAACCGCTCCCCCTAAAGAAGCGGCAAAACCGACATTAATGCCCCGGGCCCAGAGCTATCGCGATTTAACCCATCTGCCGATGCCAACCGGTAAGATATTTGTCTCGGTTTATAATATTCAGGACGAAACCGGGCAGTTTAAACCCTACCCGGCCAGTAACTTCTCCACCGCCGTTCCGCAAAGCGCCACCGCGATGCTGGTCACCGCGCTCAAGGATTCCCGCTGGTTTATTCCTCTTGAGCGCCAGGGGCTGCAAAACCTGCTGAACGAGCGAAAAATCATCCGTGCGGCCCAGGAAAACGGCACCGTCGCGATGAATAACCGCATGCCGCTGCAATCGCTGGCCGCGGCGAACGTGATGATTGAAGGGTCGATTATCGGCTACGAAAGCAACGTGAAGTCGGGCGGCGTGGGGGCGCGTTACTTCGGTATCGGCGCAGATACCCAGTACCAGCTCGACCAGATAGCGGTCAACCTGCGCGTGGTCAACGTCAGTACCGGTGAGGTGCTCTCTTCGGTGAACACCAGTAAAACGATTCTGTCCTATGAAGTGCAGGCCGGGGTGTTCCGCTTTATCGACTACCAGCGGTTACTGGAGGGGGAAATTGGTTATACCTCTAATGAACCGGTGATGATGTGCCTGATGTCGGCGATTGAAACCGGGGTGATCTTCCTGATCAACGACGGTATCGACCGCGGCCTGTGGGATCTGCAAAACAAATCCGAGATGCAGAATCCAGTCCTGGTGAAATACCGCGATATGTCGGTGCCGCCGGAATCCTGATCGTACGCGCATAAAAAAGGCGAGATGATTATCTCGCCTTTTTTTATTCGCTCACCGGGGTGACGTTTTGCGCTTTCTCTCGTCGGGCAGCCAGCCACAGACCGCTATTCTTCATGGCATAGCCAAACAGCAGGCCCAGCGCCAGCGACGGCACCACCAGCTTCCAGTCGGCCTGTCCCGCGAAGGTTGCGCAGGCGCCGATAAAGGTGCCGGGAACAAACGAAAGCAGCATCTGTTTTGCCTGGATGCACATCAAAAACGCCACCACGCCGGTCATGACGTAGCTCAGGATCTCAACGTGCGGCGCCAGCGCGCTGCCTTCGATAATCACCAGCGCCCAAATCACCCCGCTCATCAGCGTGCAGGCTGAGATAAACAGCCCTTTCAGACCGCCCTGAGGACAGGCGAAATAGGCGGTGCAGCCGAGGAATCCGGCCCAGCCTAACAGCCCGAGAGAAACCGCCACCCATCCCCAGATCCCGGAGAGGATGCCCGTTGTGATAGCAATGCAAAGGAGTATGTTCATGGCGCGCATCTTAGCAGATACGCGCCGGAGAAATGCGATCAGAAGCACATTATGTGCAAGATGAAATATTTCATTGCATAAATTATGTGACCTAAATCACTCTTCGTTCTCTTCCTGCAATTCATCCCACATGGCGGCAATGGCGTCGCGGGTCAGCGGAGCCAGGGTGCGCCAGAACGGCGAGGTGGCGTGCGCTTCCACTTTGCCAAGGAAGGTGCCGCACCACGGCAGCAGAAACGCGTCAAACAGCGTTTCGATCGCTTCGTTTTCGTCGTCGCCCGCCTGATCTTCAATCCATGACGCGGCGAGCAGCAGCGTGCCGATGTGATCGGCCGGAGTATCCGCCAGCGGCATTCCGCGCTCGGTCAAGAATGCACGGACCTCAATTTCCGTCGCCCCTTCCACCCACGCGGAGCGATACGGCGACACGCGGCACTCGTCGCCCACGAACAGCGCGTTGTAATCCGCCGCGATCTGCTGCATGTCGCAGCTTTTTTGCAGACGCTCCAGCAGCTCATCCTGTTCCAGCGGCCAGTTCTGCGCCAGCTTGCCTTCACGGATCAGCGTAAAGAGCGGAACCAACAGCGGATCTTGCGGCTGGCGATAAAACAGCGTACCCAGCACGCGACAAAGGATGGAGAACTCATTCATTTTATTATTCCATTACTCAATTAAAGGTCAGCAAATTCATCAATGCGCGGCACCCCGCGCGATTCCAGGAAATCGAGCATCCGACGCGGCGTAACATTAAGCACGCGCTCTTCCGGGAAGTTCACATCATTAAGCACTTTCAGGCACTCGCTAAAATCGCCCAGCGTAAAGGCCGTGTGCGAATCCGATCCCAACGCCACCATCCCGCCAGCGTCGCGCACGGCGGCCGCCACTTCGCGACAGTTCGCCTCGCTGCCCTTGCGCGAGTGAACGAAGGAGGAGTTGTTGATTTCCAGCGCCACGCGGTGTTTTGCGGCCGCCTGCGCCACCGCCTGAATGTCGATCGGGAACTTAGGGTTGCCCGGATGGCTGATGATGTGCACATTGCCGCTGGCAATGGTCGCAATCATCGCCCGGGTGTTGGTCTCTTTATCCTGAGGGGCAAAAACAGGCTCGTGGAAGCCCGCAATAATCAGATCCAGCGAGGTCAACATCGGGCCGGTGCAGTCGATTTCACCGTCGGTATTTTTGATGTTCGCTTCGATGCCGCGCAGTATCCCGACGCCGTCCACCAGCCGAGGCCAGATGCGCATATTCACAAAATGCCAGTAGTGCGGCGCATCAGCCATGTCCGGGCCATGATCGGTGATCGCAAAGAGCTTAATGCCTTTCAGCTTTGCCTGGGCGATGTAGTCATGGAGGGTGCTATAAGCGTGGGTGCTGGCGACGGTGTGCATGTGCAGGTCAACGGGATACATCTTTCTCTCCTTCGCGGTTTTTGCAAAGGATAGCAGTAAACCGCTGCGAATATTAGCAAAAACCCGGCCAACGCCGGGTTTCTCTCAGTAACCGCGCTGTCTGTCGACCTGCCCGGTAACGGGATTTCCCTTCTCCATCTCGCTGATGGTGTGGGAGATATAGGCCACGGCTTCCGCCGGACGGGTGACGGCGGCAACGTGCGGGGTCATCGCCACGCGAGGATGCGACCACAGCGGGCTTTCTGCCGGCAGCGGCTCGCGGCTGTAGACGTCCAGCATCGCGCCTTTGAGTTTTCCGCTGTCGAGCGCCTGAAGCAGATCGCTTTCAACCAGATGCACGCCGCGCGCGAGGTTCATAACGTAGCTCTCATCCGCCAGCTGGTTCAGCAGCGTGCTATTGACGATCCCGACGGTTTCGGCGGTATTCGGCAGCAGGTTTATCAGCACGCGGGTGCCTTTCAGGAACACCGGGAGTTCGTCCGTTCCGGCAAAGCTCTCAACGCCGGGATAGTTTTTACGGCTGCGGCTCCAGCAGCGCAGCGGGAATCCCCACTGAGCCAGCGCTTCGGCCACTTTTGACCCCAGCACGCCCGCCCCCAGAATGCCGATGGTGAACTCTTCGCGGTGATAATCTGGCAGCGGCTCCCAGCGGGACTGCTGTTTGAGGGCCTGATAATCGTCAAAGCGGCGGAACCAGTGCAGTACCTGGCTCACGGCATATTCCTGCATTTGCTGGCCCATACCGGTATCTTCGAGGCGAAACAGCGGAACGGACTCCGGCAGCATTTCCGGGTGGGCCTTGAGCTTGCTGAGGATGGAATCCACTCCCGCACCCAGCGCAAAGACGGCTTTGAGCGTGCGGCCCTGGAGCATTTCGACCGGAGGATGCCATACCAGCGCGTAGTCAGCCGGTTCATTATCCCCCCGCTTCCACTCGCGAACGCGCGCGCCGGGCAATGCGGCAGAAAGCGCCTTGATCCAGTAAGCGGTATCAAATGTAGGGTGATAGAAGAGAATATCCATAGTCATTCCTGCCTTTTATTGCACTGTTTTGTTTGTGTTTTCAGGTGGATTGCCAGCATAGCAAATTTATCAGCAAACCGCGTTGTTGATAAAAAAGCCGCTTTCAGCACATTTAGGAATCATGTTGTTTGAAGTTTGGCTAAACGGGCGAATTAACTGAAAAAGTGAGTTGACGTTAGTACGGCTTTTCCTTACATTAGCGCCCGTCCCGCAGCAACGGGACGACAATATGGTGAGGTGTCCGAGTGGCTGAAGGAGCACGCCTGGAAAGTGTGTATACGGCAACGTATCGGGGGTTCGAATCCCCCCCTCACCGCCATATTTAAGATGAGAGCTCGTACGAAAGTACGGGCTTTTTTCTTTTATATTCTCCGAAAGGGGGGATGAGAACCCCCGACCGGGGTTCGACAACTGGCGACAGCCAGTTGGACAGACTGAGAGCGCAGCGAACAGGCTGCCCGCAGGGCGAGCGCAATCGAGTCAGTCCCCCCCTCACCGCCATATTTAAGATGAGAGCTCGTACGAAAGTACGGGCTTTTTTCTTTTATATTCTCCGAAAAAGGGATTCGACATCGTTATGCCAATAAAAACATCCCCTTAATACGATTCCGGAGTTATTCGCATCAGCGTTTGTTACCGCCCTTCCCCTCATGTGAAAATCAGCGCCCGCCTCTCTACTTTTTTATTTCAACACCCACGCTGATGAAAAAACTGAAAACCCAATCGCTACTTATTTCCTGCGCAGCCCTGTTATTTCTCGATGGCTGCTCGCACTCCTCTATTGATGAAAAAAAGAAAGCGACGCCCAGAGGCGATAGCCCGTCCCGCTCCGCGCCCTCCGCCCAGCTCACCGATAAAGATATTTTTGGCAATGAAACCACGCTTGCGGTTTCGGAAGAGGATATTCAGGCGGCGCTGGAAGGCGACGGGTTTCGGGTGCCGCTCCATTCGCCGGTTATTCTGGTGCAGTCCGGCAGCCGCGCACCGGACGCATTTATGCAGCAGGAGATGAGCAAGTATTATTCCGTTGCGACCTTCTCCGGTATTCCGGATCGGCAAAAACCCGACAGCTGTAACCGAAATAGCGACGAGGGAAATAGCATCGTCGAAAACATGAACTGGATGCAGGCGCTGCGCTACGTGGCGGCGAAAGGACACCAGAAGGCGATTATTGTCTATCACGATATCCTGCAAGCGGGCCGCTATCACAGCGCCAGCAAAAGCATCGTCTGGTCAGATTATAAAAATGAAAAACTCACCGACGGCACCTCGCTGCGCTATCTGGTGCGTTTCTCGCTGATTGACGTCGCCACGGGAGAATGGGCCACCTGGACGCCCGCCAACGGCGAGTTTACAATCCTGCCTCCAGATGCCGGGGGCAATCAGCCTGCCGACATGACAGAACAGCACCTGGCAGAACTCAAACAGCACGCCTGGGCGTCGGTGGTAAAAGACCTGGTGCAGCGCTACCAGTAACGCGTGCGCTGACTACCGCCCGTCACGGAGTAGTCAGCAGTTCCCTTATCTCCCCGTTAAAAAATACGCGTACTCCACAGGCTGAACGCGCTGGTGCCCGCCACGCTGTGATCCTGGGTGATGCTCTCGTAGGTAAACGAAATAGCCTCTTCCGGCTGCCCGCCGCTGTTCTGGACAGTGTGAGGCACCTGGAGCGAAATGCGCGCGATGCGGGCGTTGATCAGTTTGACCTTGTAATAGATCTCGTTCATGCCGAAGCGGTTGGTGCGGTAAAACTCAAAATCGCACAGCAGACACTCGTTTTCGTTGATTGCCTTGCTCAACAGCGGTGAGGATTTATCCACCGGCTTGGTGATATCCAGCGTCTGATGATTCACGTTTTGCGCCCGGCTCAGGCCGTGCGTGAGGCTGGTGACCATGATCTGATCCAGATGCGATATCTGCGCCTTATTGCCAATCGAGGCCAGCGAGGAACACCCGGCTGAAATCAGCCCCTGGGACTGGCCGTTCAGCGTCAGATAGACAAGATTTGCCATTGTACTACTCCTTTACTCATTCCCTGTTATCCCCGGCGCGTCCGGCTGCGGGGTTTGCGTCAGCAACTGCCAGCGGCTTTGTACGCCGTCCAGCCGTTCGTTAATCTGTTTTTCCAGCAGGTCGGTGCTTTTTCCGCCCGCCCGCGCCTGCTGATACTGCGTCAGCAGGTACTCCAGCGGTATCTCCCGATCCAGCGTGCGTTCTGCCTCATAAATCACCGTTTTAATATGCGAGAGCGTGAACCCGGACTTCGCCTTCTCACGCTCAACCAGCAGTTCGGCAAAAGCGCGCAGATCCTCGCGCGTCTGCTGCCAGCCCAGCATCTGCGGGCTGTTTGCCGCCCGCGCCGCCAGCGTCGCCCGATCCAGCGTGCTGGCCCGCTGCTGGGGCAGATAGACCTGCCACCACCAGCCGAGCGCCAGCACCGCCCCGGAACAGAGCGCGCCGAGCGCAAACCCCACCCGCCCGCTTCCCGGCTTTGCCTTCTGAACAGGCGGCACGGAAGATTCGGGCGGCGCGGGCGGTGCCTCCCCTTCCGGCAGATAGACCAGCGTGCGCCCCGCTGTTTTCACGGGCGCTTCCGGGTCCGCCGCCGCCGGAGGCTCCTCGTGGCGCCTGCGCGTGTTCTGCCCAAAATAG
>NZ_JAKCMV010000051.1 GCF_021440515.1 Enterobacter asburiae | reverse complement strand
AATGCAGCTGAAATTTATAACAAGAACGGTAATAAAGTTGATTTTTACGGCAAGATGGTTGGCGAACGCGTCTGGTCGAACACCGATGAAAGCAATAGCGAAAATGCTGATACCTCTTATGCCCGTATCGGCATTAAAGGTGAAACCCAGATCACTAACGAGTTAAGCGGTTATGGTCAGTGGGAATACAACATGGATGCCAGCGCACCGGAAAAAGGACAGGACGAAAGTACCCGTCTGGCCTTCGCGGGTCTGAAATTCTCCGACTACGGTTCATTCGACTACGGCCGTAACTACGGCGTAGCTTATGACGCAGCGGCCTATACCGATATGCTGGTCAAATGGGGTGGCGACTCATGGTCTGCTACCGACAACTTCATGACTGGACGTACTACTGGCGTTGCGACCTACCGCAACACCGACTTCTTCGGCATGGTTGATGGCCTGAACTTCGCTCTGCAATACCAGGGCAAGAACGATGACCCTTCTAAACTTAAGTCAAACGGCGACGGTTACAGCATGTCTGTAAACTACAACGTTGACGGCTTCGGCTTCGTGGGCGTTTACGGCAAATCTGACCGTACCGATGGCCAGTCTGCTGACGGCTACGGCGACAACGCTGAAGTTTGGTCCCTGGCGGCAAAATATGACGCAAACAACGTTTACGTCGCTGCGATGTACGGCGAAACCCGTAACATGACCAACACGGGTAATGGTGACTTTGCTAACAAAACTCAGAACGTTGAAGCGGTCGTTCAGTACCAGTTCGACTTCGGTCTGCGTCCGTCCCTGGGTTACGTCTACTCTCAGGGCAAAGACCTGGGTGCGAAAAACGGCTATAAAGGCGTTAACGCTGACCGCGTAAACTACATCGAAGTGGGCACCTGGTACTACTTCAACAAGAACATGAACGTTTATACTGCATACAAATTCAACCTGCTGGATGAAGAAGACGGTGCAATCACTGGCAACGCAACTGACGATCAGTTCGCTGTTGGTATCGTTTATCAGTTCTAATCCCCAGAAATACCAAAGCCCGCATCAGCGGGCTTTTTTTATACCACGACGCGCTTACGGCGCTTCCTGCAACGCCACGCGAATAAAACCGTTATTTTGCGCCAGCAGATCGTGGGCTTTCCACGCATCCAGCCCGGTCAGCACCATCAGCACCGCCGTTTTGCAGTTGTGGTTACAGCTTTCCAGCGCGGTTTTCGCAACCGAACGGGTACATCCCCCCGCCTCCATGACGATCGCTATCTGACGTTCCGCCCATTTGGTGCCGTTTGCCTCCAGATCCACCCGCAGGTTGCTGTAAACGCGCCCGGACCGGACCACCAGCCCTGTCGTAATCATATTGAGGATCATTTTTTGGGCGATCCCAGCTTTGGGATTGCTGTACCCGGCCACCACGTCGGCACCCAGTTCCGGAGCAATCACCATGCTTGCAAGCTGCGCGGCTTCACTTTGCGCATCGCCCGTGATGACCGCCACCGGCGATCCCAGCGACCAGGCGTGGCGCATCGCGCCCCACACCCACGGGGTTTTACCGCTGACCGTTAGCGCCAGCATCATGTCATGCTCACCAAATTTCATCGCCTGAAGCGCAGCCACGCCGCGCTCGTAGCTTGCAGCGTCGTCACCCGCCGTCAGGGCCATCACCGGATGCTTGCCGGGGGCGTACTCCAGTGCCGCCTGCTCCGCCTGACGTCCGGACGGGCCCGCGCCGACAATAAACAGGCGTCCTCCGTGGCTCAGGGTCGCAGCCGCATTATCAACAACGCGTGCCAGGGTATTTAAGTAAGGGGTAATCGCAGCGGAGATGTTTGCATCGTCCTGGTGAATCACTTTCAGCATGTCCAGCGTGGCTAATCTGTCGATATCGACGGTGCTGGCATGACGTCTTTCCTTGACTGAACCGGTAAGCATAGTGCTCATAAACAGCCTCCTTATTATGAGTTCCCACACACTATAAAGTGTTTTATATAGATGACCTGCGAGGCGGTTCACGAAAAAAGGAGTGCAAAAGCAAGTTTTACCTGGCTTTAAGAAACACGCGCCATCAGCGATAATTAGCCTTTCTCTATTCTCGCGGAGCATTGATGAGCGATTTGCAGCCCTTCCCCCCCACGCCCAGGCGATCCATGAAGCTCAACACCCTGGTCACGCTGATGGTGTGTGCGATCATCGGGTCGGTATTGCTGGTGGTGTTCGCGCTCTATTCAGTGCAAATCACCCGTGCGACCCGCGATGACGTAAAAGACACGGCGCTCGGGATCGCCCGCACGCTGGCGGACAGCCCCGAGGTCAGGCGCGGGCTGGAGGGATCGCCGCAGTCGGATGTCATTCAGCCCCTGGCTCAGGCCATCACTAAACGCAACGACCTGCTGTTCGCCGTGGTCACCGATATGCGCGGCGTGCGCTATTCCCATCCCAACGAAGCCCTGATCGGCCTGCATTTTATCGGCGACGACCTGACCCCGGCGCTGGAGGGCAAAGAGAATGTGTCCGTTAACCGGGGCGCCCTCGCCGAGGCGCTGCGCGTGTTTACCCCGGTGTATGACGCGCAGCACGATCAGATTGGCGTGGTGGTGGTAGGCATCTCGCTGAACAAAGTAGAAGAGCAGATCTCGCGCGGGCGGCTGAACGCCCTGTGGACGGTGCTGTTCAGCATCCTGATAAGCTCGCTCGGGATCTGGGTGGTGGTTCGCGTCCTGAAACGCATTCTGTTCGGCCTTGAACCCTATGAAATCTCCGCGCTGTTCGAGCAGCGCCAGGCGATGTTGCAGTCTCTGCGCGAGGGCGTGGTCGCGGTGGATATTCACGGCCGCGTGACGATGATCAACCACGCCGCGCGCGAAATTTTATTGCTGCCTTCCGGCCAGCATCCGGGCCAGTCCGGCGAGCCGCCGCACGCCCCGCTGCTGGAGCGCCTGCGTACCGTGTCACAGAGCGGCGTGGGATTAAAAGATCAGGAGATCAGCTGCAACGGCCGCCTGCTGCTGTGCAATATGGTTCCGGTGAAAAGCCAGAATCAGGTGATTGGCGCGATTACCACCTTCCGCGATAAAACCGAAGTCAGCCAGCTGCTTCAGCGCATGGACGGCATGGTTAACTACGTCGATGCGCTGCGTTCACATACCCACGAGTTTATGAACAAGCTGCACGTGATCCTCGGTCTGCTGCACATGAAGCGTTATGACAAGCTGGAGGAGTACATCCTTCAGACCGCGCATAACTATCAGACCGACATCGGTGCGATTCAGCGCAAGGTCAAATCCCCGGTCATCGCCGGCTTTTTACTCGGGAAAATCAATCGCGCGAAGGAGGCGGGCATTACGCTTACCCTGGCGGACGAGTGTGAGTTGCCCGACACCGCGAACGAAGAGCAGGCGGCGGTGCTGATCACCGTGCTCGGCAATTTGATTGAGAACGCGCTGGATGCGATGTCCGATCAGCCGGAAGGCGAAATCACCCTGCTACTACACTATCAGAACGGCTGGCTGAGCTGTGAAGTCAGCGACGACGGTCCCGGCATCGCCCCCGAGCGGCTGGAAGATGTGTTCACCAAGGGCTACTCCACCAAAGGCGAAAACCGCGGTGTGGGGCTGTTCCTTGCCCGCCAGCAGATCCAGAACCTCGGCGGCGATATCATCGTCGAGTCGGAGCCTGGCGTATTTACCCAATTTTTTGTTCAGATCCCCTGGGATAGCGAGAGGAATATCGCGTGATAAATGTATTAATTGTCGATGATGACGCCATGGTAGCCGACCTCAACCGTTTGTACGTCAACCGCGTTGAGGGCTTTAGCTGCTGCGGCGTCGCGTCCACGCTCAACCAGGCCGAGGCATACATTACTAACCCCGCTCAGCCCATCGATCTGGTGCTGCTGGATGTCTATATGCAGCAGGATAACGGGCTGGATCTGCTGCCGGTTATCCGCGCGTCGGGCCGCCCGATTGACGTGATCATGATTTCGTCGGCCTCCGATGCGGCGACCATCCAGACCTCTATGCATTACGGGGTGGTGGATTACCTGATCAAGCCGTTCCAGTTCCCGCGTTTTGAAGAGGCGTTAAACGGCTGGAAGGCAAAGCAGAGCCTGAAGGGATCGCATCAGTATTATGAGCAGGCGGACGTCGACAGGCTGCTGCACGGCGGCGCGCCGGAGCTTGCCGACAGCAAGCGCCTGCCAAAGGGATTAACTCCGCAGACCTTGCGCACCATCTGCCAGTGGATCGACGCCCACCCGGAGATGGAGTTTTCGACGGACGATCTGGCGAACGCGGTGAATATCTCACGCGTATCGTGCCGTAAATACCTGATCTGGCTGGCGCAAATCACCATTTTGTTCACCAGCATTCACTACGGGGCCACCGGTCGCCCGGTGTACCGCTATCGCCTTCAGCCGGAACAGGTCGGGCTGCTCAGGCAGTATTGTCAGTGACGCGATAGCCGTCGTCGAGCAGGGTAAAGCGGAAGAGGTGCGTCGAGGAGAAGACCACCTCTTTTTCTTTGGTCACGAAGATGGCTTCAATGTCCGGCCTTGCCCGCAGCGCCGCGCAGCCTTTTTCAACGCCCATGCCGTACATCAGCGTGGTCCAGATATCGCCGTCGAGAGAGTTGGCTGCAACAATGGTGACGCTGTCCAGCGCGTTATCCAGCGGATATCCGCTGCGCGGGTCAAGGATATGGTGATAGCGTCTGCCGTCTTGTTCGAAGTAGCGCTCGTAGGTTCCCGAGGTCACCACGGACATATTCTCCACCTCGATGGCGCCAATCAGCGCATCCGCCGCGAACGGTTTTTTCAGCCCCACGCTCCAGCCCCCTTCCGGCGAGCCAAGCGTCTGGATGTTCCCGCCCAGGTTGATTAACCCCAGCGACGCCCCCTCTTTGCGCAGATAATCCCGCACCCTGTCGGCAATATAGCCTTTGGCGATGGCGCCCAGGTCTATTTCCATGCCGGGCCTGGTCAGAAACACGCTGCACTTTTCGTCATCAAGCAGCACGTCGTTCGGGTCGGTGAGGGTCAGCAGGCGCGCTATGTCATCAGCGGGCGGGACGCTGTCGCCCTTAAAGCCGATTTTCCAGCGTTTGACCAGCGGGCCGATCGCCAGGTTAAAAATGCTGCCCGGAAACAGACTGGCGGCCTTCGCGCAGCGTATCAGTTCATAGACCGGACGGCTGACGCTGACAGGATGGCTTCCGGCCGCGTGGTTGATATCCATGACCTGCGACTCGGCGCGGTTCACGGTAAGCAGATCTTCGTACTGTTTAATCAGACGGAATACGCGGGAGGCGAGGGCTTCGTCGTGGGAGAAGAGTTTGAGCAGAATGGGCGAGCCCATGAGGACGGCAGAGTAGCTGTAGACACGGTTTTCATCGGACATGGCAGGTCTCCTTAGCTGTAGCCCCGGAGGCACCGCGCCGCCGGGGAGGTGCCGGACCGCGCTGGGCGTATCCGGCCTACAAAACAGGAGCCTTAGGTTCTTTTCGAACGCATCGCCGCCTGATGTCCGGCAAGGGTACCAAAAATAATGATATCTGCCACCGCGTTACCGCCGATTCGGTTGCCGCCGTGGATCCCGCCGACCACCTCACCCGCCGCATACGCGCCCGGGATGACGTTGTGGCTCTCGTCCAGAACGCAGGTATCGGTGTTGATGGTCACGCCGCCCATGGTGTGGTGAACGCCCGGCGCAATCTGAATGGCGTGGAACGGCCCTTCGTTGATTGGCGCACGCAGCGCGGTGGTACGGCCAAAGTCATCGTCGTGCTGTTTTTCCACAAAGCCGTTGTAGCGCTCCAGGGTCGCGAGGAATGCGTGATGATCCATACCCAGCGCCTCGGCCAGCGCCTTCGGTGAGCTGGCGCTGGTGACAAAGCCTTTTGCGATGTACTCGTCAGCGGCTTTGTTTTTCGCCCGGACGTGCTCGTCAAAGACGATGTAGGCGTATTTTTCCGGCAGCGCGATGATTTGCGCCGAGACTTTGTCGCGGGTTTCCATCTCGTTGAAGAAGCGGTTCCCCTGCTGGTTGACCAGGATCGCCCCGCCGCCGCGGATGGATTCGGAAATCAGGTATGAGGTTTTCTGCTCAACGGTTGGGTGGATTTGGATCTCGCCCATATCCACCGTGCCCGCACCGATACGCTCCAGCAGCGCGATACCGCCGCCGGTCGCCCCTTTATGGTTGGTGGTCACGAACCCTTCCAGATCCGGGCGGTATTTCACGACCATCTGGCTGTTGGCGCTGAAGCCGCCGGTCGCCACAATCACGCTTTTGGTCGCGACGGTGATGACGTCGTTCTCCTCGGTGGTCAGACGCACGCCGGTCACTTCGCCGTTTTCAAAGATGATGTCGCTAACCGCGGTATCCAGCATCACGTCGATATTACGTTTGGTGACGTTACGCACCAGGCCGCTGATCAGGTAGCCCCCGACGGCGGAACCGTCTTTCGGGCGGTGGGTACGGTCGATGCTCATCCCGCCGGTGGTGGTGATGTCGTTCAGCATAATGCCGCGCGTCGCCAGCCACTCGATGGCTTCCGGCGCGTTCTCTACAAAGCGGCGCAGCAGTTCAGGGTTGTTCTTGTTGCCGCCGCCCTTCAGGGTTTCTTTGTAGAACAGCTCTTTGCTGTCATGAATGCCTTTCACCCGCTGGAAGCGCGTTTCGGCGGCATTCATCCCGGCCGAGGCTTTGATGGTGTTACCGCCGATGGTTGGCATTTTTTCAACGATCAGCACGCTGGCGCCTTCATCATGGGCCTGAATCGCAGCCGCCAGGCCTGCGCCGCCGCTGCCGATGACCACCACATCCACGCTTTTGCTTTCGTTCGGGTCAGCGCCCTCTTCTGCCGCCAGCGCCTTGCTGGATTTCAGCATCGCTTTGGAGACCGCTTTTTTCACCGCTTCACTCTGGCTGGTTGCGCCGGTGATGGCATCCACGTGCGGGGTGTTGGCGTCCAGAATGCGTGAGCGGATCTCTTCGAAGCTGGTGACAAACTCCACGTCTTCCGCCGGGCCGGAGGCCAGCTCGATGTCGGCGATACGGTCGGTTTCGAGGCTGACGTTAATCACCAGCTCGTTGGTATCGTCCTGCACTTTCTCAACAAAGGTGCCGGGTTTGAATTTCGATTCACCCATGCTCATGTCGCGGATCATCGCTTCCACCAGCGAGAAGCGCCACAGCGGTTCAGGAATGTTCAGCGCTTCACGCTGGGTGCTGTCCATGAACAGTTCGAGGCTTTCACCCGCCGCAATGCGGTCAGTCCAGTCGGGATAAGCGATGGTCGCACGGCCTACGGCAATCAGATCGTAGCCGTGCTCCAGCGCCTCGTTCACGTCAGCGGCGTTGACCACGCCGCCCACGCCCATCACCGGCACCTGCGCCAGGGTTTCAGAACGCATCGCGCAGTATTTTTCAATTAGCGGAGTTGGGTCCTGGGTATCAACAATGGAAGGACGCAGGGTAGCGCCAACGGAGAAGTGCAGATAATCCACGCCGCGCGCCGCCAGTTTCTCCAGCAGGTACATGGTGTCTTCAAAACGGATGCCGGGGACTTCCAGCTCTTCCGGAGAGAAGCGGTAGCCGATGATGAAGGCATCGTCCGCGTACTGGCGCACCATTTTGTGGGTGATATCCAGCACCGCCAGCGGGAACTTCGCGCGGTTGTCGCGGCTGCCGCCCCACTCGTCGTCGCGCTGGTTAGAGTTAGGAGAGTAGAACTGCTGAATTAAATAGGTGTTGGCACCGTGGATCTCCACGCCGTCGAAACCGGCCTGGATAGCGCGGCGTACCGCTTCACCAAACTTGCCGACCATCCCTTCAACTTCTTCGGTGGTCAGCGCAACCGGGGTAGCGGCACCGTCACGCGGCGCGGCAACGGCGCTTGGGCCAACCGGGGTACGACCGCCGATCAGCTTCGGCTCAACCATACGGCCGCCGTGGTAGATTTGCAGCAGGGCTTTAGAGCCTTTGGATTTGATCGCCTCGGCGATTTTTGCCAGACCCGCGATTTTCTCGTCGTCATCGATACCGATAGCGCCCGGGAACGCGAGGCCGAGATCGTCAACGAAACAGCATTCAACGATGATGGTGCCGATACTGCCGGAACGTGCGCGATAGTACTCCACCAGCTCGCTGGTGACGGTGCCGTCGTAATAGCCCGTGCAGGTGGTCATGGGTGCCATTAATAAGCGGTTTTTAAGTTCGGTACCATTCGGTAAAGTGAACGGGCTTAGAATACGTTCGTTAGTGCTCATAATAGAAACTCCAAACTTTTAAAATTAAGAATTCGTTATCGGAACCGTATTTTTATTTCGTGTTATTTGCCGATATCATGATATTAATATAACGATTTTTTTAGTTACCAAAGTAATTACGTTAGTTAAAAAACTATTTAATCCCTTCGATAACATAAATAACACATTGGTGTTAGCAGCAATAACGCAGCAATTCACAATAATTTAAAAGACGTTAAATAAAGAATGGTCTTACCTTTATCTCAACAGCATAACAAAACCAATTAAATCAATCATATAAAACAAAACCACCATTCTAATTGTTATCAATATGATAAATTAAAGGCTTAAAACAGATAATACCCACATACGCCGTAGTGGTTATTTAAAAAAGAATAAAAATAAGACCGCAATTCTCTTTTTTTGATCTCGATCAATTGTAATGGCATCCAAAGGCGCAATATATAAACATCATATTTTTTAATTCAGCGCCGACGAAAACGCGTTGAATTTGTATTACTGAAACACCCCACAGACACATTAAATAACTAAAAAAAGCAACGTAACTAAATTAAGTGAAATGGGGCTTTCAGGAACACGCCGAATTTTTGACAACTTAAGACGCTAACCTATGAATACAAAAACTGCTGTAACGCCTCCTGCGGCGAGTAAGGCAAAAGACGGAAAAGCCAAAAACCGTCTAATCATGATGGCGCTGCCCTTCATCGTCGCCATACTGCTTCTGTTTGTTCCGGTTCCGGACGGACTGCCACCTCATGCATGGTACTACTTCGCCATCTTTGTGGGCGTCATCGTTGGGTTAATCTTCGAACCGCTGCCGGGCGCTGTTATCGGCCTGACCGGGGTCGTCGCCATCGCCCTGTGCAGCCAGTGGGTGCTGTTCAGCCCTGAACAGCTGGCGGATCCGAAGTTCAAGCTGGCGGGCGCCTCCTTTAAATGGGCGGTCAGCGGGTTCGGTAACTCTACCGTCTGGCTGATCTTCGGTGCCTTTATGTTCGCAGCGGGCTACGATAAAACCCGCTTCGGCCGCCGCCTGGCGCTGATTCTGGTGAAATATCTGGGCCGTCGCAGCCTGACGCTCGGTTACGCTATCACCTTCGCCGACCTGCTGCTGGCACCCTTTACGCCGTCTAACACCGCGCGCAGCGGCGGGACTATCTACCCAATCATCGCTAACCTGCCGCCGCTGTACGGTTCAAAACCGAACGACCCAAGCGCGCGTAAGATTGGTTCGTATCTGATGTGGGTGGCGATTACCTCCGCCTGTATCACCAGCTCCATGTTCCTGTCTGCCCTGGCGCCTAACCTGCTGGCGCTGGCGCTGGTGAAAAGCATCGTCGGTATTACCATCTCCTGGGGCACCTGGTTCATCGCCTTCCTGCCGCTGGGTATCCTGCTGATCCTGACCATGCCGCTGCTGGCCTACTGGTTCTACCCGCCTGAAGTAAAAGTGAACGACGAAGTGCCGCTGTGGGCGAGCCGTGAACTGGAAAAACTGGGCAAACTGTCGCGCAATGAAATCCTGCTGATGGTCTTCGTGTGCTGCGCCCTGCTGATGTGGATCTTCGCCGCGGCATGGATTGAACCGGCGCTGGCTGCCCTGCTGATCGTGGCCCTGATGCTGTGGACCGGCGTGCTGGAGTGGAACGACATCACCGGTAATAAAGCCGCGTGGAACACCTTCGTCTGGTTCGCGACCCTGGTCGCGCTGGCGGACGGCCTCTCCTCAACCGGCTTTATCGGCTGGCTGGGTAAAGAAGGTGGCCTGCTGATGGGCGGTATCTCTCCGGGCGTGGCGACTATCGTTCTGCTGCTGGCGTTCTACCTGCTGCACTACCTGTTTGCCAGCACCACCGCGCACACCACCGCGCTGCTGCCAGCGATGCTGACTATCGCCGCCACCATTCCGGGCATGAATATGGAAGTGTTCGTCCTGCTGATGGTGACCTCGCTGGGTATCATGGGGATCATCACCCCGTACGGTACTGGCCCAAGCCCGATTTACTACGGTAGCGGCTACCTGCCAACCAAAGATTACTGGCGCCTCGGCACTATCTTCGGTGCCATCTTCCTGGCGGCCCTGCTGCTGATTGGTTATCCGTGGATGTCCATGATGTTCTGATTCCCAACCGCCGGGCTCCTCGTCCGGCGGTTTAATTTTGATGGAGCAATACCATGTCGAACAAACCCTTTGTGTATCAAGACCCCTTCCCTCTCGCACACGACGACACCGAATACTATCTGCTGACCAAAGAGCATGTTTCCGTTGCGCAGTTCGACGGCCAGGATGTCCTGAAAGTAGAGCCAGAAGCCCTGACGCTGCTGGCACAGCAGGCCTTCCACGATGCGGCCTTTATGCTGCGTCCTTCGCACCAGAAACAGGTTGCCGCCATTCTTACCGACCCGCAGGCCAGCGAAAACGACAAATACGTGGCGCTGCAATTCCTGCGCAACTCAGAAATCGCCGCCAAAGGCGTGCTGCCAACCTGCCAGGACACCGGCACGGCAATCATCATGGGTAAAAAAGGCCAGCGCGTCTGGACCGGCGGTGGCGATGAGGCCGCGCTGAGCCAGGGCGTGTACAACACCTATATCGAAGACAACCTGCGCTATTCGCAAAACGCGGCGCTGGATATGTATAAAGAGGTGAACACCGGAACTAACCTGCCTGCGCAGATTGACCTCTACAGCGTGGACGGCGAGGAGTACAAATTCCTGTGCATGGCGAAGGGCGGCGGCTCTGCCAACAAAACCTATCTGTATCAGGAAACCAAAGCGCTGATCACCCCGGCGAAGCTGAAGAATTACCTCGTTGAGAAGATGCGCACCCTCGGCACCGCGGCCTGTCCTCCGTACCACATTGCGTTCGTGATTGGCGGAACGTCTGCGGAAGCGACCCTGAAAACGGTGAAACTGGCTTCCACCCGCTACTACGACGCACTGCCGACCGAAGGTAACGAACACGGCCAGGCGTTCCGCGACGTTCAGCTCGAACAGGAACTGCTTGAAGAGGCGCAGAACCTCGGTCTCGGCGCGCAGTTTGGCGGTAAATACTTTGCTCACGATATCCGCGTGATCCGCCTGCCGCGCCACGGCGCATCCTGCCCTATCGGCATGGGGGTTTCCTGCTCCGCTGACCGTAACATCAAGGCGAAAATCAACCGCGACGGCATCTGGATTGAAAAGCTGGAACACAATCCGGGCCAGTACATTCCTGAATCCCTGCGCCAACAGGGTGAAGGCGAAGTGGCCAGCATCAACCTGAACAAGCCAATGAACGAGATCCTGGCGCAGCTGGCGGCGCATCCGGTGTCAACGCGTCTGTCGCTGAACGGGACCATCATCGTGGCCCGTGATATCGCCCATGCGAAGCTGAAAGAGCTGCTCGACAACGGCGAAGAACTGCCGCAGTACGTGAAGGATCACCCGATTTACTACGCCGGCCCGGCCAAGACCCCGGAAGGTTATGCTTCAGGCTCCCTGGGCCCAACCACCGCCGGACGTATGGACTCGTACGTAGATTTACTGCAATCCCACGGTGCGAGCATGATCATGCTCGCAAAAGGCAACCGCAGCCAGCAGGTGACGGACGCTTGCCACAAGCACGGCGGCTTCTATCTGGGCAGCATCGGCGGCCCGGCAGCGGTGCTGGCGCAAAACAGCATCAAGAGCCTGGAGTGCGTGGCCTACCCTGAGCTGGGTATGGAAGCTATCTGGAAAATCGAAGTGGAAGACTTCCCGGCGTTCATTCTGGTTGATGACAAAGGCAACGACTTCTTCCAGCAGATCCAGAACAAGCAGTGTAAAGGCTGTTCACAGCGCTGAGTGTTTCCATAAGTCCGGCAGCAGCGACAGCGTATCGTGAATCAACGCCCGCTTGTCGCTGCCCGGTTTCCAGATGGTAACCATCGTCTGGCTAATGCCCTGGCTGCCCACTTCGGTGTGCAGCCTTTTTACGTTTTTCCACCGCGACGCGCCGAAGTGCGTCGGTAAAAATCCCCAGCCGCAGCCCTGCTCCAGCAGGCCTCGCACCATGTCCACCTCGTTCGTAAACAGCGTGTGCCCTGAAATTTGCAGGCGACGCGCCACCGGCTCGTCAGAGGCTTCGTGCATGATCGCCTGCGGCACCAGAGAGAGATCGAGCAGCGAAAGCGGCGTGTCGGCCTCGGAAAAAAGCGTCTTTGCGGCGTAGAAATCCATATCCACCGACCCCAGCGCCCGCCACTCCATCTCGTTACCCACGCTGCGGTTGCGCGCCTGGCAGATCCCGATATCGGCCCGCCCGCCGGCAAGCCAGCTTTCCGCCTCATCGCGCGAGGCGCAGGCCAGACTCAGCCGGATATTGCGTTTCGCCATGTCGGCAATCAGCGCCTGCAAAAAGGCTCTCGGGGTGAAGGGATCGTAAACCAGCGAGAGATCCTGCGTCGCGCCGTTGGGCACCTCACGGGCGAAGGCTTCAAATGCCCGCACCTGACGCATCAGCAGGTGCGCCTGCCGCTGAAGCTGCTCACCCTCGGGCGTTAACCGCAATGCACGTCCTTCCCGGTGGAACAGCGCATAGCCCAACCCGTCTTACAGAAAATCAATCAGATCGCGCAGGGTGGTGCGATCTTTCTCAAGCTTAACCGCCGCTCTGCTCAGGCTTCCCTGTTCCGCCACGGCGGTAAAGGCTTCAAGCTGGGCAAAGGAATAGATCAGTGTCGCCACGCTACGCTCCCTTTAAATTTACGGGGGATTTTCCCCCATGACGCGTTTTTTATTATAGGGCGCCGCTTCTTAAACTGAAGCCGTTCCTCACTCATACGAGATAATTATGAAAAACAGATCGTTAAATCTTACGCTGCTCGCAGGGCTGGTTATCACCAGCCTGTTATCCCCTGCTGCAATGGCCGCCTGCGAAGGCATCGACCTGAGCGCCTGTCCGGCCCCCTTCGATCGCACGCTGCCGGATCCGCATAACATGCTGACCTGGAGCCAGAGCGATCGCGTCGTGGGCTTTCGCAATGACTACCGCAACTACGCCGGAGATGTGTTCCGTCACGGCGTCGCCACGCCGTTTGTAAAAGCTGAGAAACCCCTGACGGACGCCCGCTATCAGGTCAACGGCAAGACTTATACGCTTACGGACTACCTGAAACGCCAAAACGTCAGCGGAATGCTGGTGCTGAAAGACGGCAAGATTGCCCTGAAATACCTTGCCGAAGGCAATACCGACTCAACCCTGTGGACCTCCCGCTCGGTGGGTAAATCGGTGGTCTCGGCGCTGGTCGGTGTGGCAATTAAAGAGGGAAAAATTCACTCCCTCGACGATCTTGTCACCCGATACGAGCCTGATTTAAAAGGCACGGCGTGGGAGGGCGTTACGCTGAAACAGCTGATAACGCATACCTCCGGCGTGGCCTGGAGCGAGGATTACACCGATCCCCAATCGGATTTCGCAAAGCTCACCGAGTGTGAAGCAAAACCCGGCACCTACGACTGCGTGCGCAAGCTGGTCTCCGGCCTGCACCGTGAACATCCGGCCGGGGAACACTGGTCCTACTCTTCCGGCGGCGCGTGGCTGCTGGGGGATGTGCTTGAGCGCGCCACCGGCATGTCGCTCGCGGCCTATCTGGAGAAAAGCATCTGGCAGCCGTACGGCATGGCGAGCGACGGGGTGTGGCACGCCTACAGCAAAGGCGAGCACGACGTGGGCGCGCACGGTTTTAACGCAACCCTCGAAGACTGGGGACGCTTCGGCGAATTTATTCTGCACAACGGCACGCTGCCAGACGGCAAGCAGATCCTGCCGGACAACTGGGTGAGCGAATCCTCACGCTGGACCCACGCGACGGGTTCTGTCTCGGCCGCGCACCCGAACGGTCTTTACGGCTATCAGTGGTGGAACAATGAAGTTCCGGTCAATGCCACTGACGTAGAGCCTGCCGCGCAGAGCTCTCTGAAAGACTCACTCTGGGCGCTGGGCATTTTTGGGCAGATGATTATGGTGAACCGTGCGGAAAACCTGGTTATCGTCCAGTGGTCGACCTGGCCGGAGGCGGAGCCGTCGTTTAGCGCGCAGCCGCTGGAGGCGTCGCTGATGTTCAGTTCCATCGCGAAGGCGCTACGCTAAGGGCTAAAGCCAGGCGATGCCTGGCTTTTTTTATCTCGCGTACAGGAAAAAAACGACGCCAATATGTTCTTAATTGTGTGAACTCAACGAGATGAAAGTGGGTGCTAAGCGTGAGATGACATGATAAAAATGTCCTCTACACGTCAAACGAGGGACCTGCTGCAAAGCGCAACGTCCTGATTGACCCTGACCTTTCAATTTTGTTCTGGTATCGAGTTTACGAGCTAAACGATGATTAAGTGGCCCTGGAAATCGAATGACGCAGGTCGTAATACGGCCCTGCCCTGGGATGAGGCGATTGCAATTCCCGTGCTGGCTAATCTCCCGCCTGAAGACCAGTCTAAGCTGGTTCAGCTTGCCGATCGTTTCTTACAGCAAAAGCGTCTGGTGCCGCTTCAGGGATTTGAGCTGGACGCGCTCAAAAGCACCCGTATCGCCCTGCTCTTCTGTTTACCCGTACTGGAACTCGGCATCGAGTGGCTCGATGGTTTCCACGAAGTGCTGATTTACCCGGCACCGTTCGTGGTTGATGACGAATGGGAGGATGACATCGGCCTCGTTCATAACCAGCGCATGGTTCAGTCGGGACAAAGCTGGCAGCAGGGCCCGATTATCCTCAACTGGCTGGATATTCAGGACTCGTTCGATGCGTCCGGTTTCAACCTGATTATTCATGAAGTGGCGCATAAGCTCGACACCCGCAACGGCGACCGGGCAAGCGGCGTGCCGTTTATCCCCCTGCGCGAAGTCGCGGGCTGGGAGCACGATCTGCACGCGGCAATGGATAACATCCAGGATGAAATCGATCTGGTGGGCGAAAGCGCCGCCAGCATCGACGCCTACGCCGCTACCGATCCCGCGGAATGTTTCGCCGTGCTGTCAGAATACTTCTTCAGCGCGCCAGAACTTTTCGCTCCGCGCTTCCCGGCGCTGTGGCAGCGTTTTTGCCATTTCTACCAGCAGGATCCGCTCCAGCGTTTACGTAAAAATAGCGAGCATGGCGGCAATTCGACCGTTCAAGTACACTAAATCAGCACACTGGAGCTTAATTAATCATTTGAATCAGCACGTTAAATTTAGTGTTGACACAAATTAGCGAGGCCATTAACATGCGCCTCGTTCACACGATTCCTCTGTAGTTCAGTCGGTAGAACGGCGGACTGTTAATCCGTATGTCACTGGTTCGAGTCCAGTCAGAGGAGCCAAATTTGAAAAGCCTGCTTTTATAGCAGGCTTTTTGCTTTTCCGGGTTCAGAGCACAAAATCGTAGTGAGAACCGTCCGGCAGCTCCACGTCAAGACGCAATTTGCCCCCCGCCGCCTCGACATAGCGTTTCAGCGAGGAGAGTTTCAGATCGCGGCCCGGTTTTTCCATCACGGCAACCGTCGGTTGTTTAACCCCTAAGGCCTGCGCCATTTCAACCTGCGTTTTCTGCACTTTCTCACGAAGTTCCGCGAGGTGGATGTTGAGCAGAATATCCGTTGCTATCGCCTCGGCATGGGCTACCACCTCAGGTTTTTCATCCGCAATAAGCTGTTCAAGCGTTCTGCCCATCGCGTTACTCCTTCTCTTTTGGATTATTTAGCCAGTGCGTAAATTCCCGATCGGCAATCGGGAGCATCTCTTTGTAAAAACGCCTTTCGTTTCCCACTTTATTTCCTGCACATAACAGAATGCCGTAACGCCTGGGATCAAAAGCAAAAAAGGCCCGCAGCGGGTCGCCCTGACTCTGAATGCGTAGCTCTTTCATATTGGCGTAGCGCGAGCCTTTAACGGTATCCGCGTAGGGTCTGGACAAAGCAGGCCCTTTTTCCCTCAGGACAATGAGTGCAGCCAGCACGCTGGCGCGATGGATGTCGTTGAGCGAGGTAAACCAGCTATCAAACATATCCGTTGTTTTAATCGTCCACACAGGACCTCCCTGTAAATATAGATCTAACGCTATATAGATGTAAAGCTATAGGAGATTATGGTCGGCAGATAACGAGGATTCATGCGCCTTCGCTCAAAACCTGAAGGCGCATTCAGAAAAAAGGAACAGTTACTGAGGGGACCGGCAAGCCGGGGGGTTAAATCTGATAATCAATCGCCACTTCTTCCGGCTCCATCACCTGACGCTTGATTTCATCAACCGACAGCCCCGCGTTGCACAGCTCAATAAACCGCCAGACATAGTTGCGCTGGAGCTGGCCGCGCTTCAGACCGAGCCAGACGGTATTGGCGTCAAACAGGTGGCGGGTATCCAGACGCACCAGATCCCCGGTTTCGCGCTCGCCGCTCGACTGCTCTGCCACCAGCCCAATGCCTAAACCCAGCTCAACGTAGGTTTTAATCACGTCGGAGTCCTGCGCGCTCAGCACGATATCGGGGGTTAATCCTTTGCGGTTAAAGGCTTCATCGATACGCGAACGCCCGGTGATGCCCTGGCGGTAGGTGATCAGCGGCCATTTGCCGATCTCTTCGAGGGTCAGGGGTGAAACCTGATTAAGCGGATGATCGGCGGGCAGCAGCAGGCTGTGATGCCAGCGGAACCACGGGAAGGCCACCAGCAGCGGATCGTTGCTCAGGCGCTCGCTGGCAATGCCAATATCCGCCCCGCCGTTTTGCAGCAGCTGGTCGATCTCCTGCGGCGTCCCCTGAATCAGCTCAAGACGCACCTCAGGAAAGAGTTCACGGAATGCCTTGATGACCGGCGGCAGGCTGTAGCGCGCCTGGGTGTGGGTGGTGGCGATGGTTAACACGCCGGACGCGTCGTTAGTAAAGAGATCCGCCAGGCGGCGAACGTTGCTGGCCTCGTTGAGAATACGCTCAGCGATGATCAGCAGCGCTTTGCCTGGCTCCGTCATGCCGAGCAGACGCTTGCCGCGGCGTATGAAGATCTCAATCCCAAGCTCTTCTTCCAGCTCGCGGATGTGGCGGCTGACGCCCGACTGGGAGGTATAAAGCATGTTGGCGACTTCGGTGAGATTAAAGTCCCGCCGTGCCGCCTCGCGGATAATTTTAAGTTGCTGGAAATTCACGATTCACTCCGGCGCATCTGACATAGCTCTATTGTTAGAGTCGTCAGACCTGGAGAACAAATAATAAAAACCAGCATCTTATGCTTTTAAGGAATATCAGCTCACGAGCTGGAGTTCACGATTTTCCAGCGATGGCTTGCTGACCAGAGACATTAAGATCTCTTTCACCGCCTGCGCCTGTGGCGTCAGGGAGCCGCGTGCCGACATGTTCAACGACAGCGGCAGGCTCATGGACGGCGTGGTGATGCGCGCCATCCAGCCGTTAGCCGCGCTGCACAGCGAACGTGCGGCGGACTCCGGCAGTACGGTCACGCCCATCCCGCTGGCAATCGCTGCCGTCAGGGTGGAGATGGAGTCGATTTCGCCGATAATTTTTGCCGTCAGGCGACGCAGTGAGAACGCCTCATCAACGCGCACCCGCACGGCACTGTAGTCGCGCGGCAGGAAGAGATTCATCTCTGCGACGGCGGTCAGGTCGATGCTCTGACCCGGGCAATCACGGGTGCCGACGAGGTAGAGATCTTCCTTCAGCAGCGGCTGGCTGGTGATCCCTGCCACCGGTGAGCGATCGTACAGCACCGCCATGTCCAGCTGGCCGCCCAGCAGTTTTTCGTTGAGCACCGAGCCGCTGTTCTCATGCAGATAGACCAGCACGTCCGGCAGTTCGGCCCGCACGGCCTGCAACAGCGGCATGGTAATGGAAGAGGCCGCCGTTCCCGGTGCCAGACCAATAGAGACATGCCCGCTCAGGGTCTGCCCCACGTTATTGACCGCCAGCTGCGCCTGTTCGCACTGACGAAGAATGGTGCGGGCGTGGGTGTAGAGAATTTTGCCCGCTTCGGTTGGCGTTACGCCACGCTTCGTGCGGATCAACAGCTGCTGATCCATTTCACCTTCCAGAGTGGCCACCTGCTGACTCAGTGCAGGCTGCGCGATATGCAACACTTCTGCGGCCTGGGTCAGGCTGCCGATATCGACAATTTTCACGAAGTATTTCAGTCGTCTTAAGTTCATTTTGCCCCCTGTTCGAAATGCAGTGCCAGTACTGGCTCTAATTGTTGAACAGGTTTTTGCAATATGAATGCCAGTTTTTTTAAGAGGTCTGATATGTTCGCTAACCGCCTGAAAATAAGGAAATCTAATCGCCAGCCCGGGTTTTATTATCGAAACAGCGGTTTATGATCTGCCCCATAAGGGGTATTCGCGCACCATTTAAGTGCAATCCGTTGTCAAAACCGCCATTTTGCTGATTTTGTCAGCAAACGATCAAAAGGTTGCGATCCACCCTTTGACAAGCGTAACTGACGTCGATAATATGCGCCCCGTTCACACGATTCCTCTGTAGTTCAGTCGGTAGAACGGCGGACTGTTAATCCGTATGTCACTGGTTCGAGTCCAGTCAGAGGAGCCAAATTTGAAAAGCCTGCTTTTATAGCAGGCTTTTTGCTTTTCTGAGCCGGGTAAAATCGCCCGGTGGCGCTGCGTTTACCCGGCCTACAGGCTGCCAATCCTGATCGGCATCCCGGACCGGCGCTCAAGCGCGGCCTCACCTCCCTCACTGACGAGCTTCGCCCGAACGTCAGGCGCAATCGGCAGCGGCACTTTCTTTGTTGACTCGAATTCCAGACGATTACGCGACAGCGGCTCATGCACCTCCAGCCAGCGGCTGCCGTCGGGCTCGGTCGTGGTTTTAACCGGGCGATCGATAATCTGCACGCGCGTGCCGACCGGGATGTTATCAAACAGGTATCTGATGTCGTTATTGCGCAGACGGATACAGCCCTGACTCACGCGCAGCCCAATCCCAAAATTCGAGTTAGTGCCGTGAATGGCGTACAGCCTGCCGATATAGATCGCATACAGCCCCATCGGGTTATCAGGGCCCGCCGGAACAAAGGCTGGCAGTGTTTTGCCCTCTTCGGCGTAGGCTTTACGCGTATTTGGCGTCGGCGACCAGGTCGGCCCTGCCTTTTTGCGCTCCACGTGCGTGACCCAGTTGCGCGGCGTTTCGCGCCCGGCCTGCCCAATGCCAATCGGGAAGACCTCAACGGTATTGCCCGCTTTGGGGTAGTAATAGAGGCGCATTTCCGCCACGTTTACCACAATCCCCTCGCGCACCGTTTCCGGCAGGATCAGCTGCTGGGGAATAGTCAGTTCTGTGCCGGGCTTCGGCAAAAACGGATCGACGCCCGGATTGGCCTCCAGCATATTGCTCAGCCCAATGCCGTGCCGGGCGGCGAAGGCCTCAAGCGGCAGGGTATTCCCCTGCGGAACCGTAACAACCTGCGTGCTGCCCACCAGCCGGCTGCCCTCCGGGGGCAATGGATAGCTGAGGGCCAGCACGCTGCGGCTCACCAGTAAGGCAGTTAAACAAACAGATAAACGTAAACGATGCATCATCCCTTCCCCTGCTGCTCCACGTATCGGATAAGCATAGCCTTTTTTGCCCTGCGTACCGGGAGAAAGCGCCACAGCGCCGCCGAATATTGCCCGTCATCAGGAAATAAAATCAGTTTCCTCACGCCCCCTGTCGCGGTAGTCTCATACGTCCGCATGATGACGGACGCAGTGTGAGTAACCTTTTCTTATACCAATAATTAAAAAAAACAGTACTGACAGGATAACTATGGACTCCACCCTCACCTCCCCACGCTCTGACGAGGAGACACCTTCGCTCAATCGCGCCCGCCGCGCCGCCCTGGGCAGCTTCGCCGGTGCCGTCGTCGACTGGTATGATTTTCTGCTCTATGGCATTACCGCCGCGCTGGTGTTTAACCGGGAATTCTTCCCGCAGATAAGCCCCGCGATGGGCACCCTTGCCGCCTTTGCCACCTTCGGCGTCGGGTTCCTGTTCCGCCCGCTGGGTGGGATTATCTTCGGCCACTTCGGCGACCGCCTCGGGCGTAAACGCATGCTGATGCTCACGGTCTGGATGATGGGGATCGCCACTGCGCTAATCGGGATTTTGCCGTCGTTTGCCACCATCGGCTGGTGGGCGCCGGTACTGCTCGTCACCCTGCGCGCCATTCAGGGATTCGCCGTCGGCGGTGAATGGGGCGGCGCGGCGCTGTTGTCCGTGGAGAGCGCCCCAAAGCACAGACGCGCGTTCTACAGCAGCGGCGTGCAGGTGGGCTACGGCGTGGGTCTGCTGCTCTCTACCGGGCTGGTATCGCTGATAAGCCAGCTCACCACCGACGCGCAGTTCCTGAGCTGGGGCTGGCGCATTCCCTTTATCTTCAGCATCGTGCTGGTGATCGCCGCGCTGTGGATCCGCAACGGGATGGAAGAGTCCGCCGAATTTGAAAAGCAGCAGCAGGAACAGCCGGTTGTCAAAAAACGGCTGCCGGTGATGGAAGCCCTGACGCAGCACCCTGGCGCTTTTCTGAAAATTATCGCCCTGCGCCTGTGCGAACTGCTTACGATGTACATCGTCACCGCCTTCGCCCTGAACTATTCCACGCAGAACCTGGGCTTGCCGCGCGAGCTGTTCCTGAATATCGGCCTGCTGGTCGGGGGCATCAGCTGCCTGACCATCCCCTGCTTCGCCTGGCTCGCGGACCGCTTTGGCCGTCGGCGCGTCTATATCACCGGGGCGCTGATTGGCACCCTCAGCGCCTGGCCTTTCTTTATGGCGCTGGAGGCCCAGTCGATATTCTGGATCGTCTTTTTCGCCATCATGCTCGCGAATATCGCCCACGACATGGTGGTCTGCGTACAGCAGCCGATGTTCACCGAGCTGTTTGGGGCAAGCTACCGCTACAGCGGCGCGGGCGTGGGGTATCAGGTGGCCAGCGTGGTCGGCGGCGGATTCACGCCGTTTATCGCCGCCGCGCTGGTGACCTTCTCCGGCGGAAACTGGCACAGCGTGGCGATCTATCTGCTGGCGGGTTGCCTGCTCTCGGCGGCCACGGCGCTGTGGATGAAAGAGCCTCAGCACCGCTAGCCTTCTTCCTGTTCTCACTTTTGTTTCACAGGCGTGTGACATACTATCGGGTAAAACCGCACACCTGTGGAACAAGGAGACAGAGATGAATACCAGGGGCTCCAGCCTGACCCCAGCTCAGGCACTGGAAAAACTCGATGCGTTGTACGACCAGTCCGTGAACGCGCTGCGCACTGCCATCAGTGAGTACATCGACACCGGAAAACTTCCCGACGACAAGGCCAGAAGCAGCGGCCTTTTTGTTTATCCGTCACTCTCCGTGACCTGGGACGGAAGCGCTACCAACACGCCAAAAACCCGCGCCTACGCGCGCTTCACCCACTCCGGCTGTTACAGCACCACCATTACCCGTCCGACGCTGTTCCGCCCTTATCTCGAAGAGCAGTTAACGCTGCTGTATCAGGACTACGGCGCGCACATCAGCGTTGAACCCTCAATGCATGAGATCCCCTACCCCTACGTGATCGACGGCTCGGAGCTGACGCTTGACCGCTCGATGAGCGCCGGTCTGACCCGCCACTTCCCGACCACCGAGCTGTCGCAGATTGGCGATGAAACCGCGGACGGGATTTATCATCCGGCGGAGTTCTCCCCGCTGTCGCACTTTGACGCCCGCCGCGTCGATTTCTCGCTGGCCCGTTTGCGCCACTACACCGGCACGCCGGCGGAGCATTTCCAGCCGTTCGTGCTGTTTACTAACTACACCCGCTACGTCGATGAGTTCGTGCGCTGGGGATGCAGCCAGATCCTCGATCCCGACAGCCCCTACATTGCGCTCTCCTGCGCCGGGGGAATTTGGATCACCGCTGAAACCGAAGCGCCCGAGCAGGCGATTTCCGATCTGGCGTGGAAGAAGCACCAGATGCCCGCCTGGCACCTGGTCACCGCCGACGGTCAGGGGATCACGCTGATCAACATCGGCGTTGGCCCGTCGAATGCGAAAACCATCTGCGACCACCTGGCGGTGCTGCGCCCGGACGTCTGGCTGATGATAGGCCACTGCGGCGGCCTGCGCGAAAGCCAGCTGATTGGCGACTACGTGCTGGCCCACGCCTACCTGCGTGACGATCACGTCCTGGATGCCGTCCTCCCGCCGGACATTCCGATCCCGAGCATTGCCGAAGTGCAGCGCGCTTTATATGACGCCACTAAAGAGGTGAGCGGAATGCCGGGTGAAGAGGTCAAACAGCGTCTGCGCACCGGTACTGTGGTGACCACCGATGACCGCAACTGGGAGCTGCGCTACTCCGCGTCTGCGCTGCGCTTCAACCTGAGCCGCGCGGTGGCGATTGATATGGAAAGCGCCACCATTGCCGCGCAGGGTTATCGCTTCCGCGTCCCTTACGGGACCCTGCTGTGCGTGTCGGATAAACCGCTGCACGGGGAGATCAAGCTGCCGGGCCAGGCGAACCGCTTCTATGAAGGGGCCATTTCCGAGCACCTGCAAATTGGTATCCGCGCGATTGATTTGCTCCGCGCAGAGGGCGATAAGCTGCATTCGCGCAAGCTGCGTACCTTCAACGAACCGCCGTTCCGCTAATAAAAATAAGGAAAAACAATGCACACCACATCACCCCTTATGGCGTTGCGCCAGTGGCTACAGGAAAACAACCTCGACGGGATGATCGTTCCCCGCGCGGACGCCTGGCAGAGCGAGTACTGCGCCCCGTACGACGAAAAACTGGCCTGGCTGACCGGCTTTGACGGCTCCGCCGGGCTGGCGCTGGTGCTGAAGGACAGAGCGCTGCTGTTCGTGGACGGACGCTATCAGGTGCAGGCCCGGGTTCAGGTCAATATGGACGAGGTGGAGATTCACCATCTGCACAATGAACCGCTTAACGAGTGGCTGGCGCAGAACGTCGCAGAAGGCACGCGCATTGCCTTTGAGTCACTGCTGATGACCAACAGCGAATACGTCCAGCTTTCCGCAACTCCTTGCGAGCTGGTGGCGCTGAACGCCTCGCCGTTCGATACCCTGTGGTCTGACCGCCCGGCGGCACCTGCCGGGCAGATCCGCGCGATGCCCGATGACATCAGCGGCGAAAGCAGCGCCGATAAGCGCCAGCGCGTGGCAACGCTGCTGGCAGAGAAAGGGGCGGACTATCTGGCCATTACGCTGCCGGACAATATCGCCTGGCTGCTGAACGTGCGCGGTGCGGATATTCCCTTCAGCCCGGTTCCGCTCTCGTTTGCCCTGCTTGGCCGCGACGGCCAGGTCGAGTGGTTTGTGAACGACAACAAGCTCGGCGCGCTGCCCGACGCCGCGCGCGAAGGTATTACGATTTCACCGCAGGATGCCTTTATCGAACGCTGCCAGCAGCTTTCCGGGAAGCGGGTCATGGTGGATGCGGATTCCGCGCCGGTGGCGCTGCGCTTTGCCATTGAGCCAGCCGGAGAAATTATCTGGCAAACCGACCCGATCACGCTCATGAAGGCCCGTAAGAATCCGACGGAGCTGGCGGGCTACCGTGAATGTCATCATCAGGACGGCGCGGCGTGGGTGAACTTCCTCGCGTGGCTGTCGCGCGAGGTGCAGCTGCGTGCGGAGGCGGGCAATCCGCTGACCGAGCTTGAGGTACAGGCGCAGCAGCTGGCGTTCCGCGAGCGCCAGCCGGGCTTTATCGAGCAGAGTTTTGCCACTATCTCCGCCTCTTCGAGCAACGCGGCGATGTGCCATTACCACTCCAGCGAGGCCAGCAACAAGCCGCTCGTTCACGACCATTTTTATCTGAACGATTCGGGCGGCCAGTACCAGAACGGCACCACCGATGCCACCCGCACCCTCGCCTGGGGGAAAGTGGAGCCGCAGCAGCGCGTGCATTACACCGCCGTATTGAAAGGCTTTCTGGCGCTGATGACGCTGCAATTCCCGTCCGGCACGCAGGGGCACCAGCTGGATGCGTTTGCGCGCCGTCCGCTGTGGGAAATGGGGTTGGATTACGATCACGGGACGGGCCACGGCGTGGGGCATCAGCTGTTGATCCACGAGAACCCGCATCGCATCGCGAAGAAGGTCAACCCGTGGCCGCTGGAGGCCGGGAATATCATGACCATCGAACCGGGGTATTACCTGGCGGACAGCCACGGCATTCGTATTGAAAATCAGGTGGAAATTGTTGAGAGCCGCCCGGGCTTTTGCAGGTTCGCCTCCCTGACGCTGATCCCGATTGATTTAGGTCAGGTGGAACTGAACCTGCTTACCGAGCAGGAAAAACAGTGGATTGATGAGTATCACCAGCAGGTGCGCGACGCCCTGTCGCCGCTGGTGGACAGCGACGCGCGCCCGTGGCTGTTCGAAGCGACGGCGCCGATTCGGGTAAACCGCTAGCGGCAGCCCTTCCAGGCCGGGTAAGGCGATACCGCCACCCGGCCATTCCCCGAACGCCAAAAAGCAAAAAGCCTGCTATAAAAGCAGGCTTTTTAAATTTGGCTCCTCTGACTGGACTCGAACCAGTGACATACGGATTAACAGTCCGCCGTTCTACCGACTGAACTACAGAGGAATCGTGTGAACGGGGCGCATATTATCGATGCTCCCCGAGGTTGTCAAAGGCAGATTGCAGATTTCCGATCGTTTGCCGATTTATTCTCCATTTCGCGCATTTGGCGCTCACTCGGTGGCTTCCACCTGCGCAACCTCGACCTTTTTACGCGGGTATTTCCACAGCCAGCGTCCGCTCACCATTCGCCAGTAGAACAGCGCGCCGCGCACGGCCCAGTCGAGGAACATCCCCAGCCAGACGCCTACGACGCCCATCCCGAGCATGATACCGAGCGTATAGCCCGCCACGACGCGACAGCCCCACATGCCGAGCATCGACACCCACATGGCAAAGCGCGCATCCCTCGCCCCTTTCAGCCCGGCGGGCAGCACCCATGAGGCCGCCCAGATCGGCATAAAGGCCGCGTTAAGCCAGATGAGAATTTTCACTACCTCTTTTACATCGTCTTCGTGGGTGTAAAACGACGCCATCAGCCCGGCGAACGGCGCAGTGCCCCAGGCAATCGCCGTCAGGCCGATGGTCGACAGCCAGAAGACGTGGCGCAGCTGGCGCTCGGCCTGGGCTATCTGCCCTTTGCCCAGCCGCTTGCCGGTGATGATTGTTGACGCAGAGCCGAGGGCGTTACCGGGCAGGTTTATCAGCGACGCGATCGAGAAGGCGATAAAGTTACCGGCGATCACGTCGGTGCCCATTCCCGCCACAAACATCTGCGTCAGCAGCTTACCGCCGTTAAACAGCACCGATTCGATGCTGGCCGGGATCCCAATCCCCATCACTTCCCAGATAATGGCGAAATTGAACGGGCGGAAAAAACTTTTCAGCGACAGGCGAAGCGATGGCGTAATGCCGGCCACCAGCACGCCGACAATCGCCGCCGCCCCGATATAGCGGGAGATAGTCAGGCCCAGCCCCGCGCCGACAAAGCCGAGGCCGTCCCAGGAGAACACGCCGTAAATCAGGACGCTGCTGATGATGATGTTGAGAATGTTCATCCCGCCGTTGATCAGCAGCGGGATTTTGGTGTTCCCAGCTCCGCGCAGCGCGCCGCTGCCGATTAAGGCAATTGCCGCCGCCGGGTAGCTCAGCACCGTCATCTCCAGATAGGTCAGCGCCAGGTCTTTGACCTCCTGGGTGGCTTCCCCCGCCACCACGTCGATAATCTCTTTACCGAAGTAGTGAATGACCGCCGCGAGGATCGCCGAAAAGACGGTCATGATCATCAGCGACTGTCTGGCCGCCTCGCGTGCGCGTTTGGGATCGAGTTTCCCGAGGCTGAACGCCACCACAACCGTGGTCCCCAGGTCGATAGCCGCAAAGAACGACATCACCACCATATTGAAACTGTCCGCCAGCCCTACCCCGGCCATCGCCTCTTTACCGAGCCAGCTCACCAGGAACGTGCTCAATACGCCCATCAGCAGGACGCAGGTGTTCTCAAGAAAAATAGGTACAGCGAGGGGGGTGATTTCACGCCAGAAGAGAACACGATAGCTTTTACGTTTTGCATACCAGGGCGTGCGCATGATCGCCTGGCGTATGGGGGCAGTGACGTTCAAAATGGACCTTAGCGAGAAAGTTGAAACTCCATTTCAAATGATGAGTGAGAAATGCGTATCCTGCAAAGTATTTTCCACAAAAATATGTTTGGATTTACAACAAACTGACGACGGTTTCAGCAATCAACCGTTTTTCCCTAAGATCAGGTTTGACAAAAGTTTTTTCGCCGCTAAGATAAGCCTCCACAACGATTCCTCTGTAGTTCAGTCGGTAGAACGGCGGACTGTTAATCCGTATGTCACTGGTTCGAGTCCAGTCAGAGGAGCCACATTTATAAAAGCCTGCTTTTAAAGCAGGCTTTTTGCTTTTCTGCATTCTGTAAGACTGTCGGGTGGCGGCTGCGCCTTACCCGACCTGAAAAAACCTCGAACCCTGCACTCCCGGCAATAAAAAAGGCCCCCTGTCACCAGAGAGCCTCATCCGCGATTCGTTGCGATTACTCGCCTTTCACTTCCGCGTTTTTGATTTCGCCCATCACTTTCAGCTTTTTAGAGATGTCGCGACGTTCTTTGGACAGCTCAGCGTTTTTGATGATGTAGTCGTCAACGCGGTCTTCATAGTCGGTCTTCATGCTGGCAATGATGCCCTGAATAGCTTCAACGCTCATACCAGGCTTGATGTAGTCGCTCAGGTTGTCGAGCAGAAGAACACGTTTCTGGTTGTCACGGATCTTCTTCTCAACGTCCTGGATTTCACGCTGCAACTTGTTTTTGCGACGGAACAGGCGGACGAATTCCAGAACATCCTGGAACGAAGGCTTGGTAGTTTCCATTTTTACACCCCTGATAATGTGAGATTCGGATTCGTTAAAGCAACCGTTGTGACAATAACCTTACTGACAGCGGTCGCGAATGACAATGCATATATCGTTTAAAGCTATCATAACCCCAATTGCTGCTGAATCGAAGCAGCAGGCGTCACATATGGCGATAGCTGCTTTTTATTTGCGCAGCGCACGGCAGATCAGATGCGACAACAGCTCCAGCTGGCGGGCCAGTTCCATACTCAGCCATACATAGCCGTGGATCGGCGTTTCCGCGACGTTATCGCCCTGCCGTTCATTGATCAGCTGTTTGAGCTCGGCGACGATTTCATTGAGCCGCTCGCTGTTTGCCAGAATCGGCTGCGGGTTCCCTTCATAGAGCGCGTGAGCAATGGTCAGCAGCGTCTGCTGAGTCATCTGCTGAGTCTCTTTCAGCGTATGCGCGTTAAGCATCAGCAGATGGCTCGGACGCGACGCCCAGTGCGCGTTGATTTGCAGTTCCAGCATACAGACCAGATTGCGGCTGACGGTCTGAATGGCTTCGAAGATGGATTTCTGAATGTGGGTTTCTTTGCTGGCAGGCGTGATAAGCCCGCGCATTTTCACCACATCGTTGAGAATTTTTTGCAGATGCTTCTCGAGGCGCGGTCGTTCAACCAGATTAGGGGAAAATCCGGCCTGATAGACGCGGTTGAACGCCGTGACGTAATTCGCCATCTGAATACGCCAGTGCAGAAACGCGCGCTGCGGCCAGATCCCCGTAAATAGCATCGCCAGCAGCGAGCCGAGGATCACATCCCCGCTTCGCCACAGCGCCGTGGTCATCTCCCCCGCGGGCGCACCGACAACGACCGCAAGCGTGATGCCAATCAGCAGCGCCTGATAGGGCTTTTTACCAAGCGCAAGCCAGCCGCAGAGGAACATCGCGGCGGCGCACCACAGCAGCATGACCGGGAAGGAGATCAGCTCAAGCTTGAGGGCAATCAGCCCGAGCGCCGAACCTAAAACGGTTCCGCCGATACGCTCAAAGGCGCGCGGCACCACGTTTCCCCAAAAGGAGATAGGCCCCATGATGACCACCAGGGTGATCAGCGGCCAGGTCCCTTCCGGGACATCCAGTAAACGCACCAGGACAAAGGTCAGTACGAAGGCCAGCGCGATGCGACAGCCATGCACAACGCGATAATGTTGATACAACCGAATTTCAAACGGCGTTAATGATTTGTCGGGACGCACACCCGCTCTCCAGCTACACGGCAAACCCCAATTGTACTGCGTTTTCAGCCGAGTGGATCGTTCCCGGCTGAAAAACCCTGCTTTTACCAGGATTAACCGGCTTTATGTTCAACCGCGATATACATTTCGATATCCCAGTATCCGTCTGCGTTGCCGTCGTTGAGATAGCGCTCAAAACAGGGCTTTGGCGCCCACTGGTAGTGATTATCCTGCAAGAGAGAGTTGAAGAACTGATACCACGGGGTAGCGAAATCATGATTTTCGACCCGTGCTTTAGCCACGGCGTAATCCCCGGCGGCGATTTCGGTCAACATCACCCCTTCGCTGTTCTCCGGGATGACAAAATCATCCGGCACCGTTACCGCCGTATCGCAGCGCAGTTTTTCCGCCGGGACGACGTCCGGGTTGTCGTAATAGACCGCAACCCACTCCAGCGGCTCAATGTGGCGCCCGTCAACCCACATAACCAGCTGTTCAAAGCCCTGCTTAACCGTTTTTTCCCACGGCCCCACGAGGTGAAAGCCCGCGATTTTACGTTTCTGTTGCTGACTGATGCTGTAGTCCATGCTGCCTCCGGTAATTGCTGTATATTTATACACTATAAAGCAGGATTTCAAGGAACGGCAATGACGGAATGTTTATTATGCGAGCAGACTCGCATCCCTGCCAGTCTGCCGAAGCGCGGTGCCCTGCGCGGTTAGATCTTATGATGCAAATAATCGCTCAGGCGCGAGAAAACGCCACCTTTATCAACGCCTTCCAGCGTGACCAGCGGCCAGTGGGCGACCACTTTGTCGCGGTCATAGAGTTCGATTTCCCCTACGCGCTGATGGGCGGCGATGGGCGCTTCCAGCTCTTTTTTATCCAGCACGTATTTGGCCTTAATGTTAGGGACCTCGGCCTTCGGTAAGGCAAGCCAGAAGTCCTGATCCGTGCCGAGCTTAATCTGCTCTTTATCGCCGTACCAGATACGCTCGGTGCCGACCTTTTTACCGTTATGCAGAATTTGCACCGTATCAAAATTCTGCTGACCCCAGTGCAGCAGCTTGCGCGCCTGATCCTCACGCCCTTTAGGGCTGTCTGCCCCCATGATCACCGCGATCAAACGACGCTGCCCGTCCACCGCAGAGGCAATCAGGTTAAAGCCCGCCCCGGAGGTATGGCCGGTTTTCAGCCCGTCGACGTTCATGGTCTTGTCCCACAGCAGGCCGTTGCGGTTCTGCTGGGTGATGCCGTTCCACGTCAGGCTCTTCTCGCTGTACATATGATAAAAATCAGGTTCGCCGTGAATGATGGCGCGGGAAAGGACTGCCAGATCGTAGGCCGAGCTGTGCTGTCCCGGCGCATCAAGGCCATGTACCGTTTCAAAATGGGTGTCGCGCAGGTTCAGCTTCTGAACGTAGTCGTTCATCATCTTGACGAACTGCGGCTGCCCGCCTGCGACATGGTCAGCCAGCGCCACGCAGGCGTCGTTACCGGAATCGACAATCAGCCCGCGGCTCAGGTCCCGCACGGTGACGCGATCGCCCTGCTTCAGGAACATCAGGGACGATCCATCAAACACCGGGTTGCCCTTCGCCCACGCGTCGCGGCCCACTGTAACCACGTCGTCAGGGGTGATGCGGTGGCTGTCAATTGCGCGATCGACGACATAGCCCGTCATTAACTTTGTCAGGCTGGCCGGGTTGCGCTGCTGGTGTTCGTTGCCCGCCGTTAAAATTTGACCCGTGGTGTAATCCATCAGTACCCAGGCACCGGCCTGGATAGCCGGAGGCTGCGGCGAAAAATCCAGCGGATCGGCAGCCAGGGCAGATGTGATACTCGAAGCGAGTAAAGAAACAGCAATAAACAGACGGCGTTTCAAGGGCATATCCTCAGGTCATTAAAAATCGTTGACCTTTTTACGGGAGTTCTTATGTCGTTACCTGGCTTTATTGCAAAAAAATGTGACAAAGTGCATGTTTCTTCCTGAAGCAGGCTCGCAAATTTCACCCTTAACGGCGCATTTTATTCGGTCTGCTCCTCACGATCGTTTACCATAGTGACGTCACTTTTTAACAGGATGGTATTACTGGTGTCTGACTCTGCCGCGCGCCCTACATTTTTATTCCACGATTACGAAACCTTTGGCACTCACCCGGCGCTGGACAGGCCTGCCCAGTTTGCCGCCATCCGTACTGATGAAGATTTCAACATCATTGGCGAGCCAGAGGTGTTTTACTGCAAGCCCGCCGATGATTATCTGCCGCAGCCTGGCGCGGTGATGGTCACGGGCATTACGCCGCAGGAAGCGCGGGATAAAGGGGTTAACGAGGCGGAGTTTGCGCGTCGTATCCACGATCTGTTTACCGTGCCCAACACCTGCGTGGTGGGCTACAACAACATTCGTTTCGACGATGAAGTGACGCGCAATATCTTCTATCGCAACTTTTACGATCCCTACGCGTGGAGCTGGCAGAACCGCAATTCGCGCTGGGATCTGCTCGACATTATGCGCGCCTGCTACGCCCTGCGCCCGGAGGGGATCAGCTGGCCGGAAAACGAAGAAGGGTTAACCAGCTTCAGGCTCGAGCACCTCACCCGCGCCAACGGCATCGAGCACAGCAACGCCCACGATGCGATGGCGGACGTGTACGCCACCATTGCGATGGCGAAGCTGGTCAAAACCGCGCAGCCGCGCCTGTTTGAGTACCTGCTTAGCCACCGCAGCAAGCAAAAGCTCACGACGCTCATCGACGTGCCGCAGATGAAACCGCTGGTGCATATTTCCGGCATGTTTGGCGCGTGGCGCGGCAACACCAGCTGGGTCGCGCCTCTGGCGTGGCATCCTGACAATCGTAATGCGGTGATTATGGTGGATCTTGCGGGAGACATTTCGCCCCTGCTTGAACTGGACAGCGACGCCCTGCGCGAGCGCCTGTACACGCCAAAAAGCGAGCTGGGCGATCTGCCTGCCGTTCCGGTCAAACTGGTTCATATTAATAAATGCCCGGTGCTGGCGCAGGCCAACACCCTGCGCCCGGAAGATGCCGACCGTCTGGGCATTAACCGCCAGCAGTGTCTTGATAATCTAAAAGTGCTGCGCGAAAACCCGCAGGTGCGTGAAAAAGTGGTCGCTATTTTTGCCGAAGCGGAGCCGTTCGTACCGTCGGAAAATGTCGATGCGCAGCTGTATAACGGCTTCTTTAGCGACGCAGACCGGGCGGCCATGAACATCGTGCTGCAAACCGAGCCGCGCAACCTGCCCGCGCTGGATATCACCTTCGCCGACAAGCGTATCGAAAAGCTGATCTTTAACTATCGGGCGCGCAACTTCCCAGGCTCGCTGGACGAAACCGAGCAGGAGCGCTGGCTACAGCACCGTCGTAACGTGTTTACGCAGGAATACCTGCAAAGCTACGTCCAGGAGCTGGAAATGCTCTACAGCCAGTATCAAGGGGACAGCGAAAAGCAGGCGCTGTTAAAAGCGTTGTTCCAGTACGCGCAAGAGATAGTCTGAATTACAGACATAAAAAAACCGGAGGCGATGTTCTCCGGTTTTTTTTGCCCGCTGGCGCGAGCCTACGGGTTTATCGTGTTGCAGGCCGGGTCAACGTGAGCGCCACCCGGCGAGTCATTACGCAACGTCTTCGTACTGAGGAACCGGGTTGCGGAAGCTCTTGGTCACGCACGCCAGGTAAACCAGACCGATAGCACCCCAGATCAGACCCAGAACCATTGAGCTTTCTTCCAGGTTAATCCACAGCGCACCGACGGTCAGCGCACCACACACTGGCAGCACCAGATAGTTGAAGTGGTCTTTCAGCGTCTTGTTGCGCTTCTCACGGATCCAGAACTGAGAGATCACGGAGAGGTTAACGAAGGTGAAGGCCACCAGCGCACCGAAGTTAATCAGCGCCGTTGCCGTTACCAGGTCAAATTTAATCGCCAGCAGTGCGATGGCGCCAACCAGCAGTACGTTCCACGCCGGGGTACGCCATTTCGGATGCACGTAGCCGAAGAAACGGGTTGGGAACACACCGTCGCGGCCCATAACGTACATCAGACGAGACACGCCCGCGTGTGCCGCCATACCGGAGGCCAGTACGGTGACGCTGGAGAAGATCAGCACGCCCCACTGGAAAGTTTTCCCTGCCACGTACAGCATGATTTCAGGCTGTGACGCGTCCGGATCTTTAAAGCGAGAGATGTCCGGGAAGTACAGTTGCAGGAAGTAAGATGCGCCGATGAAGATCAGGCCGCCAATCAGTGCGGTCAGGAAAATCGCACGCGGGATCACACGCTCAGCGTCTTTGGTTTCTTCAGACAGAGAAGAGATACCGTCGAAGCCCAGGAACGAGAAGCACAGAATGGTCGCACCGGTAATCATCGGCACAACGTGCGCGCCTTCAGACCAGAACGGACGGGTGCTGGTCAGCGTACCTGCGCCTTCGCCGTGCATCACACCGTAAATGATCAGACCGACAATAACCGCAACAATCCCCATCTGGAGGATAACGATCAGGGTATTGAAGTTAGCAACGGTCTTGATGCTGCGCAGGTTAGAGATGGTCATGAAGGCCACCAGCGCAACAACGAAGATCCACGATGGCATAGAAGGCACCAGCGCTTCGAAGTAAATTTTTGCCAGCAGAATGTTGATCATCGGCATGAACAGGTAGTCCAGCAGAGATGACCAGCCCACCATAAAGCCAACCGCCGGGCTAATGGATTTCTGAGCATAGGTATAAGCAGAGCCCGCAGACGGGAAACGGCGAACCAGTTTACCGTAGCTCAGCGCTGTAAAGAGAATGGCGACCAGTGCAAAGGCGTACGCCGTTGCAACGTGACCGTCCGTAAGGCCTGATACGATACCGAATGTATCGAACAGCGTCATCGGCTGCATATAGGCTAAGCCCATCATGACAACCGGAATCAACGTAAGCGTTTTACGTAATTCCACGCGAGAGGTTTTTGGAGTTGCGTTATGCGACATAGTTATTCTCCTTTACGGTGATAACCGCCACGTAAGCGAAAAATTGCCCCATTTTCTGTATTCCTCAGCGACAACAACTGTCGGATTTTAGTAAATATCTATCCGGTACGAAGCCCGGCCTCTTGGATTTTTAGTTTCGTTTCGTACATGCAAAAAAAAATAACCGACGCCTTTTATATCGTCGATTATTCATTTGTTTGCAGCGGCGGCATTTTGCCCTATTCCAGATACAAAACGCAATAGTTCGAGAAACTCATCAATAGATTAAATTCGCTAACCGGTTGAATTGCCTTCGATGAGCGGAGTATAAACCGCGGCAATAGCACTATTTGCTAAAATTTCGGCTCGCCACCAGGCGCTTGCCAGCCCGGCGGTTTGTTCGTTCCAGCCGACCCAAACGGATTCATCACCGCTTTGCGCCATAACCTGCTTTTCGATAAGCGCGCCGCTTTCAATAAACCGCTGCGCTAAATAACGTGGGATATAACCGCATCCCAGCCCGCTAATTTGCAGTTCAAGTTTGGTTTTAAAATCAAAAACGGTAATCGCCTCCTGACAGTCAAGCTGCTGCGACGCGGTGGCAAAGTCAGAATCCGAACTGTCGCCCACCACAATGGCGCGAAACCCTCTGATGGTGCGTCGGTTAATGGGCTCAGGCTCCTGAGCCAGCGGATGATGTGGCGCAACGACAAACACCTGCTCCAGCATCCCCAGACGGGCGAAGCCGAAATCGGTTAACTGGGGCGGTTCATGCAGGGCGCCGACGATAATATCCGCCCTCCCCTGGGTTAACGCCTCCCAGGAGCCGCCCAGCACGCCGTTAATAAAGACCAGCCGGGTGACGCTGTGGCTTTGATAAAACTGCTCGATAAGCGGCGACAAAAGCGAAAACGGAAAGGTGTCATCCACGCCAATGACCAGCTCATTTTCCCAGCCCTGATGGAGTTTCACTGCCTGCTTTTCCAGCTCGCGCACCGTATGCAGCACCTCTCGCCCTTTTTCGAGCAGCATCTGCCCGGTGCGGGTAAAGCGCGCCCGGTGGCCGGTACGGTCGAGGATCTGGATATTGAGGTCGCTTTCCAGCTTATGAACGGTGTAACTCAGCGCCGAGGGCGTTTTATAGAGCTTCGCAGACGCAGCCGCGAAGCTCCCCTCTTTTTCAAGCGCATCAAGGATAATCAGGACATCCAGCAACGGTTTCATGTTCGCCCCCTTACGGTGCGCGATCGCCCCGCTGGTGGCGTTATTCCATGGGCATCACCAGCGGGTCGGGATACTGATACTCAAACCCGAGTTCATGACAAATACGGCTGCCATCGACAAGTTTGCCTTTGCTCTCGCCCTGCACATCGCCAAAGACCGGCGGTGCGAGGCCAAGCTGACGCGCCATCAGCGGATAAAAGACGTTCCGCGGGGGATGCGAAGGCGCACATATATTATAGATGTGGCCGCCCTTTGGGGCCTGGAGCAATAATTCAATGGCACCAATCACGTCTTCCAGATGCAC
>NZ_JAKCMV010000050.1 GCF_021440515.1 Enterobacter asburiae | reverse complement strand
ACAACATCTGGCAAGGCTGGGACGGAAGTCACTGTCGTTCTCAAAATCGGTGGAGCTGCATGACAAGGTCATCGGGCATTATCTGAACATAAAACACTATCAGTAAGTTGGAGTCATTACCACCGGGGACTTACCATGTTGATATTTTCCTGAACGACGGCTGGCTGGAGACGGCCGACGTCACCTTCAGCACCACCGCCGACGCCGAAGGGAACGAAAAGCTGGAGCCCTGTCTGACCGTCGAACAGCTGTCGCGCTGGGGCGTGAAAACGGATCTGTTTCCGGCATTAGGCGTAAAGAATACCTGCGCGAAGCTGGAGGCTATCCCGCAGGCCAGCACGGTATTTCAGTTTGGTCAGCAGCGCCTGGACGTCAGTATTCCGCAGGCGGCGCTCTCTGCCCAGGCAAGAGGCTATGTGCCGCCAGAGCAGTGGGATGACGGGATCGCGGCGGCGATGCTCAACTACAGCCTGAGCGGGGGCAACAGCTGGGGGCGCAACGCTAAAAGCGGCGACACGCAAAGCCAGTATGCCAACCTGCGCCCGGGGGTGAACCTCGGCCCGTGGCGGGTGCGCAATTACCTCACCTGGACGCGCGACGCCGGGGGGCAGAACAAATGGGATACGGTCTACACCTACGCTCAGCGCGCCATCACGCCGCTCAAGGCCGAGCTGACTTTGGGTGACAGCTCGGCCCCGGCGGAGGTGTTCGACAGTATGCCGTTTCGCGGCGTTCAGCTTGCCTCTGACGACGATATGCTGCCCGATTCGCTTAAAGGCTACGCCCCGGCGGTGCGCGGCATTGCCCGCACCCACGCGCAGGTGATTATTCGCCAGAACGGCTACCAGATTTACCAAAGCTTTGTCGCGCCGGGGGCGTTCGACATTACCGATCTCTACCCCACGGGCGGGGCGGGGGATCTGGACGTCACGGTAAAAGAGGCCGACGGCAGCGAACAGCGCTTCACCGTCCCCTACGCGTCGCTCCCGGTGTTGCAGCGCGAAGGCCACCTGAAGTATGCCCTGACGGCGGGGCAGTATCGCAGCTACAACAGCCAGGTGCAGAAAACCCCCTTCGGGCAGTTGACCGGAATCATTGGCCTGCCGTATGGGTTAACGCTCTACGGCGGCGTTCAGACGGCGGCAGACTATCGGGCATTATCCGCGGGCGCGGGGAAAAACATGGGCGACATGGGGGCGTTCTCCGTGGACGTTACCCAGGCCCAGGCGACGCCGCAGGACAGGCAAACGTCCCGGGGGCAGTCCTGGCGGGCCCGCTACAGCAAAAACATTGTCGCCACGGGCACGCAGTTTTCCATTGCGGGCTATCGCTATTCGACGCGCGGCTTTTACGCCATGCAGGACGTGCTCGACTCATACGGCGACGGCAGCTCGCTGCATGACAGACGCCGCAACCGGGCCGAGCTGACCATGAGCCAGTCGCTCGGCGACGGTCTCGGCGCGGTGATGCTGAGCGCCGCGCGCGAAGATTACTGGAATGGGGAACGCCCTATGGCCTCCTGGAGCCTGTCGTACAACAACGCCTGGCGACAGATCAACTACGGGCTGAGCGCCACCCTGAGCCGCAACGGTGGCGGTACGAACACCGGCACCGACAGGCTGCTGGCGGTCAATATCAGCATTCCGCTGGACGCCTTCGGGCCGCAAACCTGGGCGAGCTACGGCCTCGGCACCAGCCGCAACGGCGGCACCACCCAGAACGTGGGGGTTAGCGGCGTCGCGCTGGCGGGAAAAGCCCTGAACTGGAACGTGCAGCAGGGTTACGGCACCAGCGGGGTGGGCTACGCCGGAAATGTGAACGGCGATTATAAGGGCACCTATGGGGAAGTGACCGCAGGCTAAAGCTACGACAGAAACAGCGAACGCCTCAGCTACGGGGTGCAGGGCGGCGTGCTGGCCCACGCCGATGGGGTGACCTTCTCGCAGCCGCTCGGCGAGACAAACGTCCTGATCCGCGCGCCGGGCGCGGCTGGCGTGGGGATCCAGAATATGACCGGCGTGCAGACCGATTATCGCGGCTACAGGCTGGCGTCGAATCTGATGCCCTTTCGCAAAAACGATATCGGCTTAATCACCGACACGCTGCCGGGAAACGTGGAGATCGAACAAACCGTGAAAACCGTGGTGCCGACGCGGGGAGCGATTGTTCGCGCCGACTATGCGTCGCACGTTGGTATTCGCCTGCTATTAACCCTGACGCAACCCGACGGCCGCGCCGTTCCCTTTGGCGCGATGGCAAGCGTGGAGGGCGAGCAGGGGAACGGGTTTATCGTCGGGAGCAGCGGGCAGGTCTATTTAAGCGGATTAGCGCCGGAGGTGACGCTGCGGGTGAAATGGGGTGATGAAAAAAATCAGTCATGCCGCGCGCACTATGTGGTCGCTCAACGTGAACAGCAAAACGATATCGTTCAGGCCAGCGCCGCGTGTCGTTAATTATTGCAGGTAGAGAAAAATGGATATTTTAAGGGGTGTTTTACTGTTGCTGTGGGCTATTCCGCTGAGCGGGTTTAGCTGCACCTATAATTTTATCGGCGCACCCTATACGGTGGATTACGGCAATATTATCGTTCAGCGAGATACGCCCGTCGGACAACCCATCAGCAATGAAATCGTCGGCACGCTGGCCCATGCTTTTACCTGCGTGACAACGGGAAATTAAGGCTCCAGCGCCGGAATGAAAAGCGGCGTTTTACCCTATGCGTTTACCTCATCGAACGGACATCGGGTATATAAAACCGCTGTTCAGGGCGTCGGGGTGTCGTTTGGGTTTTACCGCAACAGCAGCGCCGGAGCAGCGCGATTTTCGGGGACCGGCTATATCGGCAGCGATGACATGATTACCGTAAGCTGGAGTTCAAATCCGGGTGACGTAGACAGTAATGATTTTCAGCCGATTATTCAGTTCTGGAAAACCGGCAATATTATTTCGGGGTCAGTGACCGGGCAATTAGCCTCGTTTATTGCCTATACCGCGCAATATCGCGGAGGGGAACCCGGCGGTGAAATACCGATCCTCGCCGGGAGTGGATCAATTACCCAGGTGGCCTGTGCAATAAAAACGCCGCATATGACGTTTGCCTTTGGCGAGATTAACGCCAGCGATTTTGGTAATACGGTGGGAACCACGCCGGCCAGCGCGCAAAAAACGCAGAGTCTTATCCTGGACTGTGACAACGGGGCTAATATCACTATGATGCTTTCAGGCGCGCAATATCCTGGACTGAATGACAGCAGCGTTCTGGCCTTGACCGGACAAGGCAGCGCGGGCGGGCAGGAGATGTTTCCGATTACTGCCCGCTATTATCAGACCAGCACAGCGGTAACGACGGGCTCGGCAAATGCCTCGGCTACCCTAACGCTGACCTACCAATAAAATAAGCAGGATGCTGACATGTCTGTTATAAAAGCCGTCATCCTGATGGCCTCTTTAGCCCTGTCTCCGGCGTACGCCGGGGATAATATTGATGTTGACGTAACCGGGGATATTGTCGCTTCGCCGTGCGTCTTTAACGGCGGGGATAATACGCTCAACGTTAATCTCGGCGATAATTATGCAGCGAATATGGCAACGCCCAATTCCCAATCCGAGCCCGTGGCGTTTGCGCTGTGTTTTACCCAGTGCCCTGAGGGCACGCGAAGTATCAACGTGCAATTTACCGGCATGACCGACCCGCTTGCGGGGAGCGATTATTATAAAAATAGCGGAACGGCAGGGCAGGTGGCGATTGGCCTGCGCGATATGCTGACCGGTAATCCGGTGGGCGCCGGGACGGTGCTGTCCCGCAGCGTCGAAAGCGACCGCACCGTCACGCTCCCCATGAACGCCTGGCTCTATTCCCGCCCCGGAGGGGTGACGCCGGGTACGATAAATAGCGTGGTGATCCTCACCCTGCAATATAACTAACGCCTTGCCAGCGCGAATAATCTCTCACTCGTTTTGGTGGACAATATGGTAAACATCCTGATTAAAGAAAATGACGTTCTTTATCGCTACGGGCTGTCGTGTATATTAACTCAGGCGTTTACCGATGAGTTTTCACAGCCACCGGATATCAATTTTGACTACACGCCTGAAAATATTGTTCAGGCCGATATTATTATTTTATCCATGCAGCCGGGGGAAGGCTTCCACTGCGAGCCGACATTTCATATGCGTACGAAGGGGATAACGGTGGGATTAATTTCCGATATTGCGCGCGCGCCGGGCGTTTCGCCCTGTATTAACGATATTATCGTGCTGCCGCGCAATATTGCGCTCGACCGGTTCAGCCAGATCGTTTATTACGCCTGGAAAAAAGAGCGGCTGATGGAAGAGAAGAGAATCTGTTCGTCCTGCGAGGAGTGCCCGCAGAGAGCGCTATCGGGAAAACAGCACCGCATCATGGACGCGCTATATCAGGGTAAAACCGCGCTTGAAATCGCAGACGAGCTAAAAATCAGCGACAAGACGGTTTATAACCACAAGTATGCGGTGATGCGAAAATTCAATCTGCGCACGGACTTTGAACTGGTGCTGTTTCTCAACCGATGGCACGACGGGCTGGCGCGGGCGTGCTGAACGCCCGGCCAGCAAAATGTTATCAGACGTTGACGGCGCTGATTAACCGCGTCTTCATGGTTTGATACTCGGATGCCGCGAAATCCTCCGCCCAGCGCTGATCCTCAATCGCCTCCAGCGCCACCGCACAGTATTTCGTTTCGGGGGTTTTGGATATCGGATCGAGGTTATCCTGGGTCAGCTCGTTAAAGGCGCCAATCCACCACTGATAGGTCATATAGACCGCCCCTCGGTTGATTCGCTCGCTGAGGCTGGCGCGGGTGATCACCTTGCCACGGCGCGAGCGCACCCAGACCAGCTGTCCGTCGCGGATCCCGTACTCCTGGGCATCCGACGGGTGCATCTGTACCCGTCCCGGTTCGTCGGCCAGGCTTTGCAGGGCGGCACAGTTTCCGGTCATCGAGCGGCAGGAGTAGTGGCCCACTTCGCGAACCGTGCACAGCACCAGAGGGTACTGCGAATCCGGTATCTCCGCAGGCGCGCGCCAGGCGGTGGCAAACAGCTGACCTTTGCCGCTCGGGGTGTCGAATTTGTTCTCCTTATAAAGGAAGGGCGTCCCGGGATGGTCCAGCTCCGGGCAGGGCCACTGAACGTGACCCATCTCGCCCATTTTCTCCCAGGTGACGCCGTAGAACAGCGGGCACAGCGCGCGCATCTCATCCCAGATCTGGCGTTCAGATTCATACTGCATCGGATAGCCCATTTCGGCTGCCAGCAGGCTGATAATCTCCCAGTCGCGCTTGACGTTCCCCACAGGCTCAATGGCCTTGCCAAAGCGCTGGAAGCCACGGTCGGCGCAGGTAAAGACGCCGCCGTGTTCACCCCATGAGGTCGCGGGGAGCAGCACGTCGGCGACTTCGGCGGTTTTGGTCATAAAGATGTCCTGTACCACCACGAAGTCGAGCGCGTCAAAACCGCTGCGCACCAGGCCGAGATCGGCTTCGGTCTGAAGCGGATCTTCCCCCATGATGTAATAGGCTTTGACTTTGCCCTCCAGCGCCAGGTGCGGCACTTCGGTAATGCGCGTGCCGACGCGGGTGTCCATGCTGTTGACGTCAATGCCCCAGGCGTCGGCAAATTTTTGTCGCACCGCCGGGTCGGTTACGTCCTGATAGCCGGGGAACATGTTGGGCAGCACGCCCATGTCGCAGGCGCCCTGCACGTTGTTTTGTCCGCGAATCGGGCCGACGCCCACCGCCGGGCGACCGAGGTTGCCGGTCAGCAGCGCGAGGCTGGACAAGCCTTTGACCACGTCCACCGCCTGACCAAACTGGGTCACGCCCATGCCCCACATCACCGTGGCGGACGGCGCGGCGGCGAAGGTGCGCATCGCCTGGCGCACGTCGCGCGCGGCGATCCCCGTCAGATGTTCCACCTTCTCTGGCGCGTAATCTTTGACCGCCTCGCGGTAGGCCTCCAGCCCTTCGGTGAAGCGGGCCACGTAGCTTTTGTCGTACAGCTCTTCTTCCAGCAGCACGTAACCGAACGCGTTGACCAGCGCCATGTTGCTGCCGTTGTTAAGCTGCAAATGCTGGTCGGCGATGCGGGCGGTTTCAATGCGGCGCGGATCGCAGACGATAATTTTGGCGCCGTTTTCTCGTGCTTTGAGCACCCGTCGGGCCACAATCGGATGCGAGTCCGCACAGTTGTAGCCAAAGATCAGCAGGCACTGTGAGTTCTCAATGTCGTTGATGGAGTTACTCATCGCCCCGTTGCCGAGGGTTTCCTGTAGCCCGGCAACGGAGGGGCCGTGGCAGACGCGGGCGCAGCAGTCCACGTTATTGGTGTTGAGCACCGCGCGTGCAAATTTCTGCATCAGATAGTTGGTTTCGTTACCCGTTCCGCGGGACGAGCCGGTGGTCATGATGGCGCGAGGGCCGTACTGCTCTTTGATGCTGTTCAGCTTTTTCGCGGTATAGCGGATGGCTTCGTCCCAGCTGACCGGGGTGAAAGGGTCGCCTTTACGATAGCGGATCATCGGCTGGGTTAAGCGAGGGGTGAGGAGGCGGGTGTCGTTAAGAAAATCCCAGCCGTAAAAGCCTTTCAGGCACAGCGTTCCCTGGTTAGTGACGCCGTTTGCCGCTTCGGCACGAATAATACGGTTATTTTCTACGACCAGATTGAGTTTGCAGCCCGCACCGCAGTAGGGGCAGACGCTTGCGATTTTTTTCATCAATAACAGACCTGTTAAGAAATGAAGCTACTTTTAACTGGCACACGCCAGTCCCGTCAGCGGGAGTAAGCAGGATCCGTGCCAGACAGGCATAACAGGGTTTTACAGGGATTTTGCAGAGGGGAGGCGTGTCATCGTCAGCGAGTTCGTCACAAGTGACGATGACACGTTAGATAGGGGCAGAGCGTCTGATTACAGATCGTCCATCGTATAGCCGACGACAATCTCCAGCGTTTTGCGGATCACATCGGCCTTCACGACATCGTCTGTCGCTTCCAGGGTCTGGATCAGCCACAGGATAATGGCTTTGTTAGTTAAATGGCCCTCAGAGGCGAGGACGCAGCGTACTGCATTAGAAAAAACAGCGGACTCTTCAGCAAATCGATCGCCGGCGTGACGGAAGTACTCCGATAACGCACTATCCAAAAAAGCAGAATGGTATTCGGGTTGAAGCTGAATATTTTGTCTCATTTGTTCTCACCGTAGCTGTTAAGTTGTAGTCAATGTATTTTCTTTGGATCTGACGGTTTTCCTTCACCAAATAACGGCACTACATTGTCTCGTTTGTTTTTGAGAGATCCCTCTCTTTCATGTCTTCCTTGAGCGGCTCTGCGACGCTTAAAGGGATGATTGTTATCGCCAATCTCGGCAATCACCATCGCGAGTGTCTCCCGCCGCCGGGGATCCTGCTCATGTGCTTTCATATCACGCAGACGCTGAACCAGTGCATCGGTTGTAATCGGCCCCCGCTCTTTCAGAAGAGAAAGGACGGCCTCACCGAGAAGTTTGTCGATCAGCAGGTCTGTGTCACTGCTATTCATACGTTACCGTTCAAAAAGCAGACCAAGCAGCATATGATAATGTTGTTCCTCTTCCGGGCCGTTGGCCTTTTCGAGGCGACTTAAAAGTTTGGTGCAGAGCGATTTGCGATTCAGGTTTCGCCCGTCGCTCAGGATTTCTACAACGACCTGGCCCAGCGTTTCCTGTTGAGTAGGCATCGCGGCTTTCTCGAAATACTGTGCAATGGCTGCTGCGGAATCTGCGACGTAACCGTTTTGCTGCATGTTTCGCTCCTGTGAAAAAACTGTAATCACTAACGTTACAATTAAGGTATACACTTTTTTCAAATCTGTACATCCAAAATGTACAGATTTTTAAAGATTTTAGGATATATTTTATAAAGTTGTTATTATTCATGGGGTTGCGTTGTCACATTTTGTTGTGGATTTGACAGAATATATTGTACAAAATGTTGTGGCCGGACATACCTGTACAGGCGTGAATATTGACATTGTCAATAGTGTAAATCATTGAGATGTAAATTATTTGTTGGGCAATTAATGTGCTATAACAGAACCTTGCCCACACATTCGTGTGGACCATCCTCTAACTTCCAGGAACAGTATGCTAACAACCATCATTTACCGCAGTCATATCTGCGAGGACGTTCCAGTGAAAGCGCTGGAGGACATGGTAGCTGCTGCAAATAGTACAAACCAATACGCCAGTGTCTCCGGAATTTTGCTGTTTAACGGCACCCATTTTTTCCAGCTGCTGGAGGGGCCGGAAGAGAGCGTCACGGCGATTTATGAGAGTATTTGTCGCGACCCGCGCCACCACAATCTGGTCGAACTGCTGCGCGACCATGGGCCATCGCGACGATTTGGCAACGTCGGCATGGAACTGTTCGATCTACGCAAATACGATCGCGACGAAGTGCTGCAACAGGTGCTGGATAAAGGCACGACCCGCTATCAGCTGACCTATAACGATCGCGCGCTGCAATTTTTCCGCACCTTCGTGGAGGCCACGGAAAAAGCGAACTATTTCGAGCTGCCGCCTTCAGATTCCTGGGACTTCATCCCGGAAGAAACGCCGCTGTCAGCCAGGCCAGCCGTAGTCGCGAAAGGGGCGGACTGTAGCTTTGCGTTTCAGCCTATCGTTGACCCGTTCATGCAGCAGGTGGTGACCTGGGAGGCGTTAGTTCGCACGCCCGAGGGGGGATCTCCACAAGCCTATTTCGAGGGATTATCCGGTGCTGCGCTCTATGAGTCCGATCTGAAAAGCAAGCAGGTTGCCCTGTCGATGGCCAGCGCGCTTGGGCTGCAAACGCAGCGCCTGGCCCTTAACCTGCTGCCGATGACGCTGGTAGAAGTGCCAAACGCGGTCGATTTTCTGTTAACGGCCATAGAGGCGAACGGGTTTGTGCCCGAGCAAATCGTGATTGAGTTTACGGAAAGCGAGGCGATTTCCCGCTTTGATGAATTCAAACGCTCCGTCAGAGAGCTGAAAATCGCCGGGATCAGCGTCACCATTGACCATTTTGGGGCGGGATTTGCCGGGCTACAGCTGCTGGCGCAGTTCCAGCCGGACAGAATTAAGATTAATCGTGATCTGATCGCCAATGTACATAAAAGCGGCCCGCGTCAGGCTATTGTACAAGCTATCATCAAATGTTGTGCATCGCTGGAAATTGAGTTCTGTGCGGTGGGGGTAGAGCAGGCAGAGGAGTGGATGTGGCTGGAATCGGCTGGCATTTCTCAGTTCCAGGGCCACCTGTTTGCCAGCCCGCGCCTGGGCGGTATCCCGGTCATTGCGTGGCCTGAGAAGAAGTTTGATTTTTGACCAATACATTAAGATTGTGAATGGTTAGCTGTACCTGAGGCTAAATTTATACAACAATGTATTAACGAGTGGATGGCCTAAACACCATTCACTTGTATCTTAAAACGGTCTTAGTTATACAAATGGTTTGTACAATCTGGTAAGGTTGGGTATGGAAGTATTAAGCGTGAGGGAGTTAATGGCCTATTACAGTATCGGTGAAGTCGCCGAACGATGCGGTATCAACCCCGTTACGCTGCGTGCCTGGCAGCGCCGTTATGGTTTGTTGAAGCCGCAGCGAAGCGAAGGTGGCCATCGTCAGTTCGACGATGAAGATATCCTGCGCATCGAAGAGATCAAACGCCTGATGAAAAGCGGCGTGTCGGTCGGTAAAGTGAAAGCTCTGCTGGAAAACAAAGATGTGATGACTCAGGGTAACTGGGCCACCTTCCAGGAAGAGATGATGCTCGTCGTGCGCTACGCCAGCCCCGCCAGGCTGCGCGCTAAAATTGCTGAATTCCGTCGCGATCACGTGATGGACGAGCTTATCGATAACATCATTACCCCCGTGCGTCAGCGCATGAATCAGGATCAAAACACGGTGCGCCACATGGCGAGCCTGCTGGACGGCGTGCTGATTGAATTTGCTATTGCATCGCTTGCGGAATCGCGTAAGAAAGCGGGTAAAGACGCATTGTTGATTGGCTGGGAGTGTGACGACCGCACTCATTTATGGCTGGAAGCGGCGCGACTCGCGCACAAAGGCTGGCATATTGACGTTCTGGCCGAGCCTATCGATTCTCCGCGTCCGGAACTTTTCCCGGGGCAAAGTATTTTTGTCTGGACCGGTAAAGCACCGACTGCGCGCCAGCAGGAGCAGCTCGACCACTGGCGGGAACAGGGCTTTGCGGTGTCTTTCCACGTTTGAGTATAGGGTCCGGAAGGACCTTTGTTTCTTTAATTCACCGCAAAGTTACGACCCCCGCAAAAGCTATCCTAAAAATAGGCATTTCCGATGCATATTTTGTATTTCCGCAAATCAGCCTCTCAATCGTCAATAAATGCATTATCTATCAATGCATTGAACATTTAAATCCATCCCGTCGACCTGTCTCATCAGGGTCTATGCTTAATAAAAGTAGCCAAAAAGGGCGATTTAGCGGAAAGCCCCTGCTGTCAGGGGGTTGAAGTGATAATCGTTATCACTAACATGGTGTTATGCCCTGGTGGCTCTATACATGAGGTGGACCTATGGAATTGCATTCAGAAACCTTTAACCCTGCCGACTTCACCTGGCGCGGATTAACGCTAACGCCAGCGGCGGCGGCGCATATTCACGAGCTGGTGGCAAAAAAGCCGGAGATCCTCGGCGTGCGTTTAGGCGTTAAGCAGACCGGCTGTGCCGGTTTTGGCTACGTGCTGGACACCGTCACCGAGCCTGCGAAAGACGACCTGGTGTTTGAAACCGACGGCGCGAAGCTGTTTGTCGCGCTTCAGGCAATGCCTTTTATCGATGGAACCGAAGTCGACTACGTTCGCGAAGGTTTAAACCAGTTATTCAAATTTCATAACCCGAAAGCCCAGAACGAATGCGGCTGCGGCGAAAGCTTTGGGGTATAGGCGGTACTATGTCTCGTAATACTGAAGCAACTGACGATGTCAACACCTGGAGCGGCGGGCACCTCAACTATAAAGAGGGCTTCTTTACCACGCTGCAAACCGACGAGCTGGCTAAAGGCATCAACGAAGATGTCGTGCGGGCGATTTCGGCCAAACGTAACGAACCTGAATGGATGCTGGAGTTTCGCCTGAGCGCCTTCCGCGCCTGGCTGGAGATGGAAGAGCCGCACTGGCTAAAAGCCCACTACGACAAGCTCAACTATCAGGATTACAGCTATTACTCCGCGCCCTCCTGCGGTAGCTGTGATGACACCTGCGCCTCGCAGCCCGGCGCGGTGCAGCAAACCGGTGCCGACAACAGCTTCCTCAGCAAAGAGGTGGAAGAGGCGTTCAACCAGCTGGGCGTCCCCGTGCGCGAGGGTAAAGAGGTGGCGGTCGACGCCATTTTTGACTCCGTATCGGTCGCGACCACCTATCGCGAGAAGCTCGCAGAGCAGGGGATCATCTTCTGCTCCTTTGGCGAGGCCATTCACGATCATCCGGAGCTGGTGAAAAAGTACATCGGTACCGTGGTGCCGAGTAACGATAACTTCTTCGCGGCGCTTAACGCGGCGGTGGCGTCAGACGGCACCTTTATCTACGTGCCGAAGGGCGTGCGCTGTCCGATGGAACTATCGACCTATTTCCGTATCAACGCTGAAAAAACCGGGCAGTTTGAACGCACCATTCTGGTGGCCGATGAAGGCAGCTACGTGAGCTACATCGAAGGCTGCTCCGCCCCGGTACGCGACAGCTATCAGCTACACGCGGCGGTGGTGGAAGTCATCATCCACAAAGACGCCGAGGTGAAATACTCCACGGTGCAGAACTGGTTCCCGGGCGACGGCAATACCGGCGGTATTCTGAACTTCGTCACCAAACGCGCCCTGTGCGAAGGCGAAAACAGCAAAATGTCCTGGACCCAGTCCGAGACCGGCTCCGCCATCACCTGGAAATACCCAAGCTGCATTCTGCGCGGGGATAACTCCATCGGTGAGTTTTACTCGGTGGCGCTGACCAGCGGCCATCAGCAGGCCGATACTGGCACCAAGATGATCCACATTGGTAAAAACACCAAATCGACCATCATCTCGAAGGGCATCTCCGCCGGGCACAGCCAGAACAGCTATCGCGGGCTGGTGAAAATTATGCCAACGGCGACCAACGCCCGTAACTTCACCCAGTGTGACTCGATGCTGATCGGTGCCGACTGCGGCGCGCATACCTTCCCGTATGTGGAATGCCGCAACAACAGCGCCCAGCTTGAGCACGAGGCGACCACCTCGCGCATCGGTGAAGATCAGCTCTTCTACTGTCTGCAACGCGGCATCAGCGAAGAAGATGCGATATCAATGATTGTGAACGGCTTCTGTAAGGACGTGTTCTCTGAACTGCCGCTGGAATTTGCCGTTGAAGCACAAAAACTCCTCGCCATTAGTCTTGAACACAGCGTCGGTTAAGGAAAGCACATGTTAAGCATTAAAGATTTACAGGTAAGCGTGGAAGACAAAGAGATCCTGCGTGGGCTGAATTTTGACGTCAAACCGGGGGAAGTTCACGCCATCATGGGGCCGAACGGCTCCGGGAAAAGTACGCTTTCCGCGACGCTGGCAGGGCGCGAAGATTACGAAGTGACGAGCGGTTCGGTGGCGTTCAACGGCAAAGATCTGCTGGAGATGTCCCCGGAAGATCGCGCGGGCGAGGGCATCTTTATGGCCTTCCAGTACCCGGTGGAAATTCCCGGCGTCAGCAACCAGTTCTTCCTGCAAACCGCGCTGAACGCGGTGCGCAAATACCGTGGGCTGGAGGCGCTCGACCGTTTTGACTTCCAGGATCTGATGGAAGAGAAGATCAAGCTGCTGAAAATGCCGGAAGATCTGCTGACCCGTTCCGTCAACGTCGGTTTCTCCGGCGGTGAGAAAAAGCGTAACGACATTCTGCAAATGGCGGTGCTGGAACCCGAGCTGTGTATTCTTGACGAAACCGACTCCGGTCTGGATATCGACGCCCTGAAGATTGTCGCCGACGGCGTTAACTCCCTGCGCGACGGCAACCGCTCGTTCATCATCGTGACCCACTACCAGCGTATTCTTGACTACATCAAGCCGGACTTTGTCCACGTGCTCTATCAGGGGCGCATTGTGAAATCCGGTGATTTCACGCTGGTTAAACAACTGGAGGAGCAGGGCTATGGCTGGCTTACCGAACAGCAGTAATGCGCTCCAGCAGTGGCATCGCCTGTTTGAAACGCAGGGCGACAGCCGCTCTGAACACGCCCAGCAGCACCTGCAACAGCTGCTGCGCCTCGGTTTACCCACCCGTAAACACGAAAACTGGAAATATACCCCGCTGGAAGGGCTGCTGAACGGCGAGTTTGTCACCCGTCTGGCGCAGGTGAGCGAGTCTCAGCGCGATGCGCTGGCGCTGGATGTCGACGCTACGCGGCTGGTGTTTGTCGACGGGCGTTTTTGCCCGGAACTGAGTGACGGCACCGACGAGAGCGGTTTTGAGGTGACGGTGAACGACGATCGCCAGTCGCTGGCGGCCCCGGTGCAGCCGGAGGTGTTCCTGCACCTCACCGAAAGCCTGGCCCAGAGCGTCACCCACATTCGCGTCAGGCGCAACCAGCGCCCGGCGAAGCCGCTGCTGCTGATGCACATCACCCAGGGGCTCGGCGGCGAGGAGATTAATACCGCGCACTATCGCCACGATCTGGAGCTGGCCGAAGGGGCTGAGGCGACGGTGATTGAGCACTACGTCAGCCTGACCGACGCCCGCCACTTTACCGGGGGCCGTCTGACGATGAACGTTGCCGACAACGCGCATCTCCACCATATCAAGCTGGCGTTTGAGAACCCGCAGAGCCACCACTTTGCCCATAACGATATCGTGCTGGGGCAAGACGGCGCGGCCGACAGCCACAGCTTCCTGCTCGGCGGTGCGGTCTTGCGCCATAACACCAGCACCCAGCTCAACGGTGAAAACACCACGCTGCGCATCAACAGCCTGGCGATGCCGGTGAAAAGTGAAGTGTGCGACACCCGCACCTGGCTTGAGCACAATAAAGGCTACTGTAACAGCCGTCAGCTGCATAAAACCATCGTCAGCGACAAGGGCCGCGCGGTCTTTAACGGGCTGATTAACGTGGCACAGCACGCCATCAAAACCGACGGGCAGATGACCAATAACAATCTGCTGCTGGGGCGCCTGGCGGAGGTCGATACCAAACCGCAGCTGGAGATCTACGCCGATGACGTCAAGTGCAGCCACGGCGCGACGATTGGGCGCATTGACGACGAGCAGATGTTCTATCTGCGCTCGCGCGGAATAGACCAGCAGGCGGCGCAGAAAATGATTATCTACGCCTTTGCGGCGGAGCTGACCGAGGCTCTGCGCGACGACGCGTTAAAACAGCAGGTGCTGGCCCGCATCGGGCAACGCCTGCCTGGAGGCGAAGCATGAGTTTTCCCGTAGAGAAAGTACGGGCAGATTTTCCGGTTCTGACCCGCGAAGTGAACGGTCTGCCGCTGGCCTATCTCGACAGCGCCGCCAGCGCGCAAAAACCGAATCAGGTGATCGACGCCGAAGCCGAATTTTATCGCCACGGCTACGCTGCCGTGCATCGCGGGATCCACACCCTGAGCGCCGAGGCGACCCAGAGCATGGAGAACGTGCGCACGCAGGTGGCGACGTTCCTCAACGCGCGCTCGCCGGAAGAGCTGGTGTTTGTGCGCGGGACGACGGAAGGCATTAACCTGGTGGCGAACAGCTGGGGCAGCGCGGAGGTTCACGCGGGCGATAACATCATCGTCACCCAGATGGAGCACCACGCCAATATCGTTCCCTGGCAGATGCTTTGTGAACGTACCGGCGCGCAGCTTCGCGTGATCCCGCTCAATCAGGACGGCACCTTGCAGCGTGATCGGCTCGATGCGCTGCTCGACGCTCGCACCCGGCTGGTGGCCGTTACACAGGTGTCTAACGTGCTGGGCACTGAAAACCCGGTTGCGGAGATCGTCGAAAAAGCCCATCAGGCGGGCGCAAAGGTGCTGATCGACGGCGCGCAGGCGGTCATGCACCATGCCGTTGACGTGCAGGCGCTGGACTGCGATTTCTACGTCTTCTCGGGGCACAAGCTCTACGGGCCGACCGGGATCGGCGTGCTCTACGTCAAAGAGGACATTTTGCAGGCGATGCCGCCGTGGGAAGGGGGCGGGTCGATGATTGCTACCGTCAGCCTGACCGAGGGCACCACCTACGCACGCGCGCCGTGGCGCTTCGAAGCGGGTACGCCGAATACCGGCGGCATTATCGGCCTGGGCGCGGCGATATCCTACGTTTCCGCCATTGGCCTTGAGGCGATCCAGGCGTACGAACAGGAGCTGATGCGTTATGCGCTGCAAGAGCTTGCCGGCGTGCCCGATCTCACCCTCTATGGCCCCGCCGCGCGTCAGGGCGTGATTGCCTTTAACCTGGGCAAACATCACGCCTATGACGTGGGAAGCTTCCTTGATAACTACGGCGTGGCCGTGCGCACCGGTCACCACTGCGCGATGCCGCTGATGGCGTTTTATCAGGTCCCGGCGATGTGCCGCGCGTCGCTGGTGATGTATAACACAACGGAAGAGGTCGACAGACTGGTGGCGGGGCTTAAGCGCATCCATCAGCTGCTTGGATAACGGAGAGTCAAGAGATGGCCGAGCTGCCGGACAAAGAGAAACTGCTGCGCAACTTTGGGCGCTGCGCAAACTGGGAAGAGAAATATCTCTATATCATCGAGCTGGGGCAGCGTTTGCCGCCGCTCCCGGAAGAGGCGCACAACCCGGACAATATTATTCAGGGCTGTCAGAGCCAGGTGTGGATTGTGATGCGCCAGAACGACGACGGCGTGATTGAACTTCAGGGCGACAGCGACGCGGCGATTGTGAAAGGGCTGATCGCGGTGGTGTTTATTCTCTACCACCAGATGTCCCCCCAGGACATTGTCGCGTTTGACGTTCGCCCGTGGTTTGAAAAAATGGCGTTAACCCAACACTTAACCCCCTCCCGCTCTCAGGGGCTGGAAGCGATGATTCGCGCAATTCGCTCCAAAGCCTCAATCATTAGCTAAACTGACAAGACAGCATTCATTCCTTTTCGCGAGGTGGTTTCCGCCTCGCTGGTTTTTCAGCTTTCTGGCGTTCTGCCAGTGAATAAGGAATCTCAGCATGAAGCGCGCGTCTATTATTACACTATTACTTCTTGGCTCGTTCAGCGCCCTTAATTCGGCCTGGGCGGTGGATTATCCATTGCCGCCTGCGGGCAGCCGACTTATTGGGCAGAATCAAACTTACACCATTCAGGAAGGGGACAATAAACTTCAGGACATCGCCCGACGATTTAATACCGCTGCACAGCTGATCCTCGAAACCAATAATACGATTGCCCCGGTTAACCCCGCGCCGGGTACGGTAATTACGATCCCCTCCCAGATGCTGCTCCCGGATACGCCCCGTGAAGGCATTGTGGTGAATCTGGCCGAGCTGCGGCTGTACTTCTTCCCGCCGGGAGAGAATATCGTTCAGGTTTATCCGCTCGGCATCGGGCAGCTTGGCCTTGAAACACCGGTAAGCACCACCCGTGTGAGTCAGAAAATTCCAAATCCAACCTGGACGCCAACAGCGGGCATCAGAGCGCGCTCTCTGGCGCAGGGAATAAAATTACCGCCCGTTGTACCCGCGGGGCCAAATAACCCCTTAGGACGCTTCGCATTGCGTCTGGGTATAGGTAATGGGGAATATCTCATTCACGGAACCAGCGCACCGAATAGCGTGGGGCTGCGGGTCAGCTCCGGCTGTATGCGTATGAATGCCCCGGATATAAAAGCGTTATTCGAGCAGACACGCGTAGGCACGCGGGTGCAGATAATCAATGAGCCCGTGAAATACGCCGTTGAGCCAGACGGTAAACGCTATGTGGAAGTACACCGTCCGCTGGCGCAGGAAGAGGGGCAAAACCCGCAGACGCTGCAAATTAGCCATTCAACGGAGTTTGCAAACTTTGTATCTGAGGCGGGAAGCGATAAGGCGTTAATCACTAAGGCGTTGTCACGCCGTGCGGGGATCCCGGTGGTGGTATCTGAAGGCGCATCCGCCAACAATGGGGTGCAGTCGGTGCAGAACAGTCGGGTATCAGCGGCGATATCGGAAGGTCAGAGCGAAAGGGTGACGCAGTAGAGGCAAAAAAAAATGGCGCACAATGTGCGCCATTTTATTAACAGGTACTATTACTTACGGTATTTAGTAGCCTGGTTGTCCAGACGCTGGTTAGCGCGAGCTGCGTCGTCTTTAGCAGCCTGAACGTCGGAACGCATTGCGTTCACGTCGTTGCTCAGCTGGTCAACTTTAGCGTTCAGAGTCTGAACGTCAGAAGACAGCTGATCGATTTTAGCGTTGCTGGAGCAACCTGCCAGCAGAGTAGAACCCAGGATTACCGCGCCCAGTACCAGTTTAGTACGATTCATTATTAATACCCTCTAGATTGAGTTAATCTCCATGTAGCGTTACAAGTATTACACAAAGTTTTTTGAGTTGAGAATATTTTTTTGATGGGAATACGCCTATTTTTGATCGTTCGCTCAAAGAAGCATCGAATTCGGACATTTTGTCTAAAAAGCTATGTAAAAAAAGGCTTTTTTCATCGGATTCATCTTAGATAATTCGCGATTAAATAGAAAAACCCGATTTGCTTTTTGAATGGATGTGGCTAAAGACGGGAATAAAAAAGCGCCCCGCAGGACGCTTTTTATAAAATTTAATTCGTTTGGGTATTATTACAGTACGTGAACAGATGCAGTATTGGTTGTTCCTGCCGGTACCAGCGCACCAGACACCATCACAACCACGTCACCTTTCTGAGCCAGACCGCTTTCCAGCGCCAGCTCTTTACCCTGAATGTAGAAATCGTCGGTAGAGGCGATTTCTTTCACCAGATGCGCCACAACGCCTTTGCTCAGCACCAGCTGACGAGCAGTCGTTTCGTTGGTGGTCAGCGCCAGGATGGTCGCGTCAGGGAAGTATTTACGCACTGCGCGAGCAGATTTACCGCCCTGGGTTGCTACCACGATCAGCGGCGCGTCCAGTTTCTCAGCAGTTTCTACCGCACCGCGGCATACCGCTTCGGTGATACGCAGCTTACGGCTGTCGTTGTTGTAGTCCAGACGGCTGGTCATCACGCGGTCGGTACGCTCACAGATGGTCGCCATGATGGTCACGGCTTCCAGTGGGTATTTACCTTTTGCGGATTCGCCAGACAGCATCACTGCGTCGGTACCGTCGAGGATGGCGTTCGCCACGTCACCTGCTTCTGCGCGGGTAGGGCGTGGGTTTTTGATCATGGAGTCCAGCATCTGCGTAGCGGTGATAACCACTTTACGCGCGCGAACGCACTTCTCGATCATCATCTTCTGCGCGAAGATCACTTCTTCAACCGGGATTTCAACGCCCAGGTCACCACGCGCAACCATGATGCCGTCAGAGGCTTCAAGGATTTCGTCGAAGTTGTTCAGGCCTTCCTGGTTTTCAATTTTGGAGATGATCTGGATCTTCTCGCCGCCGTGGGCTTTCAGGTGCTCACGGATTTCAACCACGTCAGAACGTTTACGGATGAAAGAGGCCGCAACGAAGTCAACGCCTTGTTCGCAACCGAAGATCAGGTCCTGCTTGTCTTTCTCAGCCAGCGCTGGCAGAGCGATAGACACGCCCGGCAGGTTAACGCCTTTGTTTTCGCCCAGGTCGCCGTTGTTCAGTACTTTACAAACAACCTTGTTACCTTCGATGGCGGTCACTTCCATACCGATCAGGCCATCGTCCACCAGAACGGTGTTGCCAACGGACAGATCGCTGGTGAAGCCTTCATAGGTCACAGCAACGATTTCGTTGTTGCCGACAACAGACTTGTCAGTGGTGAAAGTGAAAGTCTGGCCAGCTTTCAGAGAAACGTCGTTACCGCCTTCCAGCTTGATGGTACGGATTTCAGGACCTTTGGTATCCAGCAGAATGGCCGCTTTCTTACCGGTCTTGCTCATCACGTTGCGCAAGTTCTGGATACGCTGACCGTGTTCAGCATAGTCACCGTGGGAGAAGTTCAGACGCATCACGTTCATGCCGGCGTCCAGCATTTTGCTCAGCATCTCTTCAGATTCGGTTTTTGGGCCGATAGTACAAACAATTTTCGTCTTTTTCATGACAGTCTTAGTCTTTAAGTTGGGAAGGATATGGAAATCTCGCTCCGGGGGCGCACCACCGCAGAGCCAAACCTGTGTTGCAAAAGAGTATATGACACGCACTAAGGATAGGAGACATCAAATGAGCGTGCAGAAGAAAGTGTGCCCGAGTTTCAGCCCAAGGGGAGAGAGGAGATGTTGTCGATTTTTTTTCGTATTCCAAGCGCTGAAACCATTCACCGGGGATTAGGCGCGCATTATACGCTGATTTTCAGATAAAAGGAAAATGAAAACAGCGTTTCAAAAATAATCTGTGCAGATCCACAGAGGATTGTTATCAATGCGTTAAGGCATAATGACAACTTATGGCGGCAGGTGAGGCACCTGCCGCCAATACTTAACTTTTGAGGGCCTGTGCCAAATCGGCAATCAAATCCTCTGACGCTTCAATCCCCACCGAAAGGCGGATTAGCTGCGGGACAATCCCGTTTGCCAGCCGCTGCTCCAGCGGAATAGAGGCGTGGGTCATGCTGTAGGGCTGGCTGACCAGGCTCTCCACGCCGCCCAGGCTCTCGGCGAGCGTAAACAGATTCAGCCGACGGATAATTTCCGTCGCCCGTTGCGCATCGCCTTTTACCACCACCGAAATCATCCCGCCGGGCAGCGCCATTTGCCTGCGCGCCAGGTCGTATTGCGGGTGCGCCGTCAGGCCCGGATAAAACACCTTCTCCACCTCAGGATGCTGCGCCAGCCATTGCGCAATCGCCAGAGCGTTAGCGCTGTGTTTTTCCACGCGCAGGGAGAGGGTACGCATACCGCGTAGCGTCAGGAAGCTGCTGAAGGGATCGAGCACGCCGCCGACCGCGTTTTGCAGATAGCCCAGCTTTTCCGCCAGCGCCGGGTTATCACCCACCACCGCCAGCCCGGCCACCACGTCGGAATGGCCGTTAAGATATTTAGTCGCTGAATGAACAACGAGATCAAAGCCCGACTCCAGCGGACGATGAATGACCGGTGAGGCAAAGGTATTATCCGCCACGCTGATAATATTATGACGACGGGCAATGTCCGCGATGGCCGCCAGATCCGCAAGCTTCAGCAGCGGGTTGGTCGGGGTTTCCACCCAGATCATGCGCGTGTCCGGACGGATTGCGGCCTCCAGCCCGGCCAGATCGTCAGGCTTCACCCAGTTGACCCGTAATCCGCTGCTGCGTTTGCGCACGTTCTCAATCAGCCGGTATGTCCCGCCGTACACGTCATCAATCGCCACCAGATGGCTGTCTTTGTCGAGCAGCTCCAGCACGGTCGAAATGGCCGCCAGGCCCGAGGCGAACGCGTAGCCGCGCGTGCCGCCCTCCAGTTCGGCGATGGCGGTTTCCAGCGCGTGGCGGGTCGGGTTACCGCTGCGCGAGTATTCATAGCCCGTATGTTCGCCGGGGGACGGTTGCGCAAACGTCGAGGTGGCGTAAATCGGCGGCATCACCGCGCCGTGCCGATCGTTAAATTCACCGCTGTGAACGCTCAGGGTTGCCAGATTTTTCATGCGTTGTTCCTTTATTGCTGTAGACGGTTGCGCCACGCCGTGAGCAGGTCGGTGCGCGTAATCAGGCCCAGAAAGCGGTCGTTATCCATAATGACGGCCACCAGACCGCGATCGAAGACGGCGTACAAGGCGCTTTCCGGGGCGCGTTTATCGAGACATTCCACCTGACGGGTCATGGCTCCGGTGACGGGGTGGGCGAAGCGGTCGCCGTCGCCGCCAATGTGGCGCAGCAGATCCCACTCATCGACGATCCCGACGACACGGCCGTTATCGAGCACCGGCAGCTGGGAGATGTCGTACAGGCGCATCCGCGCCAGCACCGTAGAGAGCGTGTCGTCTGGCGCGGCGGTGACGGTCGCCCCTTCGTCATGGCGCAGGGCGATGTAGTCCGAGAGATCCCCGGCCTGCGGTCGGGCGAGCAGGCCCTGCTGGCGCATCCAGTCATCGTTGAACATTTTGGAGAGGTATTTATTGCCGCTGTCGCAGGCGAAGGTGACAACGCGCTTCGGCGTGGTCTGGGCCTGGCAATATTTCAGCGCCGCCGCGAGCAGCGTGCCGCTGGAGGAGCCTGCCAGAATGCCTTCGGTTTTCAGCAGCGCGCGGGCGGTGGAGAAGGCTTCCCGATCGCTGATGCGCCAGGCGCGGTTCACCCCTTCGATATGCGCGAGCGGCGGAATAAAGTCCTCGCCGATGCCTTCAACCAGCCAGGAGCCGGCGTCCTGATAGCGCCCGGTTTCTACCTGGTCCGCCAGCACCGAGCCTGCGGGATCGGCCAGCACAAACTCGGTATGCGGCGAGTGCTCGGCAAACCAGGCCTGAAGGCCGCCGAGCGTTCCGCCGGACCCCACGCCGACCACAATGGCGTCGATATTCCCATCAAGCTGGGCAAACAGCTCCGGCGCGGTGGTGGTGCTGTGCGCCAGCGGATTGGCTTCGTTATTGAACTGGTCAATGTAAAACGCCCCCGGCAGCTCGTCCGCCAGGCGCCGGGCGTAATCCTGATAGTAGGCCGGATGGCCTTTGTTCACGTCCGAGCGGGTGAGCACCACCTGCGCGCCCAGCGCCCGCAGGTGGAAAATCTTCTCGCGGCTCATCTTGTCGGGCACCACGAGGATCAGCGAATAGCCCTTCTGGGCGGCGATCAGCGCCAGCCCAAGCCCGGTATTGCCCGCCGTGGCCTCGATAATGGTGCCGCCAGGCTTGAGCAGGCCTTTGCGCTCGGCCTCGTTAATCATCGACAGCGCAACGCGGTCCTTAATCGAGCCGCCGGGGTTTTGGTTTTCAAGCTTCAGAAACAGCGCGCAGGGGCCGGTATCAAGCTTGTGCAGCTGGATAAGCGGCGTGTGGCCGATCAGTTCAGTCACGGAGTGGTAAACGGTCATGATGGTATCCTTCAGGGAGGTCATGACCGGATGATAGGGCGGCTAAAACGGCGTACTAAAGAACCTTTCACTGCCTTTTAGAACGGAATGTAATATTAATGTCTTTTCCGGAAGGAAAGACAGCAAGACGTAAAGTGGTCCGGATGTGAGGATGGCTAAATCGAGATAAAATGCTGTAAAAATAGCCGTTTTTACCCGCCCGGTGCGGGGAGATATTCATTTGGCAGATAATCATTGCTGAAATTGAGCTAAATGCTTTCCGTCCAGTCAATCCGCGCGTTATTTCATTTCGCTATAACTCATGCTTTTTTGGTCATTTAAAACCTGTAGATCGCTCATTACTATCGTTTGGACATCCATACTGCTAAACCGCTATGCGCGGCACGGATAACGAATAAGAATGATTGAACTCAGGAATATTTCGAAGATTTTTGACAACGGAAAGGTCGCACTTACCGCCGTTGATAACGTCAATTTGACGATTGAACAGGGACAGATTTACGGAATTATAGGCTACAGCGGCGCTGGGAAAAGCACCCTGATCCGCCTGCTTAACGGGCTGGAAAAACCGAGCGCCGGAAGCGTCACCATTAACGGGCAGGATATCTCGGCGGCAAAAGGGGAAGCGCTGCGCCAGGCGCGTCTGAAAATCAGCATGGTGTTTCAGCACTTCAACCTGCTGTGGTCGCGCACGGTCAATGAAAACATCGCCTTTTCGATGCAAATCGCCGGGGTGCCCAAAGCTAAAATCACCGCCCGCGTCGCCGAGCTGGTGGAGCTGGTTGGGCTGAAAGGCCGCGAACAGGCCTATCCGTCGCAGCTGAGCGGCGGGCAGAAGCAGCGCGTGGGCATTGCGCGCGCGCTGGCGAATAACCCGGACGTACTGCTGTGCGATGAGGCCACCTCGGCGCTCGACCCGCAGACCACCGATCAGATCCTCGATCTGCTGCTCGACATTAACCGTCGCTTCAAGCTGACCATCGTGCTGATCACCCATGAAATGCACGTGGTGCGCAAAATCTGCGACCGCGTGGCTGTGATGGAGAACGGCAAGGTGGTGGAAGAGGGCGATGTCCTGAGCGTCTTTACCCATCCTCAGCAGCCGATCACGCAGCAGTTTGTGCGTCAGGTAAGCCAGTACGCCGAAGACGAAACCTTCAATACGGAGCTGGCGAACGAGCTGGAAGGGAGCGTGATCCGCCTGACCTTTACCGGCCACAGCACCCACCGTCCGGTGGTCGGGGAGTTAACCCTGCGCTACGGCCTGCCGTTTAACATTCTGCACGGCAAAATGACGCAAACCGCCCACGGCGTGTTTGGACAACTGTGGGTCCACGTCGCGGCCACGGAAGATCAACTGAACAATATCCTCGCCGACCTGAAGCAAAGCGATATTGAAGGCGAGGTAATTAAACATGGCTGAGAATCTGTTCCCCCATCTGAAGTGGGATCAACTGTGGGCGGCGACCCAGGAAACCCTGTACATGACGGCGCTCTCCGGCGTGGCGACCTTCGTCCTCGGCATTGTGCTCGGTCTGGCGCTGTTCTTAACCGCGCGCGGTGGCCTGTTCCAGAACCGCACCGTCTACAGCGTGATTTCCATTGTGGTGAACGTGTTTCGTTCTATCCCGTTCATCATTCTGATCGTGCTGCTGATCCCGTTCACGAAAACCATCGTGGGCACCATTCTTGGCGCCAACGCCGCGCTGCCCGCGCTGATTGTCGGTGCCGCACCGTTTTATGCACGACTGGTCGAAATCGCCCTGCGCGAAGTCGACAAAGGGGTGATTGAGGCCACGCGCTCAATGGGCGCACGTCTGAGCACCTTAGTTTTTAGAGTGTTACTGCCGGAATCATCACCTGCCCTGGTATCAGGGATCACGGTCACGCTGATTGCCCTGGTGAGCTACAGCGCCATGGCGGGGGTGATTGGTGCCGGTGGTTTGGGAAATCTGGCTTATCTGGAAGGATTCCAGCGCAACCACGGTGACGTCACGCTGGTGGCAACGGTGACCATTCTGATCATCGTTTTCATTATCCAGTTCTGCGGCGATGTCATTACCTCGTTATTAGACAAAAGATGATAGCTAAAACTACAGGAACCACATCATGAAAAAGACACTCACACTGATCGCCGCAGCAACCCTGAGCGCCCTGAGCTTTGCCTCCTGGGCTGACACCCTGACCGTGGGCGCGTCCAACACGCCGCACGCCGAAATTCTGGAGCAGGCGAAGCCGATTCTGGCGAAGCAGGGCATCGATCTGGAAATTAAACCTTTCCAGGACTACATCCTGCCGAACACCGCGCTGGCGGGGCATGATATCGACGCTAACTACTTCCAGCACATTCCGTATCTGAACAGCGTGCTGAAAGATCATGCGGGCGACAAAGACTACGATTTCGTCAGTGCGGGTGCGATCCACATCGAGCCAATCGGCATCTACTCCAAAAAATACAAGTCGCTGAAAGACCTGCCGGAGGGCGGCAAAATCATCATGCGCGATGCCGTTTCTGAAGAGGGCCGTATTCTGTCCATCTTCGAAAAAGAGGGCGTGATTAAGCTCAAGCCGGGCATCGATAAAGTGACCGCGCGCATCAGCGATATCGTCGAGAACCCGAAAAAACTGCAATTTACCCCTAACGTTGAAGCCTCTCTGCTGCCGCAGATGTACAACAACGACGAAGGCGCGGCGGTGGTGATCAACGCCAACTACGCTATCGATGCGGGTCTGGATCCGGTTCATGACCCGATTGCGGTAGAGAGCGGTGAAAACAACCCGTACGCCAACATCATTACCGTACACCGCGGTGACGAGAAGAAGAAAGATATCGTCGCGCTGGTGAACGTGCTGCACTCTAAAGAGATTCAGGACTGGATCCGCACCAAATACAAAGGCGCCGTTATTCCTGTTAATAATTAATCTGCTGATTTTGTGAATGAAGCCCGGCGAGTCTTTCGCCGGGCTTCTTTTTTGTATCCAGCCTGTGAATCCTTTAAGCTGAGTTTTTGCGGCAATGGAGTGAAGACAATGGGCAATGTGACCAAAGACGAAGCGTTGTATCAGGAGATGTGCCGGGTAGTCGGGAAAGTCGTGCTTGAAATGCGCGATTTAGGGCAAGAGCCAAAACATATTGTGATCGCCGGGGTGCTGCGTACCGCGCTGGCGAACCAGCGCGTTAAGCGCAGCGAGATGACAACTCAGGCGATGGAAACGGTGGTTAAAGCGCTGGCCGGTTAACGCGCCAGCGTTTTGCGAACTGCTCCAGCGCGCAGCAGAGCAGGTAATAGACCACGCCCGTAAAGATGAAAATGGCCGCCGGGTAGATTTGCACCCGGTTGTTCACCTGTCCCGCCACCGTCGTCAGTTCCGGCACGTTCACAATAAAGGCCAGCGAGGTATCCTTAAGCAGGCTGATAAAAATCCCCACCAGCGACGGCAGAATGTTGCGTAACGCCTGCGGCAGCATTATGCGCCACAGGGTCTGCTGCGTTTTGAACCCCTGCGCCTGCGCCGCCTCAACCTGCCCGGCGGGGAGGGCGTTTAACCCGGCGATGACCGAATGCATCACCGACGCTGAGGTAAACCACGCCAGCGCCAGCGTCACCGTCATCGCGCCCGGCAGATCCCCGCCGGTGATAAGCGGCAGCAGATACCACATCCAGAAGATAACGAAAATCAGCGGGATACCGCGTATCAGCTCCGCCCACAGAAACAGCGCTTTGCGCACCAGGCCCGGATAGCGCCAGGCCAGCCCGGCCAGGCCGATACCGCCCGGCAGCGCGAGAAGGGCCGCGCCGAACGTCATCAGCAGCGTCAGCAGCACGCCGCCCGGCTCGCCTGCCGCCAGGCGACCCCACAGCAGATAATCAAGGTTATCCAGAATCACGTTCAGCCCGCCAATCATGCTTTTTCTCCCCTGGCGTGGCGCTCGCGCCGCCTGACCGGGCCGGTGCGGGACAGCATCAGCCCCATCACCACGCCCGTCAGCAGATAGAGCAGGGTGCCGACGATAAACGCCTCCAGCGCATGCGCGTTGTAGCTTTCGATTTGCCGCACCTGGTAGGTCAGCTCGGCGAAGCCAATGCCGCTCGCAAGGGAGGAGAGCTTCATCAGATTAAGATACTGCCCCACGACCGGCTGCCAGGCGTTCGTCAGCCCCTGCGGAAGAAGGACATAGCGAAACTGCCGCCAGCCGGTGAACCCCTGCGCCAGCGCCGCTTCGCGCTGCCCGGCGGGAACCGCGCGCAGCCCGGATTCAACCTCTTCAATCAGAAATGCGGAGGTGAAGACCCCCAGCCCCCAGGCGGAGCACAGAAACTCCGGGGTAAACCACCAGACGTTACCCGGCAGCACCGACCAGCCGTGATCGGCGTTGACCAGATCGCGAAAGCCCTGCGGCAGCCCGTTCCACGCCGCGAAATACCAGAACAGGAGCTGCACCAGCAGCGGCGTATTGCGAAACAGAGAGACCCACACGCTGACCACGCCCTTGCCCACGCGCCCCGGCGAAAGGCTCAGCAGCAGAAAGAGCACCGCCAGCAGGCTTGCCAGCACCGTGCCGGCCAGCGTAACCCAAAGGGTGGTTAAAAAACCGGAGAGGATCCACTGCAAGGGCTGCCCGGTCAGCACCCCCTGCCAGTCGAGCGCGGGCATTACAGATGCTCCTGATGCAGCGGGTTAAGCACTTTTTGCAGAAAACGCCGGGCGCGGGGATGGGTTGGCTGGGTAAAGAACCGCTCCGGCGGCGCGACTTCAAGGATCTGGCCGCCGTCGATAAAGACAATCCGGTCGGCAATTTCTCTGGCAAACTGCATTTCATGCGTCACCACAATCATCGTGATCCCGCTGTGGGCGAGGGCTTTCATCACAAACAGCACCTCGCCGATGGTTTCCGGGTCGAGCGCGGAGGTCGGCTCGTCAAAGAGGATGATCTGCGGCGAAGAGGCCAGGGCGCGGGCGATGGCTACACGCTGCTGCTGCCCGCCGGAAAGCTCGGCGGGAAAGTGGTGGGCTTTTTCCAGCATGCCCACCTTTTCCAGCAGCGCCCGCGCGCGCTCCTGCGCGGGCTGTGGTTTCCAGCCGTGAACATGCTCCAGCGCGAGGGTGATGTTCTGGCTGGCGGTCAGATGGGCGTAAAGATTGAACTGCTGGAACACAAAGCCCACGCGGCTTCGCAGCTGGCGCAGCGCGGTACTTGAGAGGTGCGCGGTCGGTTTGTTGTCGACGAAGATCTCGCCGCCGTTTAGGGTTTCAAGCTGGTTGATTAGGCGGATCAGGGTGGATTTACCGGAGCCGGACGGGCCGAGGATCGCCACCACTTCGCCCGGGGCGATGCGCAGACTCACGCCGTTCAGCACCGCGCGATCGCCGTAGCGTTTCACCACGTCGCGAAACTCGACGCTGGCCTGTTCCAGATGTGAAAAATCCGCGGCACGGGCCGCGGAGTGGGAGAATAAACCTGAGAGCATATTACTGGGCTTCTATTTTAAAGGTGCGAGGCTGTGGGGAAGGGGTCTGCGGGCCAAACCAGACGTCGTAAATTTTGGCGGCCTCGCCGTTTTTCTCAAGCGCCACCAGCTCGTCGTTAACCACCTTAAGCAGCGCCGTTTCGCCTTTCTTAACGCCGACGCCAATCTCCTCTTTACTGATGAGATCCGGCAGGATTTTGAAGTTTGCTTTATCCGGCGCCTGCGCCAGCAGCCCGGCGAGGATCGTGCTGTCCTGGGTAATCGCCTGCACGTTGCCGTTACGCAGCGCCGTCAGCGCCAGCGGAATGTCGTCATAGGAGACCACCCGCGACTGCGGGAAGCGCTGGTGCAGCGTTTGCTCGCCCGTCGTGCCTTTTACCGCCCCAATGCGCGCCCGGCTGTAGTCGTCCAGCTTGTCGCCCGATTTGGCCGGAACCAGGAACTGCTGTCCGGTCACAAAATAGGGCGTTGAGAAATCAATAACCTGCGCCCGCTCCGGAGTGATGGTAATGTCCGCCACGATCAGATCCGCTTTTCCCGACTGCAACAGCGGAATGCGGTTGGCCGGGTTGGTCGCGACCAGCTCCAGCCTAACGCCCAGCGCCTTTGCCAGCGCGTTGGCGAAATCCACGTCATAGCCCACGATGTCGTGCGTTTTCGCATCGACCGAGCCAAAGGGCGGGTTGGCATCAAAGGTGGCCACTTTCACCACGCCTGCGGCTTTAATTTCCGCCAGCCGATCCGCCTGAGCCTGTGCTGAAAGCAGGCCGCCAGCCGCCAGTAAGCCCAGCGCCAGAAAAGATTTTTTGTTTGCTGCCATCGTGTTGCCTCGTCCCGTCGTTTTTGTTTTGTCGTGTAACGCTCCCATAAGAAAAGGCTATCGACAAATGCCTTATCCGGTTTTGCTTTTAACAAAAAAGCATTAACAACAGGATGTTAACTGCCTGAAACGACGCCCGCGCTATTTGCAAATCCTGCACATCGACAGTCTTTTTTGGTATTTCCTTTGGATCGGATTTGGGTGTTTAACTGAGGGCAGGTTGAGTGAAAAGGGGTAAAGACCATGAAAAAGTGGATAAGCACGTTACGGCGGTTTTTTGCGACCCGAGAGTCGAATGCGGAGAACAGCGCGCAACGTGTTCTTGAGTCGATACTGCCGGTCGCCAGCCTGTACGGCGTGGACGTAGCCAACATCGATCCGGAGTGGTTCCATGATAAAACGTCACGCTGAGCTGCGGTTTACCCGCGAAATGTATTGGAACGAAGTGTGCTAACGGTCTGTAAAGCCGCGGCGAGGGGAAAAGTACCCGGGGAACTCCTCGGTTAATCCTCGCGCCTTTGTTACCAATATCTCCTTTCATATAAGGAGATAAAGATGAAACGGACTACCTTAGCCCCCGTACTTTCCGCCACCGCGTTTCTGCTTGCCATGCAGGCGGCCCACGCCGGCCCGCAGGCGCACGTTGTCTGTAGCTATTCCCACACCCTCGGCGACGACGCCATCATGATGCCCGGACAGCCGAATCACGCCATGCTGCATGATTTCTTCGGCAACACCCGCACCGATGCCTACTCCACGCGGGCGACCCTGCGCCAGCACGAGGCGACGACCTGTGATAATAAAGCCGACGGCTCTGCCTACTGGGCGCCTTCTCTGCGCCTGCCGGACGGGACGGTGGTGAAACCGGCCTATCAAAAAACCTACTACCAGTCTTCCGGCGTTGATGCCCACCCGCTCCAGCCTTTCCCGGCCGGGCTTGAGCTGCTGGCGGGCGATCACCACGGCAGCGCGCCGAATCCGCACGTCACGTTCTTATGCGCCAACGGTAAAGGTTACAGCAATAAAACGGGCGAAGTCTGCGGCCTGCGCAAAGCGAAGGACGGGGTGCAGTTTAATATTGGCATTGAGTTCCCGAACTGCTGGGACGGCGTCAATCTTAAGCCCGCTCACGGCCTTATGAACGCCACCTACGCCACCAAAGGCCAGTGCCCGAGCGCCTTCCCGGTGAAAATTCCGACGGTCAACATGAACGTTGCGTACGTGCTACCTGGCGTAACCTCCCTCGATACCAGCAAGGCGCAGCTGTCGCTCGATCCGGTGATGCACGGGGATGAACGCGAAGAGCGCTGGGGAAGCCTCTATACGGCGCACGCTGATTTTATGAACGGCTGGACGGAAGATGCGGCCAGCTATATGACCGATCTCTGCATGAACAACGGCACCGACTGCGGGACCAACGTGCCGTACGGCTACTCCCCGGCGAAGGCCAACGTCTGGCTGAGCAGCATGGAGCCGAAAGCCTCTCAGCCCGCGCCGCAGGTGCTGCTGGTGCAGGATAACTGGAAGAACGGCGGGCGCACCCGCAACAGTGAAACCCTGTCGCTGGTGAAATTTACAATCCCACCGCTGCCTGCCGGACAGGATGCGTCGACCTTCAAATACCGCGTGCGCATTTACGGCGGCAAAGTTGAGAAAAACGGCGCGGATCAGATCTTCTTCTATCCGGCGAGCAACAACTGGGATCCGGCGACCGTGAACTGGACCTCACGTCCGGCGTGCAGCTATAACTCGGATGCGATCCTCTATCTGAACTCTACCCGTGAATACCGGATGGTGGACGTGGACAAAGCCGTGCGCAAGGCGCTGGCGAAGGGGGAGAAAGAGATTTCCTGGTATATTGGCGGCGATCGTCAGGGGAACCACTATCAGTTTGAACCTTCGTCCTCCCATGAAAACCTGATCCTGATGCTGACCGGATTTAAAACCACGCCGGAAATTTGATACCGGCAAAAAAAAGCACCGGGTTATCCGGTGCTTTCTTATCAGATCTTGCAGGCGTCGCCGCAGTCGTCGTCAGCCACAATCGCCTGCGCTTTTTTGTCCGCGTCGTCCAGACGTTCAGCGTTGCGCTCTTCGGCTTCATCCAGTCCGTTAAACACCAGATTGTCGAGATCAATTTCCATTTTTATACCTGCTCATTCAGTTTTTGATACTGGCATAGTATAGGGGAAAAATCGGCGGCAATGTACCTCGCAGCACATAAGGATAATCCCTGCCATACTCAAACATTTATGGCTGAGGAACGCTGATGATTACGCTTTGTAAAACCTGCGGGACGTCTTATGAGAAGCAGCCCGACCGCTGCCCGATATGCGAAGACGAGCGCCAGTATGTTCCGCCTAGCGGCCAGGCGTGGACCGATTTCGAAACCCTGACTAACACGCATACCAACAAGTGGCAGCAGCTGGAGCCGCAGCTGTTGAGCATCAAAACGGTGCCTGAATTTGCCATCGACCAGCGCGCGCTGCTGCTGCGCACCCCGCACGGCAATATTCTCTGGGACTGTATCGCCAGCCTCGATCCGGCCACCAAAACGCTGGTCTCGGCGCTCGGAGGCATTCACGCCATCGCCATTTCGCATCCGCATTACTACTCCACCATGCAGGACTGGGCGGAGGCGTTTGACGCCAAAATCTACCTGCACGCCAGCGATAAAGAGTGGGTGATGCGCGACAGCCCGGCTATCCAGTTCTGGGAGGGCGACGCGCTGGAGATTTTGCCGTCGGTGACCCTGCTACGCCTCGGCGGCCATTTCGCGGGCGGGACGGTGCTGCACTGGCAGGCGGGCGAGGGGATACTGCTGGCGGGGGATATTCTCCAGGTGACGCCGGGCAAAGACGCGGTGTCGTTTATGTGGAGCTACCCGAACATGCTGCCGCTTCCTGCGAACACCGTTAAGCGGATGACCGGGCATCTCAAGGGCAAACGCTTTGAGCGCCTGTACGGCGCCTTTGAAGGGCAAAATATCCTCGCGCAGGCCGACGAGATCGTCCAGCGGTCGGGCCAGAAATATATTGCTTGTCTGGAGTAAAGGGCGGTGGGTAAACTTCATAAGCGCGATCTTGATCACGCCTAAACTAAAACAGATAAAAGAGAAATTGCTATGCAACATATCATTGAAGGTTTTCTCAGCTTTCAAAAAGAAGTTTTCCCGCAACGTAAAGAGCTCTTCCGCAGTTTAGCGTCCAGCCAGAATCCCAAAGCGTTGTTCATTTCTTGCTCCGACAGCCGTCTGGTGCCAGAGCTGGTGACCCAGCAAGAGCCAGGACAGCTCTTTGTCATTCGAAATGCTGGCAACATCGTGCCGCCGTTCGGCCCTGAGCCTGGCGGCGTGTCTGCCACCATTGAATACGCGGTTGTGGCGCTGGGCGTGACCGATATCGTTATCTGCGGCCACTCCAACTGCGGTGCGATGAAAGCGATTGCGGATAACGCGGATCTTGAGCCGATGCCGGCGGTTTCCCACTGGCTGCGCTACTCCGATGCGGCGAAAGCGGTAGTAGAGAACAAAACCTGGGACAACGGCACCGACAAGGTGAACGCGATGGTGCAGGAGAACGTCTTTGCGCAGCTCAGCAACATCAAAACCCACCCGTCCGTGGCGGTGGGCCTGCGCAACAACTCCATCCGCCTGCACGGCTGGGTGTATGACATTGAAAGCGGCGTGATCCGTGCGCTGGATAAAAACACCAAAACCTTCGTGTCGCTCTCAGAGAACCCGGACGTCTATTTCGAGTAATCTCTGCCAGGGCACGGACGCCCTGTTACTCCTCCGGAAACGGCAGCGATCTGCGCCGACCCGACGCGTTTTTCTCCGCCGCTTTTGCCATGGCTTTCGCCACGCCAGCGCACTCCGTCAGACCCTGTACAAAGGGCTGGTCGTGCATCAGCCAGGGAATTGCCCCAAAGGCGACCCGGCCGCGAATGGAGGCGGGCGCGGTCAGGGTATAATCCTCGCCAAATTCCGGTAACGCTTCTCCGGTCGTCATCAGCAATTTACGCAGGGACGGGAAGGGCAGATCCTTCACCTTGAGCGGCTTTTGCCCGCGCGCGTCAATATACACATCGAACTGATAAACCTTGTCCCCGGCCGTGATGGTCGTTTGCGTGCTGCCCACCTCCAGCTGGTAATCATTCCCCAGCGCCACGGCGTCGATCACCCCGGCTTCGCGCAGGGCTAACAGACGACGGATGGACTGCGACGGGATGGCGGCATAGTTGTCGATAAACACGCGCTGAAGCCCTTTCTTGAAACGGTCGCGATCCTCATCGGTGAGGTGCGGGACAATTTCCTGCACCACCTCATGCAGGCGAAGAATGGTATAGCGCCAGGCGACGGTACGTTTATCGCGCTTGTTTTGCTCAACCTCTTTGAGATTCTCCTCCGCCCAGCGGAACGCGTCGTGATGTTTGCGATCCGCATACCAGGCCTCAAGGAGGGTATCGGGCGTCAGGGTATGCAGCGCGATCTCTTTACACCATGCGGGATCCGCGAGCATCAGCTCCTCGACCATCAGGGAATAAATCCGGTCCAGCAGCCCCGACTCGCCTTTGTCAATTTCGTCCTGGACGGTCTCCTCGGTCAGCACCGACAGCGGCTCGTAGGGCAGCGGGCAGTAGAAGTCCGCCTCCGGCAGAATGCCGGAACGCGACATCAGGGTTATCTTCAGCGTCCGACTGGCCTCGTCCAGTATGAAGCGGTTATCGACAAAATCGCCGTGCTGGATGGCAACCGCCATTGCGGCGTCCAGACCGCTTAATGACGTACCCATAATGCCGACCGTGCAGGCGGGGATTTTGGCATCCATCAGCCCCGACCAGGGGCTGGGGAAGAAGCTGCGGGTGGATTCCTCTTCATCCGGCCAGACGTGTCCGGTCGCCACCACGGCGAGATCGAATCGCGTCGGGAAGGGCTCGTCATTCACCGAGAGCATGACGCCGCTTTCGCTGGCATCCAGATCGGTGACGCGGGCGGATTCGTGAATCTCAACCTCGAAACCGCGCTGGCGGGCTTTCTCAACGATGGTTAAAAAGCGGTCGCGGAAATACTCCCCCAGCAAAATGCGGGGCAGAAACTGGCGATCGTGCAGCGTGGCTTTATTGACGTTATAACGCGCAAGATGGCTTTCGCTCAGCTCTCGCAGCCAGTCGAGATAGGTGATGAACAGCGGTGGAATTTCGATACTGGCGATGTTTGCCAGCATCAGGCGTGAGTTTTCCTCATCGCTGTAGGGCATGCCGACCCCGGCCTCATCCGACTGCTCAAAGACCGTCACCGAAAGGGGGGAGGGATTGTTCAGGAGTGAGTAGAAGGTATAAATCCCTGTTGGACCTGAGCCAATAATGGCAATTTTTTTCATCAACACGCTTCCTGTGCTTTTTCGTCATGAGAAAAGCGTAGCAGGATAAAAGTTAACAAATTTGGATAAAGGGAAAATTAGGAAGATAAGAAGAGAATTTGCACCATTTCAGGACTGAAATGGTGCGTCCGAGTGGACTCGAACCACCGACCCCCACCATGTCAAGGTGGTGCTCTAACCCGCTCAATACAGGGATAAGATCCGCGTCGTGTCAGAAACACGTAATGATTCCGGGTGTTTTCTATTTCAATATTAAATAAATTTATATTTAAAATGTGTTCAAGGGTTTTTTGTACGCCATTAGCTCTACTTCATTAATTGTGTGAATGTTTTTTTTATGAAGTGATGGTATGGACGTAAATAACAATTGTAAAATTAAGAATAAGCGTGCAGTCGCTTACAATACCTCGGGTTGCCGCTTCGCATACATCCACTTGAGGGCTGGCAATAAGCGTAATTATCTTTAGTTAGCTTTACGCTATTACGAATTGGCATTAAAATTAGCGCCGTTATTTTTCTGTGGTGGCGCGATCGTGTCTAAAGGATTTATTTATTCAGGAGATAAATGCATATGTCTGATTCATTTCAGAATGAGGTGCCCAGGGCTCGTATTAATTTAAAACTTGCCCTACATACGGGTGGTGCTCATAAGAAAGTCGAACTGCCGCTGAAGCTGCTTGCCGTGGGTGATTTCAGTAATGGGAAAGAGACCCGGCTATTATCCGAAAGAGAAAAAATCAGCATCAATAAAAATAACTTCAACAGTGTGCTTTCAGAATACAACCCGGAAGTAAATCTGATCGTTAAGAATACCCTTAAAGACGATGGTTCAGAAGAGAGGGTTAAATTACAGTTTTCTGAAATAAAGGATTTTGAGCCTGAGCAGGTTGCCCGTCAGATCCCTCAGCTCCGTTCCATGCTGGCGATGCGTAACTTATTACGCGACCTGAAATCCAATCTTCTGGATAACGCCACATTCAGAAAAGAACTCGAGAAAATTCTTAAGAACCCAATGCTGTCTCAGGAATTACGCAATGAAATGAGCGCATTAGCCTCGAAGTAAGTGGCGTGCGTTATTTAATGGATTAACCGGGAATACACTGATGTCTGTCATGACTGGAACCGCCTCCTCAAAGGGGCAAACGACTGTGCTACAGAAAGCAAGCGTTTATACCTCTCTGTTTGAAAAAATCAACCTAAGCCCGGTCTCTGAGCTGAGCGCGCTGGATATCTGGCAGGACAGCCAGGCGATGGCGGACGCCACCGCTGACGAACGTCTGACCGCCGGGATGCAGGTGTTTCTTGAGTGCCTGATGAAAGCGGGCTCTAAAGTCGAAAAACTCG
>NZ_JAKCMV010000005.1 GCF_021440515.1 Enterobacter asburiae | reverse complement strand
GGAGGCGCATTATAGGGAGTTCTCCGGAGGCCGCAATAGAAAAATGACAGAAAAATGACTGACTGCTGCATTCCACAGCAAAACCCCGCCTTATACCTTTTTACACACAGAGTTATCCACAATGCTGCGAAAAAGTGAAAAATCACGAGCGATGCGCAAACGTTTTCGTTAAAATGCTCGCGCTTAACAAGGATGTCCCGTAAGGGGTGTTAGCTGAGTTTTTTTGGGGAAAATTCATCTAACGCTCTCTGTAATCGTGAAATCCAGGGGATTTACCATGCAACAACGTCGTCCAATCCGCCGCGCGCTGCTCAGTGTTTCTGATAAAGCCGGTATCGTCGAATTCGCTCAGGCACTTTCTGCACGTGGTGTAGAGCTGCTTTCTACTGGCGGCACTGCTCGCCTGTTAGCAGATAAAGGCCTGCCGGTAACCGAAGTGTCCGATTACACCGGTTTCCCGGAAATGATGGATGGACGCGTGAAGACCCTGCATCCAAAAGTGCATGGCGGCATCCTGGGCCGTCGCGGTCAGGATGACGGCATTATGGATCAGCACGGGATCGCGCCGATCGATATGGTTGTCGTTAACCTTTATCCGTTCGCCCAGACCGTAGCCCGTGAAGGATGCTCTCTGGAAGACGCCGTTGAGAATATCGATATTGGCGGCCCGACCATGGTGCGCTCCGCCGCCAAGAACCATAAAGATGTGGCCATCGTTGTAAAGAGCAGCGACTACAACGCCATTATTAATGAAATGGATGCCAACGACGCCTCCCTGACGCTGTCCACCCGTTTCGACCTCGCTATTAAAGCTTTCGAACACACCGCCGCATACGACAGCATGATCGCCAACTACTTCGGTAGCCTGGTCCCGGCCTATCACGGCGAAAGCAAAGATCCTTCCGGCCGATTCCCGCGCACCCTGAATCTGAACTTCATTAAAAAGCAGGATATGCGTTACGGCGAGAACAGCCATCAGCAGGCTGCCTTCTATATAGAAGAAGAGGTAAAAGAAGCGTCCGTTGCCACCGCAACACAGGTTCAGGGCAAAGCGCTCTCCTATAACAACATCGCGGACACCGACGCGGCGCTGGAATGCGTGAAAGAGTTCAGCGAACCAGCCTGCGTTATCGTTAAACACGCCAACCCGTGCGGCGTGGCGGTAAGCAACTCTATTCTTGATGCTTACGACCGCGCCTATAAAACCGACCCGACCTCCGCGTTCGGCGGCATTATTGCCTTTAACCGCGAGCTGGATGCGGAAACCGCGCAGGCGATTATCTCCCGCCAGTTTGTTGAAGTGATCATCGCGCCATCCGCCACGGAAGACGCCCTGAAAATCACCTCCGCAAAACAGAACGTTCGCGTGCTGGTCTGCGGCCAGTGGGCAGAGCGCGTGCCGGGGCTGGACTTCAAACGTGTGAACGGCGGTCTGCTGGTTCAGGATCGCGATCTGGGGATGGTGACAGAAGCCGACCTGCGCGTGGTGACCAAACGTCAGCCAACCGAGCAGGAGCTGCGTGACGCGCTGTTCTGCTGGAAAGTCGCGAAGTTCGTGAAATCCAACGCCATCGTGTATGCGAAAGAGAATATGACCATCGGGATAGGCGCAGGCCAGATGAGCCGCGTGTACTCCGCGAAGATTGCCGGTATTAAAGCAGGTGATGAAGGTCTGGAAGTGAAAGGCTCCGCGATGGCCTCTGACGCCTTCTTCCCGTTCCGCGACGGTATTGATGCTGCGGCAGCAGTAGGCATTACCTGCGTGATCCAGCCGGGCGGTTCTATTCGCGACGACGAGGTTATTGCCGCAGCCGACGAACACGGTATCGCAATGATCTTCACCGACATGCGCCACTTCCGCCATTAATTCCCGGAGCACAGAATGAAAGTACTAGTGATTGGTAACGGCGGACGCGAGCACGCCCTGGCGTGGAAAGCAGCGCAGTCGCCGCAGGTTAAGACCGTTTTTGTCGCGCCGGGTAACGCCGGTACGGCGCTGGAGCCTGCCTTGCAGAACGTGGCTATCGGCGTGACCGATATCCCGGCCCTGCTGGACTTTGCCCAAAGCGAGAAGATCGATCTGACTATCGTTGGCCCGGAAGCCCCGCTGGTGATTGGCGTGGTTGATGCCTTCCGCGCGGCTGGCCTGAAAATCTTCGGCCCAACGGAGGGTGCAGCGCAGCTGGAAGGCTCTAAGGCCTTCACCAAAGATTTCCTCGCGCGCCACAACATCCCGACCGCAGAGTATCAAAACTTCACGGAAGTGGAGCCCGCGCTGGCCTACCTGCGCGAGAAAGGCGCACCGATTGTGATTAAGGCCGACGGCCTGGCTGCCGGGAAAGGCGTGATCGTGGCGATGACGCTCGAAGAGGCCGAAGCCGCCGTGCAGGATATGCTGGCAGGCAACGCGTTTGGCGACGCGGGGCATCGCATCGTGATCGAAGAGTTCCTCGATGGCGAAGAGGCGAGCTTTATCGTAATGGTTGACGGCGAGCACGTCCTGCCGATGGCCACCAGCCAGGATCATAAGCGCGTGGGCAACGGTGATTCAGGCCCGAACACTGGCGGTATGGGCGCTTACTCCCCTGCCCCGGTCGTAACGGACGAGGTGCATCAGCGCACAATGGATCGCATCATCTGGCCTACCGTAAAAGGGATGGCCGCCGAGGGGAATACCTACACCGGTTTCCTGTATGCCGGGCTGATGATCGACAAGCAGGGCAATCCGAAGGTGATTGAGTTCAACTGCCGCTTCGGCGATCCGGAAACCCAGCCGATCATGCTGCGCATGAAGTCGGATCTGGTGGATCTTTGCCTGGCCGCCTGCGAAGGCAAACTGGACGAGAAGACCTCCGAATGGGACGAGCGTGCTTCTCTGGGCGTGGTAATTGCTGCGGGGGGATACCCAGGCAATTACAGCACCGGCGATGAGATCCACGGCCTGCCTTTGGAAGAAGTAGACGGCGGGAAGGTGTTCCATGCGGGAACAAAACTGGCTGATGACGATCGCGTGTTGACCAACGGCGGGCGCGTGCTGTGCTCTACCGCGCTGGGCCATACCGTAGCGGAAGCGCAGAAACGCGCGTATGCGCTGATGGCGGATATTCACTGGAACGGCAGCTTCAGCCGCCAGGATATTGGTTATCGCGCGATTGCGCGTGAGCAGGGCGAGTAATCGTTTCCTGACCCTCACCCTAGCCCTCTCCCTAAGGGAGAGGGGATCGTTCGTAGGCCGGATAAGCGTTAGCGTAATCCGGCTTAATCCAAAGAACTCAGAAGCTTTTTTCTGTCGGCTGCCAGGTGCAGAAATCTTCGTTCGCCACCAGCAGCAGCTGAGAGCCTTCCGGCGCTTCAAGCCACGCCACGCTCACGTCCATTGAAGAATGACGCTGACGACGCTGAATGTGTTCCGTCGCCCAGGATTCGAGATCCGGCTTCACGGTCTGCCCTTCGCAGGTGGTAACCGTGCCATCGTTATGCCAGCGCCCCTGGCGCAGCACCACGCGTCCCAGACGGAGCGCATCGCTGGTCTGGCGGATCTGTTCGGCTCGATATTTATAGAGGGCGATTTGATCGCTCGAAAGCTGCTGTTTTTGGCCGCTCACTTCGCGCTGCATAAAGCTCAGGTCGCCGCGATCGTCAAAACGCACTTTCACATGTTCGGGGGTCTTACTGTAGATATTCAGCTCGATAAGCGAGAGGCTGTCGCCCTGCCAGCGATACTCGGCAGTGGAGGTGCTTCCGCTATGCCACGGGCTGAAGGCGGAGAGAAGATGGACTTCGTCGCCGGAGTCTTTACGCCACATCCTGACGGCGCCCTGGTTGTCAGCGTAGCCGCTGGCGGTAAAGGGTGGCAGGGAGGAGTCATGGCTACACGCAGAGAGCAACAGCACGCCTGCCAGCGCGAATACGCCGCGCCAGACAGACAAAAGGGGCGTTACCGCCCCTCTGTTAAAACTGTTCACTGCCACGCGTCTTACTTAACAGCGTCTTTCAGTGCTTTACCAGAAACAAATGCCGGCACGTTAGCTGCGGCGATTTTGATTTCTTTACCGGTCTGCGGGTTGCGGCCAGTACGCTCAGCGCGGTGGTTCACTTTGAAGGTACCGAAACCAACCAGTTGTACAGCATCGCCTTCTTTCAGAGACTCAGTAATAGCAGCCAGGGTAGATTCCAGAGCAGCTTTAGCCTGCACTTTAGACAGATCAGCCTTGTCCGCAATTACATCAATCAGTTGAGTCTTGTTCATAAGTTATCCTTTCAATGTGTTTATCGCTTGCTAAGCATCGAGTGCGACGAAAATGCCAAAAAAGCACTCTCCTGCATACACGCACCGATAGCCACTTTTTTTCGCCCCCCAAATGTAGACCAGTCCGGGGGCGAAAGGGAAGAGTCGAGGAGTGACAAAACAGGCGTTAAATCACGTTTTGTTGTCTCATTGGTTAAAAATTATACCAATATTGCTCTCGCCCGCCTCACGTAAGTCCGCGCGCAGCCCTTTTATCAGCTCAATGTCGCGTTCTTCACAGTCGGCCAAAAGTCGGAATATTTCCCACTGAATGTCCCATTCTTGTTCAACCGCCGGGTTCGCGCGCAGCTCTTCGTCGGTCATTTCCCGACCTTCCTGGGTCATTTCCAGCATCGCCACGGAAGTAATCGAAGCCTTACTGACCTCGATCGCGTGCTCCAGGGTTTCACCGCTCAGGCGGGAATGGATCAGTTCGCTTAACGCGACGCAGGCATCGATAGCCGGGTAGACACCATACAGGTCAAAATCATCTGCCGCAGGAATGGCTTCTTCCAGCTTCTCAAGCTGGGAGTCGAAGTTCACCTTCGCGTCTTTCACCGTCAGCGTTTCCCAGATGAGGTCCAGGATGCGGCGATAGATAAAGCCATCCCCAAAGCCCGTCTGCTTGCAGAAGGCGGCGTAGTTGGGATACATGCGCTCGCACAGGCAAGCCATAAAGGTGACGTGCTGCCAGCTTTCCAGCTTCTCAAGGCGCAGGTGAATTGGGTTTTGTAACATGATGATGTCTCGAATCGAAAATTAGCCGCAGTTTACCTGAATCATCGCTGAATTTCCTGCCAACGAACGAATGCCGGACGCGCGGACGCCACCGCGTCTGCCCAGCGCGTCGGCTCGGGTAAACGGTAGCCTCTCATCCAGCGCTGCACCCACGCCAGCGCGCTGTCCGTGCTGACGCGATGGCCGGTGGCAATAAACAGTGGGTTGCACCGCGCTTTGCTGCGCCAGACCCAGGCCAGCTGCTCGCCTTTATCCATCAGCAGCGCGAGTGCGCCGGGCTCGGCGGAGAGCGGTTCGAATGCGCCACACAGACGCTTTTTCGCCACGCCTATTGTCGGTACATCCACCAGCAGACCAAAGTGGCTGGCAACGCCTAAGCGCCGCGGGTGCGAGATCCCGTGTCCGTCAACGAACAGCAGGTCAGGTTTTTGCGAGAGTTGCTCCCACGCTGCCAGCAGCGCGGGATATTCACGGAAAGAGAGAAAGCCGGGGATGTACGGCATGGTGGTGGCGATACGCGCGACTTTGTACTCCACCAGCTCAAGAGAGGGATACTTCAGCAGCACCATCGCCGCTCGCGTCACTTCACCGCCCTGCTCAAACCCCACGTCCGCGCCGCCAATGTACTGCGGTGGGTCCGTATCCAGGCGATCTTCCCGGATAACCGATGAGGCCAGCTCGATTTGTTGAGCGCGTAATGACGCGAGATCCATAACCACTCCTTACTTGTGATATTGCGCAGAAAGTCGGTGTACTGCCTCCACAAAGGCGCCAGCGTGTTCTGGCGGGACATCCTGATGGATGCCGTGACCGAGGTTAAAGACGTGGCCTTCGCCCTGACCAAAACCGGCCAGAATGGTTGCCACCTCTTCTTCGATGCGCGCAGGCTGCGCGTAGAGCATAGACGGATCCATATTGCCCTGTAGCGCCACTTTGTCGCCCACGCGACGGCGCGCATCGGCAATGTCGGTGGTCCAGTCGAGACCCAGCGCATCGCAGCCGGTCGCCGCCATCGCTTCGAGCCACTGACCGCCGCCTTTGGTGAACAGCGTCACCGGTACGCGACGGCCTTCGTTTTCACGCAGCAGGCCATCGACGATTTTGTGCATGTAGTAGAGCGAGAACTGCTGATAATCACGCCCGGTCAGCACGCCGCCCCAGGTGTCGAAAATCATCACCGACTGCGCGCCCGCTTTGATTTGCGCGTTGAGATAGAGGGTGACGCTCTTCGCCAGCTTGTCGAGCAGCGCGTGCAGGGCCAGCGGCTCGGCGTACATCATCTTTTTGATCAGGGTGAAGGCTTTGCTGCTGCCGCCTTCCACCATGTAGGTCGCCAGCGTCCACGGGCTGCCGGAGAAGCCAATCAGCGGCACTTCGCCTTTCAGCTCGCGGCGAATGGTACGCACCGCGTTCATCACGTAGCCCAGCTCGTCTTCCGGATCGGGGATCGGCAGCTTATCGACGTCGGCTTTACTTCTGACAGGCGAGGTAAAGCGCGGGCCTTCGCCGGTTTCGAAATAGAGGCCGAGGCCCATCGCATCAGGAATGGTCAGAATGTCCGAGAAGAGGATCGCAGCATCCAGCGGAAAACGGCGCAGCGGCTGGAGCGTCACTTCGCAGGCCAGCTCGGCGTTTTTGCACAGCGACATGAAATCGCCCGCCTGCGCGCGCGTGGCTTTGTACTCTGGCAGATAGCGGCCTGCCTGGCGCATCATCCACACGGGGGTGATATCAACGGGCTGGCGCAGCAGCGCACGCAGATAACGATCGTTCTTCAGTTCGGTCATTTTTGCAGTTCCTTAAGCGTCATGGCTCCAGTGTAACATTACTCATACTCGGCCCGACACATTGCCACAGTATCTTCAATTAAGCGACGCGCCACGGTGCCCGGCGGCGGTAGCAGGGGTAAATCGTCGTAGCGATACCAGTCCGCCGACAGCAGCTCTTTCTGGTCGATGACGATCTCGCCGCTGTCGTATTCAGCCATAAAGGCGGTCATTAGCGACTGCGGGAAGGGCCACGGCTGAGAGGTGACGTAGCGCAGGTTTTTCACCTTGATGCCGCTCTCTTCCATCACTTCGCGCGCGACCGCCTGCTCCAGCGTTTCGCCCACTTCGACGAACCCGGCCAGCACGGTATGCACGCCGTTGCGATGGCGTGTGTGCTGCGCCAGCAAAATGGAATCATCACGACGAATGGCGACAATGATGCACGGGGCAATTTGCGGGTAGTAGCGTTCGCGGCAGTGGCTGCACAGCATCGCCCACTCGGTTTTGCTCGGGTGCATGGTGTGGCCGCAGTAGCCGCAGTATTTGTGCGAGCGGTAGAACTCCGCGAGCTGCACGCCGCGACCGGCAAGCTGGAACAGCCCGACATCCAGATCGAGCACCTGGCGAACGGATCCCATATCCTGACGGCGCGCCTGCTGAACCAGCCATACCGGCTCGCCCTGCCACTCGCCGATCCTGAGCGCAGGTTGCCCCACCAGATCGAACGTGTCCGCCGCGCCAAACGGGATTTCGCCCGCAGGAAGCCATAATTTTTGTTCGTGGCAGACTAACCACCAGCCGCGATCTGATTTTTCAATAATACGATCCATATCTATTGCACTACCTTCGCTTCACTGACATGTTGTTAGCATTGTGATTACATTTTGGGTACGCAGAGTTAATTCTAAACCTTGTGGAGTCGAACATGTTAAACCAGCTAGAAAGCCTTACAGAGCGCGTTGGAGGAAGTAACACACTGGTGGATCGCTGGCTACATGTGCGCAAGCATCTGCTCGTTGCTTATTACAATCTGGTCGGTATTAAGCCTGGCAAAGAATCCTACATGCGTCTGAACGAAAAAGCGCTGGATGATTTTTGTCAGAGCCTGGTCGACTACCTGTCCGACGGCCATTTCAATATTTATGAGCGCATTATCCGCGAAATGGAAGGCACAGGTCTCGCATTAACCGCGTCGAGGCTTTATCCGCAGCTGGAGGACAATACCCAGCAGATTATGGATTACTACGACTCCACGCTTGAGAACGCTATCGATCACGATAACTATCTTGAGTTCCAGCAGGCGCTGTCCGATCTGGGCGAGGCGCTGGAAGAGCGCTTCACGCTGGAGGATAAGCTTATCTGCCTGGCGCTGGATAACAATCTGAAGCTCGGCAACGAAGAGAACGTCGCGCCACCCGCTTGAGTTCTGAGTCGTTAACGAGTAGTTTACAAACATTCGCCCCTCTTCGGAGGGGGTATTACACGAAATCATTCATGCTGCATCGCGGCGGCAACTGAGTGAATCCCCGGGAGCTTACATAAGTAAGTGACCGGGGTGAACGAAGGCAGCCAACAAAGAGGCAGCTTGAAGGATAACGTGTAAATTTCTTGTCGGAGTGCCTAGCGTTACCAAAACGCAGGCTGAGACCGTTAATTCGGGATCCGCGGAACCTGATCAGGCTAATACCTGCGAAGGGAACAAGAGTCTATCTGCTGTTGTATCGCCCTCGGGCGATCTCCTCTTGCTTCATCCGTCGTCTGACAAGCCACGTCCTTCACTTTTGGAATGAGCTATGTCTGCCACAAAACTGACCCGCCGCGAACAGCGCGCAAACGCACAACGCTTCATCGACACCCTGGAAGGCACCGCTTTCCCCAACTCAAAACGGATCTACATTACCGGCTCCCGGGCGGATATTCGCGTGCCGATGCGTGAGATCCAGCTAAGCCCTACCCTTATCAGCGGCAGCAAAGAGCACCCGCAGTTTGAAGAGAACGAAGCAATCCCGGTGTACGACACCTCCGGCCCCTACGGCGACCCTGAGGTGGCGATTAACGTGCAGCAGGGGCTGGCAAAGCTGCGCCAGCCGTGGATTGACGCCCGCGCCGATAGCGAGGCGCTAAACGAGCAAAGCTCCGCGTATACCAAGGAACGCCTTGCTGACGACGGTCTGGACGAACTGCGCTTTACCGGCCTGCTGACGCCAAAACGCGCCAGAGCGGGCAAACGCGTGACCCAGCTGCACTACGCCCGTCAGGGGATCGTGACCCCAGAGATGGAGTTCATCGCCATCCGCGAGAACATGGGCCGCGAGCGCATCCGCAGCGAGGTGCTGCGCCACCAGCATCCGGGCGAGGGCTTTGGCGCGCGCCTGCCGGAAAATATCACCCCGGAGTTTTTGCGTGACGAAGTGGCCGCCGGGCGCGCCATTATCCCCGCCAATATCAACCACCCGGAATCCGAGCCGATGATTATTGGCCGCAACTTCCTCGTGAAGGTGAACGCCAACATCGGTAACTCTGCCGTGACGTCGTCTATCGAAGAGGAGGTGGAAAAGCTGGTGTGGTCAACCCGCTGGGGCGCGGACACGGTGATGGATCTCTCCACCGGGCGTTACATCCACGAAACCCGCGAGTGGATTTTGCGTAACAGCCCGGTTCCGATCGGCACCGTCCCGATTTATCAGGCGCTGGAAAAAGTGAACGGCATCGCGGAAAACCTCACCTGGGAGGCCTTCCGCGATACGCTGCTGGAGCAGGCCGAACAGGGGGTGGATTACTTCACCATCCACGCGGGCGTGCTGCTGCGCTACGTGCCGATGACCGCGAAACGCCTGACCGGGATTGTCTCGCGCGGCGGCTCGATCATGGCGAAATGGTGCCTGTCCCATCATCAGGAAAACTTCCTCTACGAACATTTCCGCGAGATTTGCGAAATCTGCGCGGCCTACGATGTCTCGCTGTCGCTGGGCGACGGCCTGCGCCCCGGCTCGATTCAGGACGCCAACGACGAAGCGCAGTTTGCCGAGCTGCATACCCTGGGCGAGCTGACCAAAATCGCCTGGGAGTATGACGTGCAGGTGATGATTGAAGGCCCGGGACACGTGCCGATGCAGATGATCCGCCGCAACATGACCGAAGAGCTGGAGCACTGCCACGAAGCGCCGTTCTACACGCTTGGGCCGCTGACCACTGATATCGCGCCGGGCTACGACCACTTCACCTCCGGGATTGGCGCGGCGATGATCGGCTGGCTTGGCTGCGCGATGCTCTGCTACGTGACGCCGAAAGAGCACCTCGGCCTGCCGAACAAAGAGGACGTGAAGCAGGGGCTGATCACCTACAAAATCGCCGCCCACGCGGCGGATCTGGCGAAGGGCCATCCGGGGGCGCAAATCCGCGATAACGCCATGTCGAAGGCACGCTTTGAATTCCGCTGGGAAGATCAGTTCAACCTGGCCCTCGACCCGTTCACCGCCCGCGCTTATCACGACGAAACCCTGCCGCAGGAGTCCGGCAAAGTGGCGCACTTCTGCTCCATGTGCGGGCCAAAATTCTGCTCGATGAAAATCAGCCAGGAGGTGCGCGACTACGCCGCCGCCCAGGCCATCGAGGTGGGAATGGCGGATATGTCCACGAACTTCCGCGCGAAGGGCGGCGAGATCTACCTCAAAAAAGAGGAGGCGTAATGTACCAGCCCGATTTCCCAACGGTTCCCTTCCGGCTCGGCCTTTACCCGGTGGTGGACAGCGTGATGTGGATTGAGCGTCTGCTAAAGGCCGGCGTTCGCACCCTTCAGCTGCGCATCAAGGATAAGCGCGATGACGAGGTAGAGGCCGACGTGGTCGCCGCCGTTGCGCTGGGACGGCAGTACAGCGCCCGCCTGTTTATCAACGACTACTGGCGGCTGGCGATTAAGCACCGCGCTTACGGCGTGCATCTGGGTCAGGAAGATCTGGAGACCACCGATCTGAGCGCCATTCGCGAGGCGGGGCTGCGGCTCGGCGTGTCGACGCACGACGACATGGAGATTGATATCGCCCTCGCCGCGCGTCCGTCCTATATCGCCCTCGGCCACGTCTTCCCGACGCAGACCAAGCAGATGCCGTCGGCGCCGCAGGGTCTGGCGCAGCTTGCTCGCCATATCGAGCGTCTGGCCGATTACCCGACCGTCGCCATCGGCGGCATTAGCCTTGAACGCGCCCCGGCGGTGCTGGAAACCGGCGTGGGAAGTATCGCCGTGGTCAGCGCCATCACGCAGGCCGCTGACTGGCAGGCAGCCACCGCACAGCTGTTAACGCTGGCAGGAGCGGGTGATGAACGATCGTGATTTTATGCGCTACAGTCGCCAGATCCTGCTGGAGGATATCGCCATTGACGGGCAGCAAACGCTGCTCGCCAGCCGGGTGCTGATTGTCGGTCTGGGGGGCTTAGGCGCACCGGCCGCACTGTATCTGGCGGGTGCGGGTGTGGGCACGCTGGTGCTGGCGGACGACGATGAGGTTCACCTCAGCAACCTGCAACGCCAGATCCTTTTTACCACGGACGATGTTAACCAGCCGAAGGCGCAGGTCACCCGGCAGCGGCTGAACCAGCTGAACCCGGATATCCAGCTGATTGCCCTTCAGGAGCGCCTTCACGGCGAAAACCTGCGTCGCGAGGTGGCGCGTGCGGATGTGGTTCTGGACTGCACCGACAACATGGCTACGCGGCAGGCCATTAACGCCGCCTGCGTGGCGCAGAACACCCCGCTGGTGACCGCCAGCGCGGTGGGTTTCGGCGGGCAGCTCATGGTGCTGACGCCGCCGTGGGCGCAGGGATGTTACCGCTGCCTGTGGCCAGACGACGCCGAGCCGGAGCGCAACTGCCGCACGGCGGGCATTCTTGGCCCGGTGGTGGGCGTGATGGGAACGCTTCAGGCGCTGGAAGCCATCAAGCTGCTCTGCGGGATGGACACGGAGCGTAATACGCTGCGCCTGTTCGACGCCCGCTCCGGCGGCTGGCGGCACCTGGCCCTGCACCGGACCAGCCACTGTCCTGTATGCGGAGGCCACCATGCGCATTCTCTTTAACGATGAGCCGATGACGTGCGATGACGGGCTGAGCGTGGCGACGCTTCTCGACAGGCTGCGCCAGCTTAAGCCGGGCACTGCGCTGGCGCTAAATCAACAGATCCTGCCGCGCGAGCGGTGGGAACATCAGCAGGTGAGCGAAGGCGACAGCATCCTGCTTTTTCAGGTTATCGCAGGGGGTTGAGATGTTACGTATTGCCGACAAAACCTTTGATTCACACCTCTTTACCGGCACCGGAAAATTCGCCTCACCGCAGCTGATGGTAGACGCCATCCGCGAGAGCGGCAGCCAGCTGGTGACGCTGGCGATGAAGCGCGTTGACCTGCGCAACCACGGCGATGCGATCCTCGCGCCGCTGCTGGCGGCGGGGGTGACGCTTCTGCCGAACACGTCCGGCGCCAAAACGGCGGAAGAGGCCATTTTTGCCGCGCAGCTGGCGCGAGAAGCGCTGGGCACGCACTGGCTGAAGCTGGAGATCCACCCGGACGCCCGCTGGCTGCTGCCCGATCCGATTGAAACCCTGAAAGCGGCGGAAGCGCTCGTCAAACAGGGCTTTACGGTGCTGCCCTACTGCGGCGCCGATCCGGTGCTGTGCAAGCGGCTGGAAGAGGTCGGCTGCGCGGCGGTAATGCCGCTGGGCGCGCCGATTGGCTCCAACCAGGGGCTGGAAACCCGGGCGATGCTGGAGATCGTCATCGAACAGGCGACGGTGCCGGTAGTGGTTGACGCGGGGATTGGCGTGCCGAGCCACGCCGCGCAGGCGCTGGAGATGGGGGCCGACGCGGTGCTGGTGAACACCGCCATTGCGGTGGCTGACGATCCGGTGACGATGGCGCGCGCGTTTCGCCTGGCGGTTGAGGCGGGGCTGCTGGCGCGGGAGTCCGGTCCCGGCTCGCGCAGCGCGCAGGCGCAGGCCACCAGCCCGCTGACCGGTTTTCTGGAGGCCTTCTGATGACCACCTTTACCGACCGCTGGCGGCAGCTCGACTGGGACGATATTCGCCTGCGCATCAACGGCAAAACCCCGGCGGACGTGGAGCGGGCGTTAGCGGCCCGTCACCCGTCCCGCGACGACATGATGGCCCTGCTCTCTCCGGCGGCCAGCGCGTATCTGGAACCGATGGCCCAGCGGGCGCAGCGGCTCACCCGCCAGCGTTTTGGCAACACGGTGAGCTTCTACGTGCCGCTTTATCTTTCCAACCTGTGCGCCAACGACTGCACCTACTGCGGCTTTTCCATGAGCAACCGCATCAAGCGCAAGACGCTCGATGCGCATGAGATTGCACGGGAGTGTGCAGCCATCCGCGAGATGGGGTTTGAGCATCTGCTGCTGGTGACCGGCGAGCATCAGGGAAAGGTGGGGATGGACTATTTTCGCCAGCATCTCCCGGCGATACGGCGGGAATTTGCGTCGCTACAGATGGAGGTGCAGCCGCTGTCTCAGGACGAATACGCGGAGCTGAAAACGCTGGGGCTGGACGGGGTGATGGTCTATCAGGAAACCTATCACGAGGCGATGTACGCCCGGCATCACCTGAAGGGCAAAAAGCAGGATTTCTTCTTCAGGCTGGAAACGCCGGACCGGCTCGGGCGAGCAGGGATCGACAAAATCGGTCTGGGGGCGGTGAGCGGGCTGTCCGACAGCTGGCGGGTGGATTGCTATATGGTGGCGGAGCACCTGCTCTGGCTACAGCAGCACTACTGGCAAAGCCGCTACTCGGTCTCTTTCCCGCGCCTGCGGCCCTGTGCTGGGGGCATTGAGCCTGCGTCGCTGATGGATGAACGCCAGCTGGTGCAGACCATCTGCGCGTTTCGCCTGCTCGCCCCGGAGGTCGAACTGTCGCTCTCCACGCGTGAATCGCCAGCGTTTCGCGACCGCGTGATCCCCCTTGCCATTAACAACGTGAGCGCCTTTTCCAAAACGCAGCCGGGCGGTTACGCCGATAACCATCCTGAGCTGGAGCAGTTTGCCCCGCATGACGACCGACGCCCGGAAGCCGTTGCCGACGCGCTGGCGGCGCAGGGGTTGCAGCCGGTGTGGAAAGACTGGGACAGCTGGCTGGGAAGAGCCTCGCAACCGCGCTGAAAGGGGATGTAATAACATAGAAACTCTACGAGCCGCCTCGTAAGTTCAAAACCGGGTGATTGCCGTGCAGCGCCCGGTTTTTTTATTCTTGCTTCGTCAGCAACGGACGCTGACCAGGGCGAAAAGCTTCTTCCTCGTTTCGCCCTGCCCCCTGCCCACACTTAAGAAAATTTGAATTAATCAATTTTTCTTAAGCAAAATCATCTCGCCGGGGACAAGATTTTGTATAATTCGTCATCAGCATGGCGGCAACGACTATGCTGAAGGGAGATCAGTTGCACTCACGTTTTACCTCATCTGGACAGATGCAAGACTCATGGCACTTCATACCAAAAAACTCTCGTTCACCAGGCCAATCATGGTTAGCTTCGCAGGGATATTATTCAGCTTTGGCCTGATCGCTGCGTTTATCATGCTGACTCAACGGAATGATTTTCTCGATGATTATCATAAGATTAACGGCAACTTCACCCATAACCTGGCGGTGAACTATACCGAATCTATCCTGCGGGAGAACGACTACATTCTGGGGCGCGCGGCGACCTTCTTCGCGCGCAATAACCGGCTGGATCAGACGGTTGTTGCCAATCCCGAAGAGGGGTTGCAGGTGTTAATGCATCTGCAAAACTTGATGCCGTCGGTCTCCTCTATTTCGCTGGCCGACACCGAGGGGCACTACCTGCGCGCGCCGGAAGTGCGCCTGACGGAGAAAAGTAAGGGCTACGATGCCCGTACGCGCCCGTGGTTTGTCGGGCAGGCTGAAGCCAGCACCTTCAGCCACTATACCCATCCTTATCTGGACTATTTCACCGAGCATCCGACGGTAACTGTCTATAAGCCGGTTATTTCCCCGGAAGGACGGCTCAAAGGCTCGCTCGCGTTTCACCTGGACCTGACCTCGATGGGCTATACCCTGCGTCAGATGGTGGCCCCGGTTCAGGGTGAATTTTTTGTCGTCGAGCGCGACGGTGCCGTGGTGTTACACCCGGATACCGGCGCGCTGTTTAAGCAGTACGTGAGCGAAGCGCTGATGGACAAAATGACCAGCGGCGAGGGGCATATTTACGACAAGAAAACGAAGACCTGGTATTACTACTACTCCTTCACCAACCCGGACTGGTTCGTGATTTACCGCGTATCGAACGCGACGCTCAGCGAGACTACCCGCCATGAGACCACGATTGTGGGCTGGGGATTTGCGCTGGCCGCGCTGATTATCGTTCTGTTTGGTCTGTACCTGCGTCATGCCTCCCGTACCGTGCTGATGAACATCATCAACGCAATAAAAACCGGGGATGTCAGTCAGGCACCGCGCCTTGAAGCAATGCTCAGCCATACCATCCAGAGCAATAAAGAGCGTGAGGAGGCCTATGTTCGCCAGGCCACGCACGATGCGCTCACCGGCTGTAAAAACCGCCGCGCCTTTGACAGCGACGTGGCTGCCCTTCTCGAAAACCATCAGCCGTTTATGCTGGCGCTGGTGGATATTGATAACTTCAAATCCATCAATGACACCTGGGGTCATTTGAGCGGCGATATCGTTCTGCGCAGCGTCGCGCGGGAAGGCTTGCAGGTGATGCAGCCGCAAAACGTGTCGGTTTATCGCTATGGGGGCGAAGAGTTCGCCGTGATCTTCACCACGGAGATGTTCGACTCCTCTCTTGAACTGTTGGAAAGCTGGCGACTCGCCGTGCAAAACCGCGTCTGGCGGGAAGATAATCTGCACGTCACCTTTAGCGCCGGGCTTGGCGAATGGCATTTTGAGCCGCTGGATAAGTTCGTTGCCAGCGTCGATGGCGCGCTCTACAAAGCTAAACAGCAGGGCAAAAACCGCATCCTGCTCACCTCCTCCGACTAATCCCCTTTCCTTTTTTAATGCCCGTTTCGACGGGCATATTCTGTTCTGCCACAAAATTGTAACCGGTTTCAGAAAATTGCTGATTTCTTTGTGATGCCAGACACACAATCGCGGTAAACCGGTTGTTGAAGCCGACTGCACGGGATAATTATCAATAAACACATGTACATCGAGGCTGACTATGAAGAACATTGTTTTATGCTGTGCAGCGGGAATGTCGACCAGCATGCTGGTTCAACGAATGAAAGATGCCGCGCAAAAAAAAGGGGTGGAAGTCACGATCAAAGCCGTCCCGGTCGCGGAATTTAAAGACAATATTGCCAGCGCCGACGTCGTATTACTGGGGCCACAGGTGAAATACGAACTGGCAAAACTCCAGGCGCAGGCTGAACCGCTGGGCAAGAAGGTCGCGGTTATCGACATGATGGATTACGGCATGATGAAAGGCGATGCCGTACTGGATAAAGCCCTCAAACTGCTGGAGTGATCCGTGGACGATTTAGAAACGACGATTATGGAGCTGCTGGTCAACGCAGGTGCGGCGCGCAGTGCAGCCCTGACCGCATTGCAGATGGCGCGCAAAGGCGATTTTGACGAAGCCGAAAAAGCGATGGAAGAGTCGCGCGAATACGTTAAGCATGCTCACACTATACAGACGCAGCTGATCGGTTTTGATGAAGGCACCGGAAAGCTGCCGGTGAATCTAATCACCGTCCACTCTCAGGATCACCTGATGAACGCGATGGTTATCCAGGATTTGGCGGGCGATATGATTGAGCTTTATCGCCGGTTGCCGTTGATTAACTAATAACGGTTTTTGCGATCGTAAGCCGGATACCCGGCAAAAAAAAACCCGCCGAAGCGGGTTTTTTATTTGGCTGCATCAACGATTACTCGTTGTCGGAACCACCCAGACCTGCGTTCAGCAGTTCTGCCAGGCTCGCCGATGCATCTTCCGCAGTCACCTGCGGTGCAGCTGGCAGTTCGCCTGCTGCGCGACGACGCATACGATCCTGGTGGTACGCATAACCAGTACCTGCCGGGATCAGACGACCCACGATAACGTTCTCTTTCAGACCGCGCAGTTCATCACGTTTACCCGCTACAGCTGCTTCGGTCAGGACACGCGTGGTCTCCTGGAACGATGCTGCGGAGATGAAGGACTCGGTTGCCAGAGAGGCTTTGGTGATACCCAGCAGGTCACGTGCGTAGGTCGCACTGACTTTGCCGTTCGCTTCCAGCTCGCGGTTCGCGATCTTGACGCGTGAGTATTCAACCTGCTCGCCTTCCAGGAAGTCGGAGCTGCCCGCGTTTTCGATGGTTGCTTTACGCAGCATCTGACGAACGATAACTTCGATGTGCTTATCGTTAATCTTAACGCCTTGCAGACGGTAAACGTCCTGTACTTCGTTGGTGATGTAACGCGTTACCGCGTGTACGCCACGAAGACGCAGAATGTCGTGCGGTGCTTCTGGACCATCGGAAACAACGTCACCACGTTCTACACGTTCACCTTCGAACACGTTGAGCTGACGCCACTTAGGAATCATCTCTTCGTACGGCTCGCTACCATCTACTGGAGTGATGACCAGACGGCGTTTACCTTTGGTTTCTTTACCGAAGGAAATGATACCGCTGATTTCTGCCAGGATCGCAGGCTCTTTCGGACGACGTGCTTCGAACAGGTCCGCAACGCGCGGCAGACCACCGGTGATATCTTTGGTACCGCTGGATTCCTGTGGAATACGCGCCAGAGCATCACCCGCACCGATCTGTACGCCATCTTCCAGCTGTACAATCGCTTTACCCGGCAGGAAGTACTGCGCAGGCATGTCGGTACCTGGGATCAGAACGTCGTTACCCTGAGCATCAACGATTTTCAGTGCAGGACGCAGATCTTTACCACCGGCAGTACGTTCAGCAGAATCCAGAACCACCAGAGAAGACAGACCGGTCAGCTCGTCGGTCTGACGAGTAATGGTCTGGCCGTCGATCATGTCAGTGAAGCGGATGAAACCACTTACTTCGGTGATGACCGGCATGGTGTGTGGATCCCAGTTTGCAACGGTTTCACCGCCGGCAACCTGCTCGCCATCACCTTTCGCCATAACCGCACCGTAAGGCACTTTATAGCTCTCTTTGGTACGACCGAATTCGTCGATCAATTTCAGCTCGGTGTTACGTGAGGTCACAACCAGCTTGCCAGCGGAGTTAACAACAGACTTCGCGTTGCTGAGCTTGATGCTACCTTTGTTTTTCACCTGGATGCTGGATTCAGCAGCCGCACGAGATGCCGCACCACCGATGTGGAACGTACGCATCGTCAGCTGTGTACCCGGCTCACCGATTGACTGTGCCGCGATAACGCCGATTGCTTCACCTTTGTTGATGATGTGGCCACGCGCCAGGTCACGACCATAGCAGTGAGCACACACACCGAAATCGGTGTCACAAGATACAACGGAACGCACCTTCACGGAGTCAACAGAGTTCTCTTCCAGCAGGTCACACCAGTGCTCGTGCAGCAGCGTGTTGCGTGGAACCAGAATGTCTGCGGTACCCGGCTTCAGAATGTCTTCCGCGGTCACACGACCCAGTACGCGATCGCGCAGTGGCTCTTTAACATCACCACCCTCGATAACCGGGGTCATGGTGATACCTTCGAGGGTGCCACAATCGTCTTCGGTAACAACCAGATCCTGCGCAACGTCAACCAGACGACGCGTCAGATAACCGGAGTTCGCTGTTTTCAGTGCGGTATCCGCCAGACCTTTACGCGCACCGTGAGTAGAGATGAAGTACTGGAGTACGTTCAGACCTTCACGGAAGTTCGCGGTGATTGGCGTTTCGATGATGGAGCCATCTGGCTTCGCCATCAGACCACGCATACCTGCCAGCTGACGAATCTGTGCTGCGGAACCACGCGCACCGGAGTCGGCCATCATGTAGATGCTGTTGAAGGAAACCTGCTGCTCTTCTACGCCGTCACGGTTAATCACGGTTTCGGTTTGCAGGTTATCCATCATCGCTTTGGATACACGATCGTTCGCCGCTGCCCAGATATCGATAACTTTGTTATAGCGTTCGCCCGCGGTTACCAGACCAGACTGGAACTGCTCCTGGATCTCAGCAACTTCAGCTTCCGCTTCAGAGATGATCTCGTGTTTCTTCTCTGGGATGACCATGTCATCAATACCAACAGATGCACCTGAACGCGCTGCATAAGCAAAGCCGGTGTACATTGTCTGGTCAGCGAAGATAACGGTCGGCTTCAGACCCAGAATGCGGTAACAGGTGTTCAGCATTTTGGAGATCGCTTTCTTGCCCAGCGCCTGGTTGACTATGGAGAAAGGCAGACCTTTCGGTACGATCATCCACAGAATCGCACGGCCAACGGTCGTGTCTTTCAGGCTGGTTTTCGCAACGAATTCGCCGTTTTCATCTTTTTCGTATTCGGTGATACGCACTTTAACGCGCGCATGCAGAGAGGCCAGGCCAGCGCGGTAAATACGCTCAGCTTCTTTAGGGCCAGTCAGCACCATGCCTTCGCCTTTGGCGTTAACACAGTCACGGGTCATGTAGTACAGACCCAATACAACGTCCTGAGAAGGAACGATGATTGGTTCACCGTTCGCTGGAGACAGGATGTTGTTGGTAGACATCATCAGCGCACGCGCTTCGAGCTGGGCTTCCAGCGTCAGCGGTACGTGAACAGCCATCTGGTCACCATCGAAGTCGGCGTTATAGGCCGCACAAACCAGCGGGTGCAGCTGGATAGCTTTACCTTCGATCAGTACTGGCTCAAATGCCTGGATACCCAGACGGTGCAGTGTTGGTGCACGGTTCAGCAGTACCGGGTGTTCGCGGATCACTTCGTCCAGGATATCCCAAACGACAGCTTCTTCACGCTCAACCATTTTCTTAGCGGCTTTGATGGTGGTGGCGAGGCCACGCAGTTCCAGCTTGCCGTAGATGAACGGTTTGAACAGCTCCAGTGCCATTTTCTTCGGCAGACCGCACTGATGCAGACGCAGGTATGGACCTACGGTGATTACAGAACGACCAGAGTAGTCAACACGCTTACCGAGCAGGTTCTGACGGAAACGACCCTGCTTACCTTTGATCATATCGGCCAAAGATTTCAGAGGACGTTTGTTAGAACCGGTGATCGCACGACCGCGACGACCGTTATCCAGCAGGGCATCAACCGCTTCCTGCAACATACGTTTTTCGTTACGTACGATGATATCTGGCGCAGCCAGATCCAGCAGGCGCTTCAGACGGTTGTTACGGTTAATTACGCGACGATACAGATCGTTCAGATCGGACGTTGCGAAACGACCACCATCCAGCGGAACCAGCGGACGCAGATCTGGCGGCAGAACCGGCAGAACGGTCAGGATCATCCACTCTGGTTTGTTACCAGACTGAACGAACGCTTCCAGCAGTTTGATACGCTTGGTCAGCTTTTTACGCTTGGTTTCGGAGTTGGTTTCGTTCAGCTCTTCACGCAGCTGCTCGCACTCTTGCTCCAGATCCATGCTCTTCAGCAGGGCCTGGATAGCTTCCGCACCCATCTTCGCGTCGAATTCGTCACCGAACTCTTCCAGCGCGTCCAGATACTGTTCTTCGGTCAGAATCTGGTTACGTTCCAGGTTCGTCATACCGCCTTCGATCACAACATAAGATTCGAAGTACAGAACACGTTCGATATCGCGCAGCGGCATATCCAGCAGCAGGCCGATACGGGACGGCAGAGATTTCAGGAACCAGATGTGAGCGGTCGGAGAGGCCAGCTCGATGTGGCCCATGCGCTCACGACGCACTTTAGTCTGGGTCACTTCAACGCCGCACTTCTCACAGATCACACCACGGTGCTTCAGGCGCTTGTACTTACCGCACAGGCACTCGTAGTCTTTTACTGGCCCGAAAATACGCGCACAGAAAAGGCCGTCACGCTCAGGTTTGAACGTACGGTAGTTGATGGTTTCCGGCTTTTTAACTTCACCGAAAGACCATGAACGGATCATGTCTGGCGAAGCCAGAGCAATTTTGATCGCATCAAACTCTTCGGTTTTAGTTTGCGCTTTCAGAAACTTTAATAAGTCTTTCACGGATTTGCTCCCGTCGGAGTTAGCACAATCTGGTGTCGGGTATTACCCCGACACCAGTGACCTGTTTGAGCGAGAGTTACTCGTCTTCCAGCTCGATGTTGATACCCAGAGAACGGATCTCTTTCAACAGTACGTTGAAGGATTCCGGCATACCTGGTTCCATCTGATGGTTACCGTCGACGATGTTTTTATACATCTTCGTACGGCCATTCACGTCATCAGACTTAACGGTAAGCATTTCCTGAAGGGTGTATGCTGCGCCGTATGCTTCAAGCGCCCACACTTCCATCTCACCGAAGCGCTGACCACCGAACTGAGCCTTACCACCCAGCGGCTGCTGAGTAACCAGGCTGTAAGAACCGGTAGAACGCGCGTGCATTTTGTCATCGACCAGGTGGTTCAGTTTCAGCATGTACATGTAGCCAACGGTAACCTGGCGCTCGAACTGCTCACCGGTACGACCGTCGAACAGTGTGATCTGACCGGAAGTCGGCAGGCCACCCAGCTGTAACAGTTCCTTGATTTCAGACTCTTTCGCACCGTCAAATACTGGCGTTGCGATAGGCATACCTTTACGCAGGTTCTCAGCCAGACGCAGAACTTCATCATCGCTGAAGGTGTTCAGGTCAACTTTCTGACGAACGTCGGTGCCCAGATCGTAAGCACGCTGGATGAACTCGCGCAGTTTCGCGACTTCTTGCTGCTGTTTCAGCATGGCGTTGATTTTCTCGCCGATGCCTTTTGCAGCCATACCCAGGTGGGTTTCAAGGATCTGACCGATGTTCATACGCGATGGTACGCCCAGCGGGTTCAGTACGATATCTACCGGCGTACCGTTAGCATCGTGTGGCATATCTTCGATCGGGTTGATCTTGGAGATAACACCCTTGTTACCGTGACGACCTGCCATCTTATCACCAGGCTGGATCTGACGTTTAACGGCCAGATACACCTTAACAATCTTCAGCACGCCTGGTGCCAGATCGTCGCCCTGAGTGATTTTACGGCGCTTCGCTTCGAGTTTTTTCTCGAATTCGTGTTTCAGTTCGTCGTACTGCTCAGCCAGCTGTTCCAGCTGATTTTGTTTCTCTTCGTCGGTCAGACCCAGTTCCAGCCAGCGATCGCGTGGCAGTTTGTCGAGCTTCTCAGCTTCAACGCCACCGGCAACCAGCACCGCATAAATACGGCTGAACAGACCCGCTTCGAGGATTTGCAGTTCTTCAGACAGGTCTTTCTTAGCCTGTTTGAGCTGCATCTCTTCGATTTCCAGCGCACGTTTATCTTTCTCAACGCCGTCACGGGTGAAGACCTGAACGTCGATAACCGTACCGGAAACACCGTTTGGTACGCGCAGAGAAGAGTCTTTAACGTCAGACGCTTTCTCACCGAAGATAGCGCGCAGCAGCTTCTCTTCTGGCGTCAGCTGGGTTTCACCTTTCGGCGTTACCTTACCAACCAGAATGTCGCCACCGGTCACTTCCGCACCGATGTAAACGATACCGGATTCATCCAGTTTGGAGAGCGCAGCTTCACCCACGTTAGGGATGTCAGCGGTGATCTCTTCTGGCCCCAGCTTGGTGTCACGGGACACACATGCCAGTTCCTGAATGTGGATCGTGGTGAAACGGTCTTCCTGAACAACACGCTCGGAAACGAGGATGGAGTCTTCGAAGTTGTAACCGTTCCACGGCATGAACGCTACGCGCATGTTCTGACCGAGCGCCAGTTCACCAAGGTCGGTAGACGGGCCATCAGCCAGCACGTCGCCGCGCTCGATTGGCTCACCCAGAGACACACATGGCATCTGGTTGATACAGGTGTTCTGGTTAGAACGGGTGTACTTGGTCAGGTTATAGATGTCGATACCTGCTTCACCTGGGTACATCTCGTCTTCGTTAACTTTGATAACGATACGGGAAGCATCCACGTACTGAACAGTACCGCCACGTTTAGCAACCGCAGTTACACCGGAGTCAACGGCAACAGCACGTTCCATACCGGTACCAACCAGCGGCTTATCAGCGCGCAGAGTTGGAACGGCCTGACGTTGCATGTTCGCACCCATCAATGCACGGTTGGCGTCATCGTGTTCCAGGAACGGGATCAGGGACGCACCGACGGAAACCACCTGCTGGGTGGAAACGTCCATGTAGTCAACCTGGTCACGGCTGAACAAGCTGGATTCGCCTTTGCTACGGCAGGTAACCAGATCTTCTACAAAGTGGCCTTCGTCATCCAGGTTGGAGTTCGCCTGAGCGATAACGTAGTTGCCTTCTTCGATAGCAGACAGGTAGTGAATTTCGTCGGTTACAACACCGTCAGTCACTTTACGGTACGGAGTCTCAAGGAAGCCGTATTCGTTAGTCTGTGCGTACACGGACAGGGAGTTGATCAGACCGATGTTTGGACCTTCAGGCGTTTCGATTGGACACACGCGACCGTAGTGAGTCGGGTGTACGTCTCGAACTTCAAAGCCTGCACGTTCACGAGTCAGACCGCCTGGGCCGAGCGCAGAGATACGACGTTTGTGCGTAATCTCAGACAGCGGGTTGTTCTGGTCCATAAACTGAGACAGCTGGCTGGAACCGAAGAACTCTTTCACTGCTGCTGAAATCGGCTTGGCGTTGATCATATCCTGAGGCATCAGGGTATCCAGATCGCCCAGAGACAGACGCTCTTTCACCGCACGCTCAACACGTACCAGGCCAACGCGGAACTGGTTTTCCGCCATTTCGCCTACGGAACGGATACGACGGTTGCCGAGGTGGTCGATATCATCCACTTCGCCTTTGCCGTTACGGATATCAATGAGCTTCTTCATCACTTCGATGATGTCTTCTTTGCTCAGGATACCGGAACCTTCGATTTCGTCGCGCAACAGAGAACGGTTGAACTTCATACGACCAACCGCAGACAGATCGTAGCGGTCTTCAGAGAAGAACAGGTTCTCGAACAGGCTTTCAGCTGCTTCGCGAGTTGGCGGCTCACCAGGGCGCATCATGCGGTAGATTTCTACCAGAGCGCTCAGGCGATCGGTCGTCGGGTCGACGCGTACAGTCTCAGAGATGTACGGACCGTGGTCCAGATCGTTGGTGAACAGCGTTTCGATACGTTTGTGGCCAGACTGGCTCAGCTTAGCCAGCAGATCCAGGCTCAGCTCCATGTTCGCCGGGCAGATCAGCTCGCCAGTTGATTCATCAACGTAATCTTTCGCGGATACTTTTCCTGCAATGTATTCAACCGGGACTTCGATGTGTTTGATATCATCTTTTTCCAGCTGACGGATGTGACGCGCAGTGATACGGCGGCCTTTTTCCACATACACTTTGCCGTCGGCTTCGATGTCGAACGACGCGGTCTCACCACGCAGACGTTCCGGCACCAGCTCCATTTGCAGCTTGTTGTCGCGGATTTCAAAGACCACTTTCTCAAAGAACAGATCCAGAATCTGCTCAGTCGTGTATTGCAGCGCACGCAGGATAATGGTTGCAGGCAGTTTACGACGACGGTCGATACGGACAAACAGGTTGTCTTTCGGATCGAACTCGAAGTCCAGCCATGAACCACGGTAAGGAATGATACGTGCGTTATACAGTACTTTACCGGATGAGTGCGTTTTACCTTTATCGCTGTCGAAGAAGACGCCCGGGCTACGGTGCAGCTGGGAAACGATAACACGCTCAGTACCGTTGATAACGAAAGTACCGTTGTCCGTCATGAGTGGAATTTCACCCATGTAGACTTCTTGTTCTTTAATGTCTTTAACGGTGCCTTCAGGCGCTTCGCGCTCGTAGATCACCAGACGCAGTTTTACGCGCAGCGGTGCGGAATAGGTCACGCCGCGGATCTGACATTCCTGAACGTCAAACACCGGTTCGCCAAGGCGATAGCTGACATATTGCAGCTCGGAGTTACCGCTGTAGCTCTGAATCGGGAACACGGAGCGGAATGCAGCTTCCAGACCGTACTGCCCTTCAGGATCTTGCTCGATAAACTTCTGGAACGAGTCAAGCTGGATAGAAAGGAGATATGGGACATCCAAAACTTGTGGACGTTTACCAAAATCCTTACGAATACGTTTTTTCTCGGTATAGGAGTAAACCATAGGGTTCCTCAGCTCGCTGACAAGTCGACCCATCTGTCCGACGAAGGGACAGTTTGTGCAACACCATTTTGTTGATCGGAAAATGGAACACTTTCCGCAATGCCTGTTGCTATCACGCTTAAACCATTTCGTCGCGATTTACACAGAGCGAGCACCCTGTCGCAATATATTAAGTCGTCGATAGAAACAAGCATTGTCAGGACAACCAGCAGTCAAACAGTGTGAAATGCTACTGATGCCTTACAGCGCAAAAAGGCTGGTGACTAAAAAGTCACCAGCCATCAGCCTAATTACTTAGGCTGCAACCAGAAAAGTTGGCTTATTTAACTTCAACTTCAGCGCCAGCTTCTTCCAGAGATTTTTTCAGTGCTTCTGCGTCGTCTTTGCTCACGCCTTCTTTCAGCGCAGCTGGAGCAGATTCTACCAGGTCTTTAGCTTCTTTCAGACCCAGGCCAGTTGCGCCACGTACTGCTTTGATAACAGCAACTTTGTTAGCGCCAGCAGCTTTCAGAATTACGTCGAATTCAGTTTTTTCTTCAGCAGCTTCAGCCGGGCCAGCAGCTACAGCTACAGCAGCAGCAGCGGAAACACCGAATTTTTCTTCCATTGCAGAGATCAGTTCTACAACGTCCATTACGGACATAGCTGCAACTGCTTCAATGATTTGATCTTTAGTGATAGACATTTAAATTGTTCCTGAAAATCAGAATAAGTTTATACGTAAGCAAATGCTTTAAAAAGATAACTGCTATTAAGCAGCTTCTTTCGCATCGCGAACAGCAGCCAGAGTGCGAACCAGTTTGCCAGCCGAAGCTTCTTTCATGGTTGCCATCAGGCGTGCAATTGCTTCTTCGTAGGTCGGCAGGGTTGCCAGGCGATCGATTTGCGATGCCGGGATCAACTCACCTTCAAAGGCTGCAGCTTTAACCTCGAATTTTGCATTCGCTTTCGCGAACTCTTTGAACAGACGAGCAGCAGCGCCCGGGTGTTCCAGAGAGTATGCAATCAAGGTTGGACCAACAAACGTGTCTTTCAGGCACTCGAACTGAGTACCTTCAACTACGCGGCGCAGCAGGGTGTTACGAACAACACGCATGTAAACGCCAGCTTCACGACCTGCTTTACGCAGTTCAGTCATTTTATCTACAGTAACGCCACGGGAATCCGCAACTACTGCAGACAGCGCGCCTTTGGCTACTTCGCTGACTTCAGCAACAATCGCTTGTTTGTCTTGAAGATTTAAAGCCATTAGCTTTGCTCCTGGATGTTTGCCGGAACTCATGTTCCGGAACTCACTTCACTCTCTCCAACGGAAAGAGCGTCTTAATACGGTGAGCAGAAACAAGCCAGAGTATTAAAAATAATCTTAGCGTTCTGTCACCGTCTACGCAGGGGATTAAGTCTCTTGCGAAACACCTGCGGTCTTCGACGGAGGCCTGGATAGGCCAGGCTCCAACGAACAAATCTTTTAGCCGCTAACTTTCGTTAGCAAACGTGGGGGTAAGATTGTAGACAAAATCACCGCCCACGTAAAGGCATTAGTTTGCAGCAGCGCTCAGGCCAGCCTGGTCAACTGCAACACCTGCACCCATGGTGGTGGAGATGCTAACTTTCTTGATGTACACGCCTTTCGCCTGAGTTGGTTTTGCTTTTTTCAGCGCAACCAGCAGAGCTTCCAGGTTTTCTTTCAGTTTGTCAGCGTCAAAGTCCACTTTACCGATGGTGGTATGGATGATGCCGTTTTTGTCGTTACGATAACGAACCTGACCCGCTTTAGCGTTTTTAACCGCTTCAGCAACGTTAGGGGTTACAGTACCGACTTTCGGGTTTGGCATCAGGCCGCGTGGACCCAGAACCTGGCCCAGCTGGCCAACAACGCGCATTGCATCAGGAGATGCGATAACAACGTCAAAGTTCATTTCGCCTTTTTTGATCTGATCAGCCAGATCTTCCATACCTACCAGTTCAGCGCCGGCAGCTTTAGCAGCTTCAGCGTTTGCACCCTGAGCAAATACAGCTACGCGTACGGAACGGCCAGTACCGTGTGGCAGTACAGTTGCGCCACGAACGTTCTGATCGGATTTACGAGCGTCGATACCGAGGTTTACAGCAACGTCCACGCTTTCAACGAACTTAGCAGTAGCCAGTTCTTTCAGCAGAGAGATAGCTTCGTTGATGTCGTACTGTTTGGTCGCATCAACTTTGTCACGGATCACGGACATGCGCTTGGTCAGTTTAGCCATTTCTTAGTCCTCCACTACCAGGCCCATGGAACGTGCAGTACCTTCGATTGAGCGAGTCATCGCTTCAATGTCAGCACCGGTCATGTCGGCAGCTTTGGTCTGCGCGATTTCCTGCAACTGAGCGCGGGAAATTTTACCCACTTTGTCTTTGTTCGGTTTACCGGAACCAGACTTGATACCAACCGCTTTCTTCAGCAGAACTGCTGCTGGAGGGGTTTTGGTAACGAAAGTGAAAGAACGGTCAGCGTAAACAGTGATTACAACTGGGATTGGCAGACCTTTTTCCAGGGATTCAGTTTTTGCGTTGAACGCTTTACAGAATTCCATGATGTTCACACCCTGCTGACCCAGAGCTGGACCAACTGGTGGACTTGGGTTCGCCATACCAGCTGCAACTTGCAGCTTGACGTAGGCTTGTACTTTCTTAGCCATTCTAAAATCCTCTGATTGGGTGATAGCGCCTCAGTGAGGCTCCCCGTGAATAAAATTCGTTTTACGGGCCGAGACCCATAAAAACAAAAGGCGCGAAATTGTATTCCAATCTCGCGCCCTGTGCAACGACTAAATCGCCGCTTTTTTGATCGCTGTTTAGGCTTTTTCGACCTGCGCAAAGTCCAGCTCTACCGGGGTCGCACGACCGAAGATAGATACGGAAACTTTCAGGCGGGACTTCTCGTAGTCCACTTCTTCAACCACGCCATTAAAGTCAGCGAACGGACCGTCATTAACACGCACCATTTCACCCGGTTCAAACAGCGTTTTAGGACGCGGCTTATCACCAACCTGTTGCAGGCGGTTCATAATCGCATCAACTTCTTTGTCGCTGATTGGCGCCGGACGGTCAGACGTGCCGCCGATAAAGCCCATCACACGCGGTACGCTGCGCACCAGGTGCCAGCTCGCGTCGTTCATAACCATTTGGACCAGTACGTAACCCGGGAAGAATTTGCGCTCGCTCTTGCGACGCTGGCCGCCACGGATCTCGACCACTTCTTCGGTCGGAACCATAACTTCGCCAAACAACTCTTCCATGTTGTGTAATTTGATGTGCTCACGCAGCGACGTTGCTACGCGGCCTTCAAAACCGGAAAACGCCTGAACGACGTACCAGCGCTTTTTAGGGGCTTCAGACATCTTAGAACCTCAGGCCAGTGATAAAGGATACCAGGCGAACCAGAATACCATCCAGTCCCCACAGGATCAGTGACATTACAGCGGTTACCGCCGCTACGATCAGCGTGGTGTGCAATGTTTCCTGGCGAGTCGGCCAAATTACTTTGCGGACTTCGGTACGCGCTTCACGGGCAAATGCGACGGTCGCTTTGCCTTTCGTCGTCAACAGCGCGACACCACCCGCTGCAGCAATCAGAATTACCACTGCAAGCGCGCGTAGCGGCAGCATCATGTCACGATAAAGATAGTTGCCAACGATCGCTACGATAAGCAGCACGGCTACAACTACCCATTTCATCGCTTCCAGGCCGCGCCCGCTCCCTTGAGCTTCGGTATTCGCACTCATAAACCAACCTGTCAGAAGTATTCTACAAACATTTTCACCCCGCGATCGCGAGGCAAACCAATCGAAATGCGTATTCGCTTTTCGGATTATACGCTCTCAGCAGAGCCTGTCTCAGCAATGATTATGACAAAAATAATCACTGATGAGCCAGGTTCTGATGTGAAAGCGTGCAAAAAGGGCATCAAATGATGCCCTTTTCATGCGCATTGCGTCAAATGTTATCAGCAATTAGCCGAGAACTTTAGCAACAACGC
>NZ_JAKCMV010000049.1 GCF_021440515.1 Enterobacter asburiae | reverse complement strand
TATATTGATACTGTAGGCCAGAAAGATACATTATCAAAAATTAGATATCAATATTATGCCACAAAAAAATTACTTTAATTAACCATTAAAAAAAGATATAGATTTCAGAATTATAGATTAAATACTAATGAATTTTATTACAGGAGTCAGGGCTTAAATAAAACGAAAACTTATATACTAAATAAATTTCCCTGATTATTTGCATACATTAATGGGCAAAACAGATTCCTGGTTCTGCGTAAACTGTCGTATAAATAAAGGATTCTGTTGCGTTTCTGAATCAGGGAATGCCAGCACATTCCCCATGCTAAACATCTTCCCGCCGACTACTTCTCTCGCCCGCCCAGGAAGAAAATCCCCAACGGAATAGCCAGCAGTACGGTAAACACCAGGCTGTAAACGAAGATCATCGCGGATTGCAGCACGTACATGCTGGTGGTCCACTGTGAAAGCGGAATGTTGTACTGTTCAATAACGCCGACAATGGTTGCTCGCCCGACGCATGCGGCGGCAATCATAAACACAATGAACAGAGCCAGTAAAAACTTCCGCCCTTCAGGTGTTTTCAGTTTTGCGCGAACCATATCTCTTCCTTTACAGATAAATAACATTATTAAGCGCTAACACTAACACGATCTGCCCTACGACTCCACTTCAGCATTTTCAACCATAATTACCCCTAAAACGCAGTTTATTAAACTGATTGAAATGAAAATGTAAGTAAATCACTCCAATCATTCACGAGCGTTATGCTAATCTGCGCAGGAACGTTTTGACATAAAGGAATGACAGTGAAAAACGCACCTAAATTTGCAATTGCCCTGATTGCCGCAGCCTGCATGAGCGCCAGCGCTTTCGCCAGCGACACCCCAAAAGAGCAGCCTCTGGAAAAAGTGGCGCCTTATCCGCAAGCGGAAAAAGGGATGAAGCGTCAGGTAATTCAGTTACCCGTTCAGCAGGATGAAGCGAATTTCAAAGTTGAGCTGTTAATTGGCCAGACGCTGGAAGTCGATTGCAACCAGCATCGCCTGGGCGGTCAGCTCGAGAGCAAAACCCTGGAAGGCTGGGGCTACGACTACTACGTCTTCGATAAAGTGACCTCTCCGGTCTCCACCATGATGGCGTGTCCGGACGGCAAGAAAGAGAAGAAGTTTGTGACCGCGTATCTGGGCGATAACAGCCTGTTACGCTACAACAGCAAGCTGCCGATTGTGGTGTATACGCCGGAAAACATCGATGTGAAATATCGCGTGTGGAAGGCAGACGAGAACGTTGAACAAGCGGCAGTACGTTAAAAACAGCAGGACACTACAACCCTCTCCCACCGGAAGAGGGTGAAAACACGAAAAACGGTAACGTCTGTTACCGTTTTGCTTTTACCTTACAGCGCGATATCTGCGACCGGTTTGTTTTCCGGCTGCGGCTTCAGCTCTGCCTCAGGTGCTTTTTCAGCGGCCTGCGGTTTGTTGTATTGCAGTTGCAGAACGCGGCTGGTGTATTCCAGCTCTTGTTCTGTCGCCGCAACGTTGCCGTTCAGCTTCGTACCGTAAGATGGAATGATGGTTTTCAGCTTCGCCTGCCATTCCGGGCTGGCGACTTTATCTTTAAACACTTTTTCCATCAGGTGCAGCATGATAGGTGCCGCCGTGGATGCACCCGGAGAAGCCCCCAGCAGCGCAGCAATGGTGCCTTCTTTATCGCTCACCACTTCCGTACCCAGGCGCAGTACCCCGCCCTCTTTCGGATCGCGTTTGATGATCTGCACGCGCTGCCCGGCCTGCCACAGACGCCAGTCTTCTTTCTTCGCCTGCGGATAGTACTCTTTCAGCGCTTCAAAACGATCGTCATCGGAGAGCATCACCTGGCTAATCAGGTATTTCACCAGATCGAAGTTATCCAGCCCAACGTCCATCATCGGCTTCACGTTTGACGTGGTGGTTGCGCTCAGCAGATCCCACAGGGAGCCGTTTTTCAGGAACTTGGTAGAGAAGGTTGCGAACGGCCCGAACAGCACCACGCGCTTACCGTCAAGCATACGGGTGTCGATGTGCGGAACCGACATTGGCGGTGCGCCAACGGAGGCCTGGCCGTACACTTTTGCCAGATGGCGATTCACCACTTCCGGGTTCTCGGAAACCAGGAACTGGCCGCCCACCGGGAAGCCCGCGTAGTCATTCGCTTCCGGAATGCCGGACTCCTGCAACAGCTTCAGCGCTGCGCCGCCCGCGCCGATGAACACGAACTTCGCTTTGATGACGTGCTCTGCATCGTTGTTTTTCAGATCGGCAACGGTCACGCTCCAGCTGTTGTCCGCGTTGCGCTTAAAGCCGCGCACTTCGGTGCTCAGTTGCAGGTTGAAGTTCTCTTTCTTCTTCAGCGCGCCCACCAGCTGACGGGTGATTTCACCGTAGTTTACGTCGGTGCCGATTTCGGTGCGGGTCGCAGCCACCTTCTGGTTCGGGTCACGCCCTTCCATTACCAGCGGCGCCCACTCTTTGATCTGCGCATGATCTTCTGAATATTTCATGCCGCGGAACAGGGTGCTCTGCTGTAACGCAGCATAACGCGCGCGCAGGAAGTTAACGTTTTGATCGCCCCACACAAAGCTCATGTGCGGCACGGTATTAATGAAGGAGTGCGGATCGTGCATCACGCCGCTGTTGACCTGGTGTGACCAGAACTGACGGGAGATCTGGAAGGCCTCGTTGATCTCTACCGCTTTCTCGATACTAATGGAACCGTCCTTTTTCTGCGGCGTATAGTTCAGTTCCATAAGTGCCGAATGCCCTGTTCCGGCATTGTTCCAGCCGTTTGAGCTTTCCTGCGCCACACCGTCCAGACGCTCGACCATGGTCATCGACCAGTCCGGCTGTAGCTCTTGCAGATAGGTTCCCAGCGTGGCGCTCATGATGCCGCCGCCAATTAAAAGGACGTCCGTTTCCTGCTCTTTGGGTGCCTCGGCCTGCGCCGCCGTTGAGACAGCGTTCAGCCCCACCACCAGAGAAAAGAGCATGGCAGTCATTTTTTTCATAATTAATGCCTTAGGTTATTTGTGCTTTATGCGTGGAAAATGCAGGTGAAAAAAACTGCGGGGGAACGGTAGCAACTTTTAAATATTGTTTAAAGGTTACGAAATTATTGTAATTGTGAAATTTAATGATGGATTGTTTGTATGGGATTAGCGTCACGACTGGCAAAGCCAGGCAATAGTGGCTACTATGCTGCACTTTGTGATCGCGCGCACGGAAGCCTGCCCTAACCAGCGAACTGTTATGTCATTACCACACTCTTCTCTACCCCATGAAGGCCACGTCGCCACGGTCTTACGCTCGCCGAAACAGCTGATGCGCGAAACCCTGGCGGGCGTGATTACCGCGCTGGCGCTGATCCCCGAAGTGATCTCCTTTTCCGTGGTGGCGGGCGTTGACCCGAAAGTCAGCCTGATCGCCTCCGTGGTGCTGTGCCTGGTGCTTTCCGTGCTGGGCGGTCGTCCGGCGATGGTGACCGCAGCGGCGGGTTCGGTGGCGCTGGTGATTGGCCCGATGGTGCATCTGCACGGCGTGCAGTACATTCTGCCCGCCGTGATTATGGCGGGTATTATTCAAATTCTCTTCGGCGTGCTCGGCATGGCCCAGCTGATGCGGTTTATCCCGCAGTCGGTGATGACCGGTTTTGTTAACGCCCTCGGCATACTGATTTTCTTCGCCCAGGTGCCCCACTTCTGGAGCAAAAGCCCGCTGATTGTCGGGCTGTTCGTGCTGACGCTGCTGATCGTCCTGTGGGTGCCGCGCGTGATTAAGAGCATCCCCTCGCCGCTGATTGCCATCGTGCTGCTTACCCTGTTCACCGTCACCAGCGGGCAGATCCTGCCGACCGTGGGCGATGAAGGCTCCATGAGCGGCGGCCTGCCCGGCTTTACGCAGCTGCTGGTGCCGCTTAACTGGCAGACGCTAAGCATTATCTGGCCGTGCGCGTTAAGTATTGCCTTTGTTGGCCTGCTGGAATCGCTGCTGACGGCGAAGCTGGTGGATGAGCTCACCGTCACGCCGTCGAGCAAGCGCCGGGAGAGCATCGGCCTGGGCGTGGGTAACATCATGGCCGGATTTTATGGCGGGATCGCGGGCTGCGCGATGATCGGGCAAACCATCGTCAACGTGGAGATGGGCAAAGGCCGCAGCCGTATTTCAACTATCGCTGCGGGCCTGGTCCTGCTGGTGCTGGTCACCGCGCTCAGCGAGGTGATGGCAAAAATCCCGATGGCGGTACTGGCCGGGATCATGGCGATTGTGGCCGTGAAGACCTTTAGCTGGCACAGCATTCAGCCAGCTACGCTGAAAACGGCGCCCGTCGCCGAAACGGTGGTGATGCTGGTGACCGTGGCAGCAACGGTGTATACGGGCAACCTGGCGATTGGCGTGCTCGGCGGCATTATCGTGATGGTGCTCGTGCCCGCGCGTCTGAAGCGCAGGCATGAACTTACATCAGAAAAATCGTCGCCAGCCCAAGAAAAATAAAGAAGCCGCCGGTATCGGTGATGGCGGTGATCATGACGCTCGACCCCACCGCGGGGTCGCGCCCCAGCTTGGTCATGGTCAGCGGGATTATCACCCCCATCATCGAGGCCACCAGCAGATTCAGCACCATCGCCAGCATCATGACGCCGCTCAGGGCCATATCGTCGTAAAGCCACCAGGTAATGCCGCCCATAATCCCGCCCCACACCAGACCGTTAATCAGCGCCACCCCCATCTCTCTTAAAATGAGAAACGTGAAGTTGCCCGGCTGAATGTTCTCCAGCGCCAGCGCGCGCACAATCATGGTGATGGTCTGGTTACCGGTGTTGCCGCCGATCCCCGCCACGATGGGCATCAGGGAGGCCAGCGCCACCAGCTGGGAAATGGTGTGTTCAAAGCCGTCGATTACGCGGGAGGCGATAAACGCGGTGCAGAGGTTAATGGCGAGCCACGCCCAGCGGGTTTTCACCGCCTTGCCGACCGAGGCATGAACGTCATCTTCGGCGCTGATCCCGCCTAACGCACGCAGGTCGTTGTCGGTCTCTTCGTAAACCACGTCAACGATCTCATCGATGGTCAGACGCCCCATCAGCTTACCGACAGAATCCACCACCGCCGCGCTGACGAGGTCGTCACGTTCGAAGGTACGCGCCGCTTTTTCCGCGTCATCTTCCGGCGAGAAGACCATCGGCTCGGTTTCCATCACCTCGCTCACCTTTTTTTGGGTACTGTTGAGCAGGATGGTTTTCAGCTCAAGCTCGCCGAGCAGGGTTTTGTCTCTGGAAGTGACGAACAGTTTATCGGTGTTGTCCGGCATACTGCCCAGACGGCGAAGATAGCGCTGCACGGTGCCGAGCGTCACGTCCGGGCGCACCATGATGACGCCAAATTCCATAATCGCGCCGACGCTGTTTTTGTCGTAGTGCATCACCTGACGCACCCGGGCGCGCTCCTCGGCCGGCATCGAGGCCAGCAGGCGTCCGGTCAGATTGCGCGGCAGGTGCTGAACAAGGTAAATCTGCTCGTCGATATCCAGCGTTTGCACGGCGTCCAGAATGTCCCGGTCGCTCATCTCGTCGATCAGATCGTCCCAGACGTTTTCCGATGCCTCCAGCAGAACCTGCCCGCGCTCGTGGTCTTGTACCAGTCGCCACAGGGCATGGCGTTCTTCCGAGGGGAGCGCTTCGAGGGTGTCCGCGAGATCCGGCGGGGGAAGATGGGCAACCAGCGCACCTACCTCAGCAATATCGTCGGCTAACGTGCCGACATCATATTGCTCAGCCAGGGTCAGCTTGCCCAGAAGCGTCGAGGTGACCGCTTTATCGGTCGTGAGGAGCCAGATGAGCCGCGCACGCTCCTGGTCACGCTGCCTTGCGCTGTTTTTCTTTAATACCGACATTAATCATAAATCCGTGGAATTAGTTGGCTTTAAGCATAGCGCGGGGATATGTAAATAAGAATAAACAACGGGGCGGGATGGATAAAAAAGCGGCATATTGTGCAAATCCTTGTGCCCGGCGGCGCTACGCTTGCACGGGCCTACAATATCGTAGGCCGGGTAAGGCGAAGCCGCCACCCGGCACATTGGCATTACGCCGTGCGCGCCACCGCGTCACGGGACGCCGCATCGCGCTCGTCCCCGGTTAGCTCGCTCAGCCTGCCGTCGCGCATCTCCAGCAGACGGTCGGCATGAATGAAGTAGTGATCGTCATGGCTGATAGCAAAAATGGTCTTGCCCATCTCCTGCATCAGCGGCAGCAGCACCTGATAAAACTCGCGGCGGAAATGCGGATCCTGATCCGCCGCCCACTCGTCGAGCAGAATGATGTCGCGCTCTTCCGCCAGCGCCAGCAGCAGCGCCACGCGCTTTTTCTGCCCTTTCGAGAGCTTCAGGTTGAGGATCTTGCCATCCTTCAGCTCCAGCTTGTGCGACATCTGCAAATGCGCCAGCCACTTCTCCACCAGCGCCGGGGCGGCCTGTTTGCCCTCCGGCCCCAGCAGCTGGTCGAACAGCCAGACGTCCGTAAATACCGCCGAGAACAGCTTGCGATAATCTTCCGGTTTTTCCGCGCTGAGCGCCTTGCCGTCCAGCAGGATCTCGCCGGACTGCGGCTGATACAGGCCGGTCAGCAGCATCGCCAGCGTCGATTTTCCGCTGCCGTTGCCGCCAATCAGGAACAGCAGCTCGCCGCGATGGATCGTCAGGTTCACCGGTCCCACGGAGAACGCGTTGTCCTGATAGCGGAACGTCACGTTACGCAGCTCCAGCGTTTTCCAGTTCGGGAAGGCCTGCGGGCGCGGGAACGCCGCTTTAAACGGTGCGAGGTCGAATTTTTTGAGCTTGTTGAAGGCCACCTGGGCGCTCAGCAGCGTAGGCAGCGCGCCGACGGCGGAGAGCAGCGGCGTGCGCAGGAACAGCAGGGTCAGCGAGTAGGTTGCCGCCACGTTGGTGTCGGCCCAGCCGAGGCTGTTTGCCATCCAGAATACCAGGCCAATCGCGCCCAGCATCATAATGTTCGACCAGTTCACCGCGCTCAGGTGGAAGGTGTCGGCGCGGATAATATGGTGGCGATACTCGCGGGCGTCCGGAATGTAGAGGTTGTTAAAAATGTGCTCGGCGCGCTCGCGGTTAAGCGTCAGCTCTTTGCGCCCTTCCAGCACCGTCTGATAGTCGTTATAGAGCTTGTCTTCGGTTTCGCGCAGCACCGCCATGTGCTTGTAAACGCGAGATACCAGCAGGAACCCGCCCCAGATGGTAATCACGATCCACAGCGCCGTTACCGCCAGCATTTTGGTGGAGAGCCAGGCGAGATAGGCCGCTGATCCAAAGGTCAGAATAATGCCCTGCACCAGCTCCGGCAGGCGCACAAAGGCGATGGTAATTGCCCGGACGTCGCTGGTCAGCCCGGCCAGCAGAGAGGCGCTCCCCAGCTGTTCAACGCGCTCCACCTGGGTGTCGAGGATCCGCTTGATGAATTCGCTGCGCAGGCGATAAACGAAATGGTGTCCAAGCATGGTCAGCGCCAGCTGCGAGCCAAGCGTGACCGCCATTAACAGCAGCAGCAGGCCGAGAAACTCCGGCAGCACCGATAGCGAGGTGTCGACCATCTCGATCAAACGCACGTTGATAAACGCGATAAGGCCAATGCCCAGCGCGGCGCTGGCAAGGCTTAACGCCATGACGGCAATAAAGGGCCAGCGGTACTGACGCCAGACGAGAAGAAGTAGCTGCATGAAAAGCAATCCAGGCAATAAAAATCAGCCAGCAGTTTAAACTGCCTTTCGCTCACATCAAGAATAATTCTTATTTTTATTCGCTATACGACGCATGGCGGAACGTCAGGTTATAGCGAAATTCCTGCGTCTGCGGATGAAACCCCGGTTTCAGGGGCTGGATGCCGTGGTAGTAGAGGCGTGATTCGCCGCCCCACACCACCACGTCACCGTGCTCCAGCAGCAGGCGTTTAAGCGGATCGTTACGGCGTAATCCGCCAAACTGAAAGACGGCGGGCAGCCCTAACGAGACAGAGACAATGGGCGCACGCAGGTCCGGCTCGTCCTTATCCTGATGCAGCGACAGCTTAGCCCCCACGGCGTAGCGGTTTATCAGGCAGGCGTCCGGAGTAAAATCAGGATACCCCGCCGCCACGGCAGCCTCGTGGCACAGAGTCTGAAACGCGTCGGGCATCGGCGGCCACGGGCTGTCGGTGATGGGGTCGCGTGTGGCATACAGATAGCCGCGCGCGTTGGTGGCCCAGCCCAGATTGCCGCAGTTGGTCATCGCCACCGACATGGTGTAGCCGCCCGGCGTGACCATATGACGAAACGGGGAGCGTGCCGCCACGTCTGCGATGCTTTCCAGCAGCGCGTCGGCGCGGGCCAACGCGAAGCGGCGCAAAATGGTCGCGCCCGGCCCCAGCGGCTCCTGCCAGGGTTCAGCCCCAGCAAACAGATCGAGCATTACACCTCCTCGGTTTTCGCCTCGCGCCTGAGCAACAGCGATTTACGTCCGGTCCCCCAGCGGTAGCCGGACAGCCCGCCGTCGTGGCGCACCACGCGGTGACACGGGATCACGATAGCCAGCTTATTGGCCGCACAGGCGCCCGCCACGGCGCGCACGGCATTCGGTTTACCGATGGCGTTCGCCACCTGCTGGTAGCTCGCGGTTTCGCCGCAGGGGATGGCCCGCAGCGCCTGCCAGACCTGCTGCTGGAAAGCCGTACCGCGAATATCCAGCGGCAGAGCCAGCGGTACATCGTTGTCTTCAATGGCGTCGATCACCTGGCGCACGCGCAGGGAAAACGTCCCGTCCACCGGTTCCGGACGCGCCTGCGGAAACATAGAGAGCAGCTCATCGGCAAGCGCCCGATCGTCATCGCCCAGCAGGATCGCGCAGATCCCCCGCTCGCTCTCTGCCACCAGACAGCGGCCTAACGAGCACTCGCCGATAGCGTAGTGAACCGGGGCGTCACCGTTGCGGTACTGTTTTGCGGTCATGCCCAGCGCCCGATCGGCTTTGCGGTAGAAAGTGCTGCTGTCCGGGAAACCGGCGGCCAGCACCGCATCGGTGATTTTATCTCCCTGAACCAGAGCATTGCGCAGACGACGCTCCCGCGCGGCCTGCTGCCAGGCTTTAGGCGTCATGCCGGTGACCGATTTAAACAGCCGATGAAAATGAAACGGGCTCATTGCCACCTGCTGCGCCAGCGCGTCGAGGGTTATCGGCGCTTCCTGCTCGAGCAGACGACAGGCTTTTTCGACCTTCTCACGCTTTTGCGCCTGCGGATCGGGCTTATCCGGAATGCAGCGCTTGCAGGGGCGAAAGCCGGCCTGCGCGGCGTGCTCAGCATCGGGATAGAAACGGACGTTTTTACGCAGCGCATGGCGCGCGCGGCAGGAGGGACGGCAGAAGATACCGGTCGTCTGCACGGCAAAGACAAACTGATTATCGGCGTGCGGATCGCGGGCAAGCACGGCCTGCCAGCGATCGTCATCGGTAGTGAAGGTTGGGTTTTTCATCATCGGCTCCTCTTACAAGCATACTCATACCTTGCCCGAGCGCCACTCAACAAAAACCCGCAACCTTGCTTTTTAATGTTGTTCGCTCACCAGGAAGCTCTGGAACTGCGGCGAGCTCCAGGTTTTAAACCCGTCGCCCTCTTTGGTGATCATGTAAACGGCAAGGCCCTCCTGACGCACCACCTCTTTGGCCTTTTCCGTGCCAAGCACCATCAGCCCGGTGTCCCAGGCATCGGCCTCCAGCGCGGTCGGGGCGATCACCGTCACGGAGACCAGGTTGTGTTCGATCGGACGGCCCGTCTGCGGATCGATCACGTGGGAGATGCGTTTACCGTCGAGTTCGTAATAGTTGCGGTAGCTACCGGAGGTGCTGATCCCGTGACCGTTGATATCCACCACCGCCTGCACCGCGTTTTGACGGTCGGTTGGCTTCTGGATCGCCACCCGCCACGGCTTGCCGCTGGCGTTCATGCCCCGGCTGACCAGCGCGCCGCCGACGGAGACCAGATAGCGCGGAATGCCCTCCTGAGCCATCAGCGCCGCCAGGTGATCGGCCGCATAGCCCTCACCCACCGTCGAGAGATCGACAAACAGATCCGGAATGTCCTTTTGCAGATACTGCTGACCGTACTGGTTGATGACCGTCAGGTGCTGTAATCCGGTACGCGCGCGGGCATCGTCAATCGCGGTTTGGTCGGGGGTTTTCACCGGCTCTTTGTTAGGGCCAAATCCCCACAAATTCACCAGCGGCCCGACGGTAACGTCCATCGCACCGTTGGTTTTATAGCCCACGCGAATGGATTCGGTCACGATATCAGCCATCGCCTCGCTGACCGGCCATAGCGAGGTGCTTTTGGACAGGTTGAAGCGCATCAGCGCGGAGTCATTCTTATAGGTTGAGAGCAGCTGATCGTCTGCATCCAGCTGTGACTGGATTTTGCCGCGAAGTTCATCGGCACGGGCGCTGTCGATATTCATCACGCTAACGCGCCAGAAGGTGCCCATGGTTTTGCCTTCCAGAACCGTTGCCGCAGGCGCGTCAGGTTTCGCCACGGGGGTGGAAGAGTCACATGCTGTCAGGAAAAAAAGGCTAGCCAGAAAGCTGGCGCGTAAAAAAGTCATATCCATTTCATTATTATCCTCATGCCAGGGCGGCAAGAGTACACCAAAACGACGGGTTTGTAAGATCCCAAAAAGTGACAAAAAAGGGGGCCGCATGGCCCCCTTAGCAATACTGACTGGCGATTAGAACTGGTAAACCAGACCCAGCGCTACGATGTCATCAGTACCGATACCTGCGTTTTTGGTGAAGGTGTTGTCATCCAGCAGGTTGATTTTGTAGTCCACGTAGGTAGACATGTTTTTGTTGAAGTAGTAAGTCGCGCCCACATCAACATATTTCAGCAGATCCTGGTCGCCGTAACCTTCGATGTCCTTACCTTTAGACTGGAGGTAAGCCACGGAAGGACGCAGGCCGAAATCGAACTGGTACTGAGCAACCACTTCGAAGTTCTGCGCTTTGTTCGCGAAGCCGTAAACGGCATCAGCGTCGTCAGACTTGGAATCACCGAAACGGGTTGCGTTATAGGTCTGGGAGTACTGCGCTGCCAGATAGATGTTGTTCGCATCATATTTCAGGCCGCCAGAATAGACTTCTGCGTTATCGCCGTTACCTTTCAGACCCGGGTTAGTAATCTGACTTGCGTTCTGGTCAGCAGTACGCTTGGAAGAAGACATCGCACCACCGATGCTGAAGCCTTCACCCAGGTTATAGGTCAGAGATGCGCCGTAGCCGTCACCGTTCTGTTTCAGCGTGCTACGACCGGTGTCGTTTTCGCCGCTTACGCTGCCGTTTTTACCCTGGTATTGCAGAGCAAAGTTCAGGCCGTCTACCAGACCGAAGAAGTCCTGGTTACGGTAGGTCGCAACGCCGTTAGCACGGGATTGCAGGAAGTTGTCAGAACCGTAGGTGTCACCGCCAAATTCTGGCAGTACGTCAGTCCAGGAGGTTACGTCGTAGATCACGCCGTAGTTACGACCGTAGTCGAAAGAACCTGCGTCAGCGAATTTCAGACCCGCGAAGGCCACACGCGTCCATGACTGGTTGCTGCTGCTTTCGGTGTCGTTCGCCTGAACGTTGTATTCCCACTGGCCGTAGCCGGAAATCTGATCGTTAACCTGAGTTTCGCCTTTAAAGCCAAGACGAACATAGGTCTGGTCGCCGTCAGCGCCGTCGTCATCGGAGAAATAGTGCAGACCGTCTACTTTGCCGTACAGATCTAATTTGTTGCCGTCTTTGTTATAAATTTCAGCCGCATTTGCTGCGCCCGCTACCAGCAGTGCTGGTACCAGGAGGGACAGTACTTTAACTTTCATGTTATTAACCCTCTGTTATATGCCTTTATATGCTTATTATTACCACTGCTTACCGGTTAACCCTCTTAACCAGTCGGCAATTTCATTCTCCTTAAAAATGCAGAATAATCCAATGCGAATATGATACGAAAACTTTGAAGATGTTTCATTTATCTACCAAGATGTTTCATTTTGTAAATAAAGAGGAACTTTTACAAAGCACGTAAAGCTTAAAAATAGAGCACGGATAATCAAAAATTAATATAAAACAAACACAATCAATAACTTGGACGAATAAATCTTACAGCACTGAATGACAAAACAAATTTCAGCGATCTCACTAAAATAATCCTCGCTATCATCATTAACTTTATTTATTACCGTCATTCAGCTTTGAATGTCTGTTTATCCCTTATTGAACCGGATGCAACGCATTCGGTTTTTTTTTACCTTTCTTTACGTAATTATGCTTTTTTTGTGCTACCGCCAGGAAATCATAACGACTATTAATTAAATTCCTCTGCAATCATCTTTCCGCCTTCAAAATTACTACAAATCATAATTTCTTGTTAATTCGTGCTATTCCTCGGGTGCAACTGGCCTTTAATTGTACAAACAGCGTCAGGATGTACATCTTTAACGCAACGGTACAAATCGATATCGCGGCGGGAAAAAGTGACTCATTCACAGGCTCGGCGCTGGAAATTCGGTTATTACCCTTTATACTGCCCTATCGTCCTTATAGTGCGGCCACAATGGGTTAACATATCAATGAGTCAGTCAGAAACTACCGCTCCGAGTAAATTTTCCCTTCTGCCCGGGAGCATCACCCGTTTCTTTCTTTTATTGATAGTCGTGCTGCTGGTCACGATGGGCGTGATGGTGCAAAGCGCGGTCAACGCCTGGCTCAAGGATAAAAGCTACCAGATTGTCGATATCACCCATGCGGTGCATAAGCGCATTGATACCTGGCGCTATGCGACCTGGCAAATCTACGACAATATCGCCGCCGCGCCATCGACCTCCTCGGGCGAGGGATTACAGGAAACGCGCCTTAAGCAGGACGTTTACTACCTGGAAAAGCCGCAGCGTAAAACCGAAGCGCTCATTTTCGGCTCGCACGACAGCGCCACGCTTGAAATGACCCAGCGGATCTCCTCGTATCTGGATACCCTCTGGGGCGCCGAAACCGTGCCCTGGTCGATGTACTATCTGAACGGTCAGGACAACAGCATGATTCTGATCTCCACCCTGCCGCTGAAAGATCTCTCCTCCGGTTTTAAAGAGACCACCGTGGGCAGCATCGTGGATTCCCGTCGTGCCGAAATGTTGCAGCAGGCCAACGCGCTGGATGAGCGCGAAAGTTTCTCCGCCCTGCGTCGCCTGGCCTGGCAAAACGGCCACTACTTCACCCTGCGTACCACCTTTAATCAGCCAGGACATCTGGCAACCGTGGTGGCCTTCGATCTGCCTATCAACGACCTGATCCCGCCCGATATGGCGCTGGACAGCTTCCGCCTGGATCCGGACAACAGCACGCAAAACATGCGTAACCCGTCCGATAAAGAGGGCGCCGAAAGCGTGGCGATCTCCTTCAACGGGGCGAAGATTGAAATTGCCTCCGCGCTGAACTCCACCGGGATGCGCCTGGTGTGGCAGGTGCCTTTTGGTACGCTGCTGCTCGACACGCTGCAAAACATCCTGCTGCCGCTTTTGCTTAACATTGGTCTGCTGGCGCTGGCGCTGTTCGGCTACAGCACCTTCCGCTTCCAGCCAGGGCGCCCGAGTGAAACATCATCCGTGTCCGCCGGTACCAGCAACGAGCTGCGGGTTTTACGCGCCTTAAATGAAGAAATTATTTCCGTTCTGCCGCTGGGCGTGCTGGTTCACGACCAGGAGGCGAACCGCACGGTGATGAGCAACAAGATTGCCGATCACCTGCTGCCGCACCTGAACCTGCAAAACATCACCAGCATGGCGGATCAGCATCAGGGGGTGATTCAGGCGACCATCAACAACGAGCTGTACGAAATCCGGCAGTTCCGCAGTCAGGTGGCCTCCCGCACGCAAATCTTTGTTATTCGCGATCAGGATCGCGAGGTGCTGGTGAACAAAAAGCTCAAACAGGCTCAGCGGCTGTATGAGAAAAACCAGCAGGGCCGCGCCGCCTTTATGCAGAACATTGGCGAGGCGTTTAAGCAGCCCTTGAAATCCCTTGCAAGCCAGGCCGCGGCCATCAGCACGCCGGAAAGCCATCAGCTGGCCAGCAGGGCCGATACGCTGGTCCGTCTGGTAGATGAAATTCAGCTGGCGAATATGCTGGAAAATGACACCTGGAAAGGCGGCTCTACCCTCTTCTCCACTCAGGATTTGATCGACGAAGTGGTGCCTGAAGTGCTGCCGGTGATCAAACGCAAAGGGCTTCAGCTGCTGATCAACAACCGCTTACCCGCTAACGACGAACGCCACGGCGACCGTGAAGCGCTGCGCCGCATCCTGCTGATGCTGATCCAGTATTCCGTCACCACCACGCAGATTGGCAAAGTGACACTTGAAGTCAGCACCGATGAATCCGGGGACGATCGCCTGACGTTCCGCATTCTGGATACCGGTGAAGGGGTCACATCCAGCGAAATCGATAATCTGCACTTCCCGTTCCTGAACGACACGCAGGGCGATCATTACGGTAAAGCCAACGCCCTCACCTTCTGGCTCTGCGATCAGGTGGCGCGCAAGCTCGGCGGCCACCTGAATATCAAAGCGCGCGATTCCCTCGGCACCCGCTATTCTCTGCACGTGAAAATGGCGGCTAATCCGCAGGAAGAAGATGAAGAGCGCCTGCTGGACGACGTGACGGTGATGGTGGATGTGACCTCAAACGAGATCCGTAATATCGTGGTGCGACAGTTAGAAAACTGGGGCGCGTCCTGCATCACCCCGGATGAAAGGCTGACGAGTCAAGAATTTGATCTCTTTTTAACTGATAATCCGTCTAATCTTACTGCCTCGGGCTTGCTTTTAAGCGATGATGAGCCAGGCGTGCGAAAAATCGGCCCAGGCCAGGTGCGCGTCAACTTTAATATGAGCAACGCGATGCAGGAAGCTGTATTACAACTTATAGAAGAACAGCTGGCACAAGAAGAGATCCTGGAGTCCCCTCTGGGCGGTGACGAAAATGCCGAACTCCATGCCAGCGGCTACTATTCACTCTTTGTTGATACAGTACCAGATGATGTTAAGCGGTTGTATACTGAGTCCGCTGCGAAGGATTTCGCAGCGCTGGCGCAGACAGCACACCGGCTTAAAGGGGTGTTTGCCATGCTTAATCTGGTTCCCGGCAAGCAGTTATGTGAAACGCTGGAACATCTAATTCGTGAGAAAGATGCCTCTGGCATTGAAAAATACATCAGCGACATTGACGCTTACGTCAAGAGCTTGCTGTAGCAAGGTAGCCTTATACATGAACAATATGAACGTAATTATTGCCGATGACCATCCGATTGTACTGTTCGGTATTCGCAAATCACTTGAACAGATCGAGTGGGTGAATGTAGTCGGTGAATTTGAAGATTCCACAGCACTGATCAATAACCTTCCTAAACTTGATGCGCACGTGCTCATTACCGATCTCTCCATGCCGGGAGATAAATACGGTGATGGGATCACCCTCATCAAATACATTAAACGTCACTTCCCGGACATTTCGATTATCGTTCTGACCATGAACAACAACCCGGCCATTCTAAGCGCCGTGCTGGATCTGGATATCGAAGGGATCGTCCTGAAACAGGGCGCACCAACCGACCTGCCAAAAGCGCTGGCGGCCCTGCAAAAAGGCAAGAAGTTCACGCCAGAAAGCGTTTCCCGTCTGCTGGAGAAAATCAGCGCGGGCGGTTACGGCGACAAGCGTCTGTCTCCAAAAGAGAGTGAAGTGCTGCGTCTGTTCGCAGAAGGTTTCCTGGTAACGGAAATTGCCAAGAAGCTGAACCGCAGTATTAAAACCATCAGTAGCCAGAAGAAGTCAGCAATGATGAAACTGGGCGTGGATAACGATATCGCGCTGCTGAACTACCTCTCTTCCGTAACGCTGAGCGCGACGGACAAGGACTGATCGTCCCTCTAAATGCCGGGTGGCGCTCGCGCTTACCCGGCCTACTGAACCCGTAGGCCCGTGCAAGCGCAGCGCCGCCGGGTAAATAAAAAAGGCCCTTCCGGGCCTTTTTTATACTCTCGTTTTCCTGACCCGCTCGGCATAGACCGACAGCGTCTGCTTCAGCACGTCCAGCGTCACCGGCTTTGACAGACAGCTGTCCATTCCCGACTCCAGACAGCGCTGCTTCTCTTCTGCCAGCGCGTTCGCCGTCACGCCCACCACCGGCAGCGTCAGCCCCAGCTGGCGAATACGCTGCGTCAGACGATAGCCGTCCATGTTTGGCATGTTCACGTCGCTCAGCACGATATCGATATGGTTTTTGCTTAATACGTTCAGCGCGTCCACGCCGTCGTTGGCGGTTTTACACTGATAGCCCAGCGAACCGAGCTGGTCGGCCAGCAGCCGGCGGTTAATCGGATGGTCATCAACCACCAGAATCATCATATCGTCGTTCATCGACGCCAGTGAATCCGCCGAAGGCAGCGCCGCAGTGCCACCGTTCTCTTCAAGCTCCACGCGATAAATCCGCGCCAGCAGCGCCATAATCTCATGCGGCGTGGCAACGCTGTGTACCCATTGCCCCGGAGCACGCTCCAGCGGGATCCCGATATGACGACGGCAGAAGGTCACCACGCCCCTTCCCGCCCACGGCTGCTCAAGTTCGCCGTCGGTGATCAGCACATCTTCCACGTCAGGCGTCTGCCCTTCGTAGCGCGACACGCGTATCCCACCGTTGCCGAGCAGAGACATGAGGAAATCATTCAGCGAGGCGTTATGCACCGCCAGCCAGCAGCGTTTATCGCTCAACCCGTCGAGGGTGGACTTCGCCGGATACTGGGCCGAATAGAGCGGAATACGAATGGTGAACTGGCTTCCCATGCCGGGCTCGGTATCAACGGAAATATCCCCGTCCATCATGCTGATCAGCTTTTCACAGATCGCCAGACCCAGTCCGGTGCCCTGGAAGTTACGTTGGACGCCTGTACCCACCTGGAAGAACGGGTCAAACAGGCGCACCACCTCTTTCGCCGGAATGCCCACGCCCGTATCACGCACGCGAATGCTGAGGTAGTCCCCTGCCCGGCAAACGTGCAGGACGATACAGCCGATATCGGTAAATTTGATGGCGTTACTCAACAGGTTAGAAATGACCTGCTGCAAGCGCATCGGATCCCCGTGCAGCGTCAGCGGCACGTCAGGCTCAATAAAGCAGTACAGACCCAGCTGTTTGCGCACCACCAGCGGCAGATAGTTGGCGCTGATGTGGTTCATCACCTCACGCGGCGAGAACTCGCGCGGCTCGATTTTCAGCTGCTCGGACTCAATTTTGGAGAAATCGAGAATGTCGCTGATGATTTTCAGCAGCAGGCTCGACGAGTTATTCATGGCGGTCACAAGACGCTCAACGCCGTTCGGCAGCTCTTTGGTTTGCAGCAGGTCAAGGTTACCGATGATCCCGTACAGCGGCGTGCGCAGCTCGTGGCTGACGGTGGCAAGGAACATGGATTTCGACTGGCTGGCCTGCTCCGCTGCCTGCGCCATCTCCTGCAACGACTCTTCCATCTTCACGCGCGCGGAAACATCCACCAGCACGCAAATCGCCACGTTTTCATTACGATAGCGGGAATGAACGAAGCTGATTTGCAGATTGGTATGGGTGCTGGTCAACACGTCAACGAAGTTAACCTGCTGACCGCAGATAATTTGCGTCAGCCGCTGCCGGTCTTCGTGCGTCAGCATGTTCAGATAGTTATGCGCCAGCTCGTTACTCAGAATATTGGTGCCGTCCTGGGTACGTAAAATGCAGATCCCGACGGGCGCGGAGGCCACAATCTTGCGGTTAAACTGCTCGTGCTCTTCCAGGCGCTGGGCATCCACTTCCGCAGGAATAAAGATCCTGCGCTCGTACATGCGCGCCAGGGTAAACAGCGCAATGCCGACCAGCACGTTGAGAATAATGGCGTTCAGGATCAGGATGCGGATCCGCTCCAGCACGACGTCCACCGGCACCGAATAGACGATGCTCAGCGAGGACGGCGGCAGGCTTTTCTTCAGCACCAGCTCGCGGAAGCCGGAGGTATAGCCAAACCATGAGCGCTCCTGCATCCAGCGCGGATCTACTTTCAGGCGGTTTTCCGGCCCGGTGAGCGAAATCAGCGTATGCCCGTTTTCATCCAGAACGGTCACCCCCATCGGCAGGCTGCCCGGAGTGAAGAAGTTTTCCATGCGGATGGTTTGTTCGATGCCCAGCAGCGCTTGCAGGCGATTGCCCAGATAGACCGGCGTCAGGGCATAGAAATAACCCACGCCCATGCGCGGCCCCTGGCTTATCCAGAAGATATTGTTGCCGCGCTCGTCCTGCGGCGCGTTGCGGTACTTCACGATACGTTCGTGCAGGCTTTTCAGGGCATCGTCGCGCTCAACCGGGATATCCCGCAGGCCGAAGTCAGCCATGCACAGATTTTCACTGCCAATCAGGAACACGCGGTTGAGATCGTAGGCGGCAGAGAAATTATCGCGCCAGTAGCGCATAAACCAGGCGAGCGATTCCAGCGAACCGCGCCAGGTACTGCCCATCGCCGAACAGTCGGAATCCGGGAACAGCGGCTCGAAATCCGGCACTTCCGCCCTGTCGTTCCGACCGCGCGTGGCAAGCACCCCGTTTTCCGCCGTCAGACGGTTTTCCGCGATGTACTTCAGCTCTTTCATCACATCCGAGGTGCGCTGAATGTAGCGCTGGGCCTGATCGGAGCTGAGGTTAAACTCCTGGCGGATCTCAGACTCTTTCTGATGGAGCGCGTTGACGATGTAAAACACCGAAAACAGCGCCACCAGCAGCCAAAGCAGTAGCGCCAGCGCCCGAAAAAGATAGCGAGAAACTTTTAGCGTGGTACGAAAAGAAACGAGGTATTTCAAAGGGGCGAGGCTCCGCCGTCGGGGTCAAAAAGAATGAGGTTTAAGGTAGCGGTAAACGCGCCATGTCGCAACGTTCACTTGTCTGCAACTGAAAAAGAAAAGGGCCGGAATCCGGCCCTTTTTTGCGTCAGGAGACATTACTCGTCAGCGTCGTCCGCTGCATCGTCGTCAGTGTCCGCTTCCGGCGCGATTTCATCATCGCCTTCCGCCACGCTGCCGTCGATAGAGTCAAGCTCTTCGTCGTCTACAGGTTCAGCCACGCGCTGCAAGCCCACCACGTTTTCGTCTTCCGCAGTACGGATGAGGATCACGCCCTGGGTGTTACGGCCAACCACGCTGATCTCGGACACGCGCGTACGCACCAGCGTACCGGCATCGGTGATCATCATGATCTGGTCGGTATCGTCTACCTGCACCGCGCCCACAACGGAACCGTTGCGCTCGGTCACTTTGATAGAGATAACGCCCTGCGTGCCGCGGGACTTGGTCGGGTACTCGCTTTCGGCGGTACGTTTACCGTAACCGTTCTGCGTCACGGTCAGGATTGCACCCTCACCGCGCGGAACAATCAGGGAGACGACCGCGTCTTCGCCCGCCAGCTTGATACCGCGAACGCCGGTCGCCGTACGACCCATCGCACGTACCGCGTTCTCTTTGAAGCGCACCACTTTACCGGCCGCAGAGAACAGCATGACTTCATCAGTACCGGAGGTCAGGTCAACGCCAATCAGCTCGTCGCCTTCGTTCAGGTTCACCGCGATAATACCGGCAGAACGTGGACGGCTGAACTCGGTCAGCGCGGTTTTCTTCACCGTACCGCTGGCGGTCGCCATGAAGACGTTCACACCTTCTTCGTATTCGCGTACCGGCAGAATTGCGGTGATACGTTCGTTCGCTTCCAGCGGCAGCAGGTTAACGATTGGACGACCACGCGCGCCACGGCTCGCTTCCGGCAGCTGATAGACTTTCATCCAGTACAGACGACCACGGCTTGAGAAGCAGAGGATCGTGTCGTGGGTGTTCGCCACCAGCAGGCGGTCGATAAAGTCTTCTTCTTTAATACGTGCCGCCGATTTCCCTTTACCGCCACGACGCTGTGCTTCGTAGTCGGTCAACGGCTGATACTTCACATAGCCCTGGTGAGACAGGGTGACGACCACGTCTTCACGGTTGATCAGGTCTTCAATGTTGATATCAGAGGTGTTCGCGGTGATTTCGGTGCGACGCTCGTCGCCGAACTGATCGCGGACCAGCTCCAGCTCTTCACGAATCACTTCCATCAGGCGATCTGCGCTACCCAGGATATGCAGCAGCTCGGCAATCTGTTCCAGCAGCTCTTTGTACTCGTCGAGCAGTTTTTCGTGCTCAAGACCGGTCAGTTTCTGCAAACGCAGATCCAGAATCGCCTGGGCCTGCTGTTCAGTCAGATAGTACTGACCGTCACGCACGCCGAACTCCGGCTCCAGCCACTCTGGACGCGCCGCGTCATCGCCAGCACGTTCCAGCATTGCCGCTACGTTACCCAGCGCCCACGGCTGAGCGACCAATCCTGCTTTCGCTTCGGCCGGGGTCGGCGCGCGGCGGATAAGCTCAATGATTGGATCGATGTTAGCCAGCGCCACGGCCAGTGCTTCAAGGATATGGGCACGGTCGCGCGCTTTACGCAGTTCAAAGATAGTACGGCGAGTCACCACTTCACGGCGGTGACGCACAAACGCGCTCAGGATCTCTTTCAGGTTCATGATCTTCGGCTGACCGTGGTGCAGCGCAACCATGTTGATACCGAAGGAGACCTGAAGCTGAGTCTGGGAGTACAGGTTGTTCAGCACAACCTCGCCTACCGCGTCGCGTTTGATTTCAATCACGATGCGCATCCCGTCTTTATCGGACTCGTCACGCAGCGCGCTGATACCTTCAACACGTTTTTCTTTAACCAGCTCGGCGATTTTTTCAATCAGACGGGCTTTGTTCACCTGATACGGGATCTCGTGAACAATGATGGTTTCACGGCCGGTTTTAGCGTCCGCTTCCACCTCCGCGCGGGCGCGGATATAAATTTTGCCACGGCCCGTGCGGTACGCTTCTTCGATACCGCGACGACCGTTGATGATTGCCGCCGTCGGGAAGTCCGGGCCCGGGATGTGTTCCATCAGCCCTTCAATGCTGATGTCTTCATCGTCGATATAGGCCAGGCAGCCGTTGATCACTTCCGTGATGTTGTGCGGTGGAATGTTGGTGGCCATACCTACGGCGATACCGGACGAACCGTTCACCAGCAGGTTAGGGATTTTCGTTGGCATCACGTCAGGGATTTTTTCCGTGCCGTCATAGTTATCAACGAAATCAACCGTTTCTTTTTCCAGGTCGGCCATCAGTTCATGGGCAATTTTCGCCAGACGGATTTCCGTATAACGCATTGCCGCGGCGGAGTCGCCGTCGATAGAACCGAAGTTACCCTGACCATCTACCAGCATGTAGCGCAGCGAGAATGGCTGCGCCATACGGACGATGGTGTCGTACACCGCGGAATCACCATGTGGATGGTATTTACCGATTACGTCACCAACGACACGGGCAGATTTTTTATAGGCTTTATTCCAGTCATTGCCCAATACGTTCATGGCGTATAGTACGCGACGGTGTACCGGCTTCAGGCCATCGCGGACGTCCGGCAGCGCACGGCCAACAATGACCGACATCGCATAGTCCAGATAGGAGCTCTTCAGCTCTTCCTCGATGTTGACCGGTGTAATTTCTCTCGCAAGGTCGCTCATCTAACCGCTATCCCTCTACTGTATCCCGGATTCAAAGGTCGCAAATTATAACACAGCCGGAGGGTTATAAACCAATTTGGTTTATTATCCTGATATACTTTGACCGTCTTTAAATTACGGAGTAAACGCGTCCATGAATGCCGAAAAATCCCCGGTGGCTCACAACGTTGACCACGAAGAGATTGCCAAGTTTGAAGCGGTGGCGTCCCGCTGGTGGGATCTCGAAGGTGAGTTCAAACCCCTGCATCGCATTAATCCGCTGCGTCTGGGCTATATCGCGGAGCGTTCCGGCGGTCTGTTCGGTAAAAAGGTGCTCGACGTCGGCTGCGGCGGCGGCATCCTGGCGGAGAGCATGGCCCGCGAAGGCGCGACCGTGACGGGCCTGGACATGGGCTTTGAACCGCTACAGGTTGCACGGCTGCACGCGCTCGAATCCGGCGTACAGGTGGACTATGTACAGGAAACCGTTGAAGAGCACGCAGCCAAACACGCCCATCAATACGATGTTGTCACCTGCATGGAGATGCTCGAACACGTCCCCGATCCGCAGTCCGTGGTCAACGCCTGTGCAAAACTGGTGAAACCGGGCGGTCAGGTCTTCTTCTCCACCATTAACCGCAACGGCAAAGCCTGGCTGATGGCGGTAGTCGGCGCGGAATACGTGCTGCGCATGGTGCCAAAAGGGACGCACGACGTGAAGAAATTCATTAAGCCTGCGGAATTATTGAGCTGGGTTGACCAGACGTGGCTTAAAGAGCAGCACATCACCGGCCTGCACTACAATCCGGTGCTGGACAAATTCAAGCTCGGACCGGGCGTAGATGTTAATTATATGTTGCACACAACCGCTAAAAACGACTAACGTCATCGAATAATCTTATAAAGGTTGCGCGACATCACGTTGCGCAATCCTGCCCTCCCGTTGAAGAAATCAGCACTCGATCAAATTTTGTATTTTTTTTCTGGAATATTGACATCTCTTCCAGGCCTTACAGCACGAGGACTTAGCCTTTTTCACCCTTTGACAACCTCAATTTAACGTCAAAATCAACCCTTGTGCTGAAATGAATCGATACTAGAATACTCACCATATAGCGTTTCTCTTATCGCAAACCCCCTATATGTAGTATTTATCCACAGAGTTAGTCACAAGACGGATCTGTGGATAAACGGGGGATATTTTTTATTTCACGGACAGGTAAAAACCCACATGAATCAGAGTCTGCTGGTGACAAAGCGCGACGGTACTACCGAGCGTATCAATCTGGACAAAATCCATCGAGTTCTCGACTGGGCAGCAGAAGGGCTGAATAACGTATCTATCTCTCAGGTTGAACTGCGTTCTCATATTCAGTTCTACGACGGCATCAAAACGTCTGATATCCACGAAACCATTATTAAAGCCGCGGCGGATTTGATCTCCCGCGACGCACCGGATTATCAGTACCTCGCCGCCCGTCTGGCCATTTTCCACCTGCGTAAAAAAGCCTACGGCCAGTTTGAGCCGCCGGCGCTGTACGACCACGTTGTCAAAATGGTGGAGTTAGGTAAGTACGACACGCATCTGCTGGAAGACTACACGGAAGAAGAGTTCAAGCAGATGGACGGGTTTATCGACCACTGGCGCGACATGAACTTCTCCTACGCGGCGGTGAAGCAGCTCGAAGGCAAATACCTGGTTCAGAACCGTGTCACCGGCGAAATCTACGAAAGCGCCCAGTTCCTGTATATTCTGGTGGCGGCCTGCCTGTTCTCTAACTATCCGCGTGAAACCCGTCTGAGCTACGTGAAGCGCTTCTACGACGCGGTTTCAACGTTCAAAATTTCTCTGCCTACGCCAATCATGTCTGGCGTGCGCACCCCAACCCGCCAGTTCAGCTCTTGCGTGCTGATCGAGTGCGGCGACAGCCTGGACTCCATCAACGCCACCTCCAGCGCCATTGTGAAATACGTGTCCCAGCGTGCCGGTATCGGTATCAACGCCGGTCGTATTCGTGCGCTGGGCAGCCCGATTCGCGGCGGTGAAGCGTTCCATACCGGCTGTATCCCGTTCTATAAACACTTCCAGACCGCAGTGAAATCCTGCTCTCAGGGCGGCGTGCGCGGTGGTGCAGCAACCCTGTTCTACCCGATGTGGCACCTGGAAGTGGAAAGCCTGCTGGTGCTGAAAAACAACCGTGGCGTGGAAGGCAACCGCGTTCGCCACATGGACTACGGCGTGCAGATCAACAAGCTGATGTACACCCGTCTGCTGAAAGGTGAAGAGATCACCCTGTTCAGCCCGTCCGACGTGCCGGGCCTGTACGACGCGTTCTTCGCCGATCAGGACGAGTTCGAGCGTCTGTACACCAAATACGAAAAAGATGACAGCATCCGCAAGCAGCGCGTGAAAGCCGTGGATCTGTTCTCTCTGATGATGCAGGAACGTGCCTCTACCGGCCGTATCTACATTCAGAACGTTGACCACTGCAATACCCACAGCCCGTTCGATCCGGTTGTGGCGCCGGTTCGCCAGTCCAACCTGTGCCTGGAAATCGCTCTGCCAACCAAACCGCTGGACGATGTGAACGACGAAAACGGCGAAATCGCGCTGTGTACGCTGTCCGCGTTCAACCTGGGTGCGATTAAGAGCCTGGACGAGCTGGAAGAGCTGGCGGTACTGGCCGTTCGCGCCCTCGACGCCCTGCTGGATTACCAGGATTACCCAATCCCGGCGGCCAAACGCGGTGCAATGGGCCGTCGTACCCTGGGTATTGGCGTGATCAACTTCGCCTACTGGCTGGCGAAAAACGGCAAGCGTTACTCCGACGGCAGCGCGAACAACCTGACTCACCAGACGTTCGAAGCCATTCAGTATTACCTGATGAAAGCCTCCAACGAGCTGGCGAAAGAGCAAGGCGCGTGCCCGTGGTTCAACGAAACCACCTATGCGAAAGGTATTCTGCCGATCGATACCTACAAAAAAGATCTGGACGGGATTGTCAGCGAGCCGCTGCACCTCGACTGGGAAGGGCTGCGCGAGTCCATCAAGACTCACGGCCTGCGTAACTCCACGCTCTCAGCCCTGATGCCGTCCGAGACCTCTTCGCAGATCTCTAACGCCACCAACGGTATCGAGCCACCGCGCGGCCACGTCAGCATTAAAGCGTCTAAAGACGGCGTGCTGCGTCAGGTTGTTCCGGACTACGAAACGCTGGGGAACAATTACGAACTGCTGTGGGAAATGCCGAACAACGACGGCTACCTGCAACTGGTGGGTATCATGCAGAAGTTTATCGACCAGTCGATCTCTGCCAATACCAACTACGATCCAACGCGCTTCCCGTCTGGCAAGGTGCCGATGCAACAGCTGCTGAAAGACCTGCTCACCGCCTACAAGTTTGGCGTGAAAACCCTTTATTATCACAACACCCGTGATGGTGCGGAAGACGCGCAGGACGATATGGTTCCATCTATTCAGGACGATGGCTGCGAAAGCGGCGCATGTAAGATTTAATGTCAATGCCGGGTGGCGCTTCGCTTACCCGGCCTACGATTTTGTCGGCCTGGCCGACAAAATTTCTCACAGGACACACTCATGGCATATACCACCTTTTCACAGACGAAAAACGACCAGCTCAAAGAGCCGATGTTCTTCGGCCAGCCGGTCAACGTGGCACGCTACGATCAGCAAAAATATGACATCTTCGAAAAGCTGATTGAAAAGCAACTCTCCTTCTTCTGGCGCCCGGAAGAAGTGGACGTATCCCGCGACCGTATTGATTTCCAGGCGTTGCCGGATCACGAAAAGCATATCTTCTTAAGCAACCTTAAGTATCAGACGCTGCTGGACTCCATCCAGGGCCGCAGCCCGAACGTGGCGCTGCTGCCGCTGATCTCTATTCCGGAACTCGAAACCTGGGTGGAAACCTGGGCGTTCTCTGAAACGATCCACTCGCGCTCATACACCCATATCATCCGCAACATCGTGAACGATCCGGCGGTGGTGTTTGACGATATCGTCACCAACGAGCAGATCCAGAAGCGCGCGGAAGGCATTGCCCACTACTACGACGAGCTGATCGAGATGACCAGCTACTGGCATCTGCTGGGCGAAGGCACCCACAACGTGAACGGCAGAACGATTACCGTTAACCTGCGCGCGCTGAAAAAACAGCTCTACCTGTGCCTGATGAGCGTAAACGCGCTGGAAGCTATCCGCTTCTACGTGAGCTTCGCCTGCTCCTTCGCCTTTGCCGAGCGCAAGCTGATGGAAGGCAACGCCAAAATCATCCGTCTGATCGCCCGTGACGAAGCCCTGCACCTGACCGGCACCCAGCACATGCTGAACCTGCTGCGCAGCGGCGCGGACGACCCGGAGATGGCGGAAATCGCCGAAGAGTGCAAGCAGGAGTGCTACGACCTGTTCGTGCTGGCGGCGCAGCAGGAGAAAGAGTGGGCAGACTACCTGTTCCGCGACGGCTCCATGATTGGCCTGAACAAAGACATTCTGTGCCAGTACGTTGAATACATCACCAACATCCGTATGCAGGCTGTCGGCCTGGAGCTGCCGTTCCAGACCCGCTCCAACCCGATCCCGTGGATCAACACCTGGCTGGTGTCCGATAACGTGCAGGTCGCGCCGCAGGAAGTGGAAGTGAGCTCTTACCTGGTCGGTCAGATTGACTCTGAAGTCAACACCGACGACCTGAGCGACTTCCAGCTCTGATGACGCGCGTAACCCTTCGCCTTTCCGGCACAGAAGTGCTGTGCCTGGAAGAGCACCCTTCTCTGCTGGTGGCGCTGGAAGCGCACAAGGTGGAAGTTGAGTACCAGTGTCGTGAAGGCTATTGCGGCTCCTGCCGCTGCCGTCTGGTAGCAGGCCAGGTTGACTGGCTGACCCAGCCGCTGGCCTTTATCAACGAAGGGGAAATTTTGCCCTGCTGCTGCCGGGCAAAAGGGGATATTGAGATCGAGATGTGATTGCCCTGGTTCCCTCTCCCTGTGGGAGAGGGTTAGGGTGAGGGCATCAGGCCGCAGAGCCTGATTGTCGGGTGGCGGCTTCGCCTTACCCGACCGACAAAACCTACTTCCGGTGAATGAATTCGACCGCTTTATCCGGGAAATCCGTAAACAGTCCGTCCACGCCCGCCTGGTTGTACAACACCTCATAAAGCTGATTCACGTCCGTCGCATAGTCCGGCAGCTGGTCCGCTCGCACCGTGTACGGGTGAACCTGCATCCTGCTGGCATGCGCCTCTTTCACCATCGCCGTCAGTTTTACGTGACCCGGCGTTGAGCCGTCCGCCACCAGCATGTGGTAGTCCGGCCCAATCCCGTCGGCGTACTGCGCAATCTGCTTCATCGCACCCGGCTTAAACATCCAGTCATAGCTGTAGTTCACCCACCTGCCGTCCGGCTGCTTCTCCTGGGTTTCATTCCAGTCGGTATAGGCAATCAGCTGCACCAGGTTGAGGTTCATCCCCATCGTCGGCTCCAGCTCGTTCTTAATGCGCTTCAGCTCGGCGGCATCAAAACACTGGAGATAGACCTTATCCTGCTTGCTGGTGTAGCCATATTTCTTCAGCACCTCCAGCGTTTTCGCGGCGATGTCCTTTCCTTCCTGATGATGGAACCACGGCGCTTTGATTTCCGGATAGATACCGATATTTTTGCCGGTTGAGTGGTTCAGACCCTGAACGAACTCAATCTCTTCCTCAAAGGTATGAATGCGGAAATCAGATTTGCCCATCGGGAAGCGTCCCGGATAGACCTGTACCTTCTTGCCGTTTTCAATCTCGAAGCCTTCGGTAAATTTCAGGGAGCGGATCTCCGCCAGCGTGAAATCTATGGCGTAGTAACGCCCGTCCTTCCGGGCGCGATCCGGGAAGCGTTCCGCCACGTTCGTCACGCGGTCGAGATAGTGGTCATGCAGAACGACCAGCCGATCGTCCTTCGTCATCACCAGATCCTGCTCCAGATAATCCGCACCCTGCGCGTAGGCCATCGCTTTTGCCGGGAGCGTGTGCTCCGGCAGATAGCCGCTGGCGCCGCGATGGGCAATCACTATTTTTTCGGCCGCCAGCGCAGAGCCTGTCATTAAGCCCGCCAGCAGCAGACCGGTGGCCAGTTGAGTCAGTTTCATGGCATTGCTCCTTATTGACGACGCGCCTGAACTTCCGCGTGATGACGTTTTTCGCCGATCATCACCACAATCAGCAGCAGTACGGCCAGCACGCTGCCGCCGATCATTACCATAAAGCCGCCGTCCCAGCCGAAGAAGTCAACGGTATAGCCCACGATGGCGCTTGCCGCGACCGAGCCGCCCAGGTAGCCGAACAGGCCGGTAAAGCCCGCCGCCGTCCCCGCCGCTTTTTTCGGTGCCAGCTCCAGCGCGTGCAGACCAATCAGCATCACCGGGCCGTAAATCAGGAAGCCGATAACGATCATACAGGCCATATCTACCGATGGGTTGCCCGGCGGGTTCAGCCAGTAAACGACCGTCGCGATGGTCACCAGCGTCATAAAGAACACGCCCGTCGCGCCGCGGTTGCCTTTGAACACTTTGTCCGACATCCAGCCGCAGATCAGCGTGCCGGGAATACCCGCATATTCATACAGGAAGTAGGCCCAGGAGGATTTATCCAGCGCGAAGTGCTTCACCTCTTTCAGATAGGTTGGCGACCAGTCGAGGATGCCGTATCGCAGCAGGTAAACAAACACGTTCGCCACCGCGATGTACCACAGCAGCCTGTTCGGCAGCACGTACTTCATGAAGATCTGTTTTGCCGTCAGCTCTTCTTCGTGCTGCTCGCTGTAATCGTCCGGATAATCGTTTTTGTACTCTTCAATCGGCGGCAGGCCGCAGGACTGCGGCGTATCGCGCATCAGGGCGAAGGCGATGATAGCCACCAGAATGGCACCGAACGCAGGCATATAGAGCGCAGCGTGCCAGTCGTTGAACCACGCCATCCCCAGCAGGAACAGCAGCGGAGGAATACCGCCGCCGACGTTATGCGCGCAGTTCCACACCGACACAATGCCACCGCGCTCCTTCTGCGACCACCAGTGAACCATGGTACGTCCGCACGGCGGCCACCCCATCCCCTGGAACCAGCCGCAGAGGAACAGCAGCACGAACATAATCGCAATGCTGGAGGTTGCCCACGGCACAAAGCCCATAAACAGCATCACCGCCGCCGCCAGAATCAGCCCCGCGGGCAGAAACACGCGCGGATTCGAGCGATCCGACACCGACCCCATGATGAATTTTGAAAAGCCATAGGCGATGGAGATCCCCGACAGCGCGAAGCCTAAATCCCCGCGCGAAAAGCCCTGCTCCACCAGATAGGGCATCGCCAGCGCGAAGTTCTTGCGCACCAGGTAGTAGGCCGCGTAGCCGAAGAAAATCCCGAGGAAAATTTGCCAACGCAGACGGCGGTAAAGCGGGTCGATCTCTGCCTCTGGCAGACGCGCCCGATGCGGCGCAGGTTTGAAAATACTCAGCATGACAGCCTCCGTGGCCCTGTTTTAATGTTCAGAGGGTAACGTCCCCATTCCAGAGAGGCGGCGATGTTAAGAAATCACGGTGATTGTTACTGTGAATCAACGCACAGATTGTTACAGAAATATGACAGAATGCGCAAAAAAGCGCATGGAATCACGTTTCACTTTCGATTTTCGCTCGTTTATGTTCGAAATCAAACAAACCACACTATTGATGTGGCTAAATGGTAAAAAACGAACACGAGGGAAGACAATGACAATTCACGACCCCCGCTGTAGCGATGTGATTATCATTGGCGGCGGTGCGACCGGGGCGGGCATCGCGCGCGACTGCGCCCTGCGCGGGCTGTCGGTCACGCTGCTGGAGCGTCACGATATCGCCACCGGCGCGACCGGGCGCAACCACGGCCTGCTGCACAGCGGCGCGCGCTACGCGGTGACCGACGGCGAATCCGCCCGCGAATGCATCGCTGAAAACCAGATCCTCAGGCGCATCGCACGCCACTGCGTGGAACAGACCAACGGCCTGTTTATCACCCTTCCCGAAGATGACCTCGCGTTCCAGCAGACCTTTATCCGCGCCTGTACCGCGGCGGGGATTGCTGCCGAGGCGCTCGATCCTGCCGAGGCGCGACTTCTGGAGCCGTCCGTTAATCCGTCGCTTGTCGGCGCGGTAAACGTCCCGGACGGCACCGTCGATCCTTTCCGCCTCACCGCCGCCAACATGCTGGACGCGCGCGAGCACGGGGCGCGCATCCTCACCGGGCATGAGGTCACCGGGCTAATCCGCGAGGGCGATACCGTGCGCGGCGTGCGGGTGTTCGATCCGCAGTACGGTGAACACAGCGAGCTGTACGCCTCGGTGGTGGTGAACGCGGCGGGGATCTGGGGGCAGCGCATTGCGGAATATGCCGACCTTAACGTTCGCATGTTCCCGGCGAAAGGCTCGCTGCTGATCCTCGATCACCGCATTAATAACCACGTCATCAACCGCTGCCGCAAACCCTCTGACGCCGATATTCTGGTGCCCGGCGATACTATTTCTTTGATTGGCACCACCTCAACCCACATTGATTACAAAGACATAGACGACAACCGGGTCACCGCCGACGAGGTGGATATTCTGCTACGCGAAGGGGAAAAGCTGGCCCCGGTGATGGCCCGGACCCGCATTTTACGCGCCTATGCCGGGGTGCGTCCGCTGGTCGCCAGCGATGACGATCCGAGCGGGCGCAACGTCAGCCGGGGCATCGTGCTGTTCGACCACGCCGCGCGCGACGGCCTGGAGGGCTTTATCACCATCACCGGCGGCAAGCTGATGACCTACCGCCTGATGGCCGAGATGGCGACCGACGCCGTGTGCCGCAAGCTCGGCAACGCGCAGCCCTGCGTGACGGCTGAAAAAGCGCTTCCCGGCTCGCGGCAATCGACCGAAAAGACGCTGCAAAAAATCATCTCCCTGCCCGCGCCGCTGCGCGGTTCGGCTATCTATCGTCACGGGGATCGCACGCCCGTCTGGCTCGGCGAAGGACGTCTTAGCCGCAGCCTGGTCTGCGAATGCGAGGCCGTTACCGCAGGGGAAGTGCAGTACGCGGTGGAAAATTTGACGGTCAATAACTTGCTCGATCTGCGTCGTCGTACCCGCGTGGGGATGGGAACCTGCCAGGGCGAACTGTGCGCCTGTCGCGCCGCCGGGCTGCTGCAACGTTTTCACGCCACGACCGCCACCCAGTCGCTGAGCCAGCTCAGTGAGTTTCTTAACGAGCGCTGGAAAGGCATTCAGCCCATCGCCTGGGGCGATGCCCTGCGCGAAAGCGAATTTACCCGCTGGGTCTATCAGGGGCTGTGCGGTCTGGAGGAGCATCAGGATGAAATTTGATACGGCCATTATTGGCGGCGGGCTGGCGGGCCTGCTCTGCGGAATTAAACTCACCCAGTTGGGGCTGCGCTGCGCCATCGTCACCCGGGGCCAGAGCGCCCTGCACTTCTCGTCAGGCTCGCTGGATCTGCTGGGCGCACTGCCGGACGGCACCCGGGTGGACTCCCCGCTGACGACGCTTGACGCGCTGCCGCCGGAACATCCCTACACCCTGATCGGCGCAGAAAACGTTGCCCGCTTTGCTTATGACACCGAAGCGCTGCTGGCGGCCTGCGGCGCGCGCTTGCAGGGCAGCGCGCAGCGTAACCACCAGCGGGTCACGCCGCTTGGGACACTGCGTTCCGCCTGGCTCAGCCCGGAAGAGGTGCCCGTTGCGCCCTTTAGCGCCGGGCGGGTGCTGGTGGTGGGGATAGAAGGTTTCCTCGATTTCCAGCCCCATCTGGCGGCCGCCTCGCTCTGCCAGCGCGGCATCAGCGCGGAGGCGGCGGACATCGCGCTGCCGGAGCTCAACCCGCTGCGCGAGAACCCCGGCGAATTTCGGGCAGTGAATATCGCCCGCCTGCTGGATCGTGACGAAAACGGGCTGGCGTTGTACGAGGCGCTAAAACCGCTCGCCGGGCGCTGCGATACCCTGCTGATGCCCGCCTGCTTTGGGTTGAGCGATAACCGGCTCTGGCGCTGGCTGTCGGACACGCTCAATTGCACCATTGGCCTGCTTCCCACGCTTCCGCCGTCGGTGCCCGGCATTCGCCTGCATCATCAGCTTCAGCGTCAGTTTATCGCCCAGGGCGGCATCTGGATGGCGGGTGACGAGGTAAAAAAAATCAGCCTCTCTGACGGCAAGGTCACTGAGATCTGGACGCGCAACCACGGGGATATCCCGCTACGCCCCCGCGCTGCGGTGATCGCCAGCGGCAGTTTCTTCAGCAACGGTCTGCTAAGCAGCCGCACCGGCGTGCGCGAGGCCATTCTCGGGCTGGACGTGCGGCAACCGTCCTCGCGCGCCGACTGGTATCAGAGCGATTTCTTCACCCCTCAGCCCTGGCAGCAGTTCGGCGTTATCGTCGATAGCCGCCTCCGCCCGCACATCGACGGAGTGTGTATCGATAACCTCTACGCCATCGGGTCGATCCTGGGAGGATACGATCCCATCGCGCTGGGCTGCGGGGGCGGCGTATGCGCGGTAACAGCCCTTTGCGTGGCAGAGCAGATTGGCACACGGCCGGGAGCACAACCATGAACGACACCCGTTTTGAAAGCTGCATTAAATGCACCGTCTGCACCACGGTCTGCCCGGTCAGCGGCGTAAATCCTGCCTATCCCGGCCCGAAACAGGCCGGGCCTGACGGCGAGCGCCTGCGTCTCAAGGATGGCGCGCTCTACGACGACGCGCTGAAATACTGCATCAACTGCAAGCGCTGCGAGGTGGCCTGCCCGTCTGACGTCAAGATTGGCGATATCATCCAGCGGGCGCGGGCGCGCTACGGCCGCCAGAAACCCTCCCTGCGCGATGCGATCCTCAGCCATACGGATCTGATGGGCACGGTCTCAACGCCGTTTGCCCCGCTGGTGAACGCCACGACCTCGCTAAAACCGATGCGCCAGCTGCTGGACGCCACGCTCAAAATTGACCATCACCGCAGCCTGCCGAAATACTCTCACGGCACCTTCCGCCGCTGGTATAAATCGGTGGCGGCAGAGCAGGCGCAGTACGCCGACCAGGTGGCGTTTTTCCACGGCTGCTACGTGAATTACAACCACCCGCAGCTAGGCAAAGATCTGCTGAAGGTGTTGAACGCCCTGGGCATCGGCGTGCAGCTGTTAAGCAAAGAGAAGTGCTGCGGCGTGCCGCTGATCGCCAACGGCTTTACCGACAAGGCGCGCAGGCAGGCAAAAAGCAACGTTACCTCGCTGCGTGAAGCCATCGTCGACAAAGGCATACCGGTGCTGGCGACCTCGTCCACCTGCACCTTTACCCTGCGCGACGAGTATCCGCACCTGCTGGACGTTAACAATAGCGGCCTGCGCGAGCACATCGAGCTGGCGACGCGCTTTCTGTGGCGTAAGCTCGACGACGGCAAAACGCTGCCGCTGGGCAATCTGCCGCTGAAGGTGGTGTATCACACGCCCTGTCATATGGAGAAAATGGGCTGGTCGCTGTATACGCTGGAGCTGCTGCGCCTTATTCCGGGGCTTGAGCTGACGGTGCTGGATTCGCGCTGCTGCGGCATTGCGGGGACGTACGGCTTTAAGCGTGAAAACTACGGCACCTCGCAGGCGATTGGCGCCCCGCTTTTCCGCCAGATAGAGGAGAGCGGCGCGGATCTGGTGGTGACCGACTGTGAAACCTGTAAATGGCAGATTGAGATGTCCACCAGCAAGCGCTGCGAACATCCTGTCACCCTGCTCGCGCGGGCGCTGGGGTAAAACCTGCCGGGGCAGAAGCGCCCCGGCGACGTCTTATTCGATAAACATCGACTCGACGACGTTGATCCAGCCGTGCTCGCTGGCCACTTCTTTACCGTTCAGCCAGCGGCGCAGCATGTTGAGCGCCATCATGGCACACACTTCCTGACGCACCGCCACGCTGTGGCGGGTAATGCTCATTTTCACCCGCAGCGCGTGGGTGCCTTCCGGCGTGGCAAGCGCGAAATTGAGATGTTCATCATCCACGCCCCCCACGGCAAGGGCCAGTCCGGCAAAATGGTTTACCCGACGCTCGGAGGCCCAGCGCGCCGTCTGCGCCAGCGTTTCCTGCTGGAACGGCACCACTTCGCTTGCCAGCAGCGGCGCGCAGGCTCTGGAAAGCTGTAACGCCAGCAGTCCGCCGGTGAACTGCTCGCTTAAGGTGAGGCTCAGCTGACGCGCCTGCAATTGGCGCACGATCTGCGCAGGCAACCCTTCGGTTCCCTCGAAAATCAGGCTTTCGCCCGCCACGCGCTGCACTTCGGGCCACAGCGCCAGCATCGCGGCTTTCTGCGTAGCCGGGCCGGTCAGCTTGAGTTCGATGATCGGCATCGAGGAGCGATAGCCCATCGACACGCCCGGCGGCAGTTGCAGGTGGTCAAGGCTCTGGGCGAGGTCGCTTTCGGAACGACCAAAGGTTGTCAGGCGCAGGCACAGCGGTGGTTCAGGCAGGGTAAAACGCGCGCGCAGGCGCGGCACGATCTGCTGCTCAACCATCACTTTAAATTCAGAAGGAACGCCGGGGGTGAAGAACATCAGGCAGCGGTTAAGCTGGAGGGCAAACCCGCAGGCGGTGCCGACCGGGTTATCCACCAGCTCGGCGCTGGCTGGGATTTCGGCCTGCTTGCGGTTGCTTGGGGCCATCACGCGACCGCGATCTCTGAAAAAGCGCTCCATCTGCGTGAGCCACTCTTCGTGCAGCACCAGCCCTTCCCCTTTTGCGGTTGCGGCAGCCAGCGCGCTTAAATCATCGCTGGTGGGGCCAAGCCCGCCGTTTACGATCAGCACGTCCGCGTGTTCGCTGCGCTCGCGCAAAATGTTGACCAGCGACTCAAGGTTGTCGCCTACGGTATTGCGCCGGGTTAACGGCAATCCCTGCTCAAAGAAATAATCGGCCAGCCAGGCGGCATTGGTATCGGTAATTTGACCATGCAGCACCTCGTCGCCGGTGGATAACATCTCCACGTTTATCATTGTGTTCTCCCGCTTGTATGGTGGAGACACTATAGCGCAATCAGGCGGGGGGTGAGGACAAAATAAGGGGGCACTGACAACCCCCTCTCCCTTGAGGGAGAGGGATGGGGTGAGGGGGTAGAAAGAGAAACTGGCGCGGCAGGACGCCGCGCCGGGCAGATTAGAAACCTGCGCTGACACCCACGTACGGGCCGTCGGCCAGTGCGTTGTCGCGATTGCCGTCTTTACCGGCAAGGTTCAGGTAGCGATAGCCCGCTTCAATGGTAATTGGACGCATGATGGTCCAGCGCGCGCCGGCGTTGGCTTCTTCATAGCTGTCGATACCGCTGGAGAGGGAATCCGGGGAGTAGTAGTACTCGCCGAACAGCGCAAAGCTGTCGCCGATTTTCCATTGCAGGCCGCCGCCGACTGCCGCCGCGTAGCCTTCGTCACCGTCGTTCGGGTTGGTGTAGATGCCTTTACCACCCACGGTGGCGAGGAACGGGCCAAGAGGAACGTTAAAACCGAGCCCCAGGCTCGCCGCATCGCCGTCGTCGTCGTTATGCGTCCAGCCGCCGGTCATCGCCAGGCCTGCGCTGTCCGTACCCAGGCCAAAGCCCAGATGGGTGTAATCCTGACCCGCCGAGCCGTTAAAGCTGATGGCGTTAGCCGCCGCAGATACAACCATCAGGCCTAAGCCCAGTAATGCCACTTTTTTCATTGTCGTGATCCCGCACAATTTTATGAGATGTCCCAAAACCGCGAGATTTTAACCTGAGACTGCGAGGGATCAACGTTATGAGCGTATCCGCGGCGATAAGTTTGTAACGATATGAAACTTACGCAAAATCGCGTTAACGCTTGAGCGCGGCGTTGACCCACTGCTGTAGCGCCCTGCGCGAGACTTTGATACCGCCGTTTTTAAGCTCTGCGGGCAGGACCAGCCAGTGAACCGGCTGCTCAAAGCGCGCCAGCCTGTCGCGAACCCACTCAGGGAACTGGGTAATGTCCGTTCCCGGCTCGCACTCGACCACCGCCACCGGGCGCTGACCAAACTCGGCGTCATCCAGCGGAACGACAAACACCTGTGAAATCTGCGGATGAGTAGCGATAACCCGCTCCAGCGATTCAGGCTGTACGCCCTCTCCGCCGCTGAAAAAGAGGTTATCCATGCGCCCCAGAACGGTGAGGCGACCGTTGTGCAGCTCGCCGCGATCGCGGGTGGCAAACCAGCCCTGCGCGTTCACCAGCGGAATGAGCGCGCCGTCCCGCCAGTAGCCCGACGCCATGCTCTGCGCGCGCAGCCACACTTCGCCGTCCACGACCCGCAATTCCCTGCCCGGCAGCGCACGGCCCACGTCCGCCTCGCCGTCAGCCTCTTTGGCACAGACGGTGGAGGCAAATTCGGTTAGCCCGTAGCCGCAGAAGGTGCGCACGCCCTGCTCGCGCGCCTGTTGCGTCAGCTCAACGGGAATGGCCGCGCCGCCCAGCAGCACCGCGTTAAGCGCAATCGGGCTGTCGCCATTGAGCAGCCGCCAGAGCTGGGTCGGCACCAGCGAGGCGTGGGTACAGCCTTGCAGCGCCTGCTCCAGGGGCTGTTTTTCGCGCACGGTTAAGCGCGCGCCCGCCAGCAGCCAGCGCCATAAAATCCCCTGACCGGAGACATGAAAGAGCGGTAGCGACAGCAGCCAGTCGTCATCGCCGCCGTAGGGCATTAACGACAGCACGCCTCGCGCGCTGGCAAGGTGCGCGCCGCAGGTATGCACCGCCGCTTTCGGCAGCCCGGTGGAGCCGGAGGTGAGCGTCATAGAGGCCAGCCGTTCAGGCTGCCACGACGCCGCATGATGCCCGGGCACGGCGTCCATCGTCAGGGCCGGCAGCCCGTCAAACGCCCCGTTCAGCACCAGCGCGAAACGCAGCGTCATCTGCGGGATCAGCACGTCCAGCAGCGGGCGCGGCAGCTGGGGATTGACGGGCAAAATGCGCGCGCCGCATTGCAGCAGCGCCAGCCACGTCAGCAGGGTTTGCGGGTGGTTATGGGCCAGCAGCATTACGCCATCGCCCTCTTTCACCCCCTGCTGATAAAACCCGGTGGCGAGGCGGTCGATTTCCCCGCACAGGGTTTCCCAGCTTAGGGTCCGATCGTCAACGCGCAGCGCCGGTTTGTCGGCAAACTGCGCGCGCCAGTGCCGCCACGGCCAGTCGGGAAAACTCATAGCAGCGGCTCCAGCGCCTCAACGCCGAGGCACGGCAGCGTGCTCTGCGGCCATTCGCGGATAAGCTGCGCCTGCATCAGGTTCAGCGTGTCCAGACCGGGTATCGTGTCCGGCGTCAGCCAGGCGGCGATGCGCGCCAGCTGCGTCAGGCCGAGGCTGGATTCAATCGAGGAGCTGATCACCGCCGTCATGCCCGCCGCGTGCGCCGCCGCCACCTGCCCGCGCACCTTCTCAAGGCTTCCGGTGAGGGTGGGCTTGATTACCACGGCGCTCACGCCCGGCTCGGCGACAAAGGCAAAATCGGCCTCGCGCAGGCTCTCATCCCAGGCGATGGCAATCCCGGTTTCACGGGCAAACGCGCGGGAATCGTCGCGGGTTTTGCACGGCTCTTCAATAAAGGCGATGCGGCTGCGCCAGGCGGGATTAACGTATTTGGCAAACTGCTGCGCCCTGAGCGGCGTCCAGGCGCGATTTGCGTCCAGACGAAGATGCAGATCCGGGATCGCCTCCAGCAGCAGGTTCGCCACCATGCCGTCGCGAACGGCTTCGTACAGGCCGACCTTGATTTTGGCGACCTTCTCGCCCGGCATCGCGGAGAGCAGCGCGAAGAGTTCATCCGGATCGCCGGTGCAGAGCGGCGCCGTGCGGGTGTTGGCGTCGGCGGGCAGCGTGCCGTCAAGCTCCGCCAGCGCACAGCTAATGCCGAAGGCGACAGAGGGAACGTCCGGCAGCGCGGGATTGGCGCCGTCGCGCCACGCGCTCGCCCAGGCCAGTAGCGCAGCCTGCGCGTCATCGAGCGACTCCAGGCTAAAGCCCGGGAGGGGCGAGATTTCGCCCCAGCCTTCACCCTCGCCCCGTTGCAGATGGACAAACAGTCCGTCGCGGGTTTTTAACCGCCGCTCGCGCAGTACCACGCCCGCGTCCATCGGTATCTGCCAGCGGTAAACCTGGGCGCGGCGCATTACGGGTTCCGTTTGTATTTGCTGAAGTCCGGCTGGCGTTTTTCGTTAAACGCGTTGCGTCCTTCCTGACCCTCTTCGGTCATGTAGAACAGCATGGTGGCGTTACCGGCCAGCTCCTGGAGACCCGCCTGACCGTCGCAGTCGGCGTTCAGGGCGGCTTTCAGGCAGCGCAGCGCCATCGGGCTGTTTTGCAGCATTTCGCGACACCAGCGCACGGTCTCTTTTTCAAGATCGGCAATCGGCACCACGGTGTTGACCAGCCCCATGTCCAGCGCTTCCTGGGCGTTGTACTGACGGCACAGGAACCAGATTTCGCGGGCTTTCTTCTGCCCGACGATGCGCGCCATGTAGGATGCGCCCCAGCCGCCGTCGAAGGAGCCGACTTTCGGGCCGGTCTGGCCGAAGATGGCGTTTTCCGCCGCGATGGTCAGATCGCACATCATGTGCAGAACGTGGCCGCCGCCGATGGAATAGCCTGCCACCATCGCTACCACCGGTTTTGGACAGGTGCGGATCTGGCGCTGAAAATCGAGCACGTTCAGGTGATGCGTACCCGCGTCATCCTGGTATCCGCCGTAGTCGCCGCGCACTTTCTGATCGCCGCCGGAGCAGAACGCTTTCTCGCCTTCGCCGGTCAGCACAATCACGCCGATGTTGTCGTCATAGCGCGCATCCGCCAGCGCCTGGATCATCTCTTTGACGGTTAACGGGCGGAACGCGTTACGCACCTGAGGGCGGTTGATGGTGATTTTGGCAATGCCGTCGGTGGACTTGTGGTAGCGAATGTCCGTGTAACCTTCGGAGCAGTCCTGCCATTCAACCGGCGCGTAAAGCATGTTTTCATCAGGATAGATCATAGAGTGTCCTTAGTTCGAAGACGCAGTATCTGTGCCAGACTCGCCGCCACCGCAGCCGGGTTTTCCCGGTGGGCGTTGTGTCCGGCATGAGGGATCGCATGGCAATCGGCATGAAGTTCGCGGGCAATGGCTGCGAACTTGTCATCACGTTCACCGTATAAATAGTAAAAAGGGATTGGGCTTGCGCGAAGGTCTGCCCGCAGATCGGGCTGCACCGCAAGCGAGGTGGCCTCCAGCATATCGGCCAGACGCGCGCCGCTATTCTGGCTGCGCAGGGCAATCAGCTCACGGCGCTGGGCGTCGGTCAGGGAGGCAAAAACGGGCTGCTGGTACCAGTCGGCAAAGACTTCTTCCAGCGGCTGATGGCGAAAACGCTCGCTCCAGCGCCAGTCGGACTGACGACGCGCGTCGCGCCCGGCGGTAGTTTGCAGTCCGGGATGTCCCCCTTCGACAATTAACCCGCACAGCCCCGTCGGGCGCTGGCAGGCGTGGAACATCGCAATGCGGCCGCCGAGGGAGTACCCCACCAGCCAGTAGTTGAGTATGTTGTAACTAAGCAGCGTTTTGTCGAGCAGCGCGTTGACCGCGTGGAAATCCGCCACGTCGATCGACGCGGAAGCGCCGTGTCCGGGCAGGTCGAGATACAGCCGGGGATAGTCGCTGAGCGCCGCCCCGACCGTCTGCCATTCGCGGCAATCGCCGGAAAAACCGTGCAAAAAGACCAGCCAGGGCATGCCTGGCTTTCCGGCCTGCTGCACGCCTGAGAGGATCACAGGTGGCTTACCTGCGCCAGCAGATGTTGCAGCTTCTGCGCGCCGTCGGAGTCGTTCACCACCAGCTCAATCAGCGTCGCGCCCGGCTGTCGCCAGGCTGTACTTAGCGCCGTTTCCAGGTCGGCCCAGCTGTCCGGGCGATGGTATGTGAGGCTGAACATCGCCGCCGCGTGCTCAAACTGCACGTTTTGCGGCATCAGATAGAACTGCTCGCGTTCGCTCTGCGGCGTCGGCAGCAGGGAGAAAATCTGCCCGCCGTTGTTATTGACCACAATCAGCACGAACGGCGCGGAGGCCTGACGCAGCAGCGCCAGCGCGTTGAGATCGTAAAGCGCGGAGAGATCGCCGACGATCGCCAGCGTCGATTTCGCGCTGGCGCGCTGCACCCCCGCCGCGGTTGAAATTAGCCCGTCGATGCCGCTCGCGCCGCGGTTGCTGTAGACCGGATATCCGGCAGGCAGCCGGGAAAAGGCGTCAATCAGGCGCACCACGAGGCTGTTGCCGACAAAGAGCTGCCCCTGCTCGGGCAGGTACTGACGAATGCGGTGGGCCAGCCCGGCCTCGCTAAAACTTTCGCACTGCTGTTGGGTAAGCTCCCACGCCTGACGCGACAGCTCGGGGATCTCTACCGCCCAGGGCTTGCGTTTTTCGGCGGGATGCAGCGCAAGCCAGGCGCCAACGTCGTTCACCAGACGGCGGCCGCGATGGTGCGCCGGGTCGAGGCGTCCTTCGAGCGGATCCACCAGCCAGTACTCTTCCGGCGTGCAGGTAGCCTGCCATTGCAGGAGGCGTTTTCCGGTCAGGCTTGCGCCAATCTGCACCACGATCTGCGCCTGCGCCAGCTCGGTAACCGCCTTCGCGTTGCCAAGCCACAGATCGGCGCACGGCAGCGGCTGCCCGGTTTGCGACAGCACGTCGCCAATCAGCGGCCAGCCGAGGGTATTCGCCCACTCCGCCACCAGCTTGCCCTCGGCGGCGCTCATGCGCCCGGCCAGCACCACGCCGCGCTTCTGACGCCAGAAGAACCAGTCGCGCTGCTTTGCGCTTTCCAGATGCGTCTGTTCACGCAGCCAGGTTTTTTCGCTGTTCCACCAGTCGCCCAGGGTTTGCTGCCACGCCAGCCCGGTGTCGTCCAGCTCGCCATACAGCGGCTCGGCAAACGGGCAGTTGACGTGCAGCGCCCCGCTTCGAAGCGTGCCCATCGCGTGATCGAGGGTCGATACCAGCCAGCTTGCGGGGATGTCCTGCGTCGGGCGCGGCAGAGAAATGGTTTGAGAAGGATGGGAAGCGAAGATGCCCGGCTGGCGGATCGCCTGATTCGCGCCGCAGTCGATAAGCTCCGGCGGGCGGTCTGCCGTCAGCAGGATCAGTTTTTCCCCGGTGAGTCCGGCTTCAATAATCGCCGGATAGAGGTTCGCCACCGCCGTACCGGACGTGACAATCACCGCCACGGGCTCTTTGCTGACCTTTGCCAGCCCGAGCGCCAGATGGCCTAAACCGCGTTCATCGAAATGGGTGTGATGAATAAACGACCGGTTTTCAGCCGCCGCCAGGGTGAGCGGCGTGGAGCGAGAGCCGGGTGCAATACACACGTGCCTGACGCCGTGGCGGGTCAGGGCTTCAAGGATCACCGTCGCCCAGCGTCGGTTAAAAGAACTTACTGACATGAGATTGTCCGGTATCAATATTGCGACACAGTATAAATAATAGAAAAAGATGAGATTTTGATATGAATCGGGAATGCGCGACTCAGTATTAATCCCTAAGGAGGAGAGAGCGCAGTCCGGCGGCTTTGTTTTCTATCTCCAGCCACTCCTGCTCCGGGTCAGAGCCGCTGACAATCCCGGCCCCGGCGTAGAGCCTCAGGCAAGCGTTTTGCACGCGCGCCGAGCGCAGCGCCACGCAGAACTCGCTCTGCTCACGCGACAGATATCCGACCGAGCCGGCATACCACTCGCGATCGAACGGCTCATTCTTATGGATAAACGCCCGGGCGGCCTGACGCGGTAAACCCGCCACCGCTGCGGTGGGCTGTAGGATATGCAGGCACTGCTCGTCGTCGGGCTGTTTTAGCGTCGTCCAGATGCAGCGACGCAGATGCTGCACCTTACGCAGACGAACAATCTGCGCGGGCAGCACCTCCAGGGTCTGGGTGTGGCGTTGCAGACGCTGGCAGATATCCTCTACCACCAGCATATTTTCCCGCTGATTTTTATCGTCATTCATCAGCCACTCGCCCAGGCGCTGCGCCTGTTTATCGTCGGCGTGGCTGGCGACCGTCCCGGCCAGCGCCTCGGTGCGCAGAAGATCGCCCCGGCGTCGCCACAGGCGCTCGGGAGAAGAGCCTAAAAACGCGTTGTTAGCGTCAAAGACCATGCAGAAGTGATAGCAGCGTAAATTGAGCGCCCGGCTGGCGGCCATCAACGCGATGGCATCCACCGGACGGGTAAACTGCACATCCGTTGCCCGGGCGAGCACCACTTTGTCAAACTCCCCGCGGGCGATGGTGTCCGTTGCCAGGCGCACAAGGCGCAGCCATTCGAGGCGGTCCGGGTGGTGGGTTTCGCTCTGGATCTGCACCGACAGCCTGGCGATCGGTCGTGAGTCGTTCAGCTGCTGTATAAATTCCAGCGCCCGATGCGCGTCGTCCTGAAGGGAAGAATCACTCCAGAGCTGAAGGCGCAGCGTGGCGATACCGCCGTTGCGCAGCCAGAGCAGGCGCGGCAGGAACAGGTTGCCCTGCTCCGGGTTAAACGCGTTAAGACCGCAGATACGGGTCGAGGCGGGCGCATCCTGAGCGTTTAAAAACCGCGTGGCGGCCCCAGGCGTTGAGAAATGAACAACCGCACCCAGCGCGGCCAGTTCTTCATCGCCGTTACGCTGCTGCCAGTAGAATTGGGGATAACAGACCTGGGCGCCAAGCCAGGCAAGGGGATCGAAGGCATCGTTTAACGGGAAAGAGACATCGACATGACGCAGGCCGGGCGCTGCCGGTAATGGTTGTGCAAGCTGGGTACGAAGACGTTCCAGCGCGAGGAATAGTGATTGCACGCGAGCCTCTCCCTGTTAAAACCTCGCATTATACGGGGTACTGCTCCTAAAAAGCAGTACCCACGTTTAGGGAGTGGTTAACCGTTGAGCAACGATTAACGACGGGCTAACAGCAGCCCAAATACCAGACCGACCGCGGCGCCGACACCGATACCCTGCCACGGTTTTTCATGCACGTAGTCATCGGCACGATAAACCGCCTGCTTGGCGCGGTAGTAGTAGTTGTCAGACGCGTGGCTGACGCGGTTTTTGACCTCATGCAGCGCCTGCTCGGCGCGGGCTTTTAGCTCAATATACTTCTGATCGGCAGGATCGCCGGAGGAGCGTAATACCTCTTCCAGCGTTTCGCTCAGCAGAGCGAGGTCGTCATCGATACGGGTATCCCAGGATTGATAAGACATATTTATCTCCATGTTTTTGCATCAGTCCGATAACTATAGACAACGACGTGCCACTACGCCTGTTTCGCTTCCCGCGCCATCCCGATGTGGGGAATGCCGTCTTCGTCGTACACCTCCGTGACCGGGGCAAAACCGAAGTGGGCATAAAACGGCTGAAGATGCGCCTGCGCGCCCAGGTATAACGCCTTGTCCGTCCACTGTTTTTCGCACGACGCCAGGGTTTGCTCCATCAGGCGGTAGCCCAGTTTTTCACCGCGCGCGCTGCCGCTGACGATGACGCGACCAATCGCAACCGGCTCGAATTCGTCGTCGCTTTTCAGAATCCTCGCATACGCCACCAGCTCGTTATCTTTCCAGCCGAGGATGTGGCGGTTCTCCCCCACCAGGTCATCTCCGTCGATATCCTGGTACGGGCAGGTTTGTTCGACGACGAATACTTCACAGCGCAGTTTAAGCAGCGCGTAAAGCGAACTCACGGTCAGCTCGCTATGGTGTAAATCTTGCCACTGGATCATGTCTGTCTCCTTCCTGGGGGTTCATGACGTTATACTAAACACCTTCCCGTTCAGCAAAGGGCTGATTGCGTTATGGAACTGATTTTTCTTGGTACTTCTGCGGGCGTGCCAACCCGCTCACGAAATGTGACGGCAATTCTGCTGGATTTGCAGCAACCGACCCGCAGCGGGCTTTGGCTGTTTGACTGCGGCGAAGGCACGCAGCACCAGCTTTTACGCACCGCGTACCATCCGGGCAAGCTGGATAAAATCTTTATTACCCACCTGCACGGCGATCATCTGTTTGGCCTCCCCGGCCTGCTGTGCAGCCGCTCGATGGCCGGAAACCCTAATCCGCTGACGATTTACGGGCCAGCAGGTATAGCGGAGTTCGTTGAAACCACGCTGCGCCTGAGCGGCTCCTGGACCGACTTCCCTCTTAAGGTGGTAGAGATAACCGAAGGCGAGCTGTTTGATGACGGCGACTTCAGGGTCAGCGCCCACCCGCTCGCGCATCCGCTGGAGTGCTACGGATATCGGATTGAAGCGCACGATAAACCCGGCGCGCTCGACGCCGCCGCGCTGATTGCCGACGGCGTGAAGCCGGGGCCGCTGTTCCAGCGCCTGAAACAGGGCGATACCGTGACGCTGGAAGACGGGCGCGAGATTAACGGGCAGCGCTATCTTTCCGCCCCGCAGCCGGGCAAGACGCTCGCGATCTTCGGGGATACCTCACCGTGCGTCGGTGCGATGCGCCTGGCCCAAGGGGTAGACGTGATGGTGCATGAAGCCACGCTTGAAGCGGCAATGGAAGAGAAAGCCAACGGCCGGGGCCACAGCTCCACGCGTCAGGCGGCGCAGCTCGCCCGTGACGCAAACGCCGGTAAGTTAATCATCACCCACGTCAGCTCGCGCTACGACGCCGCAGGCTGCGCCCGCCTGCTGGCAGAGTGCCGCGAGGTGTTCGCCAGCTGCGAGCTGGCGGAAGATTTCGCCCAGGTTAGCGTTTAGTCCTTCACTTTTCCCTCAGGATGCCGATAACGATTAAAAGGTCAGCATTTCTCTTGAGGGTAGAATGGATAATTTCCAGAAAGATATTGATGACAGGGCTAATCTCACCCTGTCGAACCGTTTTGAACTGTTGCTGTTCCGTCTTGGCACCTCTTTAAACGACAATAAATCCGAGCTGTTTGGCATTAACGTCTTTAAGCTGCGCGAAATCGTGCCGATGCCGGAATTCACCAAACCGGCGGGGATGAAGTCACCGCTGATGGGGATGGTGAACATTCGCGACCAGGTGATCCCGGTTATCGATCTGGCGGCGGTGGCGGGCTGTAAGCCAACGACCGGGCTGAATATTTTGCTGATCACCGAGTACGCTCGCAGCGTGCAGGCGTTTGCCGTGGAGTCGGTCGAGAACATTATGCGTCTGGACTGGAAGCAGGTTCACGCCGCAGAGACCGCCGTCAGCGGGCGCTACATCACCAGCATCGCCTGTCTGGACGAGAAGACCGATACCAACGATCTGGCGATGGTGCTGGACGTTGAGCAGATCCTCTATGACATCACCCCGGCGAACCACGACCTGCACGCCACCAACCTGAAAACCACCAAGTTCAACATCAAGCCAGGCTCCGTCGCGATTGTCGCGGAGGATTCTAAAGTGGCGCGTTCGATGCTGGAGAAGGGATTGCAGGCAATGGAGATCCCGGCGCAGCTGCATATCACCGGGAAAGACGCGTGGGAGAAGATTGGCGTGCTGGCGGCGCAGGCGCAGGCCGAGGGCGTGCCGATCACCGATAAAATCGCGCTGGTGCTGACCGACCTGGAAATGCCGGAGATGGACGGCTTTACGCTGACGCGCAAAATCAAAACCGATCCGTTCCTGAAGGATATTCCGGTGGTGATCCACTCTTCCCTGTCCGGGAACGCGAACGAAGACCATATTCGCAAGGTGAAGGCCGACGGCTACGTGGCGAAGTTTGAGCTGAACGAGCTGTCGTCGGTGATTGAGGAAGTGCTGGACCGTTCGATGAAGAAGATTGACGGGCCGTTGATTAGCAGGAAGCAGCTGGCCTGATTTGCGCTGTTTTGTCGGGTGGCGCTTCGCTTACCCGACCTACAAAACCCGCGCCGCCGGGCAATAAAAAAAACCCGCCGAGGCGGGTTTTTGCTTTTACATAATTGGCATTGCGTGTTGCACAATGGTGATGAGCGGCTGCGGATAGATACCGAAGATCAGCACCAGCAGGGCTGAAATCAGCACCACAATACCGCCCGCGCTGTACTGCCAGTTGCGCGGCGCATCGCGGTTGAGCTGCGACGGGGCGCTCAGGTACAGGCTCACGGCAACGCGCAGGTAGTAGTACAAACCAATCGCGGAGCCGATCACGACGCCCGCCGTCAGCCACCACAGACCCGCCTGCACACCCACGGCCAGTACGTAGAACTTGCCGATAAAGCCGAGCGTCATCGGGATACCCGCCAGCGACAGCATCATCACGGTCATTACCGCGGACAGGATCGGACGGTGCCAGAACAGACCACGGTAGGAGAACAGGGAATCTGCATCCGGGCCACGGTACGGGCTGGACATCAGGCTCACCACACCGAACGCGCCGAGGCTGCTGAACAGGTAGCCAGCCAGATAGACGCCTACGGCTTCCATCGACATCTCACCGCTTTGCAACGCAATCAGCGCCACCAGCAGATAGCCCAGATGGGAGATAGACGAGTAGCCCAACAGACGTTTGATGTTGGTCTGGCTCAGCGCCATCAGGTTACCGAAGATGATGGACAGGAACGCGATGATGCCGAGCACCACGCGGACCGCTTCGCTGTCACCCACCGGTGCGTACAGGAACAGACGCATCACCACGCCGAAGATGGCGATTTTGCTCGCCGTCGCCAGGAAGGTAGACACCGGGGCCGGCGCGCCCTGGTAGACGTCTGGCGTCCACAGGTGGAACGGCACCAGAGAGAGCTTAAAGCCGAGGCCGACGATCATCATGCCCAGACCCGCCAGCAGCAGCGGCTCGTGCAGCATCCCGTCGCCGAGGCTCTTGCCGAGCGCCACGAAAGAGAGGTTACCGGACTGTGCGTACAGCAGCGCGATACCAAACAGCAGGAACGAGGACGCCGCCGCTGACAGAATGGTGTACTTGATACTCGCTTCCAGAGAACGCTTCTGGCGGAAGGCGTAACCGATCAGGCCGAACAGCGGCAGAGAGATAAGCTCAATACCGAGGAACAGCGCGGCCAGGTGGTTCGCATTCGCCAGCAGAATGCCGCCCAGTGCGGCAATCAGAACCAGCAGGTAAAACTCTTCTTTGTTGTCGTTGTAGCCTTCGAGCCACGGGTACGCAAAGGTACAGGTTGCCAGACTCGCCAGCAGAACCAGACCCGTATACAGCATGGCATAGCCGTCAACGCGCATCAGCGGGGTGACGTCCATCGCGCCCGCCTGGCCAACAAACCAGAGGGAGACTAACGCGGCGTTCAGTCCAATGACCGACAGCGTGGCATTCAGGAAGTGATTGCGTCGCCACGCAATGGAGAGCATCACAACCACCACCGTCAATCCGACGATCAGCAGCGGTAGCAGCGCGATCAGTTGTTGTGGAGTTATTGTCATGGCGAATTACGGCCTTGTAGTAGAAGCAGAATTAACAAACCACTGCTGGATATTACCCATCGCGGAGTGCGAGGTATCCAGAATCGGCTGTGGATAGAAGCCCAACAGCACCAGCAGTACGACCAGCAGCAGGATGATGAACAGCTCACGCATTGACATCCCAGGCAGTTGTTGTGCAGCAATTTCGCTCTTCGCTTTACCGAAGTAGGCGCGATGCAGCATCGCCAGGGAGTAGACGGAAGCGAACACCAGACCAAAGGTGGAGATGACGGTGATCGTCGGCACCACTTTGAAGCTGCCGAACAGAATCATAAATTCGCCGACGAAGTTACCGGTACCCGGCATACCCAGCGTCGCCACCGCGAAGAACATCGACAGCGCTGGCAGCCATTTCATTTTGCCCCACAGGCCGCCCATCATACGCATGTCGCGGGTGTGCAGACGTTCATACAGCTGACCACACAGGATGAACAGGCCCGCTGCGGACAGACCGTGCGCAATCATCTGGATAACCGCGCCCTGGTACGCCAGCTGGCTGCCGGTGTAGATAGCAATCAGCACGAAGCCCATGTGGGACACGGAGGTGTAGGCAATCAGACGTTTGATGTCGTACTGGGTGAAGGCCATCCACGCGCCGTAGAAGATGCCGATCACGCCCAGCCACATGGCAATCGGTGCGAACTCGGCGGACGCGTTCGGGAACAGCGGCAGTGCGAAACGCAGCAGACCGTAGGCCGCGGTTTTCAGCAAGATACCCGCCAGGTCAACGGAACCCGCCGTTGGTGCCTGGGAGTGCGCGTCCGGCAGCCAGCCGTGCAGCGGAACCACCGGCATTTTCACCGCGAAGGCGATGAAGAAGCCCAGCATCAGCAGGTATTCCACGCCGTGCGACATCGGGGTCTTCAGCAGTTCTTCGTAGTTGAAGGTCCAGACGCCGGTCGCGTTGTAATGCACGAACACCAGCGCCAGGATGGCAATCAGCATCACCAGACCGCTCGCCTGGGTATAGATGAAGAACTTGGTTGCCGCCGTGATACGCGTTTTACCGTCGGACGCCTTATGGCCCCACAGCGCGATCAGGAAGTACATCGGCACCAGCATCATCTCCCAGAAGAAGAAGAACAGGAACATGTCGATGGCAAGGAACACGCCGATAACGCCGCCCAGGATCCACATCAGGTTCAGGTGGAAGAAGCCCTGGTATTTTTCGATTTCTCGCCAGGAGCACAGTACCGCCAGAACGCCGAGCAGGCCGGTCAGCACAACCATCAGCAGCGACAGACCATCAATCGCCAGGTGAATGGTGATACCAAAACGCGGGATCCACGGCAGAATGAACTCGTCCTGCCACTGCGGAACGCCCGTAGCCTGGGTCAGAGAGTAGCCACCCTGCAACCACAGTTGCAGACCAAGCGCGAGCGTCAATCCCATGGTGATCAGCGCGATCCAGCGCGGCATCTTCACGCCAAAGCGTTCAGTCTGCCAGCACAGGAAGCCGCCGATGAAGGGAATTAATATTAGCCAGGGTAGTAACATGGCGATTTTTATTCCTTGTTAAAGTCCCTAAGGGACCGATTTTCAACGAATTCAACAAAATTCACGCGTTAGTGCGGTTTGTGGTGTCGGGTGGCGCTCACGCTGACCCAACCTACGGTCTCGTAGGCCCGGTAAGCGCAGCGCCACCGGGCAAAACCACTATCGCAACACCATCAGCAGCGCCAGTACAACAACCGCACCGATGCTCATGGACGCCACATACCAGCGCAGATAACCGTTCTCGCTCAGCAGCAGGCCTTTACCTGCGAAGCGGGAGAGGATCGCCGGGATATTCATCAGGCTGTTCAGTGGGTCGCGCTTCAGCAGCCACGCAATGCCCAGGAACGGCTTAACGAAGATCATGTCGTACAGCCAGTCGAAGCCCCACGCGTTGTACCACCAGGTGCCCAGCAGACGGCCCGGCGCACTGTTGGCAACGGCAGTCACCAGTGTACGTTTACCCAGCCACAGCCATGCAGCAATCAGGATGCCCGCGATAGCGACCACGCCGGAGGTGATTTCAAGCGTCAGAACGCGACCGTGCTCAAGCTCGGTGGTGGCTGGCAGTACGCCCTGCAACGGCGGCACAATCATTGCGCCAACGAAGGTGGACAGGACCAGCAGCACAATCAGCGGCAGGTGGTGGGTAATCCCCTTCCCTGCGTGAGCGTGAATTTGTTCTTTACCGTGGAATACGATGAAAATCATTCGGAAGGTATACAGGGAGGTCATGAACGCACCGACCAGACCCGCAACCATCAGATTGATATGACCATTCGCCATGGCACCCGCAAGGATTTCGTCCTTACTGAAGAAGCCTGCGGTAATCAGCGGCAGTGCCGCCAGCGCCGCGCCGCCCACCAGGAAGCAGACATACACCAGCGGGATGGACTTACGCAGTCCGCCCATTTTGAAGATGTTCTGCTCGTGGTGGCAGGCCAGGATAACCGAACCGGATGAGAGGAACAGCAGCGCTTTAAAGAACGCGTGCGTCATCAGGTGGAAAATCGCGGCATCCCATGCCTGAACGCCCAGCGCCAGGAACATGTAACCAATCTGGCTCATGGTGGAGTACGCGAGAACGCGTTTGATGTCGGTTTGCACCAGCGCGGCAAAGCCTGCCAGCACCAGCGTTACCGCACCAACGATACCCACCAGATGCAGAATTTCAGGGGTCATCAGGAACAGACCGTGGGTACGCGCAATCAGGTAAACCCCTGCGGTCACCATGGTCGCGGCGTGGATCAGCGCGGAGACAGGCGTTGGACCCGCCATCGCGTCGGCAAGCCAGGTCTGCAACGGCAGCTGCGCGGATTTACCCACGGCACCACCCAGCAGCATCAGCGTCGCCCACCACAGCATGTTATTGCCTGCTTCGAAGTGCGCCGGCGCCAGTTCCACCATTTCGCGGAAGTTCAGCGTGCCCAGTTCGTTGTAAAGAATGAACAGCGCGAAAGCGAGGAATACGTCACCCACGCGGGTCACGACGAACGCTTTCATGGCCGCTGCGCCATTCTTCGGATCGGTGTAGTAGAAACCGATCAACAGGTAAGAACACAGACCTACGCCTTCCCAGCCCAGATACATCAGCAGGAGGTTATCGGCCAGTACAAGGACCACCATACTCGCGATAAACAGGTTAGTGTAGGCGAAGAAGCGGGAGTAACCCTCTTCACCGCGCATATACCATGAGGCGAACATGTGGATCAGGAAGCCCACGCCGGTCACCACGGAAAGCATGGTCAGGGACAGACCATCCAGCACCAGGTTGAAACCGATGTTGAAATCCCCCACCGACATCCAGGTCCACAGCGGGACGCTGAAAGGCTGGCGGCCGTTGTTGAAGAAGTCGATACCCGCATACGCCGTGACCAGCGCAGCCAGACCGATAGAGCCAATGCCGACGGTAGCAGACAGATTCTCAGACCAGCGGCCGCGAGAAAACGCCAGCAGCACGAAGCCAATCAGCGGAAAAATAATGGTTAAGGCAAGCATGTTCATCCACGCAACTCACTTACTGAATCGATGTTCAGGTTCTGGCGGCGACGATGGAGCTGTAGCAACAGCGCCAGGCCAATACTCGCTTCGGCAGCCGCGAGGCTGATAGCAAGAATGTACATCACCTGACCATCCGTCTGGCCCCAGTAGCTCCCGGCGACCACAAAGGCCAGCGCGGAAGCGTTAATCATGATTTCCAGACCGATCAGCATAAACAGCAGATTGCGGCGGATAACCAGACCGGTTAAGCCCAGAACGAATAAAATCGCAGCGAGGATCAGTCCATGTGTTAAGGGGATCATGCGCGTTCCTCCGTTTTTCTTTTCGCGCGGTCGTCAGTGCGGTTGCTCAGCACCTCGCCGACGCGCTCTTCGCGGCCGACGTGGAAAGCAACAACCAGACCTGCCAGCAGCAGCATAGACGCCAGTTCTACCGCCAGAACGTATGGCCCAAACAGGGTAATACCCACTGCTTTCGCGCTGATTGGCGTCCCGTCGATGCCCTGATCGTTCACGCCCAGAATGGCGTACACAATCACCGCCAGCATGATGGCCGACAAAATAGCCGGGCCAATCCACACCTGCGGTTTTAACCACTGACGTTCCTGCTCAATTTCAGAGCCGCCCAGGTTCAGCATCATCACCACGAAGACGAACAGCACCATGATGGCCCCGGCGTAGACGATGATTTCAAGCGCACCCGCAAAGTGTGCGCCCAGCGCAAAGAACACCCCGGAAATAGCCAGCAGCGAAATGATTAAATAGAGCAGCGCATGCACCGGGTTGGTGTGCGTAATCACTCGCAGCGTAGCCAGGATGGCGATCAGGCCACAGATATAAAAAGCGAATTCCATTGCCCCTCTCCTTACGGTAACAGGCTCTTGACGTCGATAGGCTTCGCTTCGTTCTCTGCTTCGCCCTTATCTTTGCCGTCGATTGCCATACCCGCCATCCGGTAGAAGTTATATTCCGGGTATTTGCCCGGACCGGAAATCAGCAGATCCTCTTTTTCGTACACCAGGTCCTGACGCTTGTACTCACCCAGCTCGAAGTCTGGAGTCAGCTGAATCGCCGTGGTTGGGCACGCTTCTTCACACAGACCGCAGAAGATGCAGCGTGAGAAGTTAATGCGGAAGAACTCCGGGTACCAGCGGCCGTCAACTGTCTCTGCTTTTTGCAGCGAGATACAGCCAACCGGACAGGCTACCGCACACAGGTTACAGGCCACGCAGCGCTCGGAACCGTCCGGGTCGCGCGTCAGCACGATACGGCCACGGTAGCGCGGCGGCAGATAAACCGGCTCTTCCGGATACATCCGGGTTTCGCGTTTGGCAAACGCGTGCAGGCCGATCATCCAGATACTGCGTACCTGGGTGCCGAAACCTACCAATAATTCTTTTAAGGTCATGATCTCAAAGCCCCTTATGGCTGCTGCCAGAGAATGACAGCCGCCGTTACCAACAAGTTGACGAGCGTCAACGGCAGGCACACTTTCCAGCCGAAGGACATTACCTGGTCATAACGAGGACGCGGTAACGACGCACGAATCAAAATGAACATCATCATGAAGAACGCGGTTTTCAGCGCGAACCAGATGAACGGCGGTAAGAACGGGCCATGCCAGCCACCAAAGAACAGCGTAACCATCAACGCGGAAATGGTGACGATACCGATGTACTCGCCCACGAAGAACAGACCGAATTTCATACCGGAATATTCAATGTGGTAACCGTCGGCCAGTTCCTGTTCGGCTTCTGGCTGGTCAAACGGGTGACGGTGACACACCGCCACGCCCGCGATAGCAAAGGTCACAAACCCAAAGAACTGCGGGATAACGTTCCAGATGTCGGCCTGGTTGTTGACGATGTCGGTCATGTTAAATGAACCGGCCTGCGCCACCACGCCCATCAGGGAGAGACCCAGGAACACCTCGTAGCTCAGGGTCTGCGCAGACGCACGCATCGCACCCAGCAGGGAGTATTTGTTGTTACTGGACCAGCCTGCGAACAGCACCGCGTAAACCGCGAGGCCTGCCATCATCAGGAAGAACAGAATACCGATATTAAGGTCAGCGACCACCCAGGTCGGGCTGACCGGAACGATAGCAAACGCCAGCAGCAGCGAGGTGAAGGCGATCATCGGTGCCAGAGTAAAGATCACGCGATCCGAGAAGCGCGGAACCCAGTCCTCTTTAAAGAACATCTTGATCATGTCCGCGACCAGCTGGAGTGAACCACCCCAGCCCACGCGGTTCGGTCCGTAACGGTTCTGGAACAGACCGAGCAGACGACGTTCACCAAAGCTCATGAACGCGCCGCAGGTGACCACCACCAGCAGGATGACGATTGCCTTGAGGATGCTAAGCAGAATGTCGATAAGATCCGGCGTTAACCAACTCATGCTTTTGCCTCCTGCAAGTTATCAAGACGCGCACCCGCGAGAACCGGCGCGATGCCCGGCATACCCATCGGCAGACCGACCTGCCCTGCGCTCAGACCTTCAGAGATAATCAGCGGCAGGCTGATCGTCTGGCCTTCATAGCTAAAGGCAATGTTCGCACCCGCGTTCACGCCAAGCTTCGCGGCGTCTGCCGGGTTGAGCTTGATGTAAGGCTGCGGCATACGGGTCTGGAAGACCGGTGAACGCTGGGACAGCTCGTCGCTACCAAACAGATGGTAGTAAGGCGCGATACGCCAGTTGCCATCCTGCGCTTCGAAACGTGCCGGAACCGCGGTAAAGAAGTCTAGACCGGTCTCAGACGCTTCAATCAGACGCACGCCCGGATCACCGTGACGCAGAGAACCGCCCACTTCAGCCTGGAATTTGTTCCATGCCTGCGGGGAGTTCCAGCCTGGTGCCCATGCGAACGGAACCTGAGAGCGCGGCGCAGACGGCTGGTTGTTCCCTTCCATCGAGAAGGCAAACATCGTGTCTTTATCCTGCGGCTGACGAGGTTCGTGTACGCTGATGTTGGCACGCATCGCGGTACGACCGCTGTAACGGTGCGGTTCACGCGCCAGTTTCTGGCCGCGAATACGGAAGCTTGCGTCAGGTGCAGCATCTTTGATGCCCGCCAGATGAGGCAGTTTTTCCACCACCGCGTCGATAACGTGGTCAAGCTGCGTCCAGTCCACTTCACGGCTCTGCACGGTGCTGTGCAGGGAGTGCAGCCAGCGCCAGCTTTCCAGCATCAGGGTGTTGCTGTCGTAATAGGCCGGGTCGTAGACCTGGAAGAAGCGCTGCGCGCGGCCTTCGTTGTTGATAACCGTACCGTCGCTTTCTGCGAAGCTTGCCGCAGAGAGCACCAGGTGCGCTTTATCCATAATCGCGGTGCGCTGATGGTCAATGACCATCACCAGCGGCGCTTTAGAGAGCGCAGCGTCAACGCGTGCCGCAGAAGCGTGGCGATGCAGGTCGTTTTCCAGCACCACAACCGCGTCGGCTGAGCCGGATTCCAGCTCGCTTAACGCCTCTTCCAGCGAACCGCCGCCAATCATGCCCAGACCGATGCTGTTCACCGCACGGGCAATCATGGTGACGCCCACGTCAGCACCGCGGCCTTTCAGGGCTTTCGCCACGTTAGCCGCAGCCTGGATGATTTCCGCGCTGCCGGCGTTGGTGCCGGAGATAATCAGCGGTTTTTTCGCACCCGCCAGCGCCTGAACAATCACGTCGACCTTGTTTTGCAGGTCGCGATCCAGTTCAACGGCCGGAGAGGTGTTGTCCAGCGCATGGGCGATAGCGAAGCCGAGGCGCGCCTGATCTTCAACCGGCGCGCAGTAGGTCCACGCCGCGATATCGTCCAGACGGGTATTGTCGACGTTAGTCACAAACAGAGGATGCTTCGCGCGCTGACCGATGTTAAGGATTGCCGCAATCTGCCAGTCAGCCACTTTCTGGGCTGCCGCCATTTCACGCGCTTTACCTTTCACCGCCTGACGCACTGCCAGGGCCGCACGGGCGCCGGTCTGGGTTAAATCTTCGCCCAGCACCAGAACCGCATCGTAGGATTCGATTTCGCGCAGCGCCGGGGTGTGAACACCGCCTTCGCGCAGCACTTTCAGCACCAGTTGCAGACGTTCCTGCTCGCCCTGGGCGATACCGGTGTAGAAGTTTTCCGCCCCAACCAGCTCACGCAGCGCGAAGTTGCTTTCAACGCTGGCGCGCGGGGAGCCGATACCGATCACTTTCTTCGACTGGCGCAGAATATCCGCCGCGCCCTGCATCGCCTGTTCGGCGTTCAGGGTGATAACGTCGTCGCCACGGCGCTGAACCGGCTGACGCGGACGGTCTTTCAGGTTCACATAGCCATAGCCGAAACGACCGCGGTCGCAGAGGAAGTAGTGGTTAACGGTGCCGTTGTAACGGTTTTCGATGCGACGCAGCTCGCCGTAGCGCTCGCCCGGGCTGGTGTTACAGCCGAGTGAACACTGCTGGCAGATGCTTGGCGCAAACTGCATGTCCCACTTACGGTTGTAGCGCTCGGAGTGCGTTTTATCCGTGAACACGCCGGTCGGGCAGATTTCTACCAGGTTACCGGAGAATTCGCTTTCCAGCGTACCGTCTTCCGGACGACCAAAGTAGACGTTGTCGTGCGCGCCATACACGCCCAGATCCTGACCGTCTGCGTAATCTTTGTAGTAACGCACGCAGCGGTAGCAGGCGATGCAGCGGTTCATTTCGTGAGAGATGAACGGCCCCAGGTCCTGGTTGCGGTGGGTACGTTTGGTAAAGCGATAGCGACGGAAGCTGTGACCGGTCATGACGGTCATATCCTGGAGGTGGCAGTTACCGCCCTCTTCACAAACCGGACAGTCGTGCGGGTGGTTGGTCATCAACCACTCCACAACGCTTTCGCGGAACTGTTTGGCTTCTTCGTCATCAATCGAAATAAAGGTGCCTTCGGTGGCTGGCGTCATACAGGACATCACCAGGCGACCACGCGTGTCTTCCGCGTTTTGATATTGCTTCACCGCACACTGGCGGCAAGCACCGACGCTGCCCAGCGCCGGATGCCAGCAAAAATACGGAATATCAAGGCCGAGCGACAGACAAGCTTCCAGCAGGTTGTCCGCCCCGTTGACCTCGTATTCTTTGCCGTCTACATGAATCGTAGCCATTAGCATGCTTCCAGTTGGCTCGAATTGCTTCGAGCGTTAATCAAAATTCTGTTTTTACCAGCGTGCTTTCAGCAGGTTCGGCTGAATACCATTGATGGAATGGGTATTGCTGAACGGCTGCTTGATGCCTGCTTCGAATTCGTCGCGGAAATATTTAATCGCGCTTTGCAGTGGCTCGACGGCGCCCGGTGCGTGGGCACAGAAGGTTTTACCCGGGCCCAGGAATCGACACAGTTGCTCAAGTGTCTCGATATCGCCAGGCTGGCCTTCGCCACGTTCGATGGCGCGCAGGATCTTCACGCTCCACGGCAGACCGTCACGGCATGGCGTACACCAGCCGCATGACTCGCGGGCAAAGAACTCTTCCAGGTTACGCACCAGCGATACCATGCCGATCTCGTGGTCGACGGCCATCGCCAGCGCCGTACCCAGACGGCTGCCTGCTTTACCAATGCTTTCGAATTCCATTGGCAGATCGAGGTGAGCTTCAGTCAGGAAGTCTGTCCCTGCCCCGCCCGGCTGCCAGGCTTTGAATTTCAGACCGTCGCGCATACCGCCCGCGTAGTCTTCAAGAATTTCACGCGCGGTGGTGCCAAACGGCAGTTCCCAGACGCCAGGATTTTTAACGCGACCGGAGAAGCCCATCAGTTTGGTACCGGCATCTTTGCTTGCAGAGATACCCTGATACCACTCCACCCCGTTGGCAAGAATAGCCGGGACGTTACACAGGGTTTCGACGTTGTTTACGCAGGTCGGTTTACCCCACACGCCGGAGCTTGCCGGGAACGGTGGCTTGGAACGCGGGTTCGCACGGCGGCCTTCGAGGGAGTTAATCAGCGCGGTCTCTTCGCCGCAGATATAACGCCCTGCCCCGGTGTGGACGAACAGCTCGAAGTCAAAGCCGGTGCCCAGAATGTTTTTACCGAGCAGGCCCGCTTCGGTGGCTTCCGCAATCGCGCGACGCAGGTTTTCTGCCGCTTCGATGTACTCACCGCGCAGGAAGATGTAGCCACGGTAGGCTTTCAGCGCAAACGCGGAGATCAGCATGCCTTCCACCAGCAGGTGCGGCAGCTGCTCCATCAGCAGGCGGTCTTTATAGGTGCCCGGCTCCATCTCATCGGCGTTACACAGCAGGTAACGGATGTTCATGGATTCGTCTTTTGGCATCAGGCTCCACTTAAGACCGGTGGAAAAGCCCGCGCCGCCGCGCCCTTTCAGGCCAGCGTCTTTTACCGCGTTGACGATCTCGTCCGGCGCCATGCCGCTGAGCGCTTTACGCGCCCCGGCGTAGCCGTTTTTGCTTTCGTATTCTTCAAGCCATACCGGCTGTTTGTCATCGCGCAGACGCCAGGTCAGCGGATGCGTCTCAGCAGTACGAATTACCGTTTTCATTTGTACTGCTCCAGCAGGTCAGGAATCGCTTCCGGCGTCAGATGGCTGTGAGTGTCCTCATCAATCATCATGGTCGGCCCCTTGTCGCAGTTACCCAGGCAGCAGGTTGGCAGCAGAGTAAAGCGACCATCAAAAGTGGTCTGGCCCGGCTTGATGTTGAGCTTCTGCTCAATCGCAGCCTGAATGCCCTGATACCCGGTGATGTGGCAGACAACGCTGTCACAGTAGCGGATCACATGGCGGCCCACCGGCTGACGGAAGATCTGGCTGTAGAATGTCGCCACCCCTTCAACGTCACTTGCCGGAATACCCAGCACTTTTGCGATCTCATAGATCGCCCCATCCGGCACCCAACCACGCTGTTTCTGAACGATTTTCAGCGCTTCAATGGACGCCGCACGCGGGTCTTCGTAGTGGTGCATCTCGTGCTCAATGGCGGCACGCTCTGCTTCACTCAGCTCAAAAGCCTCGGTTTGTGGTTGTTGATTCTCGTGCATAATTAGCGGTCCACGTCTGACATAACAAAATCGATACTACCCAGATACACAATCAGGTCAGAGACCAGACTGCCGCGAATGGCGGCCGGGATCTGTTGCAGGTGCGCGAAGCTTGGCGTACGCACGCGGGTACGGTAGCTCATGGTGCTGCCGTCGCTGGTCAGGTAGTAACTGTTGATACCCTTGGTCGCTTCAATCATCTGGAAGGATTCTTGCGCCGGCATGACCGGGCCCCAGGAAACCTGCAAGAAGTGGGTGATCAGGGTTTCGATATGTTGCAGCGTGCGCTCTTTCGGTGGCGGCGTGGTCAGCGGGTGATCCGCTTTGAACGGGCCTTCCGGCATGTTGTTGAGGCACTGCTCAAGGATGCGCAGACTCTGGCGCAGCTCTTCCACTTTCAGCATCACGCGGGTGTAGCAGTCGGAAACGCCGCCGCCAACCGGGACTTCAAAGTCGAAGTTCTCGTAGCCAGAGTAAGGACGGGCTTTACGCACGTCGAAATCAATACCGGTTGCACGCAGGCCAGCACCCGTTGTCCCCCACTCCAGCGCCTCTTTCGCGCCATAGGCAGCAACGCCCTGGGAACGGCCTTTCAGGATGGTGTTGCGCAGCGCGGCTTTCTCGTAAGAGGCCAGACGTTTTGGCATCCAGTCGAGGAACTCGCGCAGCAGACGGTCCCAGCCGCGCGGCAGATCGTGTGCCACACCGCCGATACGGAACCAGGCCGGGTGCATACGGAAACCGGTAATCGCTTCCACCAGATCGTATATTTTCTGACGATCGGTAAAGGCGAAGAAGACCGGAGTCATCGCGCCGACGTCCTGAATAAACGTGGAGATGTACAGCAGGTGGCTGTTAATACGGAACAGTTCTGACAGCATCACGCGGATCACGTTAACGCGATCCGGGGTAACGATACCCGCCAGCTTCTCAACGGCCAGCACGTAAGGCATTTCGTTCACGCAGCCGCCGAGGTACTCGATACGGTCGGTATACGGAATGTAGCTGTGCCAGGACTGACGCTCGCCCATCTTCTCAGCACCACGGTGGTGGTAGCCGATATCCGGAACGCAGTCGACAATCTCTTCGCCATCAAGCTGAAGAATAATACGGAAGGCACCGTGCGCAGACGGGTGGTTCGGGCCGAGGTTGAGGAACATGAAGTCCTCGTTTTCGGTGCTGCGCTTCATGCCCCAGTCTTCCGGCTTGAAGGTCAGCGCTTCCATCTCCAGATCCTGCTTGGCTTTGGTCAGCTCAAACGGATCGAATTCGGTGGCGCGTGCCGGGTAGTCTTTACGCAGCGGGTGGCCGGTCCAGGTCTGCGGCATCATGATGCGCGTCAGGTGCGGGTGGCCGTCGAAGGTCATGCCGAACATTTCCCAGGTTTCGCGCTCGTACCAGTTCGCGTTCGGGAAAAGTTTCGTGATCGTCGGCAGGTGCATGTCGTTTTCAGACAAGGCCACCTTGAGCATGATATCCGTGTTGCGGTCTATTGAGATCAGGTGGTAGAAAACGGAAAAATCCGCAGCAGGGAGACCCTGGCGGTGGGTACGCAGACGTTCGTCCATGCCGTGTAAGTCAAACAGCATGACGTAAGGTTTAGGCAATTTCTTTAAGAAATCAACCACTTCCAGTAGTTGCTCACGCTTCACCCAAACAACGGGTACCCCGGTGCGGGTAGCCTGAACGGTAAAGGCATCCGGCCCAAAACGGTTGCGCAGTTCGCCAATGACGGGGTCATCAAGATGATCCCGTGTCTGCCAGGCGGCTTCTTGCGCGGTTAAGTCGGTCATATTGTTCACCATTGCAAATGGTCCGTGGTGACTGTCGGGCGTGGCTTCGCGCTATTTGAATAGTGATATGCGAAGGTTTACTCCATGCCCACAGGCGCAAATTAAATTTCGTCAGGGGTACGCAGATTGGTTACTGCAATACGTTCACCGCGTTTACGCTCGCGTTCTGACTGCATGTTCGCGCGATAAACGCCCTGATCGCCCACCACCCATGAGAGCGGACGGCGCTCTTTGCCGATAGACTCTTGCAGCAGCATCAGCGCCTGCATGTAGGCTTCTGGACGCGGTGGGCAGCCCGGGATGTAAACATCCACCGGAATGAACTTATCAACGCCCTGCACAACGGAATAAATGTCGTACATCCCGCCGGAGTTTGCACAAGCGCCCATGGAAATCACCCATTTTGGCTCAAGCATCTGGTCATACAGACGCTGGATAACCGGCGCCATTTTGGTGAAGCAGGTTCCGGCCACCACCATCAGGTCAGCCTGACGCGGGGAAGCACGCAGTACCTCTGCCCCAAAACGCGCAACGTCATGCACCGCAGTGAATGACGTCACCATTTCAACGTAGCAGCAAGAAAGGCCAAAGTTGTAAGGCCAGATGGAGTTCTTACGACCCCAGTTGACCATATCGTGCATGGCATGTTCGAGCTTGCCCATGTACACGCTTTTGTTGACTTCTTGCTCCAGGGGGTCGGTTACGATCTCCTGTTTTTGCAGGGGGTAACGGTCATTCTCACCGTTAGGATCTATGCGGGTGAGCGTATAATCCATCTTATTGCCTCGCTGTTACTGCTGACGATTAGAGATACTGTTTTCCGGGTTGATGTGTTCACGGCGTGAACGCACAGGTGTCCAGTCCAGCGCGCCAATACGCACCAGATAAACCAGACCGGCCAGTAACACTAAAATGAAAATTGCGGCCTCGACAAAGCCCACCCAACCACTTTCGCGAATGGACGTTGACCATGCGAAGAGGTAAAGCGCTTCCACGTCGAAGATGACGAAGAACATGGCTACCAGATAGAACTTGGCAGACAGGCGTAAGCGAGCGGTACCTACTGAATCAATACCTGATTCGAAAGGTGTGTTTTTGTGCCTTGCGCGGGCGCGACCGCCCAGGAACCAGCCGCCGATTAACATCAGGCAGCACAGGCCAATGGCTACAATAAGAAAGATTGCGAATGCCCAGTGATGAGCGATGACTTCTGTGGATGTTGACATACTCATTGCTTACTCATCAAAAGTGATATCTACGACACTGCTCTTGCTGGCAGATGGACATCACATCGATTCATGGGGAGGAACAAATAACCTTACACTAACTGTCGGAAATGGGACATAGACAGCAAAATGATGTGGTTTTTTACTCCTTTCTATAACCTTTTGTCAACTTTAACAAAGGTTTCTTCACATTAAATTACATCGAGCGATTCTCATTAACAATTCATGCCCTTTAACCCTGGCGGGTGTCTGACTTTACGTCAAATGCATGTTGTTGAATCGTGTCCGTTTTGGAAGTAAAAAAAATAACCCTCCTATTTTGACAGGATTCGCCAACGATTCCTCCCCCCAAATAGGAGTATTTTCTTGATCTGAGACACGCTTTTGTTAATTCAATCAAAAAAACGGCAACATATTTGCCGTTTTATTAACATGAGCGGCACGCGTGGCGGTTGAGAAGTGGGATCGTTCAATTTTTATACCAAACTATCTACTTCGATGATAAATATAGGGTATTTCTGGTATCCCTGTATCCATGATGGTTATGAGTGGCAAAAAAAAACCACTCCGCGAAAAATTCGCGCGAGTGGCCTCTTTTTACACTTACAAATTGTTACCAGTTTTTTGAGCGTTTGATCACTCAAAATCACCTTCAACCACCAGGGAGTCATCCCCCCCTTCCGGAGTAACGTGCTCGTACTGCCACGGATTGTGGTAATTCTCCATCGCCTCGAACACCACTTTTGCCAGCTCGTTATTGCTTGCTGAGTTATGGCAGAGCAGGTACTCGGTATCCGGCAGCGCGGGAAGACCGTCTGCATGACCCAATACGCGCAGATCCGGGCTCATCATCTCAACCGGACGGGCAGTGACCCCTAAACCGGCCTTAACGGCGGCACGAACGGCGGGCAGCGTCGAGGCCACATAAGCCAGACGCCACGGAATGTTGGCTTCGTTCAGCGCGGTGATCACCATATCGCGGAACGGGCTGGGATCGTCGAGCAGCACCAGTGGGATCGGTTCGCCTTTTTGCAGCACGTATTCTGCCGCGCAATACCAGTGCGTCGGCGACGTTCGCAGCGTCAGGCAGTCAAACTGCCCAGGACGGTGCGTCGTCACCACCAGATCCACCTCATTCTCGCTCAGCATGTCGACCATAAAGGCATTACGCTTAACGCTCACATCCAACGCAAGTTTCGGATAAACCGAACTAATTCGATTAAGAAGGAACGGCAATATGGTATCAGCGGATTCATCAGATGCCCCTAATGTTAAGACGCCCTGGAGGTTGCTAAACATTAAGGACATACATGCTTCATCATTAAAGCGCAGAATTTTTCTGGCATACCCTAAAAGCTGAATGCCGTGTTCCGTCAATAGCTTATTGCGCCCGTGTCGGGCAAATAACTCTTTACCGACCAGCTGCTCCAGCCGTTGCATTTGTTGGCTAACGGCGGACTGGGTCCGGCAAACTGCGGCAGCAGCTGCTGCAAAAGTGTTGAGATCGGCGACCGCAACAAACGTTCTCAGCAGATCGAGGTCGAGATTCATTATCGGACGATTTGCATTTATCATATCTTTTCACTTACAGGTTGCTCGTGCGGAGCTGCCCGGGTTGAAGCTGTGTGTAACAGTTAAACAATTCCTTCTGAAGGAGTTCCCTCGCATCCCGGCCCGGCAGACTGCCTGACAGATAGTTATTGTGCTGCTAAATATCTACGGTCAGAAATCACGTTTCATGACGATATTTTTATTCTCTAAAACGTTCAGGATATTTAGATGAAAACAGATCGTATGTAAATTCCATTAAAGGAATGACAATAATCCGCCATCTTTATCGCAGCGTTACCAGCCTGTCAGAATGTACCTAACACATTCACGCAAGCGATAAGTCTAACAATAACAATCAATTAATGCAGAAAAGACGGTGCAGATATACCACTTTGGTCGGCTTTTCTGAACAACATCTTAACCCAAATCCACTTTATTTATAAGTCTTATTGCAATATTAAACATTTAGCGGTGTTGATAAGCAGCTAAATTCATTTTATTAAAATTAACGAAAGTTGCAATTTCGTCGTTAATAATAAATAAAGTTTAATTTAGATTAAGTGTATACATTAATAACACTTAACATTAAATTTACATGGGCAACTTTTATCACGGATGAATTATTTGCCAAATGTATAACAGAGAACTCAGATTTTTCGAAAAGTCACTAAAGGCAACGGCTGCCTCATCATCCATTCGTGCTGGAGGTCATTCTATTTAGTTCAGCACAAAATTCAATAAAGCCAGTACACCGTAGCACAATAAACCTAAAGCCGCGTTATCTGCATTACTTTAAAGCAGGTAAATCGCCGGGGTGTAGATAAATAGAATGCAAAGATTTTAAGGTATTGCACAAAATCTTCTTCTGTTCGCCCTTCAAAACGCAGCGAGGTGGGAGTACATTGTTCCGTGCTGACTTCCACGGCAGGGAGTGGCAATAATAGCAAAAGGTTAAAGGTTCATGTCCCCTATCGAAAAATCCAGCAAACTAGATAACGTCTGTTACGACATCCGCGGCCCGGTTCTCAAAGAGGCCAAACGCCTTGAAGAAGAAGGCAATAAGGTTCTGAAACTCAACATTGGTAACCCCGCGCCGTTTGGTTTTGAAGCGCCGGATGAAATCCTGGTTGATGTGATCCGCAACCTGCCAACCGCGCAAGGTTATTGCGACTCCAAAGGACTCTACTCAGCCCGTAAAGCCATCATGCAGCACTACCAGGCGCGTGGAATGCGTGACGTTACGGTAGAAGATATTTATATCGGTAACGGCGTGTCCGAGCTGATCGTGCAGGCAATGCAGGCGCTGCTGAATAGCGGCGACGAAATGCTGGTTCCGGCACCGGATTACCCGCTGTGGACGGCCGCCGTGTCTCTGTCCAGCGGCAAAGCGGTACATTACCTGTGCGATGAATCGTCCGGCTGGTTCCCGGATCTGGACGATATTCGCGCTAAAATCACCCCGCGCACGCGCGGTATCGTGATCATCAACCCGAACAACCCGACCGGCGCGGTGTACTCGAAAGAGCTGCTGCTGGAGATCGTGGAGATCGCCCGCCAGCACAACCTGATCATCTACGCCGACGAGATTTACGACAAGATCCTCTACGACGCCGCGCAGCACCACTCCATCGCCGCTCTGGCCCCGGATCTGCTGACCGTCACGTTTAACGGCCTGTCCAAAACCTACCGCGTGGCGGGCTTCCGTCAGGGCTGGATGGTACTGAACGGCCCGAAAAAACACGCCAAGGGCTATATCGAAGGGCTGGAAATGCTGGCCTCGATGCGCCTGTGCGCCAACGTTCCGGCGCAGCATGCTATCCAGACCGCGCTGGGCGGTTATCAGAGCATCAGCGAATTTATCACCCCGGGCGGACGTTTGTATGAGCAGCGCAACCGCGCGTGGGAGTTAATCAACGATATTCCGGGCGTTTCCTGCGTGAAGCCAAACGGCGCGCTCTACATGTTCCCGAAAATTGATGCCAAACGCTTCAATATCCACGACGACCAGAAAATGGTGCTCGATTTCCTGCTTCAGGAAAAAGTGCTGCTGATTCAGGGGACGGCGTTTAACTGGCCGTGGCCGGATCACGTGCGTATCGTGACCCTGCCGCGTGAAGACGATCTTGAAATGGCCATCAGCCGCTTCGGGCGTTTCCTGTCCGGGTATCACCAGTAACCGCTTTTGTCGTCGGGCGGCGCTGCGCCTGCCCGGCTTCTCCACTTGTAGATTTGCATCTTCCCTCCCCTCCCCCCACAATAAAGTCCGTCGCAGTGAAGACAAAAGGTAACCTATGAGTCAGAGCCATTTTTTTGCCCACCTCTCCCGCCTGAAGCTGATCAACCGCTGGCCGCTGATGCGCAACGTGCGCACGGAAAACGTGTCCGAACACAGCCTCCAGGTCGCGATGGTCGCTCACGCGCTGGCGGCGATCAAAAACCGCAAATTCAACGGCCAGGTGAACCCGGAACGTATCGCCCTGCTGGCGATGTACCACGATGCATCAGAAGTGCTGACCGGCGATCTGCCGACCCCGGTGAAATACTTCAACTCGCAGATTGCGCAGGAATATAAGGCGATCGAGAAGATTGCCCAGCAGAAACTGATTGAGATGGTCCCGGACGAACTGCGCGATATCTTCGAACCCCTCATCGATGAGCATCAATACACGGAAGATGAAACGTCGCTGGTGAAGCAGGCCGACGCGCTGTGCGCTTACCTGAAATGCCTGGAAGAGCTCTCTGCCGGAAACAACGAATTCTTGCTGGCGAAAACGCGTCTGGAAAAAACGCTGGAATCCCGCCGTAGCGAAGAGATGGACTATTTTATGCAGGTATTTGTGCCGAGCTTCCATTTATCGCTGGATGAGATTAGCCAGGATTCGCCCCTCTGACTGTCGCCCGGTGGCGCAGCGCTTGCAGAGCCTACGGGAAGGTAGGCCGGGTAAGGCGCAGCCGCCACCCGGCAATGTCCTCAGAACGGAAATAACACGGGGATCAACACCACGCACACCACCATCACCAGCACGGTGAAGGGCACGCCAATCTTAACGAAGTCACTGAAGGTATAGTTCCCCGGCCCCAGCACCAGCGTGTTCACCGGGGATGAAACCGGCGTCATAAAGGCCGCCGAGGCAGCCATCGCCACCATCATCGCAAACGGGTACGGGGAAACGCCCATCGATTTCGCCATCGCCAGCGCGATAGGCGCCATCAGCACGGCGGTCGCGGTGTTCGAAATGAACAGGCCAATCGACGCGCACATCACGAACAAACAGACCAGCATCATATACGGGCCATAGCCGCCCCCGACGTCCATCAGCCCTTTGACCACCAAATCCACCCCGCCGGTCTTTTGCAGCGCCAGCGCAAAGGGCATCATCCCGACGATAAGAATGATGCTCGGCCAGTGGATCGCCTTGTAGGCGCTCTGGGCGTCAATGCAGCGGAATTTTCCCATCAGCAGACAGGCAATAATCGCGGCAATGGGATTAGGAATTTCGTCGGTCAGCATCAGCGCCACCATCAGCACCAGACAGAAGATTGCGTGCGGTGCCTGGCTGTGTGCCGGGGAGGCGTCGCTCTCCTCAACCGGCATATTGAGCACCACAAAATCGCGCCCCTTTTGCCCCAGCTGGCCGATCAGCTTCCAGTTGCCCACCACCAGGAAAATATCTCCGAGCAGAATAGGCTCATCCACCACCGCCCCTTCCAGCGCCACGCCGTCGCGCTTGAGGCCGACCACATTCAGGCCGTAGCGGGTTCGAAAGCCGATTTCACGCACCGTTTTGCCCAGCAGCTCCGATTCCGGGATCAGAGAGACTTCCGCCATGCCGACGTCCAGCGCCTGGTCGGAGAAATACTCCCCGCGCAGCACCATCGGCTCCAGCAGCTGTTCGCTGCAAAACTCGCGCAGGTCAACGTCGGCGGTGGACATATCAATCAGCAGCACGTCCCGCGCGCGAAATTCAGACACCCCGTTCACGTTAACGATCACCCGGCGGAAACGGCGCCAGCGCTCCACGCCGATCACGTTCGCGCCGTAGCGCTCGCGCAGCTTGAGATCGTCCAGACGCTGGCCGACCATCGGCGAGCCGGGACGAATCGCCAGCCGACGCGCCCGCCCGGTTAAGCGGTACTCTTTGATCAGATCGCGGAAGGTGCGCCGCTTCCAGCCGTCTTTCGATTTATCCTGCTTTTCACCTTTCAGCGCAAAGCGGGTGAGGAGCATGTAAATCACCCCCAGCACCAGGATCACCAGCCCAAGCGGCGTCACGCTGAAAAAGCTAAACCCCTCCAGCCCCTCGCGGATCAGCTCACTGTTAACCACCAGGTTAGGCGGCGTGGCGACCAGGGTCATCATGCCGCTGATAAGACCGGCAAAGCTCAGCGGCATCATCAGGCGCGACGGCGAGGTCTGCATCCGCATGGAAACGCTGAGCACCACCGGAATAAAGATCGCGACCACGCCGGTGGAGCTCATAAACGCTCCCAGCCCGGCGACGGTCAGCATCAGGTAGATCAGCATTTTGGTTTCGCTGCTGCCGGCGACTTTCACCAGCCACGATCCCATGATGGTCGCCACGCCCGTGCGCACCAGCCCGTCGCCGATAATAAACAGCGCGGCAATCAGGATAACGTTAGGATCGCTAAAACCGGAGAAGGCTTCCGGAAGGGTGAGCGTACCGCTCAGCACGAAGGCGACAATGACAAACAGGGCCACCGCATCCATGCGGACCTTGCCTGTAGCAAAAAGAATAATGGCGATAAAAAGCAGGCTCAGTACCCAAATCAGTTCACCGTTCACAACATTTCCTTGTCAGAGAAATCAGGGATGAGAAAAGAGTGTGCCATAAAAAAGCCCCAACAAAGTGGGGCTAAATCATAGGATTACTTTTTTAGCGAGACGGTTACGCTTCCGTCTGGCGCTTTCGACACCTCAAGCGCCGTGAGCGAGTCCAGCACAAAATCGGCCTCGTTCAGCCGGGGTGAGTCGGCGGGCACGTTCACGGCAATCACGTGGCTGCCCGCGTTTAACCCAGCCAGCACGCCGGCCGCCGCGTCTTCAACCACCACGCACTCATCAGGCGCCAGCCCCAGCAGTTCAGCGCCCAGTAAAAACGCGTCCGGTTCAGGCTTTCCGCGCTTAACGCGTTCAGCGGTAATAAAGACGTCAGGCGTAGGCAAGCCCGCAGCCTTGTGGCGGGCATGAGCAACGGGAACAGAGCCGGAGGTGACAATCGCCCACGGGATCTGCGCCTCGTTCAGATGCTCAAGCAGTTCGCGCGCGCCGGGCAGCGCGGTGATGCCGTCGGTGTCGGTCGCTTCAATCTGCTCAAGGTATTTGAACTCGGCCTGGATCGCATCCTCTGTGCTTCCCGCCATGAAGTGGCGTAAAGAGGTAATGGCCTGTTTGCCATGGATGAAATCTAATACGTCCTGATGGTCAATGCCGTGCCTGTCGGCCCAATGGCACCACGAGCGCTCCACAACCGGCAGCGAATCCACCAGCGTACCGTCCAGATCAAACAGAAAACCTTTACACTGCACACGCACCTCCGTCAGGCATTAATGATTTGTTGAATTTCGTTGCTGCTTAAATGGTACTGGCGCGGGCAGGAGTGCCATACGCCCAGCATGCGCTGGTATTTTTCCCACATTGGGGTCTGCGCGTTGAAACCGTGCGTGCCCGCATCGAAGTGGGTGTAACGCCCTTCGGTGTTGACCATAAAGCGGACGTAGCTCAGATAGCGCGCTTCCGTGGCGGCGTCGAAGCCGAGGAAAGTCACGCGGCGCTCGTCGATGGACTGCCGATCTTTGAGGTTGGTCCAGGAAACGTGCAGCGCGTGATACATCTCCATAATGTCGATCACGATGCGGCAGGTTTCTTCCTTAAGCTCGCCGAACTCGCGGTCCAGTTCGCGCATCTGCAAACCAAATCCACGTTCGACGATAGTCTGCAAGCGGCTGTAGCGCTCAGCGTTGTCGGGATCAAGCATTGTCATCATCTTGTACTGGTTAGACAAAATCAGACGTTGAGCATGGGTCATTTCCATCTTTCGACTCCTGTAGCGCATAGCACTTGAAAAAAAAGACACGGTAACTGCGCGTTACTGTGCCTTCTTTTAATAGTCGTTTCGATGATCAATCACAAATCATCGAGGAATGTTTTATCAAGTTGTTTAAATGCCCGCTTGAGGGTGTCGGCCAGCGCCTGGTAATCCGGCTTGCCTTCGACAGGTGCCAGCGCCTGCCCGGCCTCTTCAAGTTTTCCACGCACTTCATAAAACCAGTGTAAAATTGTTGGTGGCAGCGGCGTCACCGAACGCTTGCCTAGCCACCACAGCCCCTGCATGGGAAGGCTGAGCGCAAACAGCGCGGTGGCAACGGCCGGGCCAAGCTGCCCGCCCAGGGCGATCTGCCAGCAGAGCGTGAAGATAGCCACCGGCGGCATAAAGCGAATCGCATAGCGCGTGGCGCGGATGGTGCGATTCTCAATAAACATAGGCGCAAGGCGCTTTTCCATCGGCCACGTCTTAGCGTAATGCTGCCCCCGACGAAACAGGCTGAAAAAGCTTACGGAGGGGATTTCTGGTGTCGACATGGCTGTACCTCAACTTCACATATAAAAATTAAAATTTTCGTGCAAAACCACAACAAGCTATGACAACGTTCAAAATATTTTGTCATCGCTACCCCGTATCAGGTATTCTGTGCCAGCCTGATAGGGCCTTAGACGAGAATCGTTCAATCGTCAAATTATTGCATATTATGCCATTGCCTGAAAAATGTTCAAAATGGCATAAAATCATAGATATTTCTTCCATCATGCCAGAATGTTCGTTCGGCATGATGTTAATCATAAACGTCCGGGTCTGCTTGCGTTACGCTTCACGACTCACTGACGTTTTTTTAGCCACGTATCAATAATAGGTACTTCCATGTCGAGTAAGTTAGTACTGGTTCTGAACTGCGGTAGCTCCTCACTGAAATTCGCCATCATCGATGCGCTCAACGGTGACGAGTACCTCTCTGGTTTGGCCGAATGTTTCCACCTTCCAGAAGCACGTATCAAGTGGAAGATGGACGGTAGCAAACAAGAAGCGGCTTTAGGTGCAGGCGCCGCTCACAGTGAAGCGCTGAACTTTATCGTTAACACTATTCTGGCACAAAAACCAGAACTGTCTGCTCAGCTGACTGCGATTGGTCACCGTATCGTCCACGGCGGCGAAAAATACACCAGTTCCGTCGTGATCGACGAATCTGTGATTCAGGGGATCAAAGACTCTGCGTCCTTCGCACCGCTGCACAACCCGGCTCACCTGATCGGTATCGCCGAAGCACTGAAATCCTTCCCGAATCTGAAAGACAAAAACGTGGCCGTGTTCGACACCGCGTTCCATCAGACCATGCCGGAAGAATCTTACCTCTACGCCCTGCCGTACAGCCTGTACAAAGAGCACGGTGTTCGTCGTTACGGCGCACACGGCACCAGCCACTTCTACGTGACTCAGGAAGCGGCAAAAGTGCTGAACAAGCCGGTTGAAGAAGTAAACATCATCACCTGCCACCTGGGCAACGGTGGTTCTGTTTCCGCTATCCGTAACGGTAAATGTGTTGATACTTCTATGGGTCTGACCCCGCTGGAAGGTCTGGTGATGGGTACCCGTTCCGGTGACATCGACCCGGCAATTATCTTCCACCTGCACGACACCCTGGGCATGAGCGTTGATGACATCAACAAAATGCTGACCAAAGAGTCTGGCCTGCTGGGTCTGACCGAAGTCACCAGCGACTGCCGCTATGTTGAAGACAACTACGCGGAAAAAGCTGACGCTAAACGTGCAATGGACGTTTACTGCCACCGTCTGGCGAAATACATCGGCTCTTACACTGCGCTGATGGACGGTCGTCTGGACGCGGTTATCTTCACCGGTGGTATCGGTGAAAACGCAGCGATGGTGCGTGAACTGTCTCTGGGCAAACTGGGCGTTCTGGGCTTCGAAGTTGATCACGAGCGTAACCTGGCTGCCCGCTTCGGCAAGTCTGGCTTCATCAACAAAGAAGGCACCCGCCCTGCTATCGTTATTCCAACTAACGAAGAGCTGGTCATCGCGCAAGACGCGAACCGTCTGACTGCCTGATTCCACACCGCCAGCCTAGCTGGCGGTGCTGTTTTGTAACCCGCCACATGTCGGCGGTAACGAAAGAGGATAAACCGTGTCCCGTACTATTATGCTGATCCCTACCGGAACCAGCGTCGGCCTGACCAGCGTCAGCCTTGGCGTGATCCGTGCTATGGAACGCAAAGGCGTTCGTCTGAGCGTCTTTAAGCCAATCGCCCAGCCTCGTGCCGGTGGCGATGCGCCAGACCAGACCACCAGCATCGTTCGCAAGAACTCCAATCTGCCAGCGGCTGAACCGCTGAAGATGAGCCACGTTGAGTCTCTGCTCTCCAGCAACCAGAAAGACGTGCTGATGGAAGAGATCATCGCCAACTACCACGCCAACGCGCAGGACGCGGAAGTGGTACTGGTTGAAGGCCTGGTGCCAACGCGTAAACATCAGTTCGCCCAGTCTCTGAACTTCGAAATCGCGAAAACGCTGAACGCGGAAATCGTCTTCGTGATGTCTCAGGGTACCGACACCCCAGAGCAGCTGAAAGAGCGTATCGAACTGACCCGCAGCAGCTTTGGCGGCGCGAAAAACAGCAACATCACCGGCGTTATCGTTAACAAACTGAACGCACCGGTTGATGAGCAGGGCCGTACTCGCCCTGACCTGTCTGAAATCTTTGACGACTCCTCTAAAGCGAAAGTGGTTAAAGTGGATCCGGCTAAATTGCAGGATTCCAGCCCGCTGCCAGTGCTGGGCGCGGTGCCGTGGAGCTTCGATCTGATTGCCACCCGCGCAATCGACATGGCGCGCCACCTGAACGCGACCATCGTTAACGAAGGCGACATCAACACCCGTCGCGTGAAGTCCGTGACCTTCTGTGCGCGTAGCATTCCGCACATGCTGGAACACTTCCGCGCAGGCTCCCTGCTGGTGACCTCCGCAGACCGTCCTGACGTGCTGGTTGCAGCCTGCCTGGCCGCGATGAACGGCGTGGAAATCGGTGCGATCCTGCTGACCGGTGCTTACGAGATGGACCCACGCGTCAGCAAGCTGTGCGAACGCGCGTTCGCCACTGGCCTGCCGGTCTTCATGGTAAACACCAACACCTGGCAGACCTCTCTGAGCCTGCAAAGCTTCAACCTGGAAGTACCGGTTGACGACCACGAGCGTATCGAGAAAGTTCAGGAATACGTTGCGGGCTACATCAACGCAGACTGGATCGAATCCCTGACCGCAACCTCCGAGCGTAGCCGTCGTCTGTCTCCGCCAGCCTTCCGTTACCAGCTGACCGAGCTGGCGCGTAAAGCGGGCAAACGCGTTGTTCTGCCAGAAGGCGACGAACCACGTACCGTTAAAGCGGCAGCTATCTGTGCAGAGCGCGGCATCGCGACCTGTGTGCTGCTCGGTAACCCTGACGAGATCAACCGCGTGGCGGCGTCTCAGGGCGTTGAGCTGGGCGCAGGCATCGAAATCGTTGACCCTGAAGTGGTTCGCGAAAGCTACGTTGCCCGTCTGGTTGAGCTGCGTAAGAGCAAAGGCATGACCGAAGCGGTTGCGCGCGAGCAGCTGGAAGACAACGTGGTGCTGGGCACGCTGATGCTGGAGCAGGATGAAGTTGACGGTCTGGTTTCCGGTGCCGTTCACACCACCGCGAACACCATTCGTCCACCGTTGCAGCTGATCAAAACTGCACCGGGCAGCTCTCTGGTCTCTTCCGTGTTCTTCATGCTGCTGCCTGAACAGGTTTACGTTTACGGCGACTGCGCGATCAACCCGGATCCAACAGCAGAACAGCTGGCTGAAATCGCAATCCAGTCTGCGGACTCCGCGATTGCCTTCGGTATCGAACCTCGCGTGGCGATGCTCTCCTACTCCACCGGTACTTCTGGTGCAGGTAGCGACGTAGAGAAAGTGCGTGAAGCGACGCGTCTGGCGCAGGAAAAACGTCCTGACCTGATGATCGACGGTCCGCTGCAATACGACGCCGCCGTGATGGCTGACGTTGCGAAATCCAAAGCGCCGAACTCTCCGGTTGCAGGTCGCGCTACCGTGTTCATCTTCCCGGATCTGAACACCGGTAACACCACCTACAAAGCGGTACAGCGTTCTGCTGACCTGATCTCCATCGGGCCTATGCTTCAGGGTATGCGCAAACCTGTGAACGACCTGTCCCGTGGTGCGCTGGTTGACGATATCGTCTACACCATCGCGCTGACGGCGATCCAGTCTTCGCAGCAGCAGTAATGCTAAAAGCCCGGTGGCGTTAACGCTTACCGGGCCAACAAAAAAGGCGACTTAATAGTCGCCTTTTTTAATGCTGAAAAGACCTACTCGGCCTCTTCCTCTTTTTCCGCTTTCACTTCAGGTTTAGCCGATTCGTTCTTCGCGTTTCGGGTCATCCACAGCGCCAGCGCCTTCAGGGAATCCGGCGTGAACTCATCGCAGCGGGCGGTGATCTCTTCCGGCGTCATCCAGCTGACTTCACTGACCTCTTCTTCCTGCAACGCAAACGGCCCGTGGGACACGCAGCTGAACAGCCCGCCCCAGACGCGGCAGTGTTCATCTTCAAAGTAGAACTGCCCGTGCTCGGCAAACGGCACGCCGGCAATACCTAACTCTTCTTCCGCTTCACGACGGGCGGAATCCAGCAGCACTTCATCTGCCTGCACCACGCCGCCTGCGGTGGCATCCAGCATTCCGGGCAGAAAATCTTTAGTGTCCGTGCGTCGCTGAACCAGAATTTTGCCCATGCCGTCATGAACAACGATATAGGTTGCACGGTGACGCAGGCGTTCTGCACGCATCTGCTCGCGGCTGGCCTGCGCGATCACTTCATTGTCTTCGCTGACAATATCTACCCATTCTGTACTTGCCAAATGACTCTGCTCCACCATCGGGAAACCTTCTCGTTTAAGCGCTCTCTCGGCGCGTTTACAGTTGTGGTGTAACTTACGGATTAATCGTTACCTGCGCAATAACTTGCTGATCATTAAGTGCGATTACGCTTAAGGTATTATCGATAAGCATTCCGTAGCTGGCGGAAAATCCCCCTTTCGGGATGCTCACCGAGCCAGGGTTAAAGTGATAAATCGCCCCGCGTTTATCAGCAACCGGAATATGAGTATGACCGTAAACCAGGACATCGCCAGTCGCCAGCGCCGGGAGATTATCCGGGCTAAAAAGATGACCGTGGGTCAAAAACAGGCGACCGCTGTCGAGCAGCACCTGCTGCCACGGGGCGGTTATCGGGAAATGCAGCAGCATCTGATCGACCTCGCTGTCGCAGTTACCGCGCACCGCAATGATTTTATCCGCTACCGCGTTGAGCCTTTCCGCAACCTGCGCCGGGGCATAGCCTTCCGGCAGCGCGTTGCGCGGGCCGTGATTTAGCACATCCCCCAGAATCACCAGCCACCGCGCCCCGCTTTGTGCAAACAGAGACAACACGCGCTCCGTCGCGGGCAGCGACCCGTGGATATCCGATGCAAACATCAGTTTCATCAGTTACTCCTTCGAAAATCAGACTGCCCTTATGATACCTCAAGCGGCTGCGCTTATCAGCCCGCACGCCGGGCGGAAAGCGCCACATAACGCTGCACCGACGCGCGCTGCCACTGGAAGGTGGCGTAATCCACCAGCAGCTGCGGCACCTCATCGCCGTTAAGGACCAGGCGGTTGAGCATCAGCGCCAGATCGGCATCGGCGATACACCATTCACCAAACAGGTTCGGGTTGCCGTGAGCAAGCAGCGAGGAGGCGGTATCGATAAGCTTGCGGGCGCTGGCCAGCCCCTCTTCGCTGAGCGGCGGCTTTTTCACGCCGGCGAACACCACGTCCGTTGAGCGCTCGACGCGGATCGGCACCAGATCGCTGCGCAGCCACGCCTGGATTTGACGCGCCCGGGCGCGCTTTTGCAGATCGTGAGGATAGATGCGCTCCCACTCCGGCGGCGAGAATCGCTCTTCGAGGTACTCCGCGATCGCCGAGGATTCGCTTAGCTCAAAGCCGTCGATTTCCAGCACCGGCACCCGACGGGTCAGCGCGTAGCCCTGCCAGTCCGGCTTCAGGTGCGCGCCGCTGTCCAAATCCACGGTTTTCAGCGTAAATGACAGCCCTTTTTCGGCTAAGGCGACGTACACGCTCATGACATAAGGCGAAAAATAATTGCTGTCGGACCACAGCGCTATTGCGGGTTGGTTCATGATTTCCTCATCGACTGGCTGGTTTTCACTCAACATATAATCTCTTTGCGTCGCTGTCACTTGATGAAAACTCACGATTTACAACAAGCACCTATACTCAGTTTTATCCCCTCAACATTTGCACGCTCAGGAGATAAGAATGATAGACCTCTACTATGCCCCTACGCCGAACGGCCACAAGATCGCCCTCTTTCTGGAAGAAGCTAAGCTGGATTACAGAATCATTCGGGTTGATATCAGTAAGGGGGATCAGTTCAGGCCGGATTTCCTGGCGATTTCACCCAACAATAAAATTCCCGCGATTGTCGATAACGCCCCCGCCGACGGCGGCAGGCCGCTGAGCCTGTTTGAATCGGGCGAGATTTTGCTCTATCTGGCGGAAAAAACCGGGCAGCTGCTCAGCGGCGAGCTGCGCGAGCGCCACCACACGCTGCAATGGCTGTTCTGGCAGTCGAGCGGGCTGGGGCCAATGCTTGGGCAGAATCACCACTTTAATTCGTATGCGCCCCAGCTCATTCCCTACGCCATCGAGCGCTATCAGGTGGAAACGCAGCGGCTGTACGGCGTGCTAAACCGCCGGCTGGAGAAATCCCCGTGGCTCGGTGGCGACCATTACAGCATTGCGGATATCGCCTGCTGGCCGTGGATCAACACCCACGAGCGTCACCGGATTGATTTAGCCAGCTTCCCGGCGGTGAATAACTGGTTTGAGCGCATCCGCACGCGCCCGGCCACCGAACGCGCCCTGCAAAAAGCCCAGCAGATTTAACCGTGTGCCCGGTTGGGCGCGCGTTATCTCCTCATGTATCATGGAGGAAATAACGACACGGAGAAGACCTGCAATGTCGCAGCATGACGCTATTATTCGTATTAAAAACTTACGCTTACGCACGTTTATCGGTATCAAGGAAGAAGAAATTGCCAACCGCCAGGATATCGTTGTGAATGTGGTTATCCACTACCCGGCGGACAAGGCGCGCGCCAGTGAAGACATTAACGACGCGCTGAACTACCGCACCATCACCAAAAGCATCATCCAGTACGTTGAAAGCAACCGCTTCTCGTTACTGGAAAAATTAACCCAGGATGTGCTCGATATCGCACGGGAACATCACTGGGTCACGTATGCTGAAGTGGAGATCGATAAACTTCACGCCCTGCGCTACGCCGACTCGGTCTCCATGACGCTAAGCTGGCAGCGCGAGGACTAACCTGGAGGTTGTATGAAGATTTTGCTGACCGGCGGCACCGGCCTGATTGGTCGTCATCTCGTTCCACGCCTGCAAGCGTTGCACCATGACGTCACCGTGGTCACCCGCAGCCCGGAAAAGGCGCGTCAGGCGCTCGGCCCCGGCATCGATCTCTGGAAAGGTCTGGACGGGCAGCAAAATCTCGACGGCTTCGACGCGGTGATTAACCTCGCGGGCGAGCCGATTGCCGACAAGCGCTGGACCCGGGAGCAAAAGCAGCGGTTGTGCAACAGCCGCTGGGCGATCACCGAGCGGCTGGTCGCGCTTTTTCAAAGCAGCAGTAATCCGCCGTCGGTGTTCATTTCCGGCTCTGCGGCGGGCTACTACGGCGATCTGGGTGAAGTCGTCGTGACCGAAGAAGAGCCTCCGCATAACGAATTTACCCATAAGCTCTGCGCCCAGTGGGAGCGTATCGCCTGCGGCGCACAGAGCGACGCCACCCGCGTCTGCCTGCTGCGCACCGGCGTGGTGCTCGCGCCGAAGGGCGGCATTCTGGCGAAGATGCTCCCGCCGTTCCGCCTCGGTCTTGGCGGGCCGATTGGCAGCGGGCGGCAGTATCTGGCGTGGATCCACATTGAAGATATGATCAACGGTATTCTCTGGCTGCTGGATAACGATCTGCGCGGGCCGTTCAATATGGTTTCGCCCTATCCGGTGCGCAACGAGCAGTTCGCCCACGCGCTGGGCCACGCGCTGCATCGCCCGGCGGTGTTACGCGTCCCGGCCGCCGCCATTCGCTTACTGATGGGGGAATCCTCGGTGCTGGTGCTGGGCGGGCAGCGCGCGCTGCCGAAACGGCTCGAAGCCTCCGGGTTTGCCTTCCGCTGGTATGATTTAGAAGAAGCGCTGGCGGATGTAGTGCGGTGAATATGTTAAGGTGATACGCCAGAACTCTTTCGCAGGGCAGCGTCACTATGGCAACCATTACCACACCCCGGCTTCATCTCACTCCTTTTGAACCCTCCGACTGGGCGTTCTTCCGCACGCTGCGTGAAGACCCCGACATCATGCGTTATATGGCGGCTATCGCGTCAGAAAAAGAGACTCGCCGCGTGTTTGCCGCAAGGCTGACCGCTGCGCACGTTTTTGTGATCCGTCTTCATGGGGATGACACACCGCTTGGCGATATTGGCCTGCAAATCAGCGCGGAAAATCCCGAAGAGGCGGATATCGGCTATACGGTGGTGCCTGCCGCGCAGGGGAAAGGCATCGCCAGCGAGGCGCTGCACGCGGTGTGTGATTACGCGTTTACCCGGACGGGCGTGAAGGCGATTAACGCCTACGTGCTGGCGGATAACGGCGGGTCGGTGCGGGTGCTGGAGAAGGCCGGGTTTGTGCGCACCCAGGTGCTGGAAAAGGCGTACGAGATTAACGGCGTGCGGTATGACGACTGGGTTTATCGGCTGGAGTGTAGTGCGGCCTGATGCCCTCACCCCGGCCCTCTCCCACAGGGAGAGGGTGAACACCCGGGCGGTTGGGCGGCACTGCGGTCTGATGCCCTCACCCCAACCCTCTCCCACAGGGAGAGGGAGAAGGGCAAAAACTACTTCAACGACCCTTTCAAAAACTGCTGCAAGCGCGGGCTTTGCGGGTTCGCCAGCACCTCGTCCGGGTGTCCCTGCTCTTCGATTTTCCCCTGATGCAGGAAAATCACGTGGTTGGAAACGTTACGGGCAAAGCCCATCTCGTGCGTCACCACCACCATGGTTTTGCCCTCTTCGGCCAGCTTCTGCATGATGCGCAGCACTTCGCCAACAAGCTCAGGGTCAAGCGCAGAGGTGGGTTCATCAAACAGCAGCACTTCCGGCTCCATCGCCAGCGCGCGGGCGATAGAAACGCGCTGCTGCTGACCGCCTGAAAGATGCACCGGGTACTTCATCTGCTGACGCTCGTCGATCCCCACTTTCGCAAGGTACTTCACCGCGCGCTCGCGGGCCTCCTGCTTGCTCAGGCCCAGCACCTGAACCGGCGCTTCCATCACGTTCTCCAGCACCGTCATGTGGCTCCAGAGGTTGAAGTGCTGGAATACCATCGTCAGACGGGTGCGCAGCAGGCGCAGCTGGTTCTTATCAGCCACTTTCAGCTGGCCGTCTTTATCACGCACCAGGTTGATGTTCTGACCGCTTACCACAATCGAGCCTTCGCTCGGCTTTTCGAGGAAGTTAATGCAGCGCAGGAAGGTGCTTTTACCCGACCCGGAGGAGCCGATAATACTGATTACATCGCCTGCATTCGCCTGAAGCGAAACCCCTTTCAGCACTTCATGTTCGCCGTAGCGCTTGTGCAAATCGATAACGTTTAATTTGTTCTCAGCCATATACATTCTCAGTGCGTCGAAGGTTTTACATGCTGCAACCAGCGTTTTTCAGCCTTGCGGAACAGGCTAATCAGGACATACGAAATAATCAAATACAGCACTGCCGCAATGCCAAACGCGGTAAATGGCTGGTAGGTCGCTGAGTTAATGTCTCGGGCAATTTTGAGCAGATCCGGCACCGTGGCGGTAAAGGCCAGCGCGGTGGAGTGCAGCATCAAAATCACTTCGTTGCTGTAGGCAGGCAGCGCGATACGCAGGGCCGACGGCAGAATAATGCAGCGGTAGAGCTTCACCGAGGAGAAGCCATACGCGCGCGCCGCCTCAATCTCGCCGTACGGCACGGAACGAATGGCACCCGCGAATATCTCGGTGGTATAGGCACAGGTGTTGAGCGTAAGCGCCAGCACCGTACAGTTCAGCCCGCTGCGGAAGAAGGCGTTGAGCATCTCGGTGCCTTTCACGATCTCCAGGGTGTACATCCCGGAGTAAAACACCAGAAGCTGCACGTACAGCGGCGTTCCGCGAAACACATAGGTGAACAGCCAGATCGGGAAGCGGATAAATTTGTTGTTCGACACGCGGCCGATGGCGAGAAACACCGCCAGCACGCCGCCCATCACCACGGAAGAAATCAACAGCCACAGCGTAATGGCCACGCCGGTGAAGCGGTAGCCGTCCGTCCACAGCAGCGATTTCCAGTATTCCTGAAGAATATCAATCACAGGTCAGCCCTCTTCACACCCACGGAGTAGCGACGTTCGAGCAGAAGCAGCACACCATTGGAGACAGTCGTAAAGACCAGATAAATCACGCCGCACACCACGGCAAAGTAGAACGGCTCCCAGGTGCTCTTTCCGGCAAGCTGGGTGGCTTTCACCACATCTTCCAGGCCAAGCAGCGAAACCAGCGCGGTGGCTTTAAGGATAACCTGCCAGTTGTTACCAATACCCGGCAGCGCGAAGCGCATCATCGCCGGGAACATGATCCGACGAAACGTCTGTGAGGAGGTAAAACCGAAGGCGGTCGCCGCTTCAATATGGCCTCTCGGGACGGCCATATAGGCGCCACGGAAGGTTTCGGTGAAGTACGCGCCGTAGATAAAGCCCAGCGTGATGATACCGGCCACCATCGGATCGATATCAATCTGGCTCATCCCAATCGCGTCAGTTACGCCGTTGAGGGCAATTTGCAGGCCGTAGAAAATCAGCAGCATCAGCACCAGATCGGGCACGCCGCGAATAAGCGTGGTGTAGCCTTCAAAAATCAGTGCCAGCGGTTTGTTGGCCGACAGCTTTGCACCCGCGCCTGCCAGGCCTATCAGCACGGCCAGCACCACGGAGCTTAATGCCAGCTCAAGGGTGACCAGCGCGCCTTGTAAAATAACGCCAGAAAATCCGTACAGCATACCGCGTGCCCTGTCGTATCGTGAGTAGTGAAACCGTGTCTTTTCCCCTCCCTTCACGGGAGGGGCCGCACGTTATTAGACGGGGCGATTAGCCGCCGTAAACGTTGAAATCAAAATACTTTTTCGCGAGCTTTTCATACGTGCCGTCAGCACGCATTTCGGCAAAGGCTTTGTTCAGCGCTTCGCGCAGTTCGTTGTCCTCTTTACGCAGCCCCATACCGGTGCCAACGCCAAAGAGTTTTTCGTCCTTAATGGACGGACCGCCAAACTTGTAATCTTTGCCCACAGGCTGTTTCAGGAAGCCTTCGCTCGCCGCGACTTCATCCTGGAACGCTGCATCAATACGGCCTGCGGTCAGGTCGGCGTAGATATTTTCCTGGCCCTGATAAGAGACAATTTCGATGCCCTTCGGCGCCCAGTGTTCGTTGCCGTAGGTTTCCTGCGTCGTCCCCTGCAACACGCCTACGCGCTTGCCCTTCAGGGAGTCGAGGGTTGGCTGGATATCAGAGGATTTCGCGACCACCAGACGAGAGTCCGCCGCGTAGAGTTTGTCGGTGAAGGCAATCTCCTGCTGGCGTTTTTCGGTGATGGAGAGAGAAGACATAATCACGTCGATTTTTTTGGCTTTCAGCGACGGGATCAGCGCATCCAGCGGGTTTTCAACGTAGGTACATTGCGCTTTGATACGTTTGCACAGCTCGTTAGCCAGATCGATGTCAAAACCAACCAGTTCGCCCTTCGCATTCTTCGATTCGAATGGAGCATAGGTCGGATCGGTACCAATACGAATTTTTTGTGGAATGGCAGCAAAAGCCGCACTCGCGCTGGAAACGGCCAGCACCAGAGAAAGGGACAACATCAGTTTTTTCATATCTATCCTCAACAGACTGGATTCTTACGGGATTTTTACAACGACGGGGTGGCGTTAATGTGCCATCAATCCCATGGTTAAGGCAAAAGATAATGCCTCAACGATGGGAATATTTGCACCCTGAATGCTTAACTATGCACTCCCTGAGCGTTAATTAAGCACGAATGCACCATAATGGTGAGATAACACCCGTAACGCACCATGACGGCTCCCCGCCATGGTGCAGCCCCATCCGTAACGATCAGTCACCGTAGACGTCAAAATCGAAGTATTTCTTCGCCAGTTTGTCGTAGGTACCGTCTTTGCGCAGCTCGGTAAAGGCTTTATCGAACGCCGCTTTCAGCTCGGTATCATCTTTGCGCAGGCCAATACCGGTGCCGTCGCCAAAGTATTTTTTGTCCTTAACGGATGGGCCAGCAAAGGCGTACTCTTTGCCCGCAGGCTGTTTCAGGAAGCCTTCGCTCGCCGCGACTTCATCCTGGAACGCCGCGTCCAGGCGTCCGGCCGCCAGATCGGAATAAATCAGATCCTGGTTCTGATACGCCACCACGTCGACGCCCTTCTCGCGCCAGTTAGCATTCGCGTAACCTTCCTGCGTTGAGCCTTGCAGCACGCCCACATGCTTGCCTTTCAGCGAGTCGATGGTTGGCTTGATTGGGGAGCCTTTCGCCGCAATCAAACGCGAGTCCGCCGCGTAGAGCTTGTCAGAGAAGGCAATCTCCTGCTGGCGTTTTTCGGTGATGGAGAGTGAGGAGATAATGGCGTCAATTTTCTTGGCTTTCAGCGACGGGATCAGCGCGTCGAAGTCGCTGCCCACCCATGTGCACTTCACCTCCATGCGTTTGCACATCTCATTTCCCAGATCGATATCAAACCCTACGAACTCGCCTTTCGCATCTTTCGAGGAGAATGGCGCGTAGGTTGCGTCTGTACCGATACGAACCGTCTGTGGAAGCGCCGCATAGCTACCTGCTGCTGCACTTAACCCCACGAGTAAAGACAGAGCCAGAACCGTCTTCTTCATACATTTACCCTCAAGAACCGTGATTTTATTATGTATTGTGTTGTGTGTTGTGTTGCAGGCTTCTCTTGCAGGTCTTATGCCACATTGCCGTCGGGTCAAAAATTCGACGTTAAATATGTTAACAAAACGTTGCGATATTGCCTTAATGGTGAAAGATAGCAGGTCTGCCGAACGAACCGCAGAGAGAAAAAGGGAAAAAACGAATTAAATGTCGAGGATATGATCGCGGTTGCATAATTGCCCTGAAACAGGGCAACGTGCCTTATCATGCACGCTAAGCGTGCATAACGTCATGCGCCCTGCCAGCGGGTGAAGAGATCTTCAGGAAGGTCGATATCGAACTGATCCAGCACGCGGTTAACCGTCTGGTTAATCACGTCATCGAGCGACTGCGGGCGATGATAAAACGCGGGAACCGGCGGCATGATCACCGCGCCCAGCTCCGCCGCCTGGGTCATTAAGCGCAGATGCCCCAGATGCAGCGGCGTTTCACGCACGCACAGCACCAGCGGACGGCGCTCTTTTAGCACCACGTCCGCCGCGCGGGTTACCAGGGTGTCGGTATAGCTGTTCACAATGCCGGAGAGCGTTTTGATGGAACACGGCAGGATTACCATGCCAGCGGTTTTAAACGAGCCCGAGGAGATGCTGGCGGCGATATCACGGGCATCGTGAACCACGTCGGCCAGAGCCTGCACGTCGCGCAGAGACAGATCGGTTTCCAGAGAGAGCGTCTGGCGCGCCGCCTGGCTCATCACCAGATGGGTTTCCACCCCGGCGACGTCGCGCAAAATCTGTAACAGGCGCACGCCGTAAATCGCGCCGCTGGCACCGCTAAGCCCTACTATGAGTCGTTTCATGATTCTCGCCCTTACTGATTTCAGGGCTGACTGTGCAGGATTTTACGGGGAGTTGCAAGTGAGGGCATGCGCCCTCACCTGCGGCAGGATCACCCTTCGTTGTGCATCTCTAAACTTTCGAGATCGTTTTGCAGCTGAACGGCTTTAGCATCGTCGTTACGCAGCGAGTCCAGATAGTCAAGATACTGCTGGTCGACGTCTTTGGTGACGTACACCCCGTTGAACACCGAGCATTCGAACTGCTGGATGTCCGGGTTCTCGGCGCGCACCGCGTCGATCAGATCGTTCAGATCCTGGAAAATCAGGCCGTCCGCGCCGATGATCTGGCGAATTTCATCCACTTCGCGACCGTGAGCGATCAGCTCGTTCGCGGTTGGCATATCGATACCGTACACGTTCGGGAAGCGAATTTCCGGTGCCGCAGACGCCAGGTAGACCTTCTTCGCACCGGCCTCGCGCGCCATCTCGATAATCTGCTCAGAGGTGGTGCCGCGCACGATGGAGTCGTCCACCAGCAGCACGTTCTTGTCGCGGAACTCCGCGCGGTTGGCGTTGAGCTTGCGGCGCACGGACTTACGGCGCAGCTGCTGGCCCGGCATGATAAAGGTACGGCCAACGTAGCGGTTTTTCACGAAGCCCTGACGGTACGGTTTATCCAGAATGCGGGCGATTTCCAGCGCGATATCGCAGGAGGTTTCCGGAATAGGAATGACCACGTCGATATCCAGATCGTCCCACTCGCGGGCAATCTTCTCGCCAAGCTTAGTGCCCATGTTCACGCGCGCGCTGTACACGGAAATCTTGTCGATGAAGGAGTCCGGACGGGCAAAGTAAACGTATTCGAACAGGCACGGGTTGCTGACCGGATTATTCGCGCACTGGCGGGTAAACAGCTGGCCCTTCTCGGTGATGTAGACCGCTTCACCCGGCGCGACGTCGCGCAGGAACTCAAAGCCCAGGGTATCCAGCGCCACGCTTTCAGAGGCAACCATGTATTCGGTACGGCCATCGCCCAGATCGCGCTTGCCGAGCACCAGCGGACGGATGCCGTTCGGGTCGCGGAAGGCAACCATCCCGTGACCGATAATCATCGCCACGCAGGCATACGCACCGCGGATCTGGCGGTTGGTCGCGGCTACGGCGGCGAAGATGTTGTCGGCTTCCAGCGGATAGTGGCGGAAGTTATCCAGCTCGCTCGCGAAGATGTTGAGCAGGATTTCAGAATCAGACGTGGTGTTAATGTGGCGGCGCTTCTCTTCAAACAGCTTTTTACGCAGCTCATGGGCGTTGGTCAGGTTGCCATTGTGGGCAAGCGTGATGCCATACGGTGAGTTGACGTAAAAAGGCTGAGCCTCGGAGGCGCTGGAGCTGCCAGCAGTAGGATAACGAACGTGACCAATCCCCATATTACCTTGCAGACGCTGCATATGGCGGGCTTCAAACACATCGTTTACCAGGCCGTTCGCCTTGCGTAAACGGAAGCAGTTGTGTGCATCAATGGTGATGATACCCGCAGCATCCTGACCACGGTGCTGAAGCACCGATAACGCGTCATAAATAGATTGGTTAACCGGCATGAAACCGGCGATACCGACAATACCGCACATTCGTCTTTTCCTCGTTAAGCTCTGGGCAAGAAACTCGACGAGCTTTGCAGATAGTCAAAGAACCATCTGATGATGAAGCTGAACTCAGGAATGAGCTGCGATTTTTGCCAGTCTTCACTTTTTGAGAACCCGGTAAAGGTATCAAGGAAGAACAGTATCGCGGCTACAATCAACACGCCTCGCAGCGCGCCGAAACAGATCCCGAGCACCCTGTCCGTCCCTGACAGACCGGTTTTCTCGACCAGCTGACCTATCACAAAGTTCACGATAGCGCCGACAATCAGCGTTGCGATAAACAGCACCGCAATCGCGATTCCATTTCGGACCAGTTCATCTTCAAAGCCCGTGAACCAGACAGACAGGTAAGTGTAGTAATGACTGGCAACAAAGAAAGCACAACCCCATGTCACCAGCGATAACGCTTCACGAACAAAGCCACGGATCAGGCTTACCAGACAGGAAAAACCAATCACCGCAATGATGGCGTAATCAATCCAGACCATATGTGTCCCACGATTAAACGCCCTGTCATCCAGTTCGGGGCGAATTCTAACAGAAAAAGAAAACGTTTGCGTAGGGATTTCCTTTCCACGCGTAAATAAAAAAGGCGCTGAAAAAATGTTCAACGCCCCTCACCCTAATCCTCTCCCCGGAGGGTAGAGGGAACTGTACGATGCAGTATGTTACAAACTCGCTCGAGGCGATTTTCACCCTCTCCCCTCAGGGGAGAGGGCGGGGTGAGGGGGATTCCTGTCAGTTCGCGCTGTAGTTCATCACCACACCGCTCAGACCGGAGATCTGCTTCAGCTCACCCAGCGACCCTTTAAGCTTATCTTTCGATGCTTCAGGCCCAACCAGGATGCGGGTGATTTTACCCTGCACCGGCGTGGAAGGTGAAGTGTAAACACGATATCCCGCGCCGCGCAGTTTACTCACCACCTCGTTGACCTTATCGGCATTTTTTAACGCGCCGAGCTGCACCACATAGGCTTTACCTGTAGGGGCTGCATCCTGCTGGGCAGGTTTGGCCGGAGGCGGCGTTTCTGACGCCGCCGCAAGCTGATCGGCGGTTTTATCGCGCTGCGGTTTCGGCTTATCAACGGCTTTTGGTTTTTCGACAGGTTTTGGCTGTTCGACCGGCACCGGAACAGGATCGATATCGCTGCTGGTGCTTATCGCCAGACGAGAAGGATCCAGCGAAGGCGCCGCGGCATCCCCTGCCCGCACCTCTTCTGCCGCCCCTTCCGGAGGCTGCGCAGGCAGCGCCTGGGTCGCCGCAGGCGACATGTCAGGCTCGTCGCGATCGCCAGGCTTAGGCACCAGCGGGATCGCGGCAAATTCGTCCTGATAATGCTTTTTCTGCCCGTCGAGCAAACCGGGGAGAATAATCACCCCGAGCGCAACCAGCACAATGGTTCCTGTTAAACGGTTCTGAAACTTACTCGCCACCGGTTCTCCCCGCGTCCATAACTTCCATGACATGTGCAACGGTGTGGAACGAACCACACACCAGCACGGTATCTTCTGGTTTAGCATCCGCCATCGCAGCGTGCCAGGCCTGCGCCACGCTGGTGTAGATTTCGCCTTTGCCGAGATGTTCCATCAACTGCTCAGCCGTAGCGCCGCGTGGCCCTTCCAGAGGAGCACAATACCAGCAATCGACCACAGTCTCCATGCAGGCCAGCGTCCCCGCGATGTCTTTATCATGCAGCATACCGATTACCGCCAGCACGCGCCCGGTTTTAGGTAACGATTTAAGACGTCCGGCAAGATAAGCGGCCGCATGTGGGTTGTGCGCCACGTCGAGGATCACGCGCGGTGACTCGCTGACAGTCTGAAAACGGCCCGGCAAAATCGCATTCTTAATACCGTCGCGGATCGCCTGCTCGCTCACGTCCAGACCGCTGGCACGCAGCGCCGCCAGCGCGGTCGCCGCGTTAGGCTGCGGCACCTGCGGCAGCGGCAGATTGTCGAGCGCGCCCTGCGCGTCGCTAAAGCGCCAGCTATCAGCCTTCACCTCATAGCGCCAGTCAACGTCGCGACGCAGCAGCCGTGCGCCCTTCTCCCGTGCGACATCGGCGATGGTGTGCGGCATGTCCGGCTCGCCAACGACGGCAGGACGACCGGCGCGGAAAATCCCGGCTTTTTCACGGCCAATGCTTTCGCGATCCGGCCCCAGCCAGTCAGTGTGATCCAGCGCGATGCTGGTGACAACCGCCACGTCGGCATCTACCATGTTAGTTGCATCCAGACGCCCGCCCAGACCCACTTCGAGGATAACTACATCGAGCTGCGCCTGCTTGAACAGCCACAGCGCCGACAGCGTGCCGTACTCGAAATAGGTTAATGAGGTCTCACCGCGCGCCGCTTCGATTTCCGCAAACGAGGCCGTATGCGCGGATTCCGGCAGTTCGCCGTTCTGAATGCGCACGCGCTCGGTATAGCGCACCAGATGCGGCGAGCTGTACACGCCAACCTTGTAACCGGCGGCCATCAGCACCGATTCCAGCGTGCGGCAGGTCGTGCCTTTACCGTTGGTTCCCGCCACGGTAAAAACGAAAGGAGCAGGCTTTAACACGTCCAGACGCGCGGCGACCTGGCTTACGCGCTCAAGCCCCATATCGATGGTTTTACTGTGCAGGTTTTCCAGATAAGAAAGCCACGCGACCAGGGGCGACGTGGCTTGGGGAATGCGTTTATTTTCCATGATGCCCGGCTGTCATTAACGGTTAGAAAGAAAAAGGGCAGCGCCAACCGGCCCTGCCCTTTTCAGTTATCAGGCCTCGGGTTCCTGATCCGGTACGACCACGCCTTCGCGCGGCTCATCCGGGTTAGGCGCGGGCAGATTCATCAGCTTCGCCAGGACGCTTGCCAGTTTCAGGCGCATTTCCGGGCGGCGAACGATCATGTCGATTGCGCCTTTCTCGATGAGGAACTCACTGCGCTGGAAGCCCGGCGGCAGCTTTTCACGTACGGTTTGTTCGATAACGCGTGGACCGGCAAAGCCGATCAGCGCTTTTGGCTCAGCGATGTTCAGATCGCCCAGCATCGCGAAGCTTGCGGATACGCCACCCATGGTTGGGTCGGTCAGTACAGAGATGTACGGCAGACCGCGTTCCTGCATTTTAGCCAGCGCAGCAGAGGTTTTCGCCATCTGCATCAGAGACATCAGGGCTTCCTGCATACGCGCGCCACCGGAGGCGGAGAAGCAGATCAGCGGACAGTTGTCTTCCAGCGCCTGCTCAACGGCACGCACGAAACGCGCACCGACAACAGAGCCCATTGAGCCGCCCATAAAGGCAAACTCAAACGCGGCAGCCACAACCGGCATCTCGTGCAGGGTGCCTTTCATGACGATCAGCGCGTCTTTCTCGCCGGTCTCTTTCTGTGCAGAGGCCAGACGATCTTTGTATTTTTTGGAGTCGCGGAACTTCAGCACGTCTTTTGGCTCAAGCTCGCTGCCCAGTTCTACCAGAGAACCTTCGTCCAGCAGGCTATGCAGGCGGTTGCGCGCCGACATACGCATGTGGTGGTCACACTTCGGACACACTTCGAGGTTGCGTTCCAGCTCAGCGCGATACAGAACCTGGCCGCAGCTGTCACATTTTGTCCATACCCCTTCAGGAATGCTCGCTTTGCGCGTTGGGGTAATGTTGCTTTTAATTCGTTCAATCCAGCTCATTGATAACCTTTCTGCCTGAACCTGGTCGTATGCCAGTTTTGCTATAAGAGGCGAATAATGCCATTTTTGCCTCCAACAGACCATGAATGTTGCACATTAAAACATAACAGCCCGAAACTTTGGATAAAAAAGTGGTCGAACCGCTAATGTGCTGTTACTTCGCTTGCTTTGCCGCCGCGCGCTTATGACGAATGATTTCAATCACGCCCGGCAGGATTGAAAGCACAATAATGGCTACAATCAGCAACTTAAGGTTTTCCTGCACGACCGGAAGATCGCCAAACAGGTAGCCTGCATAGGTAAACAGCAGAACCCACAGCAGGGCGCCGGCAACGTTATACAGCGCAAAATGACGATAGGACATATGCCCCATTCCCGCCACAAACGGCGCAAATGTACGCACAATAGGCACAAAACGCGCAAGGATAATGGTTTTTCCACCATGACGTTCATAGAACGCGTGGGTCTTGTCTAAATAGCTGCGGCGGAAAATTCTGGAATCTGGATTACTGAACAATCGCTCGCCGAACACGCGCCCGATAGTGTAGTTGACCGCATCCCCGACAATCGCCGCAATAATCATCAGCATCACCATCAGATGCACGTTGAGATCGTTAGTCGGCAGCGCGGAGAGCGCCCCGGCCACAAACAGCAGTGAATCGCCCGGCAGGAACGGCGTGACCACCAGCCCGGTTTCGCAGAACAGGATCAGGAACAGAATGGCATAGACCCAGACGCCGTACTGCGCGACCAGCTCCGCCAGGTGAACATCAATATGCAAAATGAAATCAATGAGAAAACGTATTAAGTCCATGTGTTATAAGCCTTAATTGCACCTTTGTTTAGTCCGCTAAAAACAGCGGACCCATTGGAGGTTTAGGCAGGTCGAAGCGTTCCGGATAATCAACCGATACCAGATACAGCCCTTCTGCTTTCGCCGTTGCTGCCGCAAGCGTTCTGTCCTTCGCCGCCAGCAGTTCTGCAATCCAGCTCTCCGGCTGGTGTCCGGCGCCTACTTCCATCAGGCTGCCCACAATATTCCGCACCATATGATGTACAAAGGCGTTGGCTTTGATATCAACCACCACATACGCGCCGTGACGGCTAACGTTAATGTGCATGACGTTACGCCACGGCGTGCGGGACTGACACTGCACCGCACGAAACGACGTAAAGTCATTTTCACCCAGCAGGGACTGCGCCGCGCGATGCATACGCTCTGCATCCAGCGGTTCATAAAAATGCGTCACGCCCTGGCCCAGTACCGCCGGGCGCAGGCGCTGGTTATAGATGACGTAGCGGTAGCGGCGCGCGGTGGCGCTGAAACGCGCGTGAAAATCATCCGGCACAGCTTTCACCCAGCGAACGGCAATGTCTCCAGGCAAATTCGCATTTACGCCTAACGTCCAGGCGGCATCTTTACGCACGGCGTTGGTTTCAAAATGCACCACCTGCCCCGTACCGTGAACGCCGGCATCGGTACGGCCCGCGCACAGCACGTTGATCGGCTCGTTCGCCACCTGAGAGAGCGCTTTCTCCAGCTTTTCCTGGACGCTGCGCACCTCGTTCTGACGCTGCCAGCCATAGTATTTACTGCCGTCGTACTCAATGCCGAGGGCAATTCTATGGACCGGCTTTTGTTCCACTTCTGACATCAGTACAGATACTCCTGCACCAGTTTTTCGGCGATTTTGACCGCCATCAGCGCCCCGCCAAAGCGAACGTTATCGGCAACCGACCAGAACTGCACCTGCTCCGGCATACCGTAGTCGTTACGCACGCAGCCAACGGAAAGGTGCGCGTTGCCTGTCGCATCGCCTACCTGCGTCGGGAATTCGCTCTCTTCGGACAGCACGATATCTTCACCGCGACCAAAGGCGTCACGCGCCTCTTCCGCCGCCAGCGGACGCAGCGCTTCAAAACCAACCATCTGCGCGTGGCCGTAGAAGACCGGCGACTGCACAACACTCGCGGAGATCATCAGGCCTTCGTCCTGCATGATTTTGCGCACTTCATCGACGATGCGGCGCTCCTGACGCACTGAGCCTTCGCGATCCGGCAGCAGCGGCAGCATGTTGAACGCCAGCTGGCGGCCAAAAAAGTCATCTTCGTCGACGGGAATACCGTTCAGCAGCTTCGCGCTTTGCCCTGCCAGCGCATCGACCGCTTTTTTGCCGCGAGCAGATACGGAGAGCAGGCTGGTGACGCTGATACGGGACAGGCCGCCGTCGTCGATCAGCGGCTTCAGAGCGGTCAGCAGCTGGCTGGTCAGGCTGTCCGGTACGGCGATAATGTTACGGTTGCGGTAGTCCGCCAGCACGAACGGGTTCACGTCCGGCACCACCAGCGGCACGTCCGGCTCCAGCGCAAACAGGCCGCTCAGGTCGATGACCAGGCACCCGGCGTTAGTGGCTTCTTCCGCGTAAGAGGCCGAGGCTTCAACGCCCGCGGCGAAGAACGCCAGCTGCGCCTGCGTCCAGTCAAACTCAGCGGCATCCTGAACCATCACCGATTTACCGGCAAAACGCAGATGCTCGCCCGCGCTCTCGTTACGAGCCAGCGCATAAATATCGCCCACCGGGAACTGACGCTCAGCAAGGGTTTCAAGCAGGGCTTCGCCCACGGCGCCAGTGGCGCCCAAAATGGCAATGTTCCAGCCTTCAGACATGGTGGTTTACTCCAGAAATAAAAAAGCGTCCCTGCCGGCGTGTCCGACAGGGAGCATTAAGAAGACATTAATGCGCCGGATGATGAACGGCGTTAAACCCGAGCTGATGCAGCAGCGTCGCCGCGTCGGCGTCATCGCACATCACGTACAGGGAAGACCATTCGCGACGCTCAAGATAATTTTTGCGCAGCTTGTCAAACTCACCCGGAACAGCCGCCACTTTTCGCAGCAGCGCGTCATCGCGGCGCACATCATACACTAAATGCACCAGCCTTTTGAGCGTAGCCTGATCGAGCGGGCCGTGCAGCGTGATGCGGCCAAATTCCGGGGCGGGCAGCAGCGTATCCAGCGCCACCTGCTGCGGCTTGCCGATAAACGCGCTGTAGGCCTCGAAGACCTGCGTGGTGCCGCGCGCCTTCCCTTCCAGGGTATACCCGGCGATATGCGCGGTAGCGACGTCCACTTTATTGAGAAGCGCGACGTTAAGATCCGGCTCTGGCTCCCAGACGTCCAGCACCACGCTCAGCATCAGCCCTTCTTCCAGGCATTTCAGCAGCGCGGCGTTGTCCACCACCGGGCCACGGCAGGCGTTAATCAGGATGGTGCCCGCCTTCAGGCGGCGGATCAGGGCTTCATCGGCCAGGTGCAGCGATTTATACGGGCCGTCTTTGAACAGCGGCGTATGGAAGGTCAGGACGTCGCACTGCTCGACCAGCTCGTCGAGGGAGCGGAAATCGCCCGCATCGCCCTTATCCTTGCGCGGCGGATCGCACAGCAGCGTGCGGATGCCCAGGGCCTCCAGACGCTTTTGCAGGCGTCCGCCTACGTTGCCCACGCCGACGATGCCCACCGTGCGGTCTTTCAGGGCAAAACCGTCGCGCTCGGCCAGCATCAGCAGGGAAGAGAAAACGTATTCCACCACGGCAATCGCGTTGCAGCCAGGGGCGGCAGAAAAGCCAATCCCCGCCTGACTGAGCCAGTGGTCATCCACATGATCGGTCCCGGCCGTTGCCGTGCCGACAAATTTAACCACTTTGCCGGCGAGCAGCGCCTCATTTACTTTGGTCACCGAACGCACCATCAGCGCGTCGGCATCGTCCAGTTCATCGACTGGGATCGGGCGACCCGGGACAGCCTTAACGTCACCCAGGCGGCTGAACAGCTCACGGGCGTAAGGCATATTTTCATCAACGAGGATTTTCACGTCTGAGTACCTGTTTGAGAGGAAGAAAACCCGTCAAGTGTGCCATAATCTCGCCGCCAGGCATATATGAAAACCTGGTTTACGGCGAGTAATGACTTTAAGGATTTTTGATGATGCAGCCCATTTCAGGTACGCCGCCACGCCCTCCGGGTGAAGGCCCCGCTACCCCCAATGCCGCAGGCGAACAGCCGCTCTCCACGCAACAGCGCACCGTGCTGGAGCGTCTGATCACGCGCCTGATAGCCCTCACCTCGCAGCAGAACGCGGAGGTCTGGGCCGGGGTGAAGCATGATTTAGGGGTAAGGAACGACGCGCCGTTACAGTCGCGCCACTTTCCTGCCGCCGAGCAAAACCTGAATCAGCGCCTGAATAACGCGCAGCAGAATCACACCACTCGCCAGATGATCTCCCAGCTGACCGAGCTGTTAGGGCAAGGCAATAACCGTCAGGCGGCGAGCGATTTTATTCGCCAGCAGTACGGGCAAACCGCCCTCAGCCAGCTGACGCCGGAGCAGCTTAAAACCGTGCTGACGCTGCTTCAGACCAATCAGCTGGCCATTCCTCAGCCGCAGCAGCGCCCGGCAACCGAACGCTCGCTGCTGCCCGCCGAGCACAACACGCTGAATCAGATGGTGACTAAGCTTGCGGCAGCAACGGGTGAATCGTCCAAACTGATCTGGCAGTCGATGCTGGAGTTATCCGGCGTGAAGGCGGGCGAGCTGATCCCGGCCAAACAGTTTACCCATCTGGTGACGTGGCTTCAGGCGCGCCAGACGCTGAGCACCCAGACCGCGCCAACGCTGCATTCGGTGCAGGCGGCGCTTAAGCAGCCGCTGGAGCCGCATGAGTTTGAAGCCGTGAGGGATTACGCGCAGCAGACCTGGCAGGCAACGCCGCAGACGGTGCTGACTACCGCGCAGGTGCAGGATGTGCTCAATCAGATATTCGTGCGCCGCGCCGAGCGCGAAGGCGGCGTGCCGGACGTGCGCAATATCCAGCCGATCTACAGCCCGCTGTTTGCGCCCGTTGTGGAAACCTTCAGAAATCTGTCTGCGCGACCGGGATTGATGTTTATTGCGCTGATGGTTGCGCTGGCGCTTTTCTGGCTGGTTGCGTGATATTTTTTTGCCCGGTGGCGCTGCGCTTACCGGGCCTACAACAGCTTGAAACGTAGGCCGGGTAAGGCGCAGCCGCCACCCGGCAACAACGGCTCAGGCTCTGCGAAACGCCACCAGCGTAACCACAATCCCCACGACCGCGGAAACCGCACCGGCGAGAAAGACCGACGGATAGCCAAACGAGGTGGCCAAGACTCCTGCCAGCGGCCCGGTGATCCCGTACGAGATGTCCTGAAACGCGGCGTAGCCGCCCAGCGCCGTGCCGCGCACCTGCGGCGGTACGCGTTTAACCACCTCAACCCCAAGCGCCGGGAAGATCAACGAGCAGCCGCACCCGGTCAGCGCCGCGCCGAGTAGCGCGATGGAGGCCACGGGCGCCTGCCAGAGCAGCACCAGCCCGGCAGTTTCAATCACCAGCGAGGCCACTGCCACCTTCACACCGCCGTAGCGATCCGGCATCCAGCCGAACAGCACGCGCATCAGCACAAACGCGCCGCCGAACGCGGTCAGCGTAAAGCCCGCCATCGCCCAGCCGCGGCTCATAAAGTAGAGCGACACAAACGTACCAATTACCGCAAAGCCCACGCCCTGTAACGCCAGACCCAGGCCCGGCTGCCAGATTTTACCCACCACGCTCAGCAGCGACGGACGTTCGCCTTTATGGGCCGGAACTTTTCGCACCGTGCCGTTAAACGCCCAGGCCACCAGCGGCAGCACCATGGTGGTTGCGGCAAGGGCGGCAAACCCAAAGTGGCTGTGGATCACCAATCCCAGCGGCGCACCGGCGGCCAGCGCGCCGTAAATCGCCATCCCGTTCCAGGACATCACCTTGCCGGAACGTGCCGGGCCAACCAGCCCCATTCCCCAGGTCAGCGTCCCGGTCAGAAGCTGGCTTTCGCCAAAGCCCAGAATCAGCCGCCCGACAATCAGCAGTGCAAATTTATAGATAGCATCGACCGGCAGCAGCGCGGCCAGAAGCCACGCCCCGCCCGCCAGCGCGCAGGCAAACATTCCCTGTAGCGCCGAACGTTTCGCGCCGTGCTGATCCGCCAGCCGCCCCGCATAGCCGCGCGTTAAGACGGTCGCCAGAAACTGGATCCCCACCGCCACGCCCACCAGCGTGTTGCCGTAGCCCAGCTCCTGGTGCACAAACAGCGGAATAACCGGCAGCGGCAGGCCAACGGTCATGTAGGTAAGGAATACCGCAAACGCGATACGAAACAGCGAGACATTCGCAGAAGAGGCGTTCTCGGCAGAAGTAGCGACAGTCATGCAAACTCCGGATAAAGGCATAAAAAAAGGGAGCCATCAGGCTCCCTTCTACTATACATTCAAAAACTTAAGCTTTCAGCTTACGCATCACCAGCGTGGCGTTGGTGCCGCCAAAACCGAAGCTGTTGGACATGACCGTGTTCAGCGTCGCGTCAGTTGGTTTGGTAACGATGTTCAGGCCAGCCGCCTGCTCGTCCAGCTCTTCAACGTTGATGCTTGGGGCGATAAAGCCGTGTTCCAGCATCAGCAGAGAGTAGATCGCTTCCTGCACGCCAGCCGCACCCAGAGAGTGACCGGTCATGGCTTTGGTTGCAGAGATTGCCGGGCTGTTGTCGCCAAACACTTCGCAGATTGCGCCCAGCTCTTTCACGTCGCCTACCGGAGTAGAGGTGCCGTGGGAGTTCAGGTAGTCGATTGGAGTATCAACGCCCTGCATCGCCATCTTCATGCAGCGAACCGCGCCTTCACCTGATGGAGCAACCATGTCTGCACCGTCAGAGGTTGCGCCGTAGCCAACGATCTCAGCGTAGATGTGCGCGCCACGTGCCAGAGCGTGTTCCAGCTCTTCAACCACAACCATACCGCCGCCGCCAGCGATGACGAAGCCGTCACGGTGTGCGTCATAGGTACGGGAGGCTTTTTCCGGGGTTTCGTTGTATTTGGTGGACAGTGCGCCCATCGCGTCGAACTCACAGGCCATTTCCCAGCCCAGCTCTTCGCCGCCGCCAGCAAATACGATGTCCTGTTTACCCAACTGGATCTGCTCAACCGCGTTACCGATACAGTGTGCGGAGGTCGCACAGGCGGAGCTGATGGAGTAGTTCACGCCGTGGATTTTGAACGGCGTCGCCAGGCACGCGGAAACCGCTGAGCCCATTGCTTTCGTCACAACGTACGGACCTACAGCTTTCAGACCACGCGGGCTACGCATTGCATCAGCACCGAAAACCTGTGCTTTAGACGAGCCGCCGGAACCTGCAATCAGGCCTACACGCGGGTTGTTCTGGTAAACCTCAGCGGTCAAACCAGCGTCAGCAATCGCTTCCTGCATGGAGAGGTAAGCATAAATAGAGGCATCGTTCATGAAACGAACCACTTTACGGTCAATCAAACCGGTGGTGTCCAGTTTGACGTTACCCCATACGTGGCTACGCATACCTGAATCTTTAAACTCTTCAGAGAAAGTGATCCCGGAGCGTCCTTCACGCAGAGATGCCAGGACTTCCTGCTGGTTATTACCGATGCTGGAAACAATGCCCAGGCCAGTAATCACTGCACGTTTCATTCAATACCTCTGTAAGTCGCACTAAATAAGTTTCGAGTCGCACAATAGCGTACACTTGTACGCCGAACAAGTCCGATCAGCGATTTTCTGCGGAAATTTGCACCAGCGGACGCACATCGTTAAGATCGTGCCACTGCCTGCCAGACGAGTAACTTACGTGAAACAAAACGCTATACAACCCGCCAACCTCGAATTCAACGCTGAGGGTACACCTGTTTCCCGAGATTTCGATGATGTCTACTTTTCTAATGATAACGGACTTGAAGAAACGCGTTATGTTTTCCTTGAAGGAAACCACCTCAGCGCCCGTTTTCCGGACCATCCGCGCAACCTTTTCGTGGTGGGTGAAAGCGGGTTTGGCACCGGCCTGAATTTCCTGACCCTCTGGCAGGCATTCGATCGTTTTTGCGCACAACAGCCTGAGGCAACGCTTCAACGATTACATTTCATCAGTTTTGAGAAATTCCCGCTCACCGCCCACGACCTGAAGCTGGCGCAACAGCGCTGGCCAGAGCTTGCCCCCTGGGCAGAGCAGCTTCAGGCCCAGTGGCCGCCCGCACTCGGCGGCTGCCATCGTCTGGTGCTGGACGGCGGGCGCGTGACCCTCGACTTATGGCTCGGGGATATCAACGACCTCACCGATAAGCTCGATGATTCGATGCGGCAGAAGGTGGACGCGTGGTTCCTGGACGGCTTCGCCCCCGCTAAAAACCCGGACATGTGGAGCCAGCATCTTTTCAACGCGATGGCGCGACTGGCGCGTCCTGGGGCGACGCTTGCGACCTTTACCTCGGCAGGCTTCGTGCGCCGTGGGTTGCAGGAAGCGGGCTTTTCCATGCAAAAAACCAAAGGTTTTGGCCGCAAGCGCGACATGCTGGTTGGGGTGATGGAAAACGCGCTGGATACGCCCGCGCAAACCCCGTGGTTTGCCCGTACTGCCAGCGCCTCCCGTGAAGCGGCGATTATCGGCGGCGGCGTTGCCAGCGCCCTGCTCTCCCTCGCCCTTGTCCATCGCGGCTGGCAGGTAACCCTTTACTGCGCCGACGATGCCCCCGCCACGGGCGCGTCCGGCAACCGTCAGGGGGCGCTCTATCCGCTGTTAAGCGCCCAGGATCCGGCTCTGAGCCAGTTCTTCCCGGCGGCGTTCACCTTCGCCCGTCGCCTGTACGATTCGCTGCCGGTCGCCTTCGATCGTGACTGGTGCGGCGTGACGCAGCTCGGCTGGGATGAAAAGAGCCAGCATAAGATCGCGCAGATGCTCTCGCTCGGTCTGCCGCCGGAGATTGCCCGCGCGGCGAATGCGCAGGAGATACTCGCGTCAACCGGCGTCGACACCGGCTGCGACGGCATTCAGTACCCGCTCGGCGGCTGGCTGTGCCCGGCGGAGCTCACGGTGGGCGCTATTGCGCTGGCGCAAACGCGCGGGCTGAGGGTGCATTACGGTCGCGAGGTCGCCTCTCTCTCGCAAGAAACGCAGTGGATGTTAACCTTTGCCGACGGCACACGGGCGCAGCACGACTGCGTGGTGCTGGCAAACGGACATAATATCAATCAGTTTGTCCAGACCGAAAAACTGCCGGTCTATCCGGTGGGTGGTCAGGTGAGCCATGTTCCGGGCGCGCCGCAGCTCAGCAAGCTTAAGCAGGTGCTCTGCTATGACGGCTATCTGACCCCGCAAAACCCGTCCAACGGCCATCACTGCATCGGCGCAAGCTACCATCGTGGTGAAACGGACACGCAGTATCGCGAAGAGGATCAGCAGCAGAATCGCCAGCGCTTGCTGGACTGTTTCCCGCAGGCGGAGTGGGCAAAAGAGGTGGATATCAGCGCGGGAGAAGCTCGCTGCGGCGTTCGCTGCGCGACCCGCGATCATCTGCCGATGTCGGGCAGCGTGCCGGACTACGAGGCTACGCTTTCGGTCTATCAGGATCTGGTCGACAACAAAGACAGCGCGGTTTCTGCCCCGGTTTATCCGGAACTGTACATGCTGGGCGGTTTAGGTTCGCGTGGGCTGTGTTCGGCGCCGCTGCTGGCTGAAGTATTAGCCGCGCAAATGAGCGATGAGCCGATCCCGCTGGACAGGGTGACGCTGGCGGGGCTGAATCCGAATCGCCTGTGGGTGCGGAAACTGCTGAAAGGGAAAAGGGTTAAGTAGGGTGCGGCCTGTTGCCCTCACCCCGGCCCTCTCCCACAGGGAGAGGGGGATAAGACACTTACTTCGCTTTTGCCTGCTGGAACAAATTGTCCCACATGCCCAGCACTAAGGTCTGGTCACGCGGCGAAAGCTCGCCTGCCTGAATCGCTTTCTCCAGGCTGCGGGTAACTTCGTCGTGCACGGCCTGGGCAGAGTGATCGTCACCCGTTTCCAGCTCGGCAACCGCCAGCGTCAGGTGACCACGCAGATAACCGCTGGCGAACAGCTCATCATCACTGGCGTGTTCCACCATGTCATCAATTAACGCCAGAATGCGCGATTCAAATTCTGCGATCATCTTCTTTCCTCTGTTAAATATCTTCCGGCCACGGGAAGCATTCCGCCGTGATCTCCGGCGTGTGATAATAATTCTGTAACGCCTTGATAAAGCGCGCCGGACGTTCCGGGATGCCCTTCTCAAGATACTCCATCACCTGCGCGTGAACGCGGCGCTGAAACACGATACGGTCCGGCTCGAAATCGCCTTCAAGGTTGTCGCAGCTGACGTTAAACGGATACCCGGCCGCCACGCAGAACAGCCAGTCAAACGCCTGAGGTTTAACCTCAACGTCCTCAAACTGCCCCTGCGTCGCCGCGTCGCGCCCGTCCGGGCAGTACCAGTATCCAAAGTCCACCAGCTCGCGACGGGCTTTTCCGGCGATGCACCAGTGCGAAATCTCGTGCAGCGCGCTGGCGTAAAAGCCGTGCGCAAACACGATGCGGTTGTAGGGAACGTCCGCATCAGCAGGAAGATAGATCGGTTCGTCGTCGCCTTTAATCAGACGGGTATTAAAATCATCAGCAAAACAGCCGTCGAAGATCTCAACCAGCTGTTCGTATTTATGCGTACTGTTCATTAGTTCATCCCCAACCAGTGGAGGATCTCCTGTCCGTGGCTGTCATAAAGTAGCTTGGCACTCATCACCGCCGATACGATAACGATCATCGGGCGGATCAGCTTTTGCCCCTTGCTCAATACCAGACGCGAGCCCGCGCGCGCGCCCAAAAACTGTCCTGCCATCATCACAAATCCGGTCGCCCAGATAACCTTGCCGCCAATGATAAACAGCAGCAGGCCGCCGACGTTGGACGTGGCGTTCAGCACTTTGGCATGGGCGGTGGATTTCGCAAGGTTAAACCCGGCCAGCGTCACAAAGGCCAGCGCATAAAACGAGCCCGCGCCCGGGCCGAAGAAACCGTCGTAAAAGCCCACGCAGCCGCCCGCAATAAGCGCAAACGGCAGGCCGTACAGGCGACGCTGACGGTCTTCTTCACCCAGCTTAGGCATCAGCAGGAAATAGAGGCCGATGCAGATCACCAGAATCGGCAGGATCTGGCGCAAAATATCCGACTGGACGTGCTGCACCAGCAGCGCACCCGAGGTGGAGCCGATGAAGGTCATCAGGATATTGAGCTTTTGATCGGCGAGGTTCACCACCTTGCGGCGGATAAAGTAGAGCGATGCGGAGAGCGATCCCCCGCAGGCCTGAAGCTTGTTGGTGGCCAGCGCCTGCGCCGGGCTCATACCCGCCGCCAGCAGCGCCGGGACGGTCAGTAAACCGCCCCCGCCCGCCAGCGCGTCGATGAAACCGGCAAGCATGGCAACAAAAAACAGCACCACCAGTAGCATCGGTGACACCATAAACAGATCGACGAAGTTATCCATCAGAGTACATGCTCATCCAGTAGCGCCTGGCAGGAAGGCGGCAACGGAGGCGGTGTCTTCTTCTCAGGCTTAGAGGTTCCAGGTTTAGCGGGTTCAAACCAGCTTTGCAGCTCAGCGCCGCAGCCATCGCCCGGCGGCGGTAACGGCTGATCTTCGCACTCCAGGCTGTTCGCCGGACAACGCAGGCGAACGTGCATATGCGCGCGATGCTGGAACCACGGGCGCACTTTACGCAGCCAGTCGCGATCGGTGCCCGCATCCAGGCAGAGCTGCTGCTTGATGGCCGGGTTCACAAAAATGCGCGTCACGTCGTTATCTTTTGCCGCCAGCTTGATCATGCTGGAGACATCCTGCGTCCAGAGCGTCTGCACCACGCTTTTGCCGTCGCGGGAGACCAAATCCAGCGCCTGCGGCCTCAGCAGTTGCGAAGCACTCCAGCGCGTTTTAGGCAGTTGCAGGAAGATATCAACGTCCAGTCCGGTCTGGTGGCTGGCGTGCCCACCGTTGAAGCGCCCGCCCGCAGGCATCCCCATATCGCCAATCAGCATGGTGCCCAGCCCCAGATTGTGGACCTGGTTACCCAGACGCTGGATGAACAGCACCAGATCCGGGTGGCCGAAGTAGCGACGCTGATCGGTACGCATCACCTGATAGGTATCGGACTGGAGCGGCAGATCCTGAGCGCCCACGATACAGCCGTTCGAGAACGCGCCAATCGACTGCGCGCTCCCCGCCACAGGATGGGTGATTTTTTGCCACGGGGTGGCGGCCAGACTGGCTCCGCTGGCGAGCAGCGCCAGCAGAGCAATTGCGGTTTTTTTCATGTTTACCAGCGTGGAATGGTGGTCGTCACATCCGCATTCTGCGCGCGCTGGCGCAGGAAGTGATCCATCAGCACGATCGCCAGCATCGCTTCGGCGATCGGCACGGCGCGGATCCCCACGCACGGATCGTGACGTCCTTTGGTGATCATCTCAACTTCTTCGCCCGCGCGGTTAATCGTGTGGCCCGGCACGGTAATGCTTGAGGTCGGTTTCAGCGCGATATTGGCCACAATTTGCTGCCCGCTGCTGATGCCGCCAAGAATGCCGCCCGCGTGGTTGCTCTGGAAGCCCTGAGCGGTAATTTCGTCGCGATTCTGACTGCCGCGCAGCGCGACCACGTCAAAACCATCGCCAATTTCTACGCCTTTCACCGCGTTGATGCTCATCAGCGCGTGGGCAATGTCGGCGTCCAGACGGTCAAATACCGGCTCGCCCCAGCCTGCCGGCACGCCGTCGGCGACGACGGTCACTTTCGCACCGATGGAGTCGCCCTCTTTTTTCAGGCCGCGCATCAGTTCGTCAAGCGCCTCGAGCTTATCGGCATCGGCGCAGAAGAACGGGTTTTGTTCAACCTGTTCCCAGTCTTTGATTGCCAGCGGAATGTCGCCCATCTGGGTCAGACAGCCGCGAATAACGATGCCAAATTTCTGTGCCAGATATTTTTTGGCGATAGCACCCGCCGCCACGCGCATCGCGGTTTCGCGCGCAGAGGAACGTCCGCCGCCGCGATAGTCGCGAAAACCGTATTTTTGCTCGTAGGTGTAATCGGCGTGACCCGGGCGGAACACATCTTTAATGGCGCCGTAATCCTGGGAACGCTGGTCGGTGTTTTCAATCAGCAAACCAATACTGGTGCCGGTGGTGCGGCCTTCAAAAACGCCGGAGAGAATTTTGACCTGGTCCGGCTCGCGACGCTGCGTGGTGTAGCGAGAGGTGCCTGGGCGGCGGCGGTCAAGATCGTGCTGTAAATCGGCTTCGGTCAGTTCGATGCCTGGCGGGACGCCATCAACGATGCAGCCCAGCGCCAGCCCGTGCGACTCACCGAACGTGGTCACGCGGAATAATTGTCCAATACTGTTTCCTGCCATCACGGCTCCGCTGTCGTTATTTGTGTTTGAGCGTTGTGAAACGGGCCGAAGCCCGCTGGATTAATCTTTATAGATGCTGAAGTGTTCACGCGCGTCGAGAAGCTGCGCTTTGGTCAGCATAAAGACGCCGTCACCGCCGTTATCGAACTCAAGCCAGGTGAACGGCACATCCGGGTACTGCTCTATCAGATGTACCATGCTGTTGCCGACTTCACAAATCAGAACGCCGTCATCGGTCAGGTAGTCCGGCGCGCAGGCCAGAATGCGGCGCGTCAGCTTCAGACCATCGGAACCCGAGGCCAGGCCCAGCTCCGGCTCATGACGATATTCGTTCGGCAGATCCGACATGTCTTCTGCATCCACATACGGCGGATTGGTAACGATCAGATCGTATTGCAGCGTCGGCAGGTCGCGGAACAGGTCAGAGCGGATTGGCGTCACGTGATGGATCAGGCCGTGCTCTTCGATGTTGTGCTCGGTTACCGCCAGCGCGTCGGTGGAGATATCTACCGCATCAACTTCGGCTTCCGGGAAGGCGTAGGCACAGGCAATGGCGATGCAGCCGCTGCCGGTACACATATCCAGAATGTGCTGCGGCTGATGGTTAATCAGGCCGTCGAAGTGATTGTTGATCAGCTCACCAATCGGTGAACGCGGCACCAGCACGCGCTCGTCCACGTAGAATTCGTGGCCGCAGAACCAGGCTTTGTTGGTCAGATAGGCAACCGGAATACGCTCGTTGACACGGCGGATCACGCGCTCGACGATGCGGTGTTTTTCGCTGGAGGTCAGGCGCGCGGTGCGCATATCTTCAGGAATATCGAGAGGCAGATAGAGCGAGGGCAGAACCAGCTGAACGGCCTCATCCCACGGGTTATCCGTGCCGTGTCCGTACCAGATATTGGCGGCGCTGAAGCGGCTAACGGACCAGCGCAACATGTCCTGTATGGTGTGCAGCTCGTTTACTGCTTCATCGACAAAAATTTTATCCACTCTTTCCTCCAGGGCACGCTCGCATAATTTTCGGCGGCTAGTTTGCCATGAAGACGGCGATAAATCAGCAATGACGCGTACCGCTTGAGGTTAAAAAATGCATTTAGTCAGGTACACTAGCGGAAATCAGAGATGAGACAGGCTAATGAAAAAGAAAACCACGCTCAGCCAGGAGGATCAGGCGCTCTTCCGTCAGCTCATGACCGGAACGCGTGAAATCAAGCAGGACACCCTCGTCCACCGCCCGATTCGCAAGAAAGTGACCGAAGTCCCGGTTAAACGCTTATTGCAGGAACAGGCCGATAACAGCCACTATTTTTCGGACGAATTTCAGCCGCTGCTCAATACTCAGGGCGCGGTGAAGTACGTGCGCGAAGACGTCAGCCATTTTGAGCTGAAGAAATTACGCCGGGGGGATTATTCGCCGGAGCTGTTTCTCGATCTGCACGGCTTAACGCAGATGCAGGCGAAACAGGAGCTGGGGGCATTGATTGCCGCCTGTCGCCGTGAACATGTCTTTTGCGCCTGCGTGATGCACGGCCACGGGAAACATATTCTCAAGCAACAGACCCCGCTGTGGCTGGCGCAGCACCCGCACGTGATGGCGTTTCATCAGGCACCCAAAGAGTACGGCGGAGATGCCGCATTACTGGTGCTGATTGAAGTAGAAGAGTGGCAGCCGCCAGAGCTGCCCTGACAGACTGGCGGGGAACCCCGCCAGCAGCGCGTCACGTCAAATGGCTTTTGCCATCTTCAGGTTGCACGGACTCATTTGCCAGTTAAATACCCCTTTGCCCGTTTCGTCGAGGGTGACGTTAGCAATGGCAGAGGTCGTGAACATCGGTGGCGTTTCGCTCGGGCACAGCTCAGAGACCAGATACCCCACCAGCGGCAGGTGCGAAATCACCAGCGCCGAGGAGACACCTTCGTTGCACAGCGCCTGAAGGTATGCGCTGACAAGGCCCACATCGCCGCACGGCGTGAGTTCCGGAAGGACATCCACGCTGGTCGGCAGGTTCATACACTCCCCTACCACGTCCAGCGTCTGTTCCGCACGCAGGAACGGACTCACCAGGACACGTTCGATGTCCACTTTTTGGCCTTTGAGCCAGGTGGCCATCTGACGAGATTCGTCGCAGCCACACACGGTTAAAGGACGTACTGAGTCACTGGCGGCATCGAGTGCCGCGTCGCCGTGACGCATGATAAAAACTTGCATATTGCACCGCTTTTGTTAACCAGAAGCACCAGCGCTGGCTGCCCGCGAGAAACATCCGGGAGGCAGGAACCTGGTGGCCGGGCATTGTGCCTGATCCATTCGGTGAATGAAACGCTGTTTTTTACCTCAATGGCGTAAGTATAGTCAATCTCTGTTTACAATTTCGCCAGAACAGGTTCATTCACCTCGGGATCTACGCTTCTTTGACCTTAACTTACAGGGTCAGTTTCCCTTGCGGACCAAAATGTTTGACCGCGTTCCGCCATCTGCAATAAAAGGTCACAAGGTGTAAACCGCGACCCGTACTGCGTGGCAAGACGTTGCAGGATAGCAACCACTTCATCCGGTCCGAGGGTGTCCATATAGCGGAACGGGCCGCCAAGGAACGGCGGGAAACCAATACCAAATACCGCACCGATGTCGCCATCGCGCGCGCTTTTAATCACCTGCTCACCGTAGCAGCGCGCCGCTTCGTTAAGCATCATCATCACGCAGCGTTCAGCACACTGAACTGCCGACAGTTTTCCCTGCCCGCTTGCGGAAATAGGCCCATAAACTGAAGGGTCGACCTGTTTCTTGCTTTTACGCCCTTTCGCCGCGTAAAGATAGAAACCGCGCTGATTTTTTCTGCCTTTGCGATCGTCCTTCAAAATTGCTGAAACAATGTTTGCAGGCGGGCTGAAACGATCGCCATACGCGGCTTCGAGCACAGGTATAATTTTAGTGCCGGTATCAATTCCCACCTCATCCAAAAGTTGGATTGGGCCGACCGGGAAACCAAACTTTACCAGCGCCTCATCAACGTGTTCGATCTTCTCGCCTTCCGTCAGCAGCCGCATCGCCTCGTTGATATAGGGCGCAAGAATGCGGTTGACGTAAAAACCGGCTTTGTCCGCCACCACAATCGGCGTTTTGCCCTGCATTTTGGCAAGCTTCACCACGGTGGCCACGGTCTGCGGGCTGGTTGCAGCGTGCGGGATCACTTCCACCAGCGGCATTTTCTCGACCGGGCTAAAGAAGTGCAGGCCAATCACCTGCTCAGGACGCGCGGCCTCGGCGGCGATATCCCCAATCGGCAATGACGAGGTGTTAGAGGCGAAAATAGTGTGCGGCGCGCAGTTCGCCTCCACTTCCGCCACCATCTTTTGCTTAAGGGCTAAGTCTTCAAACACCGCTTCAATCACGATGTCGCGATGGCTAAAGCCGCTGTAATCGGTAGTGCCTGAAATCATCGACAGCACTTTGTCACGCTCGCTGGCCTTGATATGGCGGCGTTTTACCTTTTGATCAAGGAGCTGCCAGCTGTATTGCAGGGCGTGGTTAATGCCTTTCGGGCTGATGTCTTTGATTCGCACGGGCAATTTGCCTTTGCTGGCGGTGACAAACGCAATGCCGCCGCCCATCAGACCGCCCCCGAGCACGCCCGCCGAACGCAGCGGCGCAGGAGGCGCATCGCTGCCCGGATCTTTTTTGACCTCCGTACTGGCGAAGAAGATGCTGCGAAGCGCCTGCGACTGCGGCGTCATTGCCAGCTCGCCAAAGGCTCTGGCTTCTGCGGCGTAACCGCTGCTGCTGCCCTGGGCCAGTCCGGTTTCGATAACCTCCAGAATGCGGTTCGCCGCCGGATAGTTACCTTTGGTCTTGTGCTCGGTTTTTTTACCCACCATCCTGAACAGCAGCGCCCGGCCCAGCGGCCCGGCAAGGATGCGCTCCCGCACCGGCAAAGGACGTTTTGCCTGACGACCTTTCAGCGCCAGTTCGGCGGCGGCGTCCAGCAGTATAGACGGGGCGACCACGTCATCGACCAGACCGGCCTTCAGCGCCTGACGAGGGCGAAGCTGTTTGCCGGTTAAGATCATCTCGAGCGCCGTGCTGACTCCCACCAGACGCGGCAGGCGCTGCGTCCCGCCGGAGCCGGGCAAAAGCCCAAGCTGCACCTCGGGTAAGCCTAAAACGGTTTTTGCGTCGTCGGTGCAAATCCTGCGGTGACAGGCCAGCGCCAGCTCCAGCCCGCCGCCGAGGCAGGCGCCGTGGATCGCCGCGATAACCGGGATCGATAAGCCGTTGATCTCCGCCATCACCTGCTGGCCCTGACGCGCCAGATCTTCAGCTTCCTGCGCGCTTTGCGCCCGGGCGATCATGTTGATATCCGCCCCGGCGATAAAGTTGTCGGGCTTGGCGGAGATAAACACCAGCCCTTTAAGCGTTTTGTCCTCGCGGATCTGCTTCAAGATTGCCCGCACCTGAACGCCGAACTCGGCCTTCAGGGTATTCATCTTTTCGCCAGGCACGTCAATGGTGACCACCGCCACGTTGTCCGGGCGAATCGTCAGGGTGAATGCTGATGTCATTTCCATTATTCCGCCTCCAGAACCATTGCCGCACCCAGCCCACCCGCCGCACAGGCGGTTACCAGCCCAAAGCCGCCGCCGCGACGACGTAATTCATGCAGCGTTTGAGCGATCATGCGCGCGCCGGTAGCCGCAAACGGGTGTCCGTAAGCGATGGAGCCGCCCAGCACGTTGAATTTGCTCTCGTCCACCTCGCCCGTCGCATGAGCGCGTCCTAACACCTCGCGGGCAAATTTGTCGCTTGCCAGCAGCTGAACGTTTGCCAGCGTCTGCGCGGCAAAGGCTTCGTGCATATCAATCAGGGTTAAATCGGCAAGGGTTAAGCCCGCACGCTCCAGCGCCAGGGGCGTGGACCAGGCTGGCCCTAACAGCATGTCCTGCCAGACGTCAATCGCCGTAAAGGCGTAGCTGCGCAGATAGCCCAGCGGCGTAATGCCCAGCTCTTTCGCGCGGGATTCGGTCATCAGGATCACCGCCGCGGCACCGTCGGTCAGCGGCGTACTGTTCGCCGCCGTCACCGTACCGTGCTTGCGGTCAAACGCCGGGCGCAGCTTCGCATAATCAGCAAGCGTCGAGCTGCCGCGAATGTTGTTATCTTCCACCAGCGGCTCACGGTACGGGGGAACGTAGGCCGTCATAACTTCATTGGTGAGTTTGCCTTCGGCCCAGGCTTTAGCGGCCAGCTGGTGCGAGCGGTGCGCCAGCGCATCCTGCTGCTCGCGGGTGATGGCGTAGGTTTTCGCCATCTGTTCGGCGGTGTCGCCCATGCGCAGGCCGGTGGAGTATTCCGCCACCGCGGGTGGGACGGGCATCAGATCGCGCAAGCGCAGGCGCGAGAAGAGCTTGAGGCGTTGGCCCGTGGTACGCGCTTTATTAACGTCCACAAGAATGCGCGCGAGCTTTTTGCTCACGCCAATCGGCAGGACGGAGGAGGAGTCTGCGCCACCCGCGATCCCGGCGCGTATGGTGCCCGCCATCAGGCTTTCCGCGACGTTTGCCACCGCCTGGAAGCTGGTTGCACAGGCGCGGCTCACGCTGTAGGCATCGGTATGCACGTTCATGCCGGTACCGAGAACAATTTCTCGGGCGATGTTGGGCGCTTCCGGCATCTGAACTACCTGGCCAAACACCAGCTGTTCAATGACCTCCGGCGGAATTTCGCTGCGGGCCAGCATCTCCCCCACCACCATTTTTCCCAGATCGACCGCAGGTATGCCGTGATAGGCCGTCGCCTGACGCGCAAACGGCGTGCGCAATCCGCTGACGATAGCGATGCGATCGCCCTGCCGGGTGATAAGCGGTAATGCCTGACTCATAACTCTCCCCTGTAAATATGTACTCAGAACATAAAGTGGTCTGACCTGATAACAGTCTTAACCATTTTTTTACATTGAGCCAATCGGGGAAACAAAAAATTGCGAGGTAAAACACAGAGAAAAAAAAGAAAATGCCCCTGCATGGCAGAGGCATTTGTGCGGTATGTTGCCGGGTGGCGGCGTTGCCTTACCCGGCCTACGAAAGAGAATCTCTTCAGGCCGCAGAAATCAACGCAGGCCCAGCTGGAAAATCAGCGTTTCGGCTTCACAGGCGAAAACAAAGTCGATATCCAGCTTCACGCCGCCATCGACGTCGGTGAAGGTTGGTTTGATATCGCACGGATCGGATTCAACGTCACGCGCGCGCTTGCTCAGTGCGGCCAGGGTCTCTTCCGCTTCTGCACGGTTGGTGAACACGCGGCTGTAAGAGGCGGTGCAATCGGTGTTGTCCATAATGGTGCCAACATCCATACAGCAGCAAACCGGGGTTTCATCAGCACTGCATTTACTCATATTCATTTTCCTCTCTGATTGCGACGAGCGCGAGATAAACACGTTGCCGATATTTTACGCCCCGATGAAATGGGGCTCCAGTCGTTAATGGCGCAAAGTGAGAGAAGTGACCAATATCACACTTAAAAATGATCCAGAACAAAAATCACCTTTTTGGGTGAGCCGCACTGGTCACAAATTTGCCACCCAGATCCCGTTTCGTGAAACATGTTTGAAAATATTAATAAACAAACTTGCAACATCATATCTGGTCAGACCTATACTCTCGCCACTGGTCTGATTTGTATGTCATACCGCAGACCCTACACTTCGCGCTCCTGTTACGGTATGTAACAATTATTGAATAAAAATAACTCAATGAGGTTATGGTCATGAGCCAGAAAACCCTGTTTAACAAGACTGCATTAGCAGTTGCAGTGGCAATAGTCTCTACGTCCGCCTGGTCCGCGGGCTTCCAGCTTAACGAATTTTCTTCCTCTGGCCTTGGCCGCGCATATTCCGGGGAAGGTGCCATTGCCGATGACGCAGGCAATGCAAGCCGTAACCCGGCACTGATCATGATGTTCGATCGCCCGACCTTCTCCGCTGGTGCGATTTTTGTCGATCCAGGTGTTGATATCACCGGACGTTCGCCTACAGGCGCAAGCCTCAACGCGGACAACATTGCGCCAACCGCATGGGTACCTAACCTGCACTTCGTCGCGCCAATCAACGACCAGTTTGGCTGGGGCGCATCCGTTACCTCTAACTACGGTTTAGCCACCGAGTTTGGCAATAATTACGCGGCGGGCGCTTACGGCGGCACGACCGATCTCGAAACGCTGAACCTTAACCTGAGCGGCGCATATCGTCTTAACAACCACTGGAGCTTCGGCGTTGGCTTTGATGCCGTCTACGCAAAAGCCAAGATTGAACGCTATGCGGGCGATCTGGGCCAAATCGTTGCAGGCTCAGGCGCGCTTCCACCAGCCCTGGGGCAGCAGGTTGCAGGTATTCCTCGCGACACGCAGATTGCCTATCTGAAGGGTGACGAGTGGGGCTATGGCTGGAACGCCGGTATCCTGTATGAAATTGATAAAAACAACCGCTACGGTTTGACCTATCGTTCAGAAGTGAAAATCGACTTTGACGGCGATTACAAGAGCAGCCTACCATCAGCCTATAACCAGATCCTCGGCAACTTCGGCCTGCCAATGGGCACCGATGGCCGCACCACAGGCGGTTCTCTGACCCTGAACCTGCCAGAAATGTGGGAGCTGTCCGGGTATAACCGAGTCGCGCCGCAGTGGGCCGTTCACTATAGCCTGACCTACACCAGCTGGAGTCAGTTCCAGGAGCTGAAAGCGACCAACAGCAGCGGTGATACCCTCTTCTATAAAGATGAGAGCTTCCGTGACGCTTACCGCATTGCGCTGGGTACCACCTACTATATGGATGACAACTGGACGTTCCGTACCGGTATTGCCTTCGATGACAGCCCGGTACCGGCAGACAAGCGTTCTATCTCGATTCCGGATCAGGACCGTTTCTGGCTGAGCGCAGGTGCAACCTACGCGTTTAATAAAGATGCCTCTATTGATGCCGGTATCTCTTATATGCACGGTCAGAAAGTTACTTTCCAGGAAGGCCCGTATGAATTCTCTTCAGAAGGGAAAGCCTGGCTGTACGGTATGAACTTCAACTACGCGTTCTAATCGCGCAGATATTAAAAAAGGTGAGCATTGCTCACCTTTTTTATTTATTCCGAATCGATATCTTTTAATTCGTTTTCGATAGCCTTCGCGTTCGGATTGTCTTCCGGCTTCAGCTTACCGCCGTTGGCGATAAAGTCGTGGTTCTGGAAGTAGGCTTCACGCACCATAATGTAAGGATCGGAAGACTGACGCAGCAGACCGTCGGAATCCAGCAGCTGTGCGCGCGTTTCAATCCCTTCTACCGTCCATTTACCAATCGACAGCGGCCACGTCAGCCATGACAGCACCGGATAGAGCGTATCGACCATATCGCCGCCGTCATCACGAACCGTAAAGCTGCCATAGAACGGCAAGTGTACATACGGGCCATAACCCACGCCATAGCTGCCCAGAGTGCTACCGAAACGGTGCGGCTGTTCGCGCTGTAATTTCTGGTTGGACATTCCGGCCACGTCAATAAAGCCGCCCATCCCCAGCAGGGTGTTCAGGAAGAAGCGCGTAAAGTGCACCATCCCCTGATACGGATCGCCTTGCAGGAAATAGTTCACCATTACCGCTGGCTCTTCGAGGTTGCTGGTGAAGTTGCTTAACCCGTTACGGGCTGGCTGGGGAACATAGTCGCGCCACGCCACCGCGACCGGACGAACCAGATAGGGATCCAGCACGTTATAGTTGAAGTCATACATGGTGCGGTTGAACCCTTCTAAGGGATCGGAGCGCCCTGTTTGCTCGCCCGAGCTTGCGCAGCCCACGAGCAACGTGGTGCCCAGCGCAAGCGCCGACAGCCGAAGTTTCATAATTATCTCCCTGTTCAGTATGGCTATCGTTGATTGCCATCCGTAACGGAGCGACTGACGCCCCGTCTGTAAACGTGTAAGCGATTGTATCAGCACGTTTAGCGATGTCTACGCACACAATGGCGGACGGTAATCACCGCCGCAGTTATTTCAGCATAGCCTGGCTTTATCTTTTCGTTTCGCCGGCAATTTTATATTGGCTTTGAAAGAGATGTATCGCCTTTATTGCCTTTGTCAGGAATTTCAGAGCATCCCGACGGGGAACGCGCGAAAAGCCGCTACGCTTAATAGCAGGATCACCCAGCCCGGAGCAGTTATGAAGGAAATCAGTAAAGAAAGAATTGGTGAAAATGAAGACGAGCATGAAGTGGAAAGCGAGGAGAATAGCCGGGGCGAAAAAATAGAAGTGGATGAGGAACGTCTGCCCTCGCGGGCGATGGCAATCCACGAACATATTCGCCAGGATGGGGAAAAGGAGATGGAGCGCGACGCCATGGCACTGCTATGGTCCGCGATTGCCGCTGGCTTATCGATGGGCGCGTCGCTGCTGGCGAAAGGGATTTTTCACGTTCATCTGGAAGGGGTACCCGGCGGGTTTTTACTGGAGAGCCTTGGGTACACGTTTGGCTTTGTCATCGTCATTATGGCGCGCCAGCAGCTGTTTACGGAAAACACCGTCACCGCCGTACTGCCGGTAATGCAAAACCCGACCCTCGGTAACGTCGGCTTATTGCTGCGCCTGTGGGGCGTGGTATTGCTGGGTAACCTGATAGGGACAGGGATTGCGGCCTGGGCATTCGAATATATGCCAATATTTGATGAACCCACCCGTGATGCGTTCGTGAAAATTGGCATGGATGTGATGGAAAACACGCCGCTTGAGATGTTCTCAAACGCGATTATTTCAGGCTGGATTATCGCGACCATGGTATGGATGTTCCCATCCGCGGGCAGCGCAAAAATCGTGGTGATCATCCTGATGACCTGGCTTATCGCGCTGGCGGACACCACCCACATCGTTGTCGGCACCGTTGAAATTCTTTATTTAGTCTTTAACGGTACGCTGCACTGGAGCGATTTCTTCTGGCCATTCGCCATACCCACGCTTGCGGGAAATATCATCGGCGGGACCTTTATTTTCGCCCTGCTGAGCCATGCGCAAATCCGCAATGACATGTCCAACAAGCGCAAAGCTGAACTCAAGGCGAAGGAAAACGATGAAAAATCGACAAAAAAATCGTCCTGAATGATGACTCTTTGAGCAGTCAGGCGGCATTGAGCTTAACGCTAAGTGTAAATAAGGCTATACTCGTGCCGCTTCGTCCCCTTAGTTAAATGGATATAACGAGCCCCTCCTAAGGGCTAGTTGCAGGTTCGATTCCTGCAGGGGACACTTTCCACGCGCTTAACCCCTCTCTTTTCTTTCTCAAGACCTTTAAATTATCTGAAAAATAAGAATTTTTTGTGGATATTCAAAGTGCAATTTTATGCAAATCAAGCACCTGCACCACTGTAGCTTTTTTAGTCAATTCACGCCATAGCACAGCAATAGTAACGGTGCTACATTATCGCGCCCACCCAACGTCAGCAGTGGACAGGCAAGGCCGTAAAGATCGGTAAAGCCTGCAACCCTGACCTCGTTCTCCGGTCTTAGTGGCATGTAGTAGTGCGAATGTGCGCTACGTTAGCAGGCTTTACAAAGGTTCTCTATTTTGTCTGAATCCAATTTTAAACGTTCGTTTCTCCACCCGCGTTACTGGTTTACCTGGTTTGGTCTTGGCGTTCTCTGGCTGTTAGTACAACTTCCTTATCCGGTATTGCGTTTGCTGGGTTCGAAGCTCGGCAGCGCGTCTCGCCACTTCCTCAAGCGTCGTGAATCTATCGCCCGTAAAAATCTTGAGCTTTGCTTCCCGCAGTACAACGAGCAGCAGCGTGAAAAACTCATTTCCGAGAACTTCAAATCTATCGGAATGGCTTTACTCGAAACCGGTATGGCCTGGTTCTGGCCAGACGAGCGCGTACGTAAATGGTTTGATGTTGAGGGTCTGGAAAACCTGAAACGCGCGCAGATGCAAAACCGTGGCGTGATGGTTGTCGGCGTTCACTTTATGTCGCTGGAGTTGGGCGGTCGCGTCATGGGGCTGTGCCAGCCAATGATGGCAACCTATCGCCCGCATAACAGCCCGGTGATGGAGTGGGTGCAAACGCGCGGGCGCATGCGTTCCAACAAAGCGATGATCAGTCGTAACAACCTGCGCGGCATGGTCGGTGCGCTGAAAAAAGGCGAAGCCGTCTGGTTTGCGCCCGATCAGGATTATGGCCGTAAAGGCAGCAGCTTCGCCCCGTTCTTTGCGGTTCAGAACGTTGCCACGACTAACGGTACCTTCGTGATTTCTCGCCTGTCCGGTGCGGCGATGCTAACCGTGACCATGGTGCGAAAAGCGGATAAATCGGGCTACCGTCTGCATATCTCTCCTGAGATGGCTAACTACCCGGAAAAAGAGTGCGAAGCCGCTGCGTTCATCAATAAAGTAATCGAAACGGAAATTATGCGTGCGCCGGAGCAGTATCTGTGGATGCACCGCCGTTTCAAAACCCGCCCTCTCGGCGAAGCCTCACTCTATATCTAAGCCTCTTTTAAAGGTTAGTTTCGCTAAGAAACTAACCTTTTCAATCACCTGTCATTACCTTGTGAAACCTTTTTCTAACCGTCGCTCAACGGGAATTTATTGCGGCCTGAAATCAAACTGTCGCCGTTCCCCGACACTCGTAAGTTACTAAAATGATTTAAGAAAATGCCGCTTGTCACCCCTGTTTTTTAGGCGTACATTAGCGCCGTCTGGCAACAGGAAAGCACAGAATTCTGAGCTGAAGTTAGCGGCGAAAAGCCCGATTTCAGTTCTCTATCATCAGGTGGACTCTGTTTTTTAATGCGTACCACAAGATACGCGGAGCGATGAAACGTGAAATATTTCTTTATGGGCATTTCGGTGATTGTTTTAGTCTGGGCCGGAACCTTTGCTCTCATGATTTAGTCGAGAGAAACAAAAAAAACAGGAGCCATTGGCTCCTGTTTTTTTGGCCGCTTTCCGGGATTACTCCGTGTTGCTTTTCGATGCCAGCAGCCCATCGGCACGGAACATGCTCTTGATGCCGCGCACCGCCTGGCGAATACGATCGCTGTTTTCGATCAGCGCAAAGCGCACGTGGGTATCACCATACTCGCCAAAGCCGACGCCCGGCGAGACACACACCTTCGCGTCCTGAAGCAGCTTTTTCGCAAACTCCAGCGACCCCATGTGCGCGTACTGCTCGGGAATTTTCGCCCACACGTACATCGACGCCTTCGGCATCTCGACCATCCAGCCCGCTTCATGCAGCCCTTTCACCAGCACGTCGCGACGACGCTTATACTGCGCGGCGATATCCTTCACGCACTGCTGATCCCCCTCCAGCGCCGCGATAGCCGCCACCTGCAACGGGGTGAATGTGCCGTAATCGTGGTAACTCTTAATACGCGCCAGTGCGCTCACCAGCGTTTTGTTACCTACCATAAAGCCAATGCGCCAGCCGGCCATGTTGTAGCTTTTGGAGAGCGTAAAGAACTCCACCGCCACATCCCGCGCGCCGGGAACCTGCATAATCGACGGGGCTTTCCAGCCGTCATACACGATGTCGGCATAGGCCAGATCGTGCACCACCAGCACGTCGTAGCGCTTAGCCAGCGCGACGACCTTCTCGAAGAAATCGAGCTCCACGCACTGGGCCGTCGGGTTTGACGGGAAGCCGAGGATCATCATCTTCGGTTTCGGGTAGCTTTCGCGAATGGCGCGTTCCAGCTCGTTGAAAAAGTCGACGCCCTCCACCAGCGGCACGGAGCGAACCTGCGCCCCGGCAATCACCGCACCGTAGATATGGATCGGGTAGCTTGGGTTTGGCACCAGCACGGTATCACCGTGATCCAGCGTCGCCAGCATCAGGTGCGCCAGCCCCTCTTTCGAGCCGATGGTGACAATGGCTTCGCTTTCCGGATCGATATCTACCTGATAGCGATCCTGATACCAGCGAGAAATCGCACGACGTAAACGAGGAATGCCGCGAGAGGTCGAGTAGCCATGCGTATCGGGACGCTGGGCAACGGTACATAGTTTCTCGACGATGTGCGGCGGCGTAGGGCCGTCAGGGTTACCCATGCTGAAATCGATAATGTCTTCGCCGCGCCGACGCGCAGCCATTTTGAGTTCAGCAGTGATATTAAAAACGTAAGGGGGTAAGCGATCGATGCGCGTAAAACGGCGTTCAGGACTGGAGTCAGCCATAATTTCCTCAGATTCACGTTAGCGCCCGGACCGTCCGAGCGACGCTGCCACGACTGTGGCGTGTTTATTAAATAACCTGAAAAAATTCCGGCTGTCGAGAGGGGAAGTAAAAAAAAGTCGTCAGCCTAAAACGGGAACACAGATTTCCGTAAAAGCGGAATCAGTCGTGAAGAAACGAATCATTGTTTTCTGTTGTTTAACACAATGATATCAATATGATTACCTTCTCCGCGTCCTCAGGAAAATAGCCGACCTATTTCAGCCACTCCGTGATAATCCCCTTTGATAATTATGGTTTATCCTCATTTCATAAGAGTGATGCATAGCTGGTCATTATGCCGCAGGTTTTCTATCATAGATTTTTCCCGAATTCCCAGGTTCACCCGTGCACGAAATATTCAATATGCTCCTGGCGGTGTTTGACCGCGCGGCGTTAATGCTGATCTGCCTCTTCTTTCTGATCCGCATCCGCCTGTTTCGCGAGCTGCTCCATAAATCCGCCCACTCGCCGAAAGAGCTGCTGGCGGTAACGGCAATTTTTTCCATGTTCGCCCTCTTCAGCACCTGGTCCGGCGTGCCGGTCGAAGGCTCGCTGGTGAACGTGCGCATTATCGCGGTGATGTCCGGCGGGATCTTGTTTGGCCCGTGGGTTGGGATTATCACCGGCGTGATTGCGGGCACCCACCGCTACCTGATCGATATCGGCGGCGTCACGGCGATCCCCTGTTTTATTACCAGCATCATCGCCGGGATCTTCTCCGGCATCATCAACCGTAAGATCCCGAAAAAGCAGCACTGGCGGGCGGGGATCATCGCCGGGATGATCTGCGAAACCCTGACCATGATCCTGGTGGTAGCCTGGGCGCCGACGACCGCGCTGGGGCTGGATATTGTCTCGAAAATCGGTATTCCGATGATCCTCGGCAGCGTCTGCATCGGGTTTATCGTGCTGCTGGTACAGAGCGTTGAGGGCGAAAAAGAGGCCAGCGCCGCCCGTCAGGCCAAGCTGGCGCTTGATATTGCCAACAAAACGCTGCCGCTGTTTCGCCACGTAAACGCCGAATCCCTGCGCCAGGTGTGCGACATCATCCGCCGGGACATTCACGCCGATGCCGTGGCTATCACCAATATCGACCACGTACTGGCCTACGTTGGCGTGGGGGAGCACAACTACCGCGACAACGATGACACCATCAGCCCCACCACCCGCCAGGCGATTAACTACGGTAAAATCATCATTAAAAACAATGATGAAGCCCACCGGACCCCGGAAATTCACTCGATGCTGGTGATCCCGCTGTGGGAAAAAGGGGTCGTGACCGGGACGCTGAAAATTTATTACTGCCACGCGCACCAGATCACTTCAACGCTACAGGAGATGGCGATTGGCCTGTCGCAGATTATCTCGACCCAGCTTGAGGTGTCCCGCGCGGAGCAGCTGCGCGAGATGGCAAATAAGGCAGAGCTGCGCGCGCTGCAAAGTAAAATTAATCCCCATTTTCTGTTTAACGCGCTGAACGCCATTTCGTCCTCCATTCGCCTGAATCCGGACACCGCGCGCCAGCTGATTTTTAATCTGTCGCGCTATCTGCGCTACAACATTGAGCTGAAAGACGACGAGCAGATCGACATCAAAAAAGAGCTGTATCAGATCAAAGACTACATCGCCATTGAGCAGGCGCGCTTTGGCGACAAGCTGACGGTCATCTACGATATCGATGAAGAGGTCAACTGCGTGATCCCAAGCCTGCTGATCCAGCCGCTGGTGGAAAACGCCATCGTCCACGGCATTCAGCCCTGCAAAGGCAAAGGGGTGGTGACCATCAGCGTAACCGAGAGCGGCAACCGCGTGCGCATTGCGGTGCGCGATACCGGGCACGGTATCGATCCAAAAGTCATTGAGCGCGTGGAGTCAAACGAGATGCCGGGCAATAAAATTGGCCTGTTAAACGTGCATCACCGGGTCAAGCTGCTGTACGGCGAGGGGCTGCATATTCGCCGTCTGGAGCCTGGCACCGAGATAGCTTTTTATGTCCCGCACGAACGCACCGCCGTGCAGACGCCGATTTCCTTGTTGCCATAGGCCGGAGTAACCGATGAACGTCATCATCGTAGAAGATGAGTTTCTGGCTCAACAGGAGCTGAGCTGGCTGATTAAAACACACAGCCAGATGGAGATTGTGGGCACGTTCGACGATGGCCTGGACGTGCTGAAGTTTTTGCAGCACAACCGGGTCGACGCCATTTTCCTGGATATCAATATTCCGTCGCTGGACGGCGTGCTGCTGGCGCAAAACATCAACCAGTTTGCCCATAAGCCGTTTATCGTGTTCGTTACCGCCTGGAAAGAGCACGCGGTCGAGGCGTTCGAGCTGGAGGCGTTCGATTACATCCTCAAGCCCTATCAGGAATCGCGGATTGTCAGCATGTTGCAAAAGCTGGAGGCCGCCTGGCAGCAGCAGAGCGCACCGGCCGCGGCCAGCCCGGTCACGCGCGAAAATGACACCATCAATCTGGTGAAAGACGAGCGGATCATCGTGACGCCTATCGACGATATTTATTACGCCGAAGCCCACGAGAAGATGACCTTTGTCTATACCCGCCGCGAATCCTACGTGATGGCGATGAACATCACCGAGTTTTGCAGCAAGCTGCCGGCGGCGCATTTTTTCCGCTGCCACCGCTCGTTTTGCGTCAATCTCAATAAGATCCGCGAGATCGAGCCGTGGTTTAACAACACCTACATTTTGCGGCTAAAGGATCTGGATTTTCAGGTGCCGGTGAGTCGCAGCAAGGTAAAAGAGTTTCGCCAGCTGATGCACTTATGAGGGAACCCCTCCCCGACGGGAGAGGGGTTTAGAAACTTAAAGAACCTGACCCAACACCTGACGCAGGTGCGCCCCCGATCCCAGCAGGCCCGGGTTGTCATGCACAATCAGAAACACCGGGATGTCCTGCACGTAGCTTCTGAAGCGGCCTTTATCTTCAAACCCGCCGCGGAAACCGGATGCGGTGAAGAAGTCGAGGAAGCGCGGCACAATTCCACCCGCGATATAGACGCCGCCGAAAGTGCCGAGGTTCAGCGCCAGGTCACCGCCGAAACGCCCCATGATCACGCAGAACAGGGACAGCGCACGACGACAGTCGATGCACGAATCCGCCAGCGCGCGCTCGGTAATATCTTTTGGTTTCAGATTTTCCGGCAGACGACCGTCCGATTTCACAATCGCGCGGTACAAGTTCACAAGGCCAGGGCCAGAGAGCACGCGCTCGGCGGATACGTGTCCGATCTCGGCGCGCAGCTCTTCCAGGATGATCCCCTCTTCTTCGCTGTTAGGCGCAAAATCAACGTGCCCGCCTTCACCCGGCAGGCTAATCCAGCGCTTGTCGACGTGGACCAGATGCGACACGCCAAGCCCGGTTCCCGCGCCATACACGGCGATGGGTTTACCTTCAACCGGGGCCGTGCCGCCAAACTGGATCAGGTGTTCTGGCTTTAACATCGGGATAGCCATGGAGACCGCAGTAAAGTCGTTGATGATTTCCAGATGCGCGAAACCGAGGTTTTTTTTCATTTCGGCGATAGAGAATGCCCAGGTGTGGTTGGTCATCGCCACCCAGTCGCCGGTAATCGGACAGGCAATGGCGATACACCCGTCCTCAACGCTGACCTTATGCTCCTCAAGATACACACGCACAACGGCCTCCAGGCTTGGATAATCCAGCCCTGAGTAGGTTTTCGCCTGGGAGATTTCACCGCTGTTCACATCGCATAATGCAAGGCGTGCGTTCGTGCCGCCCACATCACCTACCAAAGCATACTTTGTCATTCTTCTACTGCTCCGCTAAAGTCAGAATAAATCTTTGGGACACTGTAATTTCAAGGCTGGATAACAACAACGACCAGAACTCAGTCGCCCCAGGATACTCGATCTTCGTCACAGAATAACTTTACCGTTTCAGCATCTTTTGCACTATTGCCAAAAGGTCGAATGTGCAAAGTAACGTATTGCGTTTTGTACAAGGAAATCATCATGCTCCATCCGCGAGCCAGAACCATGCTTTTGCTGGCCGTTCCAGCGCTCATCATTGGTATTGCCTCAAGCCTTGTCCTTATCGTCGTGATGAAGGTCGCGGCGGTGCTGCAAACGATGCTGTGGGGCGCGTTGCCGCAACAGCTGGGCGTCAGCATCGACTCTCCCGGATGGATAATCGGGATGCTGACGCTGACCGGCATCGCGGTGGGCCTGGTGGTGCGCTTTAGCCCCGGCCACGCGGGGCCTGACCCGGCGATGGAGCCGCTGATTGGCGCCCCGGTGAACCCGTCGGCGTTACCGGGGCTGATTATTGCCCTGATTATTGGTCTGGCGGGCGGCGTCAGCCTCGGGCCGGAGCATCCCATTATGGCGGTGAATATCGCGCTGGCGGTCTATCTTGGCTCGCGTATTTTCCCCCGGGTCGGCGCGCTGGACTGGACCATCCTCGCCTCGGCAGGCACGATTGGCGCACTCTTTGGCACCCCCGTTGCCGCCGCGCTGATTTTCTCGCAGACCCTGAGTGGCAACAACGACGTCCCGCTCTGGGACAGGCTGTTTGCCCCGCTGATGGCCGCAGCCGCCGGGGCGCTGACCACCAGCCTGTTTTTCCATCCCCACTTCTCGCTGCCCATTCCCCACTACGGGCAGATGCAAATCGCCGATATTTTCAGCGGTGCGATTGTGGTGGCCATCGCCATTGCCCTCGGGATGGTGGCGGTCTGGTGTCTTCCGCGCCTGCATCGCCTGATGCATCGGCTTAAGCATCCGGTGCTGATCCTCGGCGCGGGCGGTTTTATCCTCGGCATTCTCGGGGCCATCGGCGGGCCGGTTACGCTGTTTAAAGGGCTGGATGAGATGCAGCAGCTTGCTTTCAGCCAGGTGTTTACGGTGTCGGATTATCTTCTGTTTGCCCTGATTAAGCTGGCCGCGCTGGTGGTGGCATCTGCCTGTGGTTTTCGCGGCGGTCGTATCTTCCCGGCGGTGTTTATCGGCGTGGCGCTGGGGCTGATGCTGCACGAGCACGTGGATGCGGTTCCGGCCTCAATCACCGTTGCCTGTTCGATTCTGGGTTTAGTACTGGTGGTGACGCGCGATGCGTGGCTGAGCCTGTTTATGGCGGCGGTAGTGGTGCCGGATACCACGCTGATCCCGCTGCTCTGTATCGTCATGTTGCCCGCCTGGCTTCTGCTGGCGGGCAAACCGATGCTGATGGCCTGGCGAAACGACAAATAGTCAGGCGCTGTTGCGCGCCTCCAGCGCTTTGGTAATGGCCCCGAGCAGCGGCGGGATATCCGCTTTGGGCAGCATCACTTCGATAAGCGAAAGTCGTTCGTGGTGCGCCACTTTCTCCAGCACGTCGGCCAGCTCGCTGGCCTCACTCACCCGCCAGCACTCTGCCTGCGGATCCAGACTCAGCGCCTGCGGGATCTGCGTCCAGTTCCACAGCGCGATATCGTTATAGCGCTGCTCCGGCCCGTGGATCGCCCGCTCCACCGTGTAGCCCTCGTTGTTCAGCACCAGAATAATCGGCCGCTGTTTATCCCGCAGCATCGACCCCAGCTCCTGAATGGTGAGTTGCGCCGCGCCGTCCCCGGTGAGCACAATGACCCGCCGCTGCGGACAGGCGGTTTGCGCGCCAAACGCCGCCGCCAGGGTGTAGCCAATCGACCCCCAGATAGGCTGAACGATAAAGTTCACGTCCGACGGTAAGCGCAGCGAGAAGGCCCCAAAGGCAGAGGTGCCCTGGTCGGCAAGAATGATATCTCCCGGGCGGATGAAGGTTTGCAGCGTACTCCAGAAGCTCTCCTGGGTAAGCTCGCCCTGCGCCACCTCCGGCGTAAAGGCGCGCGACTGAGCGGGCGCCGCGCTGCCTCCATGCTGTTTGCACAGCTCCGCCAGCGTGTCTATCGCCTGGCTCATCGGAATGCCGGTAAACCAGACGTCCCTCACCCGCGAGGCGTGAGGCTGCACCTCGATGGTTTGCGCCGGGCTGAGCTGATGGGTAAACCCGGCGGTCAGGGTATCGGTAAAGCGCGTGCCGATGCAGAGCACCGTATCCGCCCCTTCGATCGCCTCTCTCACCGCGTCGTTGCTGGCGGAGCCGCCATAGGTGCCGTAAAAGCCCGGCTGGCGCTCATCGAAAATCCCCTTGCCCATCAGCATGGTGGCGTGGACCATCGGCGTCTCTTTCACCCATTTCTGAACGGCCTGCTTTAACCCGTGGCGAAGCACCAGAAAATCCGCCAGCAGCGCGGTGCGTTGACCTTCAGCAAGACGTTTTTTCGCCACCTCGCGGAAGGCCTCCAGGCAGCCGCGATCGGCGTGAGCGGGCTTCCCAGTGAGAGCGCTTACAGGCGGCGTGGCCGCTTTTTTTGCCACGTCGGCAGGCAACATCAGATAGCCGGGACGACGCTCGCGCAGCATGGTGGTCAGCACCCTGTCGATTTCATAGCAGGCGTTTTGCTCGGTCAGAACGGCCTGCGCCACGGTGACGGGCTCGCTCATACGGTAGAAATGGCGGAACTCCCCATCGCCCAGGGTGTGGTGAAGCAGTTCGCCTCGCTGCTGGGCGGCCATCGCCGGTGCGCCGACGATATGCAGCACCGGAACATACTCCGCGAAACTTCCCGCGATGCCGTTCATGGCGCTTAATTCCCCGACGCCAAATGTCGTCAGCAGCGCGGCAAAGCCTTTACAGCGGGCGTAGCCGTCTGCGGCATACGAGGCGTTCAGCTCGTTGGCACAGCCCACCCAACAGATGTCCGGGCTGTCTATGACGTGGTCGAGAAATTGCAGGTTATAGTCGCCAGGCACGCCAAACAGATGATCGGCACCACAATCTGTAAGGCGTTCAAGCAGGTAATCGGCGACGCAGTACGGGGTTCGCATAACAGGTGTCCTTCTGACGTTGACCTCACCTTGAGTATTAAAGAAGCGTGATAGCTGTCCAGAATTGTCAGAAAGAAGGCGCTGGAACGTATACTTTACAAAAAAGAGTGCGCTATTCTCCTTTTCGTCACGTTTGTGTAAACGTATACACAACACTTTATTTTCCACGCCAGAGGTCACGAGAATGGGTTATCAGCCTGACAAAAATCGTTATCAGACAATGCAGTACCGCCGCTGCGGGCAGAGCGGCCTTAAGTTGCCCGCCGTATCTCTTGGGCTTTGGCACAATTTCGGCGACACCACGCTGATTGAAAACAGCCGTCAACTTTTACAGCGCGCCTTTGATTTAGGCATTACCCACTTTGACCTTGCCAATAACTACGGCCCACCGCCGGGCTCCGCCGAGCGTAACTTTGGCCGCATTTTGCAGGAAGATTTTCTGCCGTGGCGCGACGAGCTGATTATCTCCACCAAAGCGGGCTACACCATGTGGGACGGCCCCTACGGAGACTGGGGTTCGCGAAAATATCTGATATCGAGCCTCGATCGGAGCCTGAAACGCATGGGGCTTGAGTATGTCGATATTTTCTATCACCACCGTCCTGACCCGGAAACGCCGCTTCTGGAAACCATGAAAGCGCTTGACCATATCGTGCGCCAGGGCAAAGCCCTGTACGTGGGGCTGTCAAATTACCCGGCAGAGCTGGCGCGTCAGGCGATTGGAATTCTCAACGATCTCGGGACGCCGTGCGTTATCCACCAGCCGAAGTATTCGATGTTTGAGCGCGCCCCGGAAGCGGGCCTGCTGGACGTGCTGGCGGAGAATGGCGTGGGTTGTATCCCCTTCTCGCCGCTGGCGGGGGGACAGCTGACGAACCGCTATCTGAACGGCATTCCACAGGATTCACGGGCGGCCAGCGGGAGTAAGTTCCTCAATCCGGACCAGCTAACTGATGAAAAGCTGGCAAAAGTGCGCGAGCTGAACGCGCTGGCGGAGCAGCGCGGGCAGAAGCTGTCGCAAATGGCGCTGGCCTGGGTGCTGCGCCACGACGCGGTCACCTCGGTGCTGATTGGCGCCAGCAAAACGGCGCAAATCGAGGACGCGGTCGGGATGCTCGACAATCGTCATTTCAGCGAGCAGGAGCTGGCGACTATCGATGCGATCCTGGACGGAACAAAATAACCGCATTTTTAGCAAAACGTGCTCTTATCATTCAATTCGGAGTTGAAGCGATTAAACGGATATTTACCAAACCGTAATATTGCGCTAACAGGCCGCACGCGGCCCCGATCGTGAAGGAGAAGAGTATGTTCAGGTCACTGATTCTTGCAGCGGTATTGCTGGCTTCAGCACCGCTGGTCGCCACAGCTGGCGAAATCACCCTGTTGCCATCAGTAAAATTACAAATTGGCGATCGCGACAATTACGGTAACTACTGGGACGGTGGCGGCTGGCGCGACCGTGACTACTGGCATCGTCATTATGAATGGCGTAAAGACCGCTGGTGGAGACATGATAACGGCCGCCATCGCGGCTGGGATAACCGTAAAGCTTACGAGCGCGGCTATCGCGAAGGCTGGAGCGACCGTGACGACCGTCGCGGCGGCTGGGGCCACGGGCCGGGTCGTGGACATGGCCACGGTCACGGCGGTGGACATCGCCACTGATCGACATCACGCATTAAAAAAGGAGCCTTTTCGGCTCCTTTCTTCTTTCTACAGTCCTAACGCCGTTCCGACCAGTAACCACAGGTTGAGCGCCACCACGACTACCACGATGGCCCAGCCAGTCCGTTTCACCAGCGTGGTATTCACCAGATCGCCCATCAGCGATTTATCGCTGGTAAAGATCAGCAGCGGAACCAGCGCCAGCGCGATACCAAAGCTCAGCAGCACCTGGCTCATCACCAGAATGCGGGTAGGATCGAGGCCCATCAGGATCACAATAAACGACGGCAGCATGGTGACGGCACGGCGCACCCACAGCGGAATATGGAAGCGCACAAACCCCTGCATTACCACCTGTCCGGCCAGGGTGCCCACCACCGTAGACGACAGACCGGCAGCCACAAGGCTCAGGCCAAAAATAGTCGCCGCCGCATGGCTTAATAGCGGTTCGAGCGTCAGATAGGCCTGATCGAGATCGGCCACGCCCGTATGCCCGTTAAAGTGGAATGCCGCCGCCGCCGTCGCCATCATCGCCAGGTTTACAAAACCGGCAATGGTCATTGCAATCGCCACATCCCATTTCGTCGCCGAGTAGCGCTCTTCACGCGTGCCCCCGTGCAGATGCTGTGTTAATGAAGAGTGCAGATAAATCACGTGCGGCATAATGGTTGCGCCCAGCACCCCGGCGGCGAGGAACACCGCTTCGGAGGTCGGAAGCGACGGGATCACCATCCCTTTACCAAGCTCTACCAGACTCGGCTGGGAGAAAACCAGCTCAACGATGTAGGCCGCGGCCACGAACAGCAGCAGACCGCCGATCACCTTTTCGAGCGGCTTTTGCCCGCGGCGCTGAAGCATAAGAATAAGGAAGGTCGCAATCCCGGTGAGCACCGCCCCCTGTAATAAGGACACGCCGAGAATGAGTTTGAAACCAATCGCCGCGCCAATGAACTCGGCGAGGTCGGTAGCCATCGCGATGATTTCGGCCTGGATCCAGTAAAACCATACCGCCGGACGCGGATAATGGTCGCGGATTTGCTCCGCCAGGTTTTTGCCCGTGGCGATCCCCAGCTTGGCGGACAACATCTGGATCAGCATCGCCATCAGGTTTGCCCAGACGACCACCCACAGCAGCTTATAGCCGAAGCTGGCCCCGGCCTGAATATTGGTCGCAAAGTTACCCGGATCGATGTAGCCAATGGCAGCAATGAACGCAGGTCCCATTAATGCGAACCGCAGCTTGCGCGCTGCCCTTCCACTGCTACCCTCTACGCGACTGTTTGTCATATCTGCCTCTGAAATATAGCCTTTGCTATGTTTAATGCTATCAAAATGAGAATGATTATCAAGATCATTTAAAATGGTTGTATTGATTTCTCTGATAGCAAAGAACGATAGGTGGGCAGGTAAGCGTGTCGATCTCACAGAATGTGAAATCTCGCAGTCATTTGTGAAGCGTAGCACACAAACTTAACTTTTCACTCATTTACCTAACATAACAAAAATGTATTGTTGATCACTATTTTTGAGACTCGTCACAGGATGTGACTATAGTGTGGCTTTGATCTCGTTTTCTTTATCCTTGTTACATAGAATGTGCACGGAAATTAAACCTGCCTCAAATTTGGAGCAAATATGGACCGCGTCCTTCACTTTGTCCTGGCACTCGTTGTCGTTACTGCGCTTGCGTTGCTGGTCAGCCATGACCGCAAAAAGATCCGCATTCGCTATGTTGTTCAGCTTCTTGTTATTGAAGTTTTACTCGCGTGGTTCTTCCTGAACTCCAACGTGGGGCTTGGCTTCGTGAAAGGCTTCTCCGAAATGTTTGAAAAACTGCTCGGATTCGCCAACGAAGGCACTAACTTCGTGTTCGGTAAAATGAACGACGAAGGCCTGGCGTTCTTCTTCCTGAAAGTTCTGTGCCCAATCGTCTTTGTTTCTGCGCTGATTGGTATTCTGCAACACATCCGTATTCTGCCGATCGTCATTCGCGCCATCGGTACCGTGCTGTCGAAAGTTAACGGCATGGGCAAACTGGAATCGTTCAACGCCGTAAGCTCGCTGATCCTCGGTCAGTCTGAGAACTTTATCGCGTATAAAGATATTCTGGGCAAAATGTCCCGCAACCGCATGTACACCATGGCAGCGACGGCAATGTCTACCGTTTCCATGTCTATCGTGGGCGCGTACATGACCATGCTGGAACCGAAATACGTTGTCGCGGCTCTGGTTCTGAACATGTTCAGCACCTTTATCGTGCTGTCCCTGATCAACCCATACCGCGTGGAAGAAGGCGAAGAGAACCTGCAAATGGCGAATTTGCACGAGGGTCAGAGCTTCTTCGAAATGCTGGGTGAGTACATTCTGGCCGGTTTCAAGGTGGCGATTATCGTTGCGGCGATGCTGATCGGTTTCATCGCACTGATTTCCGCGCTGAACGCCCTGTTCGCTGCCGTGCTGGGTATCTCCTTCCAGGGTATCCTGGGCTACATCTTCTACCCGGTTGCCTGGGTGATGGGCGTGCCTTCAAGCGAAGCGTTGCAGGTTGGCAGTATCATGGCAACCAAACTAGTGTCTAACGAATTCGTGGCGATGATGGATCTCCAGAAAATTGCCGGCACGCTCTCTCCGCGCGCTGAAGGCATTATCTCTGTGTTCCTGGTCTCCTTCGCGAACTTCTCTTCTATCGGTATCATCGCAGGCGCGATTAAAGGCCTGAACGAAGAGCAAGGTAACGTGGTTTCTCGCTTCGGCCTGAAGCTGGTTTACGGCTCAACGCTGGTGAGCGTACTGTCTGCCTCTATCGCAGCGCTGGTACTCTAAGCCATACCGAAAAGAAAACCGGGAGCCTTTAAGCTCCCGGTTTTTTTATGCCTATAATTCCGCAAGCGGCGTCGGTTTTCCTAACAGATAGCCTTGCAGGTAATCCACACCAAAGCGCAGCAGCATCTCTCGCTGCTCGGGCGTTTCCACAAACTCCGCCACCACGCACAGGGACCTGGTCTTCGCCAGATTGCAGATGGACTGCACAATCATCGCATCCATGCTGTCGGTGCAGATATCCTTCACGAAGCAACCATCAATCTTGATGATATCGGCCTCCAGACGCTTAAGGCGCTCATAGTTGGCATAGCCTGTACCAAAGTCATCAATAGCAATACGGAAACCGTCATCCCGCAGCTGCTGAATGTTGTTGATGCTGATTTCTGAATTCGAAAACGCCTGCTCTTCGGTGATTTCAATCACCACCGCCTCCGGGGAAACCCCGTACCGTTCAAACAGGTTCACCACTTCGGTGGCCACCTCTTTGTGCATCAGCGTCAGCGGCATCAGGTTGACGGAAAAACGGGTGTCATGGTGCGCCACGGGGTTGGCGTTGAGCCAGATCAGCAGGTGTTCGAGCACGCTGATGTCGAAACGGTGGCTCAGGTTAAACTGCGCAATCAGCGGAATAAACCGATCCGGGGTGATAATTTCCCCGTCGCTTTCCAGCCGCGTCAGGATCTCGTGATAGCCCTTGCCCTCGGCGTTTTGAATCGGCTGGGCATACAGACGGATACCGCCCGCCTCCAGCGCGCGCTTAATGCGCCCTAGCATCAGCACCCGGTCGGTGGTTTGCCCGGAAACGGTCTCCACGCTGTTGGTTAACGCCAGAACGTTATGCGTGGCGCAGGATTGTTCCGACAGCCAGCTGAGCTGGCCCAGCGTGTGATGCAGGTTTTCGCCGTTCGCCACCTCGCCCCAGGAGGCGCCAAATTCGATATCCAGCCCGGTGTTATTCCAGAAAATCTTGCGGCTATTCAGCCTGTCAATCATATGCTGCAACCGCTCGGCGGTTTCCGGGCCCAGCAGAACCAGCACCAGCTCGCTCCCCGGCAGCTGGAAGAGCTGCTCATCTTTTTGCAGGTACGGTTGCAAGGACGTCGTGATGGCGCGTTTGCAATGTACGCGCATCAGAATGCCGTAGTGACGGCTGAGGAACTCGAGATTGTCCATCCGCAGGCAGCAGATTTTCGCGTCAGGATGAACCTCCAGAAACGCTTCCAGCGCGCGAATGTTTGGCAATCCCGTTAGCGGATCGGTTAACGCCCTCTCCTGCCAGCCTCGCTTCATCCATTCGCTACGACGATAAATGCGCGACATGTACATTAAACAGATTGCGAACGAGATCAGCACCGACAGGATAAAGGAGAGCGAATAGCCCGATTCCACGCCGTTGAGGAAGTTATAGTTATAGGTCAACAGCACCAGCGCGGAGGCCGCCCACAGCAACGAGATTAGGGCGTAGCTCAACCGGCTAATACCGAGGGTAAAGAGAATAAAAATGACTGGCATTAAATAACCGGCGATTATATCCGACTCAAAAGGCGCGCATAAAATCGCGACGGTAAACACCAGAATCATAAGCCAAATTACTATATAAAGCGGTTGGTTACGGGTCAGTAATGGCTTAAGACTTTGCCGCCAGAATGCGTTGGCATAGCGGGGACTAATTATCATTCTTAATGGATAATAGAACATCATGGTAAATATAAGCGACGCACAAATCAGGCTTTGAATATCCACAATGTTATAAATTGCTGTCCCTTCACCGAAAAAGGTAGAAATGGTGACCGGAAAATCAAATAAATATCCGGCAAGATACATCGTCAATTTAATGCCTACCGGCACCATAAATCCGAGCCAGAAAATTCTGATACCAATATATTTGTTAGGCAAACAGTGGCGCCAGCGCTTGCCCAGCATCAGGCGAACCAGGCCACAGACGGCGAACACGGAGAAGGTTTGACAGAACAACAGGACGAGATGCTGTAGCGGTGCTAAATTGATATTGTATATATTGTTAACAATCAAACCGATCAGAATGGGAATAACGGCCCGTCGGCCAAATAATAAAACGATCGACAGCATGACGCTTAATGGTAACCATGCTAAATAAACATCATGTCCATTTACCATTGCGCGCGGAGAAATGTAGCGAGAAAGCGGAACGGCTACCAGACAAAGCAGTAACGCAATCATAAATATCTTTACATTATTGACATTTTTACTGTTCATTAAGGTAAATAAAGGAATATTCCATTCTTAACATTGACGGAGTGGATAGTATGTTTATTAATTGCGCGAAGCAAGTTTAAGTCTGTTAATAGACCGCTTTATTGATTTGGATTGAGGCGAGGTATAAAAAAAAGGCATTATTGCAACAAAAAGCGTATGAGAATGTTACAAAGGCATAAAAAAACCCCCGTCTTTCGACGAGGGTTTAAATTTTGGTGGAGCTAAGCGGGATCGAACCGCTGACCTCTTGCATGCCATGCAAGCGCTCTCCCAGCTGAGCTATAGCCCCACATGTGACTTTACATACCGTACTCTGTTGGGTTCAGAGTTTGGTGGAGCTAAGCGGGATCGAACCGCTGACCTCCTGCATGCCATGCAGGCGCTCTCCCAGCTGAGCTATAGCCCCATCGTAAAGCTGTCATGTTGACGGGCGGCATAATATGAATTCCACCGCTGAGTGTCAACGGCAAAATGATTCCCGCCCTCTCAACCGCTGAAAAATCATGCAATTGAATCACTTTGCGAGCCGACTCGCAGTCAGGAGTTAAGCCTGTCACGTTTTCACGTTAAACAGTGCTATAAAATGAACCACTAATTAACCCTAAATTTATTCAGGAAATAGCATGATCAAGGAACGAATGACGCCTGAAGAGCTGGCCCTGCTCACCGGCTATAGCCGACAGACCATCAATAAATGGGTACGTAAAGAGGGTTGGATTACATCGCCAAAGCCAGGCGTTCAGGGGGGTAAAGCGCGCCTGGTACACGTTAACGAAAAGGTCAGGGAATTTATTCGCAGCGCGCGCCGGGCGTCAGATACCCCTGACCTGCCGGAGAGCGCATACCAGGACGGTTCGATCCACGCTTTACTTATGACGCTGGCGAATGAAATGACGCCGGATGAGCAAAAGCAGCTGACATCGCTGTTGCTGCGGGAAGGGATTACCGGATTGTTACAACGCTTAGGGATACGCGACCAGAACTGATATGAAAAGATTACGCAGTAAAATGACGACCGAGGAGCTGGCAGACAGTTTAGGCATCGCCAGACAAACCGTTAATCGCTGGGTGCGCCAGCAGGGATGGAAAACAGAAGGCATTAACGGCGTAAAAGGCGGACGAGCACGATTGATTCACGTTGATGCCCGCGTGCGCGAGCACATTATGAGCATTCCGGCCATTCGTAACCGTCAGGCAATTTACCAGCTGGCAGAATCGCCCTCCCACTATGGCAGCCCGAGATCCTCTGCCCTGCTACCGCAAATTATCGATTCTCTGGAAAACTTAACCCTGATTGAGCAAGAGCGGCTTCACGTTCTGCTTGCACGAGAAGGGATCCACGGGTTTCTGAACCGCCTCGGCATTGCCGAATTACAGGCATAAAAAAACGGCAGGTCACCCTGCCGTTGTTCTTATCAGAAGCGCAATTACTGCTGGCTTTCACGCTCAGCGATAAAGCCCAGCGCCTTGTTGATACGCGCTACGCTGCGGGTTTTGCCGATCGCGTGAACGGTAACGTCCAGAGCCGGAGACTGACCCGCCCCTGTTACCGCAACGCGCAGCGGCATCCCGACTTTACCCATGCCCACTTCCAGCTCGTCGGCGGTCGCCTGAATCGCATGGTGAACATTTTCAGCGGTCCATTCGGTAATGGCAGCCAGCTTGTCGCGCACCACTTCCAGCGGCTGACGCGCAACCGGACGCAGGTGTTTCTTGGCGGCGTCCGCATCAAATTCGTCGAACTCTTCATAGAAGTAACGGCAGCTTTCTGCGATCTCTTTCAGCGTCTTACAACGCTCGCCAAGCAGTTTCACCAGATCGGCCAGTTCCGGGCCGGTGCGGGTGTCGATATTTGCCTGCTCGATATGCCATTGCAGATAGGTCGCAACGTACTCTGGCTGCATGGTGTTGATATAGTGGTGGTTCAGCCACAGCAGCTTATCGGTGTTGAACGCGCTGGCGGATTTGCTGACCGCGCCCAGAGAGAACAGGTTGATCATCTCTTCGCGGCTGAAGATCTCCTGGTCACCGCTGGACCAGCCCAGACGCACCAGATAGTTCAGCAGCGCTTCCGGCAGATAGCCATCATCACGATACTGCATGACGCTCACCGCACCGTGACGTTTAGACAGTTTTTTACCGTCGTCACCGTTGATCATCGACACGTGCGCGTACACCGGCACTGGCGCATTCAGCGCTTTCAGGATATTGATCTGGCGCGGGGTGTTGTTGATATGGTCTTCACCGCGGATAACGTGGGTAATTTCCATATCCCAGTCATCGACAACCACGCAGAAGTTATAGGTAGGAGAACCATCGGTACGACGGATGATCAGATCGTCCAGCTCCTGGTTGCTGAATTCGATCGGGCCACGGATCTGGTCATCAAAGATAACGGATCCTTCCTGCGGGTTCGCAAAACGCACCACGCACGGCTCGTCAGCGGCATGTTCACTATGGTCGTGGCGGCAGCGGCCGTCGTAACGCGGTTTTTCACCGTTTGCCATCTGCTCTTCACGCAGCGCATCCAGACGTTCTTTCGAGCAATAGCATTTATATGCGGTGCCCGCGACCAGCATCTCGTCAATCACGGCGTTGTAGCGGTCAAAACGTTTGGTCTGGAAGTACGGGCCTTCATCCCACTCCAGGTTCAGCCAGTTCATACCATCCATAATGGCTTCGATTGCTTCCGGCGTAGAGCGCTCAAGATCGGTGTCTTCAATACGCAGCACGAACTCGCCCTTGTTATGGCGTGCAAACAGCCAGGAATAGAGAGCAGTACGTGCACCACCGACGTGCAGATAGCCTGTCGGGCTAGGCGCGAAGCGAGTTTTGATTTTCATGAAATGGCCTTACGTTATAAAGATGCCGCTAATCGGCAAATCCTGGGGAAAAAACGATGGGCAATATTCTATCACTGTGGGGGGATTCCTCAATGTTGATCCCTGTCTCGGCATCGAGTTTGCTATTTTTGTTTAGAAATCATGCGCGATAGACCGTTTCGCGATCGTTTTGTTTAATTTTACGACGAACGAATAAAAACTTTAGAAAAGGCGTTGACTCATTTTCAACTCTCCCTATAATGCGACTCCACACAGCGGGGGTGATTAGCTCAGTTGGTAGAGCATCTCCTTTACACGGAGGGGGTCGGCGGTTCGAGCCCGTCATCACCCACCATCTACTTCACGGTAGACTCGCAGTGTAGATAGGAATTGAGATTGGGCGATTAGCTCAGTTGGTAGAGCATCTCCTTTACACGGAGGGGGTCGGCGGTTCGAGCCCGTCATCGCCCACCATTCTCACCTTATCGCAGCAGTTCCGAAATGGGCGATTAGCTCAGTTGGTAGAGCATCTCCTTTACACGGAGGGGGTCGGCGGTTCGAGCCCGTCATCGCCCACCATTTCGGGTCGTTAGCTCAGTTGGTAGAGCAGTTGACTTTTAATCAATTGGTCGCAGGTTCGAATCCTGCACGACCCACCAATGTAAAAAGGCGCCCTAAAGGCGCCTTTTTGCTATCTGCGATATGGATGATTCGAACCTGCCGCAGGTTCGAGCCGAACGCAGTGAGGCAGCGGAGCCGTTTACGGTGACGACCCGAAGGGCGAGCGAAGCGAGTCATCCTGCACGACCCACCAATGTAAAAAAGCGCCCTAAAGGCGCTTTTTTGCTATCTGCGATATGCCACCTGGTAATCCTTCCTTTTAGCCTCAAGCTCTCGCGCGAAATGCCGATACCCCTTATTTATGGCGAAAAGGATCTCAAAATGACAACCCTCAAGGCAGTATCGCTGTCGGCGCTGGAAATCGGCAGCACCGATAGCAGCTCTGGCGGAAACGACCTGGCCTCGCAAATCACCCGTCTGACAAAACAGATCACCAAAGTCACCCAGCAGTTAAAAGAGGTGGGGTTGAGCGATGGCTCCGTAGAAGAAAAACAGAAGCAGCAAGAGATGCTGGAATCACAGCTGGCAATGTTGCAGGCGCAGCTCGCTCAGCTTCAGCGCCAGCAGGCGGAAGAGTCAGCCCCTAAAGCAAGCCCGGTGCAGCAGGCGGTTGAAGAAGGGGTTAACAAACCTTCCAAAGACCATCAAATTGATATCTACATCTGATTATCGGTTGGGGTAAACAGTGGGTCGCGTATGCGCGCTGCGCTTAGTTTCTCGGCCTGCATACGCACCACTTCCCAGATGGCGAGCGCCGCACCGGAGATAGAGCGATTTTTTCGTCTTACCAGCATCAGCTTACGCTCGATCGGCGGCGTAAAGCGTTTCACCACCAGGCGACTGCCCTGCGGCAACGGCAGCGCCAGTGCGGGTAGCACGCTGATCCCTATCCCCGCTTCAACCATCGGGAATAGCGTGGCCGGATGACCGATTTCCTGAACGATCTTCGCATTAACGCCCTGAGCAGCCAGCGCCGCATCAATCAGCGGACGGCTGCCGGAGGCATAATCCTGTAAGACAAGATTTGCCCCCTCCAGCGCCTGCCAGCTCACCTGCGGTAACGCCGCCAGCGGGGAGTCCTCACGGCACAGCAGTAAAAATGGCTCTGAAAGCACTACTTCGCTTTCCAGATCGCTCACCGGGCCGGGATCGATAACGATGCCGAAATCCACTTCACCCTGACGGATACTCTCCAGCACCCACTGCTGCGGCCTGTCGTGAAGGACAAAATCGATATCCGGGTAGCGCGCGTTACTTTGAGCAATGCACTGGGGGATCAGATGCGCGGATATCGTCTGGCTTGCCGCCACCCTGACGGTACCCGAAAGCTGCTGCCCAAGGCGCCCGACGTCGCGCAGCGTGCTGTTCAGTTCATCCAGGATCCTCTCCAGCCGCGACGCCAGCTGCTGGCCCGCGTCGGTGAGCACCACCTCACGCGTGGTTCTGTCAAGCAATCGCACGCCGGTCTGGATCTCCAGCTCCTTAACGCTGTGGCTGACCGCCGACTGGCTGAGGCCGATGATCTCCCCTGCCCGGCTGAAGCTCCGGGCATGGGCAACGGTGACAAAGACCCGAAGCTGACGCAGTGAATAATTCATCTGTTTTACTCATGAATAGATGCAATAAATCAATTTTATTTCTCAAACGGAAAAAAGCACAATAGCGATATCTGTTTAAGGAGTCCCTATGAAACTCTTCCGTATTCTCGATCCGTTCACGCTTACGTTAATTACCGTCGTTCTGCTGGCCTCGTTTTTCCCGGCGCGCGGCAGTTTCGTTCCTTTCTTTGAAGGGCTGACCACCGCGGCCATCGCGCTGCTGTTCTTTATGCACGGTGCCAAGCTCTCGCGCGAAGCCATTATCGCAGGCGGTAGCCACTGGCGGCTGCATCTGTGGGTAATGTGCAGCACCTTTATCTTGTTCCCCATCCTCGGCGTGCTGTTTGCCTGGTGGGCGCCGGTCAATGTCGATCCTGCCATCTATACCGGGTTCCTTTATCTGTGCATTCTTCCGGCCACCGTGCAGTCTGCCATCGCCTTTACGTCGCTTGCGGGCGGTAACGTGGCGGCGGCGGTCTGTTCCGCCTCGGCATCCAGCCTGCTCGGTATTTTTGTCTCTCCGCTGCTGGTTGGGCTGCTGATGAACATGCACGGCGCGGAAGGCAACCTTGAGCAGGTCGGTAAAATCTGTTTGCAGCTGCTGTTGCCGTTCGTGCTTGGGCACCTTTCTCGTCCGTGGACCGGGGCGTTTGTGGCGAAGCACAAGAAGTGGATCTCGAAAACGGACCAGACGTCGATTCTGCTGGTAGTTTACTCTGCCTTTAGCGAAGCCGTTGTGAACGGCATCTGGCACAAGGTTGGCGTGGGGTCACTGCTGTTTATCGCCATTGTGAGTATCGTTCTGCTGGCGATCGTGATTGCGGTGAATGTCTTTGTGGCGCGCAAATGCGGCTTTAACAAAGCGGATGAGATCACCATTGTCTTCTGCGGTTCGAAAAAGAGCCTGGCGAACGGGATCCCGATGGCAAACATTCTGTTCCCGACGTCGGTGATTGGGATGATGGTGCTGCCGCTGATGATTTTCCATCAGATCCAGCTGATGGTCTGCGCGGTGCTGGCACGTCGTTACAAAGCCCAGACCGAAAAGCTGGCGCAGGAAGAGACCCGCGCCGCAAAAGCTTAAGGACGTTTCAGGGGCTGAACCAGCTGGGTCAGCCCTTCTGTTTTAATCAGCAGAGTGATAGCCATCAGCTCGCCAAGCCGCCCGGCAGGAAATTCATCCTTACGGGCGAACCACAGCAGGTACTCCTCCGGCACATCAATCAACCTGCGGCCTTTGTACTTGCCGAACGGCATCTCGGTATTGGCAATTTCAACGAGCTGTTCTTTTTCCACGTTACTCTCCCAGCAGGCGCAGCATTTCCGCTTCGTCGATGACCTCGATCCCCAGCTCCTGCGCTTTCGCAAGCTTAGAGCCAGCCGCTTCACCGGCGATAACCAGGTCCGTTTTCTTCGATACGCTGCCCGCCACTTTTGCCCCTAACGCCACCAGGCGCGCTTTCGCATCGTCTCGGGAAAGCTGGCTCAGGCTGCCGGTCAGCACCACGGTTTTACCCGCAAACGGGCTGTCTATCTCTTCAGCGTTGATCGTCACAGGCGCAGGCCAGTGAATACCCACTTCCAGCAGCTTGCCGATCACCTCGCGGTTGCTCTCTTCGGCAAAGAAGTTGAAGACGTGCGTGGCGACTACAATGCCGACATCCGGCACTTTTTGCAGCTCGTCGATGCTGGCCTTCTCCAGCGCCTCCAGCGTACCAAAATAGCCTGCCAGCCCGGCGGCTGTCGCTTCGCCCACTTCGCGGATCCCCAGAGCATAGAGGAAACGGGCAAAAGTGGTTTCTTTCGCTTTTTCCAGCGCGTTCACCACGTTCTGCGCCGACTTCGGCCCCATGCGGTCAAGGCCCGTCAGCTTCCCGGCGCTCAAAGTAAACAGGTCAGCAGGCGTGTGAACGTACTCTTTCTCGACCAGCTGATCGATGATCTTGTCGCCCATACCGTCGACGTCCATCGCCCGGCGAGACACGAAATGCTTCAGCGACTCTTTGCGCTGGGCACCGCAGATCAATCCGCCCGTGCAGCGCGTGACGGCTTCGCCTTCCACACGTTCAACGTCTGAACCACAGACCGGGCAGTGGGTTGGGAATTCAATAGCGCGGGTGTCGTCCGGGCGCTCTGATTCCACCACGTTCACCACCTGTGGGATGACGTCCCCCGCGCGGCGGATCACTACTTTATCGCCAATACGCAGCCCAAGACGCGCGATTTCGTCGGCGTTGTGCAGCGTGGCGTTACTGACCAGCACGCCCGCGACCTGAACCGGCTCCAGTCGCGCAACGGGGGTGATCGCCCCGGTGCGGCCCACCTGGAATTCAACGTCGCGAACGACGGTCATCTGTTCCTGAGCAGGGAATTTAAAGGCTACCGCCCAGCGCGGCGCACGCGCCACGAAACCGAGCTGTTCCTGAAGCTGGAGCGAGTTGACCTTAATCACCACGCCGTCGATGTCAAAACCGAGCGTCGGACGGTCTTCCTCAACCTTGTGATAAAAGGCGAGAACCGCCTCCGGGGAGTCACAAAGCTGTACGCGATTACTGACCGGCAGGCCCCACGCTTTAAATTGCAGCAAGCGTCCGAGGTGCGTATCCGGCAGTTCACCGCCTTCCAGAATACCCACGCCGTAGCAGAAGAAAGTAAGCGGTCGCTTCGCGGTGATGCGCGGGTCGAGCTGGCGCAGCGAGCCCGCGGCGGCGTTACGCGGGTTAGCAAACACTTTTCCCCCCGTGCGGCGCGCGTCTTCATTGATTTTTTCAAAGCCCGCCTGCGGGAGGAACACTTCACCGCGCACTTCAAGACGAGCAGGAATATTGTCGCCGTGCAGTTTTAGCGGAATGGCGCGGATGGTACGCACGTTGGTGGTGATGTCCTCACCCGTCGTACCGTCGCCACGCGTGGCGGCGCGCACCAGCACGCCGTTTTCATACAAAATGCTGACCGCCAGACCATCAAGCTTTAGCTCGCAGCACCAGGTCAGCGCATCGCTGCTTTTGAGCCTGTCCTGCACGCGCTTGTTGAAGGCCAGGAAGCTCTCTTCATCAAAGACGTTATCCAGCGACAGCATCGGCACTTCATGACGCACCTGGCTAAACGCGCCCAGCGGCTCGGCGCCCACGCGCTGAGTCGGCGAATCAGGGGTAATAAGCTCAGGGTGCTGCGTTTCCAGCTCGCGCAGCTCGCGCATCAGACGGTCATACTCCGCATCCGGCACTTCCGGCGCGTCCATGACGTGATACAGGTATTCATGATGGCGAAGCGTGGTTCGCAGTTCAGTGAGTTTTTGTTCGATTGAGTCCATATCGCACCATCAATGAGAAAAACCCCCGACAGGCGGGGGTTGAGGAGGAGTTGAAGTAAACGCGACGATTACGCGTTGGCTTCCTTAACTTCGCGGATGCGGTCCTGATATTCGCGCAGTTTCTGCGGCGTCATCATTCGACGCTGGTCGTCCAGCACCACGCCGCCGACTTCATCAGCGATGTGCTGAGCAGACTGGAGCATCAGCTTAAAGTTTTGCAGTTCGTCACCGTAAGACGGCACCTGCATGAAGATGGTGACGCCAGGCGTCACGAAATCACCGGTCATTTCCGGGTCAAACGTGCCTGGGTTAACCATATTAGCCAGGCTGAACAGCGCCGGGCCGCTACCATCCGGGCCGAGATGACGATGGAAAATATTCATGTCGCCAAACTTGAAGCCAGCCTGTTGAATGCTGTTAAGCAGAACGTCGCCATTCAGGTGAGTGCCGTGATGGGCGCCCACGTTCATGATGATCACGGCTTCTTTGCGCTGTGGTTTTTCAACGACCGGCGCTTCTTCTACAACCGGTTCTGGCTCAACGTGCTGAACGGGCGCGGGTTGTGGCGCAGGCTGAGGCTGAGCGTGCTGAACAGGTTGCTGTTGAACGGGCTGCTGTACGGGTTGTTGCACAGGCTGCGGCGCGGGCTGCTGTACCGGTTGTTGCACCGGAGGCTGAACAGGCTGCTGATGTACGGGCTGCTGCGGCTGGCGCACCGGCTCTTCAACCGGCTGTGGAGCAGGTTGCGGACGCGGCTGTGCAGAAGCATACGGCGGTTGATACTGGTGCTGCGCAGGGCGAGGTGCATCATGCTCCCCATGACCCGCAACGGGCGCAGTATTGACCCGATGAACGCGAACTTCACCCACGCCGTCGTCGCTATCGTCGATGTCGTCTTCAACGTCATCGTCGTCACGAGTTGACTTCATGCGCTTGAGTGGGCGATCGCGAAACATAGAAGAGCGCTCTTTACGGCTGGTCCAGAAACCATGTACCAGTAAAGCGATTATGGCGATCGCGCCAACAATGATTAATATCAGACGCAAATCCTGCATCATTATATTCTCTGTTGTTCTAACACCTTGCCACCACGGCAAACATTTACTCACTAAGAGTATTTGCCGTTTAACTCAAGTGCAAGTGTGTCCGGAGCATTCACAGCATAAAGATGCGCTAAATCGTGCTTTTTGCTGTTTTTTCGAACATTTCCGAACTGGTCATTGATCCATAAGTGGATAAGATAGTCGGGCAATTCCACTGGTTGTGAAAAAAGGAGTACAGCCTGGTCATGGTTTCAACCTCAACATCCGCCCCTCGCAGCGGCATTTATTATTTCTCACAGGGATGGAAACTCGTTTCGCTTCCGGGTATCCGCCGCTTTGTCATTTTACCTCTGCTGATCAACATCTTATTAATGGGCGGTGCATTCTGGTGGCTGTTCACAAAACTCGAAAGCTGGGTTCCAGCCCTGATGAGCTACGTGCCGGACTGGCTGCAATGGCTGAGCTACGTGCTGTGGCCGGTCGTGGTGATCTCGGTGCTGCTGGTGTTCGGCTATTTCTTCTCGACGATAGCCAACTGGATTGCCGCGCCGTTTAACGGTCTGCTGGCGGAACAGCTCGAAGCGCGACTCACGGGGGCCACGCCGCCCGACACCGGCGTGCTGGGAATAATGAAAGATCTCCCGCGCATCATGAAGCGTGAATGGCAAAAGTTCGCCTGGTATCTGCCTCGCGCCATCGTGCTGCTAATCCTTTATTTCGTGCCAGGTATCGGTCAGACGGTCGCGCCGGTGCTGTGGTTCCTGTTTAGCGCGTGGATGCTGGCGATACAGTACTGCGACTACCCTTTTGATAACCACAAAGTGCCTTTTAAAGAGATGCGCACTGCCCTGCGCACGCAGAAGGTCGCCAACATGCAATTCGGCGCGCTTACCAGCCTGTTCACCATGATCCCCTTCCTTAACCTGTTCATTATGCCGGTTGCGGTATGCGGCGCGACGGCGATGTGGGTCGACTGTTATCGCAATCAACATGCGTTGTGGAGATAGGCCGCAGGGGTGGCCTTATGCCCCCCCTTATTCCATACTGATACCCATTATTTCCTTGCAGCATATAGATATGCGAATTCCTTACTTCCCCATACCTGTTCTACAGGTATGCTGGGTCGGTATCCCAATTTCATACAGTTAAGGACAGGCCATGAGTAAGATTTATGAAGACAACTCGCTGACTATCGGTCATACGCCCCTGGTTCGACTGAACCGTATCGGTAATGGACGCATTCTTGCGAAGGTAGAATCTCGTAACCCAAGCTTCAGCGTAAAATGCCGTATCGGTGCCAATATGATTTGGGATGCTGAAAAACGTGGCGTGTTGAAACCAGGCGTTGAGCTGGTTGAACCAACCAGCGGTAACACCGGTATCGCTCTGGCCTATGTCGCTGCCGCGCGCGGCTACAAGCTGACGCTGACCATGCCTGAAACCATGAGTATCGAACGTCGTAAGCTGCTGAAGGCGCTGGGTGCGAACCTGGTTCTGACCGAAGGCGCAAAAGGCATGAAAGGCGCTATCCAGAAAGCCGAAGAAATTGTTGCCAGCGATCCGGCAAAGTACCTTTTGCTTCAGCAGTTCAGCAACCCGGCAAACCCGGAAATTCACGAGAAAACCACCGGCCCTGAAATCTGGGAAGATACCGATGGTCAGGTTGATGTGTTTATCGCGGGCGTAGGTACCGGCGGCACGCTGACCGGCGTGACCCGCTACATTAAAGGCACCAAAGGCAAAAAAGATCTGATTACCGTGGCGGTTGAGCCAACGGATTCCCCGGTTATCGCACAGGCGCTGGCGGGCGAAGAGATCAAGCCTGGTCCACATAAAATTCAGGGTATCGGCGCGGGCTTTATTCCGGGCAACCTGGATTTGAAACTGATTGATAAGGTCGTTGCTATCACCAATGAAGAAGCGATCTCTACCGCACGTCGTCTGATGGATGAAGAAGGTATCCTGGCGGGTATCTCTTCCGGTGCCGCTGTAGCAGCCGCGCTGAAACTCCAGGAAGATGAAACCTTTACCAATAAGAATATAGTGGTTATTCTACCCTCTTCGGGTGAGCGTTACTTAAGCACAGCACTGTTTGCCGATCTTTTCACAGAGAAAGAACTGCAACAGTAATGCCAGCATGTTAAGAACGCGTAAAAAAGCACCCTTTCGGGTGCTTTTTTGTGGCCTGCTTCAAAGTTTTACCTCTCCTGGCATTGATTCACCCCGTTGGGTCTGGTATTTAAACCAGCAATTATTTTGATGCGCGAAATTAATCAGTGAACGAAATAGCGTTGCTGAATCGATTTTATGATTTGGTTCAAGTCTTGCTTTCACTGCATAATGTTTAATGACGATCGAAACGTCAGCGCTAACAATACAGGCTAAAGTTCAGTCGCCAGGCTAGACTTTAGTTCCACAACACTAAACCTATAAGTTGGGGAAATACAATGTTCCAGCAAGAAGTTACCATTACCGCTCCGAACGGTCTGCACACCCGCCCTGCTGCTCAGTTTGTTAAAGAAGCGAAAGGCTTCACTTCTGAAATCACCGTGACTTCCAACGGCAAAAGCGCTAGCGCAAAAAGCCTGTTCAAACTGCAAACTCTGGGCCTGACTCAGGGCACCGTTGTAACCATCTCTGCGGAAGGTGAAGACGAGCAGAAAGCAGTTGAGCATCTGGTTAAACTGATGGCTGAGCTCGAGTAAGTTTCCGGGTTCTTTTTAATATCAGTCACAAGTAAGGTAGGGTTATGATTTCAGGCATTTTAGCATCCCCGGGTATCGCTTTCGGCAAAGCACTTCTGCTGAAAGAAGACGAGATCGTCATCGACCGGAAAAAAATTTCTGCCGACAAGGTTGATCAGGAAGTTGAACGTTTTCTGAGCGGTCGTGCCAAGGCATCAGCGCAGCTGGAAACGATCAAAACTAAAGCTGGCGAAACTTTCGGTGAAGAAAAAGAAGCCATCTTCGAAGGGCACATTATGTTGCTCGAAGATGAGGAGCTGGAGCAGGAAATCATAGCCCTGATTAAAGATAAAGGCATGACGGCCGACGCGGCTGCACATGAAGTTATCGAAGGTCAGGCGACTGCCCTGGAAGAACTGGATGATGAATACCTGAAAGAGCGTGCGGCTGACGTACGTGACATCGGTAAGCGCCTGCTGCGCAACATCCTGGGTCTGGCAATCATCGATCTGAGCGCCATTCAGGACGAAGTTATCCTGGTTGCTGCTGACCTGACCCCGTCTGAAACCGCACAGCTGAACCTGAACAAGGTGCTGGGTTTCATCACTGACGCAGGTGGCCGTACCTCCCACACCTCTATCATGGCGCGGTCTCTTGAACTGCCTGCCATCGTGGGTACCGGTAGCGTGACCTCTCAGGTTAAAAACGACGACTATCTGATTCTGGATGCCGTGAACAACGCTGTTTACGTTAATCCATCAAACGAAGAGATCGAGCGACTGCGCACCGTTCAGGAGCAGGTTGCCACCGAGAAAGCGGAACTCGCTAAACTGAAAGATCTGCCAGCTATCACGCTGGACGGACATCAGGTTGAAGTGTGCGCGAACATCGGTACCGTACGTGACGTTGACGGCGCTGAGCGCAACGGTGCGGAAGGTGTTGGTCTGTATCGTACTGAATTCCTGTTCATGGACCGCGACGCGCTGCCAACTGAAGAAGAACAGTTTGCTGCGTATAAAGCCGTTGCTGAAGCCTGTGGCTCTCAGGCGGTCATCGTGCGTACCATGGATATCGGTGGTGACAAAGAGCTGCCGTACATGAACTTCCCGAAAGAAGAGAACCCGTTCCTGGGCTGGCGTGCAGTGCGTATCGCAATGGATCGTAAAGAGATCCTGCGTGACCAGGTACGCGCGATTCTGCGTGCTTCCGCTTTCGGTAAACTGCGCATCATGTTCCCGATGATCATCTCTGTTGAAGAAGTGCGTGCACTGAAGAAAGAGATCGAAATCTACAAACAGGAACTACGTGACGAAGGTAAAGCGTTTGACGAATCAATCGAAGTGGGCGTGATGGTAGAAACCCCAGCAGCCGCGACGATTGCGCGTCATTTAGCCAAAGAAGTTGATTTCTTTAGTATCGGTACCAATGATTTAACGCAGTACACCCTGGCAGTTGACCGTGGTAATGATATGATTTCACATCTCTACCAGCCAATGTCACCGTCCGTACTGACGCTTATTAAGCAAGTTATTGATGCTTCTCATGCAGAAGGTAAGTGGACTGGCATGTGTGGTGAGCTTGCAGGCGACGAACGTGCTACACTTCTGTTGCTGGGTATGGGTCTGGACGAATTCTCTATGAGCGCCATTTCCATTCCACGCATTAAGAAGATTATCCGTAACACGAACTTCGAAGATGCGAAGGTGTTAGCAGAGCAGGCTCTTGCTCAACCGACAACGGACGAGTTAATGACGCTGGTTAACAAGTTCATTGAAGAAAAAACAATCTGCTAATCCACGAGATGCGGCCCAATTTACTGCTTAGGAGAAGATCATGGGTTTGTTCGATAAACTGAAATCTCTGGTTTCTGATGATAAGAAAGACTCCGGAACTATTGAGATTGTTGCTCCGCTCTCCGGCGAGATCGTCAACATCGAAGACGTGCCGGATGTAGTGTTTGCTGAGAAAATCGTTGGTGATGGCATTGCTATCAAACCAACTGGCAACAAAATGGTTGCTCCAGTTGACGGCACCATCGGTAAGATTTTTGAAACCAACCATGCGTTCTCTATCGAATCCGATAGCGGTATCGAACTGTTCGTTCACTTCGGTATTGATACCGTTGAACTGAAAGGCGAAGGCTTCAAACGTATCGCGGAAGAAGGCCAGCGCGTTAAAGTTGGCGATCCGGTGATTGAATTCGATCTGCCACTGCTGGAAGAAAAAGCCAAGTCTACCCTGACGCCGGTTGTTATCTCCAACATGGACGAAATCAAAGAACTGATCAAACTGTCCGGCAGCGTGACCGTGGGTGAAACCCCGGTTATCCGCATCAAGAAGTAATTCTTGCCGCACAAAAAAATGGCGCCTTCGGGCGCCATTTTTGTTTATGCTGGCAAGATAAGCTCGTCATAGCCTTTCGACTGCGTATAGATCATCACGTCAGTCACCCTATCCCCGGCCATGCGAATCGAATCGGCAACGGTTTTGCCCCCGACGATACCGCTTACCAGCTCCGAGCAGAACAGATCGCCCGTCCCTTTCAGATCGGTGGCGACGCGCGGGTGCGCGCTGACCGTCACGCCCTCTTTCGTTACCAGCACGACGTGAATGTTTTCCGGATCGTCCGCTACCGGCGCGCTGGTGATGGCCACCCACTTGAGCGTATCCGAGAGCAATCCTTGTGCCGCCTCGATAGCGCTGTCCGGTGTACGGCAGGATTTGCCGCTTAAAATCTCAAGCTCGAACACGTTTGGGGTGATCCCCTGCGCCAGCGGCAGCAGATGCTCCCGGTAGGCTTCTGGAATATCCGGCTTCACGTACATCCCGCTGTCGATATCGCCGATAACCGGGTCAACCAGAACCAGCAGCTCCGGGTGCTGAATTTTGATGGTCTTCAGCCACTGCGATAACAGCTGGATCTGGCTGGCGCTGCCCATATAGCCCGTCGTGACGGCCTTGAGTTCGCGCAGGATCTCACGCTCTTCCAGCGCTTTCAGGTAGCCGCTGAACCACTCGTCCGGTATCACGCCACCGTAGAAGGTGTCGTAGTGGGGCGTATTGCTGAACAGCACCGTGGGCACCGCCGTCACGTTCAGACGATGGGTGCGAATGTTGGGCACCGCGATGCTGTTACCCACGCTGCCATATACCACCTGAGACTGTACGGCGACAATGTCGGTTTGCTGCGCCCGGGCGTTATCCCGGAATAAAATCATGTCCATGACGCTTAAATCCCCGCCCCCTGCGAATAACTCTCTTCACCAAAGACCCCGGTAGACAGATACCGATCGCCGCGATCGCAAATAATCGCCACCACGACCGCGCCGGGGTTCGCCTCGGCGACCCGAATGGCCCCTGCTACCGCCCCGCCCGAGCTGACGCCGCAGAAGATCCCTTCGCGTACCGCCAGTTCACGCATTGTATTCTCCGCCTCGCGCTGGTGAATATCCAGCACCCGATCCACAAGCTGGGCGTTGAAGATGCCCGGCATGTATTCCGCAGGCCAGCGGCGAATGCCGGGGATGCTGCTCCCCTCTTCCGGCTGCAATCCGATAATCGACACGTTCGGCGCCTGCTCACGCATAAAGCGCGACACGCCGGTGATGGTCCCGGTCGTGCCCATGCTGGAGACAAAATGGGTCATGCGGCCGTTGGTCTGCTGCCAGATTTCCGGGCCGGTGGTGGTGTAGTGCGCGTAAGGGTTATCGGGATTGTTAAACTGATCGAGCAGCTTGCCTTCGCCGCGTTCGGCCATTTCAAGCGCCAGATCGCGCGCCCCTTCCATTCCCTGCTCTTTGGTGACCAGAATCAGCTCGGCGCCGTAGGCGCGCATGGCGGCGCGACGCTCCTGGCTCATGTTGTCCGGCATCAGCAGCTTCATGCGGTAGCCTTTCAGCGCGGCGATCATCGCCAGCGCGATGCCGGTGTTGCCGCTGGTGGCCTCAATCAGCACGTCGCCGGGGGTAATTTCACCGCGCTTTTCGGCCTGCACAATCATCGACAGCGCCGCCCTGTCCTTGACGGAGCCCGCAGGATTGTTGCCTTCAAGTTTGACCCAGATTTCGCTGCCGTTGTCTGGCCCCATGCGCTGAAGCTTGACCAGAGGCGTGTTGCCGATGGTGTGTTCGAGTGTATTCACGATTTTTACTCAATAAAAAAGCCGGGTGGCGTTTCGCTTACCCGGCCTACAAGACGCAGTGATAACTGTAGGCCCGGTAAGCGCAGCGCCACCGGGCGATAAACATGCTAATAACCTATCAGGCTGACTCCGCCAGAGCAACATCCTCGCGCGTTTCAATGCGCTCGTTGCCGTGATAAATCCGCGCGTGCTGAAGCCCGACAAACAGGCGCTCACCGCGGTACGGCGGCTCTTCGTCGCGCATCACTACCGTCAGCGGCTCGGTGTACCAGCCAAGCGGCTGTACCACCAATTGGGTGTAGTGCCCTTTAGGGCTAGCTTCCAGAACCTGCACCGGCAGCGGTGAATCCAGGCTGGTGCGGCGGCTGACGTCCACTTCCCACGGGCGCAGGAACAGGTCGACCGGCCCCTGATGCGCGGAGGTGTAGCCCAGCGGCCAGCGGTGCGCGCCCACGTGGAACTGCCCGCCGCGAATGGTGCCCTGCAAACGGTTTACTTCGCCCATAAACTCCAGCACGAAACGGGTTGCCGGTTCACGCCAGAGCTGTTCCGGCTCGTCAACCTGCTCAATGTTGCCCTGACTCATCACCACCACGCGATCCGCGACCTCCATCGCCTCTTCCTGATCGTGGGTGACGAAGACGCTGGTGAACTTCAGCTCTTCGTGGAGCTGACGCAGCCAGCGGCGCAGCTCTTTACGCACCTGCGCATCCAGCGCACCGAAAGGTTCGTCGAGCAGCAGGATTTGCGGTTCAACCGCCAGCGCACGGGCAAGCGCCACGCGCTGCTTCTGTCCGCCGGAAAGCTGCGCCGGGAAGCGATCGGCAAGATGGGCAAGCTGCACCATCTCCAGCAGTTTGGTGACTTTCGCCTTAATGGTGGCCGCATTCGGGCGCTCGCGGCGCGGAAGCACGGTCAGGCCAAAGGCGATATTGTCGAACACGGTCATGTGGCGGAACAGCGCGTAGTGCTGGAACACAAATCCCACCTTGCGGTCACGCGCGTGCAGACGGCTCACGTCGGTGCCGTGAAAGCGGATATGCCCGCTGGTCTGATGTTCAAGCCCGGCGATGATACGCAGCAGCGTGGTTTTCCCGGAGCCGGACGGCCCCAGCAGCGCCACCATTTGTCCGGAAGGGATATCCAGCGAGATATCATTCAGCACCTGGGTGCGACCAAAAGACTTCTTAATATTGGCAATCTCAATGCTCATGATTTCCCTCCTGATGCTGACGTTTTTCCTGATTCTCTAAACGCCACTGCACCACACTCTTCAAAAACAGGGTCAAAATCGCCATCAGCGTCAGCAGCGCTGCGGCAGTAAAGGAACCGACGGTGTTGTAGTCCTGTTCCAGTAGTTCAATCTGTAACGGCAGCGACAGGGTTTCGCCGCGGATCGAGCCGGAGACCACCGACACCGCGCCAAACTCGCCAATCGCGCGGGCGTTGGTCAGCACTACGCCGTAGAGCAGCGCCCAGCGGATATTCGGCAGCGTGACGCGACGGAACATTTGCCAGCCGGATGCGCCCAGCAGCACCGCCGCTTCGTCTTCGTGGCTGCCCTGGCTCAGCATCACCGGGACCAGCTCGCGCACCACAAACGGACAGGTTACAAATACCGTTACCAGCACCATGCCCGGCCAGGCGAACATGATTTGCAGGTTATGCTCGTCCAGCCAGCCGCCCAGCGGGCCGTTGGAGCCGTAAAAGAGCAGATAGACCAGACCCGCCACTACCGGAGAAACCGCAAACGGGATATCCAGCAGGGTCAGCAGCAGCTGGCGGCCCGGGAAGTTGAACCGCGTCACCAGCCAGGCCAGCAAAATACCGAACACCAGGTTAACCGGTACGGTAATCAAGGCGATCATCACCGTCAGCCAGATAGCGTGCAGCATGTCCGGGTCGGCGAGGTTTTCCAGCGCGGGCATGATGCCTTTGCTGAACGCCTGCACGAAGATATAAACCATCGGCACGACGAGAATAAAGGCCGAAACCAGCACGCCCGTACCAATCAGAAACCATTTTCCCCAGTTGATGCGGGGGGCGTCATAACGCTTCAATTGAGTAACTTCCGCCATCAGTGACCTACCACGCGTCGACCAAAGCGACTTTGCAGAGTGTTAATCGAGAACAGCAGCAGCAGCGATGCCGCCAGAATCACCGAGGCAATGGCGCTTGCGGCCGGGTAATCAAACTCCTGCAAACGGACAAAAATCATCAGCGAGGTGACTTCGGTTTTCCACGCGATGTTCCCCGCGATGAAGATAACGGCGCCGAACTCGCCGAGGCTGCGGGTAAACGACAGCGCCACGCCCGCCAGCAGCGCGGGGGACAGCTCCGGCAGCACCACCTTGCGGAAGCTCTGCCAGCGCGTCGCGCCCAGCGTTTCCGCCGCTTCTTCGTATTCCGGGCCTAACTCTTCCAGCACCGGCTGCACCGTACGCACCACAAACGGGATGCTGGTGAAGGCCATCGCCACCGCGATACCGAGCCAGGTATAGGTCACTTTGATGTCAAACTTCGCCAGCCATTCGCCGTAGAAACCGTTCACGGAGAAGAGCGACGCCAGGGTTAAACCGGCCACCGCCGTCGGCAGCGCAAAGGGCAGATCCATCAGCGCGTCGAGCAGCGTGCGCCCCGGAAAACGATAGCGGGTTAAGATCCACGCCATCAGCAGGCCGAACACGCCGTTGAAAATCGAGGCCACAAACGCCGACAGCAGCGTAACCTTATAGGCCGCCACCACCTGCGGGTTGGTGACCACTTCCCAGTACTGGGACCAGCTCATCTGGGCAAGCTGCATCACCAGCGCGCTGAGCGGTAATAACAAAATCAGGCAGACGAACAGCAGGCTGGTCCCGAGGCTTAGGGTAAAGCCCGGCAGCACGCGTCTGGAGGAGACTGCAAACATTACTTACGCCCCGCCGCCAACAGTTTGTCCAGCTCGCCGCCGCTGGTAAAGTGCGTTTTCATCACATCAGGCCATGAGCCGAAATGGTCTTCCACGCGGAACAGGTCGGTCTGCGGGAATTTATCCTTCAGTTTGTTCATCACGTCCGGGTTGTTGACGCGATAGTAAAAGTCAGTGATCACGGTCTGCGCCTGCGGGCTGTAGAGATAGTTGAGGTAGGCTTTCGCCGCCTTCTCCGTGCCGTTGGCCTGCACGTTTTTATCCACCCACGCCACCGGGAACTCGGCCAGAATGTTGGTTTTCGGGATAACCACTTCGAAGCCCTGCGCTTCGTACTGTTTGCGGATGTTGTTCACTTCGGATTCGAAGCTGATAAGCACATCGCCCAGACCGCGCTCGGCGAAGGTTGTGGTTGCCCCGCGTCCGCCGGTATCAAACACTTCGACGTTTTTCAGGAACTGGGTCATGAACTGCTCGGTTTTCGCTTTATCGTTACCGTCAGCTTTGTCCGCCGCGCCCCACGCCGCCAGATAGGTATAACGGGCGTTGCCGGAGGTTTTCGGGTTCGGGAAGATCAGTTTTACGTCAGAACGCACCAGGTCGTTCCAGTCGTGAATATTCCTGGGATTGCCCTTACGCACCAGGAAGCCCATGGTGGAGTAGAACGGTGAGCTGTTGTTCGGCAAACGGCTCTGCCAGTCCGCCGGGATCAGCTTGCCTTTGTCGTGCAGGATTTGCACGTCCGTCACCTGGTTGTAGGTCACCACGTCCGCCTTCAGCCCCTGGAGGATTGCCAGCGCCTGCTTGGACGACCCGGCGTGAGACTGCTTGATGGTCAGCTTATCGCCGTTGTTGTCTTTCGCCCACTGCTGTTCAAACGGCGGGTTAAGGGCGGCAAACAGCTCGCGGGACACGTCGTAGGAACTGTTCAACAGCTCGGTTGCCTGCGCCTGCGCCTGCGCCACCAGCAGTAATCCTGCCAGTGCCAGCGATCCTTTTTTCAGTACAGTAACGGCCATTGCGCACCCTTATAAATGTGATGACTATCTTATGGTCATAATATTTATAACGGGTATGAAAGGAGTAACGGTTTTATATACCGTTTGGTGATTTGGAAGCAGAAAAGGGAATAAGGGTGGGGCCTGTTGCCCTCACCCCAGCCCACTCCCACAGGAGAGGGAGAAAAACAATTACAGCGCCAGCAGACGCTCGACGGAAGGCGCGAAGTAGTAGCCGCCGGTCACCGGTTTGGTAAAGCGCAGCATGGCGTCGCGCTTGCCGTCGGTGTCGCCGAACATGCTCAGCAGCTGCTGTTCGATGTTGTGCAGTCGCGCGCAGTAGGCGCAGAAGTAAAGGCCGTGTGTGCCGCTCGCGGTGCCGTACGGCAGGCTCTGGCGGACAATCTTCAGCCCTTTACCCTCTTCTTTGAGATCGACGCGGGAGAGATGCGACGTTACCGGACGCGCGTCGCCGTCGATCTCTTCGTTGGCCTCTTTGGTACGGCCAATCATCATCTCCTGATCCTGCACGCTCATGCGGTTAAGCTGCTTAAGATTGTGCTCCCAGCGCTGTACGAACACATAGCTGCCGCCCGCGTCCACGCCGTCTTTGATTACCGCCACGTCGCGGCGGATCTCTTCGCCCGCCGGGTTTTCGGTTCCGTCGACGAAACCGCTCAGATCGCGCTCTTCAACCCAGCGGAAACCGTGAACCTCTTCCTGCACCTCAATGCAGTCGCCAAAGGCTGCCATCGCCGCCTGGGCCACGGAGAAGTTAACGTCGTGACGTAAAGAAAGAATATGGATCAGCACGTCGTACTGGGTCGCTGGCGCCAGGCCTTTACCGTAAGGGATAAAGTCCTTCAGCTCTTCAGCGCCTTCGCCGCCGCTCAGCTGACGCCAGACGTTATTGCCAAAGGCCACCACCGCGCCCAGATGGGCGTCCGGGAATTTGGCCTGGAAGGTGGCCAGTTTATCGATGAAAATTTTGCTGGCCGCACGCAGGGCATCCACGTCCCCTTTAACATTGGCTTCAATCCAAATCGCCGCGCGGCAATGTTCTGGCAAAATGCCACTCTGAACCTGAGACATCGCTCCTCCTGAAAAAGAAATGCCACGTCGGCGTGGCATTTGATGGCGGCTATTATACCTGGATTTCAGCAGGACGGTTTGTTCCGGCGCAAATTACTGCTTCCAGATAATCTTGCTCACTTTCCAGTTTTTCAGGGTATCGTCAGACGGCATTAACCCTTCCGGGCCGCTCCACTCTCCGGTGAAGAGATAGCTGATGTGCTGGCTGCCCGCCGCTTTACACTCTACCGCCACGCTGTCGCTGGACGGCGCGCTGGAGCAGTTGCCGAACGCTTTGCTGTACAGCTCGCTGAAAGGCGTACCGACCTTCACGCCGCTTGCCGTCGGAATGGCGTCGTCCATTACCTCAACGTGGTTCACCGTGCCTTTGTCGCCGTTAATCACCAGCGCCAGCCTGTCGTCTTTCAGCGCTTCAAAGTAATGCAAGATAGTGCCATTTTCCGTTTTCATACCGCTGCGCAGGCGATAGTCGCTGCCGAGCGCATCCTGAATGGCGTCCTGATCGAGCGCGGTGGCGGCGGTAATGTTGCCGACGCCCTGCTCGGTGACTTCGGTTGAGGAGCCAAACCAGTTCCACGGATAGGCCGCCGACCAGTTGATCGCAGAGAGCGTTGAACAGCCGGTGAGTGCCAGCGGCAGAGCGCATAAAAATAAACGCAGCGATTTCATTGAAACGTCCTTTTTGGTTAATTCAACGCTTGTTGGAGTGCGGCATCGGCAAAAAGTGCCGCGTTAATCTTTTTCAGGGGTAAAACAGGCGCGAAGGCGTGGGTTGGTCAGCAGCCACAGCAGCGCGACGATATCCGCCACCACCAGCGCAACGCCCACGCCGGTAACCGGGTCGCCATTCAGCCACAGCACCGGCTGCCAGACCAGCAGCGCAAGCTGTGCGAGGATCAGCAGCCAGCGAAGCGCGCCCCACAGACGCGGGATAGTCTGCCGACGACCGCTGCATAAAAACGCCATCACCGCCGGTACGCCCGGCAGCAGGCCGAGCCAGAAGGCATCATGATCGGGATAAAAGAGCGTCAGCAGCGTATCGCCTTGCCCGCGCGAGGCGGCGGCCATCACGAACAGCACCCAGGTCCGCGCCTGTAAGAGCAGCACGCACCAGAATAAAAAAGGCAGCCTGACGCGACCCTGCGCGTCATAGTCTGCCGGATGGATTTCAGTACTCTTCATCTTCTATCAAACGTTTACCTAATGTCAGCACGTCGGCGTGCTCGTAGCCCAGGCGTTCATACATGCCCAGCACCACGTCGTTATCTTCGCGCACCATAATCTGAATTTTCGGGCAGCCTCGGGCGATCAGCTTCTTCTCCAGACGGTTAAGCAGCGCGTTGGCAATGCCGCGCGCGCGGTATTCCGGGTGAACGCCGAGATAATAGGCCGAGCCGCGATGCCCGTCGTAACCGCCCATCACCGTACCCACCACTTCGCCGTTAACCTCAGCGACCAGAAACAGGCTAACGTCGTGATGCACCTTGCGCTCGATGTCCATTTCCGGATCGTTCCACGGACGTAGCAGATCGCAGCGCTCCCAAAGGGTGATGACCTCTTCGAAATCTTCCTGGCGAAAAACGCGTATCTCCATGGTATTAACCGCCTTTTCAGGTTTAAAAACAGTGATTATGGCGCGAACGCCCCGTTTAGCCAATAACCGGCGAAAATCGGGCGAAAATTTGGCATAATGTCACTTTGTCACGTATTGAAATGAAAAGTAAAACAATTCTCAATAAGGACTGTCGTAACGCTATTCGCGATACGATATAACACCAGGACCCATTTTTTTACAATTCAGGCCGCATGAGCACATTCAAACCATTAAAAGCACTCACATCGCGTCGTCAGGTTCTCAAAGCGGGGCTGGCGGCCTTAACGTTAACGGGCATCGCAAAGCAGGCTCAGGCAAAAGACGAGAGCACGCTTAAAACCAGTAACGGACACAGCAAACCTAAAGCCAAAAAAGCGGGCGCAAAGCGCCTGGTCATGCTCGATCCCGGTCACGGCGGGATTGATACCGGGGCTATCGGCAGAAACGGCTCTAAAGAAAAACATGTCGTGCTGGCGATTGCAAAAAATGTGCGCTCAATTTTACGCAGTAACGGCATTGACGCCCGCCTGACGCGTACTGGCGACACGTTTATTCCGCTCTACGATCGGGTGGAGATTGCCCATCAGCACGGCGCGGACCTGTTTATGTCGATCCACGCGGACGGCTTTACCAACCCAAGCGCGGCAGGCGCCTCGGTATTTGCGCTTTCCAACCGCGGGGCCAGTAGCGCCATGGCGAAATACCTTTCCGATCGCGAAAACCGCGCGGATGAGGTCGCCGGGAAAAAAGCCACCGATAAAGATCATCTGCTGCAACAGGTGCTGTTCGACCTCGTTCAGACCGATACCATCAAAAACAGCCTGACCCTCGGCTCGCATATCCTTAAGAAGATCAAGCCCGTCCACCGTCTGCACAGTAAGGGAACGGAACAGGCGGCGTTCGTGGTGCTGAAGTCCCCGTCGATTCCGTCCGTGCTGGTCGAAACCTCCTTTATTACTAACCCGGAAGAGGAGCGTCTGCTCGGCACGACGGCGTTTCGCCAGAAGATTGCCAGCGCGATTGCCTCCGGGATAATCAGTTATTTCAACTGGTTCGATAACCAAAAAGCGCACTCCAGGAAACGTTAATGAAACCCAATGCTGAGCTGGTGAAAGCCTTTCTGTTGCAGCTACAGGATGAGATTTGCCAGAAACTGGCCGCCGCGGACGGCGGTGAATTTCAGGAAGATAACTGGCAACGCGACGCGGGCGGCGGCGGCCGTAGCCGCGTGCTGCGTAACGGCGGCATTTTTGAACAGGCGGGCGTGAATTTCTCGCACGTACACGGGGACGCGATGCCCGCTTCCGCAACGGCGCACCGCCCCGAACTCGCCGGGCGCAGCTTTGAAGCGATGGGCGTGTCCCTTGTGGTGCATCCGCATAATCCGTTTGTCCCGACCAGCCACGCCAACGTGCGCTTTTTCATCGCTGAAAAACCGGGTGCCGATCCGGTCTGGTGGTTCGGCGGCGGTTTCGACATGACCCCCTACTACGGCTTTGAAGAGGATGCCGTCCACTGGCACACCACCGCCCGGGACCTGTGCATGCCGTTCGGTGAAGAGGTGTATCCGAAGTTCAAGAAGTGGTGCGACGACTATTTCTATCTTAAGCATCGCGACGAACAGCGTGGGATTGGCGGGCTGTTCTTTGACGATTTGAACACGCCAGATTTTGATACCGCATTCAGCTTTATGCAGGCGGTGGGTCAGGGCTATACCGACGCCTACCTGCCGATTGTCGAGCGCCGCAAAAACACCGATTACGGCGTGCGCGAGCGCGAGTTCCAGCTTTACCGTCGCGGGCGCTACGTGGAGTTTAACCTGGTGTGGGATCGCGGCACGCTGTTCGGCCTGCAAACCGGCGGGCGCACGGAGTCGATTTTAATGTCGATGCCGCCGCTGGTGCGCTGGGAGTACAGCTATGAGCCAAAAGAGGGCAGCCCGGAGGCTGCCCTGAAGGCGTTTATAAAGGTTCGGGACTGGGTTTAAATGCCGGATGGCGCTGCGCTTATCCGGCCTACTTATCCTTTAGGTCGGGTAAGCGAACGCGCCACCCGACACAACGAATCACAGCGGCTGGGTCTGCGCCTCAACCACCGCCAGCGCCACCATGTTCACGATACGACGCACCGAGGCAATGGGCGTTAACACATGCACCGGTTTCGCCACGCCCATCAGCACCGGCCCCACGGTCACCCCTTCCGAGCTCGACACCCGCAGCAGATTGTAGCTGATACGCGCCGCCTCCACGTTTGGCATGATCAGCACGTTCGCCGAGCCTTTCAGCGGGCTGTCCGGCATACGCTCGCTGCGGATGCTCTCCACCAGCGCGGCGTCGCCGTGCATCTCACCGTCAATCATCAGCTCCGGCGCGCGCTCGCGCACCAGCGCCAGGGTCTCGCGCATTTTGCACGCGGCGGCAGACTTAGACGAACCAAAGTTAGAGTGCGACAGCAGCGCCACCTTCGGCTCGATACCAAAGCGACGCACGGTTTCCGCCGCCATCACCGTGATTTCCGCCAGCTCGTCCGGGGTCGGATCGTCGTTGACGTAGGTATCGGCAATAAAGGTGTTGCCGCTTGGCAGCAGCAGCGCGTTCATCGCCCCGGCTGTGTGTACGCCCTCGCGATAGCCGAAGATCTCCTGCACCACGCTGAAGTGCTCGTGGTAGTCGCCGATGGTGCCGCAGATCAGCGCATCCGCTTCGCCGCGATGAACCATGATCGCACCGATCACCGTGGTGTTGCTGATGACCGCTTTTTGCGCCTGCTCCTGGGTGATCCCGCGACGCTTCATGATCGCGTAGTACTCGTTCCAGTACTCTTTGAAGCGCGGATCGGATTCGTTGTTGACGATCTCAAAATCCACGCCCGGTTTGATTTGCAGACCGAGCTTCTGGATACGCATTTCGATTACGCTCGGGCGACCAATCAGCACCGGCTTCGCCAGCCCTAAGGTGATCAGCTCCTGGGTGGCATGCAGCACGCGCGCCTCTTCCCCTTCCGCCAGCACCACGCGTTTCGCGTCCGCCCGCGCCTGGGAGAAGATCGGCTTCATAAACAGGTTGGTTTTGTAGACGAACTCGGCAAGCTTATCGACGTAGGCGTCAAAGTCCTCGATCGGGCGGGTCGCCACGCCGGAGTCCATCGCCGCTTTCGCCACGGCCGGGGCGATCTTAACGATCAGGCGCGGGTCGAACGGTTTTGGAATGATGTAGTCCGGGCCAAAGCTCAGATCCTGATCGCCGTAGGCCGAGGCCACGACTTCGCTCTGCTCGGCGTGGGCCAGCTCGGCAATCGCGTGTACCGCCGCCAGCTTCATCTCTTCGTTGATCGCCGTCGCGCCCACGTCCAGCGCACCGCGGAAGATGAACGGGAAGCACAGCACGTTGTTCACCTGATTCGGGTAGTCCGAACGTCCGGTACAAATAATGGCGTCTTCACGCACTTCCTTCGCCAGCGGCGGCAGAATTTCCGGCTCCGGATTTGCCAGCGCGAGGATCATCGGCGCGCGGGCCATTTTCTTCACCATCTCCTGGGTCAGCACTTTCGGGCCGGAGCAGCCGAGGAAGATATCCGCGCCGTCAATCACCTCTTCGAGCGTGCGTTTACCGTCGTCGTCCACCGCGTAGGCCGCTTTGGTTTCCGCCATGTTCGGCTCGCGGTCTTTGTAGATAACCCCTTTGGAGTCGCAGACCACGATGTTGTGCTTCTGCATGCCCAGCGCCACCAGCAGGTTCATACAGGCGATAGCCGCCGCGCCTGCGCCGGACACCACCATGCGCACGTCGGAGAGATTTTTCTCCACCACGCGCAGGCCGTTGAGAATGGCCGCCGTGCTGATGATCGCCGTGCCGTGCTGGTCATCATGAAACACGGGAATATTCATGCGCTCGCGCAGCTTCTGCTCGATATAAAAACATTCCGGCGCTTTGATGTCTTCGAGGTTGATACCGCCAAACGTGGGCTCCAGCGCGGCGACCACGTTGATGAATTTATCGGGATCAAGCTCGTCGACTTCGATATCAAACACGTCGATACCGGCGAACTTCTTGAACAGAACGCCCTTCCCTTCCATCACCGGCTTACCCGCCAGCGCCCCGATATTGCCTAACCCCAGCACCGCCGTACCGTTAGAGATAACCGCCACCAGGTTGCCGCGCGCGGTGTATTTGTAGGCTGCCAGCGGGTCTTTTTCGATTTCAAGACAGGGGGCGGCTACGCCCGGCGAATAGGCCAGCGCTAAATCGCGCTGCGTCGCCAGAGGTTTGGTCGGGGAAACCTGGATTTTGCCCGGAACAGGAAATTCATGAAAATCGAGGGCACTCTGTTTTAACTGGTCGTCCATCTTATCTGTCCTTTCACGTATCGTTCAAAAAGGGTGGCGTGTTCACTCTCCTGATGCGCACCCAGGAATGCCGGCTAGTATCGCCAATGCACCGTGTTCAAACTTTGAAGGCTGCCAAACTCTCAGTATCCAAAGACAAAATTTGTTATCAATTTATAACAATCATGTTACCCGCCTCAGAAAGCAATGCCTCCCCCGTCTGCTATGCTTTTTTGTTAAGTCGCTCTCTTATTTCGCAGAAGTGTGAACCAACGCACTCATCTAAGGCTTTTATTCCTAAGGAGTAATTTTTCTATGAACCAATTAGACGGCATCAAACAATTCACCACGGTCGTAGCGGACAGCGGTGATATCGAATCTATTCGCCACTATCAGCCTGAAGATGCAACCACCAACCCTTCGCTGCTGTTGAAGGCCGCCGGGCTTGACCATTTCAGCCACCTGATCGATGACGCCATTGCTTACGGCAAGCAGCGCGGGAAGACGCAGGAGCAGCAGGTTGCCGAGGCCAGCGACAAGCTGGCGGTGAATATCGGTGCGGAAATTCTGAAAAGCATTCCCGGTCGCGTTTCCACCGAAGTGGACGCCCGCCTCTCCTTTGACCAGGAAAAAAGCATCAATAAAGCCCGTCGTCTGGTGGAGCTCTACCAGGAGCAGGGCGTCGATAAGTCGCGCATTCTGATCAAGCTGGCCTCCACCTGGGAGGGTATTCGCGCCGCCGAGGTGCTGGAAAAAGAGGGGATCCACTGCAACCTGACCCTGCTGTTCTCCTTCGCCCAGGCACGCGCCTGCGCCGAAGCCGGGGTATATCTGGTGTCGCCGTTTGTCGGGCGTATCTATGACTGGTATCAGGCAAAGCAGCCGATGGATCCCTACGTGGTCGAGCAGGATCCGGGCGTGAAGTCGGTGCGTAATATCTTCGACTATTACAAACAGCACCGCTACGAAACCATCGTGATGGGGGCAAGCTTCCGCCGCACCGAGCAGATCCTCGCCCTGGCCGGCTGCGACCGCCTGACCATCTCCCCTAACCTGCTGAAAGAGCTACAGGAAAAAGAGGAAACGGTTGTCCGCAAGCTGGTGCCGACCTCTACCGTGTTACCGAAACCAAAAGCGATGACCGAAGCGGAGTTCCGCTGGGAGCACAATCAGGATGCCATGGCCGTAGACAAGCTGGCGGAAGGTATCCGCCTGTTCGCCGTGGACCAGCGCAAACTCGAAGATCTGCTTGCCGCCAAACTTTAACCTTGCCATGGAGTGAACTATGTCCCGTAAAGAGCTTGCCAATGCCATTCGCGCCCTCAGCATGGATGCCGTGCAAAAGGCCAATTCCGGTCACCCTGGCGCCCCGATGGGCATGGCAGATATTGCCGAAGTGCTGTGGAATGACTTCCTGAAACATAACCCGACCGATCCGGCCTGGTACGATCGCGACCGCTTTATCCTCTCTAACGGTCACGCCTCGATGCTGCTCTACAGCCTGCTGCATCTCTCCGGCTACGATCTGCCGCTGGAAGAGCTGAAAAACTTCCGCCAGCTGCATTCGAAAACCCCCGGTCACCCGGAGCTAGGCTATACGCCGGGCGTGGAAACCACCACCGGGCCGCTCGGTCAGGGGCTGGCAAACGCTGTCGGCCTGGCGATTGCCGAGCGCACGCTGGCCGCGCAGTTCAACCAGCCGGAGCACGAGATCGTTGACCACTACACCTACGTGTTTATGGGCGACGGCTGTCTGATGGAGGGGATTTCCCACGAGGTGTGCTCGCTGGCGGGCACCCTGGGGCTGGGCAAGCTGATCGGCTTCTACGATCACAACGGTATTTCCATCGACGGTGAAACGGATGGCTGGTTTACCGACGATACCGCCAAACGCTTTGAGGCCTACCACTGGCACGTGGTGCATGAAATCGACGGCCACGATCCGGCAGCGGTGAAAAAGGCGATTCAGGAAGCGCAGAGCGTGAAGGACAAACCGTCGCTGATTATCTGTCGAACCACCATCGGCTTCGGCTCGCCGAACAAGGCGGGCAAAGAAGAGGCCCACGGCGCGGCGCTGGGTGAAGAGGAAGTGGCGCTGACCCGTCAGAAGCTGGGCTGGAAACACCCGCCGTTTGAGATCCCGAAAGAGATCTACAAAGCCTGGGACGCCCGTGAAAGCGGCGAAAAAGCCCAGCACGCCTGGAACGAGAAGTTTGCCGCCTACAAAAAGGCGTATCCGGAGCTGGCCGCCGAGTTTTCGCGCCGCATGAGCGGCGGGCTGCCCGAGGACTGGGAAGCGAAGACCCAGGCGCTGATTGAAAATCTCCAGTCGAATCCGGAGAAAATCGCCACCCGTAAGGCGTCGCAAAACACGCTTAACGTCATCGGGCCGATTTTGCCTGAGCTGCTGGGCGGGTCGGCGGATCTGGCGCCAAGCAACCTGACGATCTGGTCCGGTTCTAAATCGCTCAAAGAGGATATCGCCGGGAACTACATCCACTACGGCGTGCGCGAGTTCGGGATGACCGCGATTGCCAACGGTATCGCCCACCATGGCGGCTTTGTGCCCTACACCGCCACCTTCCTGATGTTTGTGGAATATGCCCGCAACGCGGCGCGCATGGCGGCGCTGATGAAGGCGCGGCAGATTATGGTCTATACCCACGACTCCATCGGGCTTGGGGAAGACGGGCCAACGCACCAGGCGGTCGAGCAGCTGGCGAGCCTGCGCCTGACGCCAAACTTCAGCACCTGGCGTCCGTGCGACCAGGTCGAGGCCGCGGTGGGCTGGAAGCTTGCCGTCGAGCGTCATACCGGGCCAACGGCGCTGATCCTGTCGCGTCAGAATCTCCAGCAAATTGAGCGTACGCCGGAGCAGGTGAAAAATATCGCCCGCGGCGGTTACATTCTGAAAGACAGCGGCGGCAAGCCGGATGTGATTTTGATTGCGACCGGGTCAGAGATTGAGATCACGGTAAAAGCCGCCGAGAAGCTGGCCGCCGACGGTCATGCGGTGCGCGTGGTGTCCCTGCCGTCTACCGATATTTTTGATGCGCAGGACGAGGCGTACCGGGAGTCGGTGCTGCCGTCGAACGTTGCGGCGCGCGTGGCGGTTGAGGCCGGTATTGCCGACTACTGGTATAAATACGTCGGGCTAAAAGGCGCTATCGTCGGGATGCACGGCTACGGTGAATCGGCGCCTGCCGAGAAGCTGTTCCCGTACTTTGGCTTTACGGTTGAGAACGTGGTTGAGAAGGCGTTAAGCGTAATGTAGTGCGGCCTGATGCCCTCACCCCGCCCTCTCCCACAGGGAGAGGGATCCCCACAAAATGTAGGCACCAAACCATTCCCTCTCCCTGCGGGAGAGGGTTAGGGTGAGGGGAAACATACGGCTCTGGTGGTCATTCCGTTCACCTCAGGTTCCTTGCTTCTCTGTCACCACACTACTTGTGAACGTGCCATGGGGGCTCGCCGCCGCCCCCCTGGCAACCCGAGCTCCCGGCAAGAAAATCGTCGCTTCGCGATTCCCTCAGCTTATTACTTCAGGCTATCGGGTCGGGCACCAGCCTGCATCCATGCAGGC
>NZ_JAKCMV010000048.1 GCF_021440515.1 Enterobacter asburiae | reverse complement strand
AGCAGCAGCTGCTGGAAGCCGTTCAGGATGTAATCCACCGGAACGCGGATCCCCTGGAACACCGGACGGAAGTGCGTCACCACCCAGTCAATCCCCTCGGTGACCCAGCTGTCGAGCGGGATCAGGGTTTTGTGGAACGGATCCATGATGTTGAAATGTTCCGGCGCAGGCGCGGGTGCGCTGTTGAGCCAGTCTGCCGAGCCGCCCGCATCAGGTGCGGGTGTTGAACCCCACGCGTCGGCAGATTGCGCCGCGCTGTCTGCGGCTTCGGTGGTTCCCCACGGGTTAGATTGATCAGCCATTGTGTGCCCCCTCGCGATCTAAAGCCTTGAGCAGCATCCCTTTGGAGATGATGCCGACGTACTGTTGTTCTTCGCCAACGACCGGCACGGCGCATGGCGCCTGTCCTACGTGGGAGAGCAACTCGCTGAGCGGCGTTTCGGCATCCACCGCAAGCGGGGAGGCGATAAGCGCCGCGTCGATACCCTGGTTTTCGCTCAGGGCGGTTTTCAGGGAGTCGATGGAGACAACGCCGACGAATTTATTGCCGCGTTCAATGAGATAACCGTATTCACGGTCTTCATCCTGCAACAGCTTGAGCGCAGAACGCGGGCCGAAACCGGGCGTTTTACGGATCAGGCCGTTCGGAGAACGACGGGCAATATCTTTGGCGCTGAATACCTGGCTGATATCCACGCCGCGGAAGAAGGTGCGCACGTAATCATTGGCCGGATTATTGAGAATTTCGTCCGGCGTGCCGACCTGCACCACTTCACCGTTTTGCATAATGGCAATCCGATCGCCAATACGCATCGCTTCATCAAGATCGTGGGAAATAAAGACGATAGTACGCTGATGTTTAGCCTGAAGTTTTACCAGCTCATCCTGCATCTCGGTACGAATTAATGGGTCGAGCGCCGAGAAGGCTTCATCCATTAATAAAATATCGGGATTGATGGCTAATGCGCGGGCTAATCCCACGCGCTGACGCATCCCGCCAGAAAGTTCATCGGGATAGCTGTGCGCGTAATTTTCTAGACCCACCTGACGCAGCGCATCCAGCGCTTTTTCCAGACGTTCTTGTGCCGGCGTTCCGGCTAATTCCATACCAAACGCGGTATTATCTAATACCGTCATATGCGGCATTAACGCGAATGACTGAAACACCATCGCAATCTTTTTTCTGCGCACCTCGCGAAGCTCAGCGTCGGATATTTTGGCAATATCAACGCCGTCAATCAGCACCTGCCCGCGGGTGGGTTCAATCAGGCGATTGAGAAGGCGAACCATAGTGGATTTACCCGAACCGGATAATCCCATGATGACAAAAATCTCGCCTTCTTCAATGGCCAGACTGGCGTCTTTGACGCCAAGCGAAAGCCCGGTTTTTTCCAGAATTTGCTCTTTCGAAAGTCCTTTTTCAATATATTTGAATGCGCGCTGTGGATGCTCGCCAAATACTTTATAAAGATTTTTCACTTCTAATTTAATTGCCATGCAATAGAGAGTGTCCTGTTATTTGTTTATGTCGATATGATTACCATGGTAAATAGTTAACTGGCATTACCCTAACATACTCAGATTCTGAGACAACCCTCAATTCCCTTATGGCATGAATTTTGCCGAAGCTCAATTCGCTGAATTTCCCATGAGTAAAGGGCTGAGAGCGATCTGAATTAGTGTGAATTTTTTGCTACTGCATCGGGGAATTTCGCCTGAATGGAAATAATTCAGGCGAATATCAGAGGAAAGTAGAGTGTAGTTGCCCTGGAAATATTAGGGGGAAATAAAGGGGATTTATATTAAATTAATGAACGTTAATTTCCCCTCCTGAAACTGGCACGGGCGGCTCCCTCTCCTTTGGGAGAGG
>NZ_JAKCMV010000047.1 GCF_021440515.1 Enterobacter asburiae | reverse complement strand
AGGGGCTGACGCTGCTGCTGATTGGCTGCCCGTGTGCGCTGGTGATTTCAACGCCTGCGGCCATTACCTCTGGCCTTGCCGCCGCCGCCCGTCGCGGGGCGCTGATTAAAGGCGGTGCCGCGCTGGAGCAGCTGAGCCAGGTTCAGCAGGTCGCGTTCGATAAAACCGGGACGCTGACCGTGGGTAAACCGCAGGTGACCGGGATTTATCCGCAGGATATGAGCGAAGACGCGCTGCTGGCGCTGGCCGCGGCGGTAGAGCAAGGCTCGACGCACCCGCTGGCGCAGGCGATTGTGCGTGAAGCGCAGTCGCGGGGATTAACGATCCCGGCGGCAAGCGCGCAGCGGGCGCTGGTTGGCTCCGGGATCGAGGCCGTCGTCGAAGGGACGAAGGTCGTGATTGTCGCGGCGGGTCACTCCCCTGCCGCACAGGTTCAGGCGCTGGAGCAGGCCGGACAGACGGTGGTGAGCGTGATGCAGGACGGCGTGGCGAAGGGCGTGCTGGCCCTGCGCGATACGCTGCGCGAGGATGCGAAAGAGGCGGTCGCCGCGCTGCATGAACTCGGCGTTCAGGGCGTTATTCTGACCGGGGACAATCCGCGCGCGGCGGCGGCGATTGCGGGCGAGCTGGGGCTGGAGTTCCGGGCCGGGCTGCTGCCTGCGGACAAGGTCAGCGCGGTGACGGAGCTGAACGCCCGCGCGCCGCTGGCGATGGTCGGCGACGGCATTAACGATGCCCCGGCGATGAAGGCGTCCACCATCGGGATTGCGATGGGCAGCGGCACGGACGTGGCGCTGGAAACCGCCGATGCGGCGCTGACGCACAACCGCCTGACCGGGCTGGCGCAGATGATTGGCCTGGCGCGCGCGACCCGCGCCAATATCCGGCAGAACATTGCTATCGCGCTGGGTCTAAAGGGCATTTTCCTGGTGACGACGCTGCTTGGCATCACCGGGCTGTGGCTGGCGGTGCTGGCGGATACCGGGGCAACGGTGCTGGTGACCGCGAACGCGTTGCGGTTGTTGCGTAAGAACTAAAAAGTGGGGTGCGGCCTGATGCCCTCACCCCGGCCCTCTCCCACAGGGAGAGGGAGAAAACCCAACGCCTCACTGCATCCCCAACACCCCCGGCAGCCACAGCGATATCGCCGGAATGTACGTCACCATCCCCAGTATTAGCAGCAGCATGCCGTAAAACGGCAGCATCGCCCGCACCACGTGCTCGATCTTCTGCTTGCTCACCGCGCTCGCCACAAACAGCACCGATCCTACCGGCGGCGTGATCAGCCCGATTCCCAGATTCACCATCATGATCATCCCGAAATGCACCGGGTCGATCCCCAGCGAGTTGGTCACCGGCAGCAGCACCGGCGTCAGGATCAGGATGATCGGCGCCATGTCCATCAGCGTGCCGATCAGCAGCAGCATGATGTTGAGGTACATCAGGATCACGTACTTGTTATCCGAGAGCGAGGTGAAGAACTCGGTGATGCGTGACGGAAGCTGCATATAGGTCATCACCGCGCCAAACGCCGCCGCAAAGCCTATTAATATCATGACGATGGTGACCGTTTTCACCGTCCGGCACATCAGCTTCGGCAGCTCGCTCCACTTGTAGTCGCGGTAGATAAACATGGTGACGAAGAACGCCCACAGGCAGGCCACGGCGGCGGATTCGGTTGCGGTAAAGATCCCGGACAAAATCCCGCCGAGGATAATCACCACCGTCATCAGCCCCCACAGCGCGTCCAGCATGGTTTTCAGCGCCTGCTTAAACGGAATTTTTTCCCCCTTCGGGTAGCCGCGCTTATGCGCAAAGCATAAGCACAGCACCATCAGCCCCATGCCCAGCAGCAGCCCCGGCAGGATCCCCGCGATAAACAGCGTGGCGATAGAGACCGTGCCTCCCGCCGCCAGCGAGTAAATCACCGAGTTGTGGCTCGGCGGGATCAAAATCGCCTGCACCGATCCGCTCGCGGTCACCGCCGCCGCGTATTCGCGCGGATAGCCCTTCTTCTCCATCTCCGGGATCATCACGCTGCCGATCGAGGCCGTATCCGCCACCGACGAGCCGGAAATCGCGCCGAAAAAGGTCGAGGCCACGATGTTCACCAGCGACAGCCCGCCGCGAATAAAGCCGACAAAAATATAGGCAAAGTTCACCAGCCGGCGGGCGATGCCCCCTTCGGCCATGATCGCCCCGGCGAGGATAAAGAACGGGATCGCCAGCAGGGTAAATTTGTTCACCCCGCTGGTGATCTGGATCATCAGCGCCTCCAGCGGCAAATCGATCCACAGCGCCCCCGCGACGGCGCTCAGGCCGACGGCGAAGGCCACCGGCATTCCCAGCGCCAGCAAAATGGCGAGGGTGAATAACAAAATAAACGCATCCATTGTTCACCCCTTAACCGTGGTTGCCGATGAGCACAACAGGACGGTTTTCCTGCGAGCCAAACAGCAGACGTTCGATAACAAACAGGATCAGGATCGCCGATCCGACCGGCAGGGGCAGATAGCTCTCGCCGGAGGTCAGGATCGGGAACTCCGCCACCGGCTGCTCCCAGAGATCGGCGCACAGCCAGAAGCTGTACCAGAACATGATCAGCGAAATCAGCAGCATCAGCAGATCCACCACCCGGGCGCACAGGGTTTTGAGCATGTCCGGCAGCCGGTCGGTGAGCATGTTGACCGCGATATGCGACCCGGCACGGTACCCCACCGCCGCGCCGATAAAGGTAAAGGTCACCATGCAGATAATGGCGATCGGCTCCGGCCAGGATTCCCCGCGGTTGAGCACGTAGCGCGAGAAGATGCCAATCGGGATCACGATGGTCATCAGCAGCAGCGAGAAGCCCGCCACGGTCATGGCGAGCAGGTACAGGCGGTCCATCCACTTCAGGTAGAGTTCGGACATACGTACTCCGGATTACTGGACGTCAGCGATGGCTTTCATCAGATCCTGATGCTTGTCGCCATACTGCGCGCGCACCGGCTCTGTGGCTTTGATAAACACCGTTTTGTCGATCTCGTGGAACTGCACGCCGCCCGCTTTCATCTTCTCCAGCGCGTCAGCGTTGTAGGCATTCCACAGCTTGCGCTGCTCAAACTGCGCTTCGCGCGCCAGGGTCAGCACTTTCTGCTGCTCGTCCGCGCTCAGCTTGTCCCATTTCACTTTCGAGTAGAGCAGCATTTCCGGGGTGATGAAGTGGCCGCTCAGGGTGTAGTTTTTGGCGACCGGCATGTAGTTGTGGGCGATAAAGGTCGGCGGATTGTTCTCCGCGCCGTCAATTACGCCGGTCTGCATCCCGCTGTAGACCTCGCTGACGCCCATCGCCACCGAGTTGGCGCCCATGTCCTTCAGCGTGGCGAGCGCCACCGGGCTACCCTGCACGCGGATTTTTTTGCCCTTGAGATCGTCTGGCTTAACGATAGGTTCTTTGGTGATCAGGTTGCGCGTGCCGGAATCCATCCAGCCGAGGAACACCAGCTTCGATTTTGGGTTCGCGGTGAGCTTGTCGCCGATCTGCTTGCCGATGTCGCCGTCAATCACCTTATGCATGTGGTCTTCATCGCGGAAGACGTACGGCAGCGTGAAGACTTCGATATCCGGCAGGATCGCCGCGACGGGCGCCATGGAAACGCGGATCATGTCGATCGCGCCCATCTGGGCCTGTTCAATCATCTGCTTTTCGTCACCGAGCACGCCGCCGGGGAAGACCTTAATCTCCAGCTTGCCGTCGGTTTGTTGTTTGAGCTTTTCACCCATGTGCTGCACCGCCACCACGTTCGGGTAGCCTTCAGGATGCACATCGGCAGCTTTAATGGTTTGCGCAGAAACGGTGCAGGCGAAAGCAGACAGACACAGAGCGGCCAGTAACGGCTTGAGGGTCGTTTTCATCGAGTCAACTCCAGGGTAGTGGGGTAAGCGTTAAAACGGTGTTTTATTTTTGTACGCTTAAAAACTAGACTACGGCTGGAAAAGCGAGGGTGAAGCGCCTCACAAAAAACGTGAATTTTTGAAACGATGGTTTGAAACTGTGATGGGATCGGTTATCTCCCTCTCCCTGTGGGAGAGGGTCGGGGTGAGGGCATCAGGCCGCACTACCCCTTACGAATTAAATACTGATACGGCAGCGCGTCCGTGGCCTGCGCCACCAGCTCGTGCTCCATAAAGGTACAAAATCCGGGAATATCGCGGGTGGTCGCCGGATCGTCGGCGATGATGAGCAGCGTTTCGCCGGTCTGCATGTTACGCACGGTTTTGCGCACCATCATCACCGGCTCCGGGCAGCGGAGGCCCTGGGCATCAAGGGTATGGTCTGGGCTGGAAAACAGGTCGGTCATTTTCTTCTCGATGAAATTAAAACGGCTGTAGTTTACGCCGCGCGCAGGGCATTGCAAACCAGGTTAACGATTGCGCGAAAATTAGCCATTGCAAAGCATAATGAAAGCAGTATGATGCAGCCGTTTTATTGGGTTCCCTCACCCCAACGTATAAAAAGGTCACAATATGACGCAGTTCTCTCAATCGCAGCGCGTAAAAGCGTTGTTCTGGCTATCGCTATTTCATCTGCTGGTGATCACCTCCAGCAACTATCTGGTGCAGCTCCCGATCTCGGTGTTGGGTTTCCATACCACCTGGGGCGCGTTCAGTTTCCCGTTTATCTTTCTCGCCACCGATTTAACCGTGCGTATTTTCGGCGCACCGCTGGCGCGACGGATTATCTTCGCGGTGATGCTCCCGGCGCTGTTCATCTCCTACGTCATCTCTTCCCTGTTCTACATGGGAAGCTGGCAGGGCTTTGAGGCGCTGACGCACTTCAACCTGTTCGTGGCGCGTATCGCCGCCGCCAGCTTTATGGCCTACGCCCTGGGACAGATCCTCGACGTTCACGTCTTTAACCGCCTGCGCCAGAACCACCGCTGGTGGATGGCGCCGACCGCCTCCACGCTGTTTGGTAACGTGAGCGACACCCTGGCCTTCTTCTTTATCGCCTTCTGGCGCAGTCCGGACGCCTTTATGGCGCAGCACTGGATGGAGATCGCGCTGGTGGACTACTGCTTCAAGGTGCTTATCAGCATCGTCTTCTTCCTGCCGATGTACGGCGTGTTGCTGAATATGCTGTTGAAAAGGCTGGCAGATAAATCTGAAATCTCCGCATTGCAGGCAGGTTAAAGGTTCGCTTTAACAGTTGTGATAAGATGCTTAGATGAGCCGTTATGGCCGTTTATCGAAAGGATGAAGTCAATGCGCAATCTGGTTAAATATGTCGGGATTGGCCTGCTGGTTGTGGGTCTTGCCGCCTGTGATAACAGCGACACGAAAGCACCTGCTCAGGCCGCATCAGCAGAAAGTAACGCCACCGGGCAGCCGGTCACCCTTCTGGATGGCAAACTGAGTTTCGCCCTGCCCGCAGACATGACCGATCAGAGCGGTAAGCTGGGCACCCAGGCGAACAACATGCACGTTTACTCCGACGCAACCGGGCAGAAAGCGGTGATTGTGATTGTGGGCGACGACACCAGCGAAGATCTGGCCGTGCTGTCCAAACGTCTTGAAGATCAGCAGCGCAGCCGCGATCCGCAGTTGCAGGTGGTAACCAACAAGTCCATCGACCTGAAGGGCCACACCATGCAGCAGCTCGACAGCATTATTTCGGCGAAAGGCCAGACCGCCTACTCCTCCGTGGTGCTGGGCAAGGTCGACAACAAACTGCTGACCATGCAGATCACCCTGCCAGCAGACGATCAGCAGAAAGCGCAGACCGCCGCTGAAAACATCATTAATACCATCGTGATCAAGTAACGCTTACGATGTTGAAGAGGCCTCCGGGGCGTGCTCCGGGGGCCTTTTTTTTAGCCGCCACGTCAGCAGCAGCGCCACCGCCACCAGCCCCGCCGCCGCAAGATAAATCACCGGCACGCCCGCCCACGCCATCACCAGCCCGGCCAGCGGCCCGGTAATGCCGAGCGACATATCCATAAACACCGTATAGGTTGCCAGCGCCGACCCCTGGTTTTGCTGCGGCACGGCCTTCACCGCCACCACTCCCAGCGCCGGGAAGACCAGCGAGAAGCCCGCGCCCGCGAGGAAGACGCCAATTTTGGCCATCCACGGCGCGGTGGCGACACCGGTCAGCAGCAGCCCGACAATCTCCACGCTAAAGCAGATCATCGCCACGTTCAGCCCGCCGAGGCGGTTAATGCCGTTCGGGAACAGCAGCCGCGCGCCGACAAAGGCGCAGCTAAAGAGGGTTAAGGCAAAGGCCGCGCCGTCCCAGCCTTTGGCGTCATAAAACAGCGTAATAAAGGTCGCGATGACCCCGAACCCCGCCGACGCAAGCGCCAGCGCCATGCCGTAGGGCCACACGCGCCCCAGCACGGCGCGAAACGGCAGCGGTTTGCCTTTGCTGGCCTTGACCTTCGGGCGCGGCAGCGCCATCACAATCGCCAGCAGCGCCACCACCATAATGGTGATAGCCAGGCCGTACAGCCCGCCCCAGGCGTAACAGACCACGCCGAGCGGCGCACCAATCGCCATCGCGCCGTAGGTGACGATGCCGTTCCATGAGATCACCCTGCCGATATGGGGTGCGCCCACCACGCCAACGCCCCACAGGGTAGAGCCGGTTCCGGCGAGGCTCTGACCGATACCCAAAATCACGCGCCCCAGACACAGCAGCGCGAGGCTTAAGAGCGGCCACTGGCTGGTGGACGCCGCCAGAAAATAGCTCAGGCCGCTCAGGAAGCAGCCGCACAGGCCGACGACCACAATGCTTTTTGGCCCGAAGAGATCGGCATAGCGCCCCGAATGCGGGCGGCTCATCAGCGTGGCGAAATATTGCAGGCTAATCACCAGCCCCGCCCAGAAGGCGCTAAAGCCCATCACATCGTGGACATAGCCCGGCAGAACGGCGAGCGGCAGGCCAATGGTCAGGTAGCTGGCGAAGTTAAAAATAACGACGGAAACGATGCGCAGATTAAGACGTAATCCGCTGAGTGCCGGTTCGGCGGCCGGTTCGGGCATGGGTTTTACCTGGATTTTTACAACAGTGTTTCACTATTACCACGACGGGATAAGAAAATCAGCAGCGACTTTCAGAGTAACCCCCCAGGCGAAGGGGATACTTCGCACTACACTTATCTGGCCCCCCGAAAAAGGAATTCGTATGACAACCGGTCAGCCTGATAAAGCAGGACTTCACATTTTACTTAAACTCGCCTGTCTGGTGGTTATCCTCGCAGGCATCCACGCCGCCGCCGACATCATCGTCCAGCTTCTGCTGGCGCTCTTTTTTGCCATCGTGCTCAACCCGCTCGTCACCTGGTTTTTACGCCGGGGAGTGAAACGTCCGGTCGCCATTACCATTGTGGTCATCGTGATGCTGATCGTGCTGACCGCCCTGTTCGGCGTGCTGGCGGCGTCGCTGAGCGAGTTCTCGACCATGCTGCCGCAGTACAATAAAGAGCTGACGCGCAAGCTTGTCGATCTCCAGCGCATGATGCCGTTCGTTAACCTGCACATCTCGCCGGAGCGGATGCTGCGCCGGATGGATTCCGAGAAGGTAATGACCTACGCCACCACGCTGATGACCGGGCTTTCCGGTGCGATGGCCAGCATTTTGCTGCTGGTGATGACGGTGGTGTTTATGCTGTTTGAGGTTCGCCACGTTCCCTACAAGCTGCGCTTTGCGCTGAACAATCCGCAAATTCACATCGCCGGGCTGCACCGCGCGCTGAAGGGCGTGTCCAAGTATCTGGCGCTGAAAACCCTTCTGAGCCTGTGGACCGGGGTGATTGTCTGGCTGGGGCTGGTGCTGCTCGACGTCCAGTTCGCGCTGATGTGGGGCGTACTGGCGTTTCTGCTGAACTACGTGCCGAATATCGGCGCGGTGCTCTCCGCCGTTCCGCCAATGATCCAGGCCTTCCTGTTTAACGGGTTCTATGAATGTATGCTGGTAGGGGCGCTGTTCCTCGTCGTGCATATGGTGCTCGGCAATATTCTTGAGCCGCGCATGATGGGCCACCGTCTGGGGATGTCGACGCTGGTGGTGTTTCTGTCGTTGCTGGTCTGGGGATGGCTGCTCGGCCCGGTGGGAATGCTGCTCTCGGTGCCGCTCACCAGCGTGTGTAAGATCTGGATGGAGACCACCAAAGGCGGCAGCAAGCTGGCGATTCTGCTGGGGCCAGGGCGACCCAAAAGCCGATTGCCGGGGTAGTAAACCTATTACTATCCGTAGGTTAATTCTGTTCCATCCCGTTTTACGTCAGCGCTGCCATATATTATGGCGGCGCTTTTTATTATTTACGCCGTAGAATATTTCACGGCTAAGTAATTTTTTTATTTAATTAAATCAGAGAAATAAACCAGACGCGCTATAAATTATAAATCCACCCGCTGAAAAGTTTATTTTCATGATATTATGCCGCGCCTTCACTGCTAATAAATGTATACATTCATATTCTAAGAAAATATACGGACAGCGAGTAATCATTCTCGCTGATGATATTACCGTGAGGCGTTCAGTTTACTTGTTTTAATTGATAGGGAGTTGTTGATGAAAAAGGTTATTAAAGGGTTCGCGGCTGTTGCCGTTATCTTTGCGCTGGCAGGCTGCGCGCGCACTGCCCCCATTGAACAAATTCACGCGACCGTCAGCAGCGGTCACAGCGCTGAACAGGTGAAAATCGCCATTCTGAAAGCAGGCCAGAAGCGCGACTGGATCATGTCTGAAGCAGGCCCTGGCATGATTAAAGGCCGTTTGCAGGCGCGCGATCACGCCGTTGAGGTGCGTATTCCTTATTCAGCAACCGGCTATTCCATTAATTACGACAGCAGCAAAAACCTGAAAGCCAGCAACGGCAAAATTCATAAAAGCTATAACCGCTGGGTGCATAATCTCGACCACGATATTCAGCTGAATCTCTCAATGGGTGCCGCGCTGTAATGTAAACATGTCGGGCCGCAAACGGCCCGGCTGCCTTGTTATTTTCCCCTACAGGGTTTGCAAGAATGTACGAAAAGGACACCCTCAGCGCGCTGGATGCCATCACCGAAGCGCAACGCATCGCTTTTGCCCCGATGCTGTTTCAAACCGCGCTTTGCCTGCGAAATTCAGGGGTGCTGAGCTGGCTTGATAAACGGGGAAAGCAGGGTTCAGACCTGGAAGAAATTACCGAACACAGTACGCTAAACGAATATGGCGTGAGCCTGCTGCTGGATATGGGATTAAGCGGCCGAATAGTGACCCATAAAGCGGGACGCTATTACCTCGCGAAGGTGGGACATTTCCTGCTGCATGACACCATGACCCGCGTAAATATGGATTTCACCCACGACGTTTGTTATCAGGGATTATTCCATCTGTCCGATGCCCTAAAAGAAGAAAAGCCTTCAGGATTACGCGTTTTTGGCAACTGGCCGACCATTTATCCTGCTTTATCGCAATTGCCTGAAAGGGCAAAAGAGAGCTGGTTCGCTTTTGACCATTACTATTCCGACGCGGCATTCGACGCCGCGCTGCCACATATATTCGCTACCGGGCCGACAAAATTGTACGATGTGGGCGGCAATACGGGGAAGTGGGCGCTACGCTGCTGTCGATATAATGAGAATGTCGCGGTCACTCTCCTTGATTTGCCAGAACAAATTGCGCTTGCGACGAAAAATATCGCAAATGAAGGTTTTTCTCATCGCATTGGGTTCTATCCAGTCGATATGCTTAGCACCGCGGCCCTGCCGGGTGAAGCCGATATCTGGTGGATGAGCCAGTTCCTGGACTGTTTTTCTCCGGAGCAGATCGTCGCCATGTTGACCCGCGTTGCGCAGGTCATGAAGCCCGGCGCACGGCTGTGCATCATGGAGCTTTTCTGGGATGCCCAGAAATTCGAAGCGGCCGCCTTTAGCCTGAACGCCACGTCACTGTATTTCACCTGCATGGCGAACGGGAACAGCCGTTTCTACAGCGTAGAGAAGTTTTATCACTACCTGGAGCAGGCCGGTTTTCGCGTCGAGCAGCGGCTGGACAATCTCGGGGTAGGTCATACCTTATTGATTTGCCATAAAAATGAACAATAAAGCAGGTTAACTGCTGCGGCGGGTTCGCTCGCCACGGGAACACGGGTTTATCGCGGACGCGCGCAGATGAAATTTACACTAAACATTATCGACTGGCAGGCCAGCGCGCCTGGCCTTAGCAATGCCGACGCGTGGCAGGCATGGTCACGTCAGTCGTTGAGTATCGATCCCGCCGCGCCGCTGGCGAAACTGACCGAACTGCCGATGATGACCGCCCGACGCCTTAACTCAGGCAGCAAGCTGGCGGTGGATATCGGCCTGTCGATGTTGCGCAAGCACAGCATTGACGCGGTGGTCTATTGCAGCCGCCACGGCGAGCTGGAGCGTAATTACCGCATTCTGCACGCGCTGGCGACGGAACAGCCCGTTTCCCCGACGGACTTCGCGATGTCCGTGCATAACTCTGCGGTAGGCAACCTCACCATTACCGCCCGTCAGCCGATTGTCTCGTCGTCGGTATCCGCCGGGCTGGATACCTTCCAGCAGGGGTTATGCGAAGTGCTGAGCCTGCTCCACGCCGGCTACCCCCGCATTTTACTGGTCGATTTTGACGGCACCCTGCCCGCGTTTTATCACGCGGCGCTTCCCCCGCAGATGCCCACCTGGCCGTTCGCGCTGGGGCTGGTGATTGAAGCCGGTGACGCGCTGATCTGCGAAACGCAGCGCGGCAGCGACGGCACCGAGCCTGCACTGCCGCAAAGCCTGCTGTTCCTGCAACAGTATCTTCGCGACGCGCCGCAGTTTACGGTGCCGGGCGAACGTTTGTTATGGCGGTGGACGCGTCAATGAGCCAGATACTTTCTCGCGCCGGCTGGCTGTGGCGTCTTCTCATGACCGGGCTGTGCTTTGCGCTCTTTGGCGCAGGCGGACTGCTGCTGTCGCTGGTCTGGTTTAACCTGCTGCTGATTTTCCAGCGCGACCGCGCAAAGCGCCGCACCCTGGCGCGCCGCAGTATTTCCGCCAGCTTCCGCCTCTTTTTGACCATCGCCCGCGGTATCGGCGTGCTGGATTATCGCATCCAGAATCTGGAAGCGCTGCGCGCCGACAAAGGCTGTCTGGTGGTGGCGAACCATCCCACGCTGATTGATTACGTGCTGCTGGCCTCGGTGATGCCGGAGACCGACTGTCTGGTGAAAAGCGCCCTGCTGCGCAATCCGTTCGTCAGCGGCGTGATCCGCGCGGCGGATTACCTGATTAACCGCGACGCCGACACCCTGCTCAACGCCAGCCAGCAGCGTCTGGCGCAGGGCGAAACCCTGCTGATCTTCCCGGAAGGCACCCGCACCCGCGTGGGTGAGGCGATCTCCCTGCAACGCGGCGCGGCCAATATCGCCGTGCGCTGCCAGCGCGATCTGCGCGTCGTGCTTATCCATTGCAGCGAACATCTGCTGGATAAACAGAGCCGCTGGTATGACATACCGCCAAATAAACCGCTTTTCACCGTGGAGGTTTGCGATCGCGTGAACATCCACGATTTTTACGATGCGAGCCAACAAGAACCAGCGCTGGCCGCGCGGCTGCTTAACCGGCATTTGCAGCATCGATTAACATCAGGCCTTCAATCTTTGTCAGGAATTAATGATGCAAGCGCTTTATCTTGAAATTAAGGATCTCATCATCTCAACGCTCAATCTGGACGAGCTGACCCCGGAGGATATCGATACCGATGCCGCCCTGTTCGGCGACGGGCTGGGGCTGGACTCCATCGATGCACTGGAACTGGGTCTGGCCGTGAAAAACCAGTACGGTGTCGTGCTGTCTGCTGAAAGTGAAGAGATGCGCCAGCATTTCTTTTCCGTCGCCACGCTGGCCTCGTTTATCCATACCCAACGCGCTTGAGAGGCGATCCCATGACCGAAAAAGAAACCATCTATCAGGAAGTCGCCGCGCTTCTTAGCTCACTCTACCCCGGCCCCGTTTGATATCACCCGCGACGGGCTGGTGATTGGAGAAGGGGCAGGCACGCTGGTGCTGGAGGAGCTGGAGCACGCGAAAGCGCGCGGGGCGACTATTTACGGCGAGATTGTCGGCTTTGCGACCAACTGCGACGCGGCGCACATCACCCAGCCGCAGCGCGAAACCATGCAGATTTGTATGGAACAGTCGCTGGCGATGGCAGGCTTAAGCCCGTTGGATATCGGCTATATTTCGGCCCACGGAACGGCAACGGATCGCGGTGATATCGCCGAAAGCCAGGCCACCGCCGCGATTTACGGCGACAACGTGCCCATCTCGTCGCTGAAAAGCTATTTCGGCCATACCTTAGGGGCGTGCGGGGCGCTGGAGGCGTGGATGAGCCTGCAAATGATGCGTGAGGGCTGGTTCGCGCCAACGCTCAATTTGAGTCAACCTGATGAGCAATGCGGCGCTTTAGATTATATTATGGGGGAAGCCCGTCGGATCGACTGCGAATACCTGCAAAGCAATAACTTCGCGTTTGGCGGCATCAATACTTCACTCATCATCAAACGCTGGGCGTAACTATGTACCAGGTCATACTGGGAAAAATCTCCACCCTGAGCGCGGACCCGCTGGCGTCAACGCTTGCCGACAAGGCACCGCCTGGTGCCCGATACGCCGCCTGGCTCGCCGGCCGGACGCTGCTCGCCAGCGCCCTGTCTCCCGAGCCGCTGCCTGAAATCGTGTTCGGCGAACAGGGCAAACCGGCGTTTGTCGACGCGCATCCTTTCTGGTTCAACCTGAGCCACAGCGGTGACGACATTGCGCTGCTGGTCAGCGATGAAGGCGAAGTGGGGTGCGATATCGAAGTGATCCGCCCGCGCGATAACTGGCAGGCGCTGGCGAACGCGGTATTTAGCGTGGCGGAACATGAGGAGCTGGAAAGCGAATCCCCCGAGTCACGGCTGAGCGCCTTCTGGGGGATCTGGACGCGCAAAGAGGCGATTGTGAAACAGCGCGGCGGCAGCGCCTGGCAGATTGTCAGCATCGACAGCACCGCGCAGGGGCATTCGGTGAGCCAGCTTCAGTTTGGCTCCCTGAGCCTTGCCGTCTGCACCCCTACCCCGTTTACCCTTACCGCTGAGGCGATTTCCCTTCACGGGATACAGCAGGCCTGAAAATCACCAGCACGCCCAGGATAATGCATCCGACGCCCGCGAGTCCGGTCCAGGAGAAGCGCTCTCCCCAGCCGGGCAGCATAATCGCCGCGCCCCACACCAGAATGTAGCTAATGCTCAACAGCGCGTAGGCCCGGCTCAGCGCCATGCGGTGCAGCGCCAGATACCAGCAGCCCATCGAGGCCGCGTAGCCCATCAGCCCAAGCAGCAGCGCCCCGCTGCCCGGCGCAACGTGCCACAGGGCGAGCAGGAAGGCGAAGTCCTCGCCCACCGGCGGCAGCGTCACCATCGCATAGCGCAGCAGCAGCTGTGCGACGCTGACCAGCACGACGCTGCACAGCGCCCAGAAAACGCCTTTCACAGGCTTCCTCCCAGCAGGACAATCCCGACCATAATCAGCGCGACCCCCAGCCAGTGGTGCGCCGCCACCTTTTCACGCCAGAGGGTTTTCGCCGCCAGCGTGACCCAGACGAAGTTCAGGCTGAGCATCGGATAGGCAATGCCCACCGGCAGGCGCTGCAACACCACCAGCCACACCAGCATCCCCAGGCCCAGCGCCATCAGCGCCAGCCCCAGCCAGAGGGCGATATGCACCCCGCGCCGCCCGTTTGTCGCCGGGCGGGTCGCCTGTTTCTGGCACAGCTGTCCCGCGCAGCTCAGCAGGCTTGCCAGCACCAGCCAGAACCAGGCCATCATTTCGGCAGATACTGCAAGTAGGCCAGACGCCCCTGAATATACAGGCTGTCCGGTTTTGGCAGCTTCAGGCGCTCAAGATCGTCGTTGCTGGACAGCAAAATCACCAGCGAGATGCGCCCCTGCTGGCGATGCGCCGCCAGCCACTGCGGAAAGTCATCTTTGCCGACAAAACGGTTCTGCACGTCCGGGTAGTCCAGCCCGTAGCGCAGCTCGCCGCTCTGCCCGTAGAGCACGATGTCGCTGCGCTTAAGCTCCCACGCCAGCCCGGACGCCACGCCGACGTTGTTGGCCAGCACGTAGCGGCTGGCGACGAGCGGATCGCGCACGGTATCCACCAGCGACTGCGGCTGTTTGGAATCCACCACCCGGTTTGGAATAGCAAAGCCAATCAGCAGCGCCAGACCGAACGGACAGAGCGCCGCCAGCCACCAGCGCTTCTGGCTCTGGCGCAGCGTAAACCAGCCAACCAGCGCCCAGATAAGAAACGCCACCACCGCGCAGAAGACTTTATACAGCTCAACGGCGGTCCAGACCGGGTGTTTGGTCAGCCCCCACGGCGACACCACCAGCGCCGCCACGACGCCGACCACGCCAAACGCGAGGTTGATCCCGCCGTTGATGCGCAGCACCTTACCGCCCTTTTCCGCCACGGTGCAGGCGTAGTGCGCCATCAGCATCGCCAGCGGGGCAAAGCACGGCAGAATGTAGGTGGGCAGCTTGCCTTTGGCGATGCTGAAGAACACCAGCGGCATCACCACCCATCCGAGCAGGTACAGACCGCCGCCGTCATTTGCTCGCCCGCGCCAGCCCTGACGCAGCGCGCCCGGCAGCAGCGCCAGCCACGGCAGGCTTCCGGCAATCAGGAACGGCAGGTAGTACCAGAACGGCGCCTTATGCTGGGCGTCGCTCTGGGCGAAGCGCTGAATATGCTCTACCCAGAAGAAGTAGCGCCAGAAGTCCGCCTCGCGCTGGGCAATCGCCAGCCCCCAGGGCAGAACAATCAGCACGCAGCTGAGTACCGCCAGCCAGCCGAACAGCAGCACCTCTTTCCAGCGCTTTTGAGCAATCACCCACGGCAGCACGCCAATCACCGGCACGGCGAGAGCGAGGAACCCTTTGGTCATCACCCCCATGCCGCAGGCCAGGCCCAGCAGCAGATAGCCGCCCGCTTTTCCGGCGATGGTTTTCGCCTGCGCCGCCAGCCAGAAGCAGCACATCGCCGCCACCAGCCAGAGGGTAATAATCGGATCCAGCACCGCGTAGGTGCCAATGCCGTAAACGAGGAACAGGGTCAGGAAAATCACGCCCGAGAGCAGCGCCACGCGCCTGTCGCGCCAGATGCGCCAGGCCAGCCAGATAACCAGCAGCGCCGCCAGCCCGGTGGAGAAAATCGCCCCGGCGCGCACGGCGAAGTTGGTGTGGCCAAACAGCAGCTGTCCGATACTGTTGATCCAGTATCCGGCTATCGGTTTTTCGAAGTAACGCAGCCCCAGAAAATGCGGGACGATCCAGTCCCCGGAGGCCAGCATCTCGCGGCTGATTTCCGCGTAGCGGGTTTCGTCCGGCTGCCACAGCAGGCGGATATCGACCGGAATAAGGTAATAGACGACAAACAGGGCGAAAAGGCCGACGCCATAACGGGCTGTTTTCATGATTCCGTGCTCAGGATCTGTTGATAACCCAGCCAGCCTTCCCGGCCAGCCATCTCTTTACGGACGATTTTGCCGACGGGCAGCGTGCTGAGATCGTCAGGCAACAGCTCGCTCAGCGGGCAGAACGCAATGCCCTCTTGTGCGGCCATCGTCAGCAGCGCGTCGAAGTCGTGCTGGTACGCGATGCCCTCCACTTCGGCGTGAATGGTGTAAACCGGCGTGCCGCCGTCGCGATGGATTGCGTCCAGAATGTAGCGGTTAAAGCCCTCGGCGCTCACCTCGCGCCCGACCACCTCATCCCAGGTGGGAAGCGTGACCGGGATCTGCACGGTGCCCGTGCGGTGTTGGCTCAGCTGAGGCAAAAACGGCCCGCTGCCGCGGCAGTCGCTGTTGTAGCGAAACGCAAACGGCTCTTTGGCCTTCACCACCCGCTGATCCGCGCGCCAGCCCGCCACCGCCGAACACTGGACCGGCTGGCCGGTAATGGCCTCCAGCTCCATCATCCCGCGCTCCACCTCACGGCTGAGGCGGGGAATATCCCAGACGCCCGCCCAGGCCTGCCACGCATGGTGATCCCAGGCGTGCAGCCCCATCTCGTGCAGACGCGCCGCCTCGCGGATGATGGCCTCATTGCCCGCGCCGATGCGCCTGCCCGGCCAGGCGGTGCCGGCCAGCAGAATGTCCCAGCCGTACAGCGATGCCGCGCGCGAGCGCAGCATCTTGAACAGAAAGGCAGGTTTAATCAGGCGCCACAAATGGCGCCCCATGTTGTCGGGACCCACGCTGAAGAAAATACTCGACCGCACTTCATGCTTGCTCAACAGTTCGAGCAGCGCAGGCACGCCGTCGCGCGTGCCCCTGAAGGTGTCGACATCTATACGTAAGCCGACTTTTTTCATGATGCCTTTTCCGCCAGCTCCACGGTGCGCAGGAAGAAATCGAGCGTTTCATCGATGGTCTGTTCCATCTTCACCGTCGGCGTCCAGTTCAGGCAGCGCTTCGCGTTGCGGATGCTTGGCTTACGGTGCTCAACGTCCTGATAACCCTTACCATAGTAGCTGCTGCTTTCCACTTCGCGGAAACCGGCGAACGGCGGGAACTGGCTGCGCAGCGGATGGCGCTCGAAGCTGGCGAGCAGCATCTCTGCCAGTTCGCGAATGCTCGCTTCGTTTTCCGGGTTGCCGATGTTGATGATCGCCCCGTTGCAGCGGTTGTCCTTGTTTTCGATGATGCGGAACAGCGCTTCAATGCCGTCGCTGATGTCGGTGAAGCAGCGTTTCTGCTTGCCGCCTTCGATAAGCTTGATTGGCGAGCCTTCCACCAGGTTCAGGATCAGCTGGGTGATGGCGCGCGAGCTGCCGATACGCGCCGCGTTCAGGTTGTCCAGACGCGGGCCCATCCAGTTAAACGGACGGAACAGGGTAAAGCGCAGCCCCTCTTTTTCGCCGTAGGCCCAGATCACGCGGTCGAGCAGCTGTTTAGAGACCGAGTAGATCCAGCGCTGCTTGTTGATCGGCCCCACCACCAGGTTCGAGGTGTCTTCGTCGAAGTTGTTGTCGGTACACATGCCGTACACCTCAGAGGTGGACGGGAAGATGATGCGCTTATCGTATTTCACGCAGTCGCGGATGATCTTCAGGTTCTCTTCGAAGTCCAGCTCGAACACGCGCAGCGGGTTACGGGTGTATTCAATTGGCGTGGCGATCGCCACCAGCGGCAGCACCACGTCGCATTTTTTAATGTGGTACTCGATCCACTCGGAGTGGATGCTGATATCCCCTTCAACGAAGTGGAAGCGCGGGTTGTTGAGGAAACGGCTGATGGCATCGGATCCGATGTCCAGACCGTAGATTTCGTAGTTGTCGTCTTTAAGCAGACGCTCGGTCAGGTGGTTACCGATAAAGCCGTTTACGCCGAGGATCAGCACGCGGGTGCGGCGTTTAATCGCCACCACCGGGGCGCTGGTGATCAGCGCACCGGCCACCAGACCCAGAGACTGCGCCATCTGCGCGCCCTGCACGTACAGGCCGCTGTCGGTCTGCCCGGTGATAATTTCCAGCGCCTGCTCGCCGCAGCTGACGATCAGCGGAGAAACCGACATTACCGTGCCCGGTTTGGCTGCCGGAACGTCGTCGCGCACGCGGGATTTCCAGACGATAAATTTGCTCACCCCGGCAAAGCTGTACGCCCCCGGCCACGGATCGGTGACCGCACGCACCAGGTTGTGCAGCTGACGGGCGGGTTTGTTCCAGTCCAGGCGACCGTCTTCCGGCGTGCGGCGGCCAAAGCAGCTGGCCTTGCTCTCATCCTGCGCCGTTTCGGTCACGTTGCCCTGTTTGATGGCGGGCAAGACATCGCGCAGCAGGGCCTTCGCCGCTTCGCAGAGCTTATGGTGCAGTTGCAGCGCGTTTTCATCCGCATCGATAGCCACTTTCTGCTGCGCCAGAATCGCCCCGGCGTCTGCGCGACGCACCATGCGGTGCAGGGTCACGCCGGTTTCGCTTTCGCCGTTCACCAGCACCCAGTTCAGCGGCGCGCGGCCACGGTAGGCGGGCAGCAGAGAGCCGTGCAGGTTAAACGCGCCTTCCGGAGCCAGACGTAAAATGTCGTCGCTCAGCAGGTTGCGATAGTAGAACGAGAAAATCACATCCGGGGCAAGCTGTTGAATACGGTCAACCCACAGGGGGTGGTTCACGTCGTCCGGGGCATAGACCGGAATCCCGCGCTCGGCGGCAATGCGCGCCACGGAGCCGAAGAAGTGATTTTCGCCCGCGGTGTCCGGGTGAGTGAAGATTGCCGCGATGTCGTAACCCGCGTCCAGCAGGGCCAGCGTGCCCGCGCACCCCATATCGTGATAGGCAAATACAACAGCTTTCATGGGTGAATTTCCTCTTGAGATGCTTCGTGCTCCTGACGGACAACACGTTGAATAAAGTAGCGCGGACGTGCGCGGACATCGTTATAGATACGGCCTATGTACTCACCGAGCAGGCCCATGCCGATAAACTGGGCGCCGATGAACATGAACAGCACGGCAAAGAGCATAAAGACCCCTTCCGCCGCCCACTGCGGGCCAAAGACCAGGCGCAGCGCGACCAGCAGAACGGAGATCGCAAATCCGGCGAGCGCAATCACGCTGCCGAAGACGCTTAACAGCCGCAGCGGCGTGGTGGTCAGGCAGGTGATCAGGTCATACATCAGGTTAATCAGGCGCATAAAGCTGTACTTCGATTCCCCGTGCTCGCGCTCGGCGTGCAGCACCGGGATCTCCGTCGCTTTGCGGGCGAAGGTGTTCGCCAGGATAGGAATAAAGGTGCTGCGCTCGTGGCAGTGCAGCATGGCGTCGACGATGTGGCGGCGATAGGCGCGCAGCATGCAGCCGTAGTCGCCCATCGCTTTGCCGGTGGTGCGCTGGATCAGGCGGTTAATGGTGCGGGAGGCCAGCTTGCGGAACAGGCTGTCCTGACGGTTCTGACGCACCGTGCCCACCACGTCATAGCCCTCGTCGGCCTTCGCCACCAGGCGCGGGATCTCCTCCGGCGGGTTTTGCAGGTCGGCGTCGAGGGTGATAATCAGATCCCCGGTAACGTGGCTGAACCCCGCCATGATGGCCGAATGCTGGCCGTAGTTACGGTTAAGCAGCACCGCCACCACGTGGCTGCCTTCCGCCTGCGCGGCTTCGGTCAGCATCCGCGCGGAGTCATCGCTGCTGCCGTCGTCCACCAGCAGGATTTCATAGGCCTTGCCCAGCGTGTCGCAGGCGGCGGTGGTGCGGCGGATCAGCTCGGGCAGGCTCTCCTGCTCGTTGTAAACGGGAATTACCACAGACACTTTTTGTACAGGCGGCGCGCTGAACATATCAATGTCCTGCAAGCTGATGGAGTGCGGTAATGACGCGGGTTGTGTCGTCATGAGTCATGTCCGGAAAAAGGGGGAGAGAACAAATACGCGCGCTGTTCCATTCAGAATGGGGGAGCGATACATCAGGAAAACGCTCGCGGTAATATTTTTGCGTGTGCGACGCGCGGAAGTGCAGGCCGGTGCCAATGCCCTTCTCCTTCAGCGCCGCCATCAGGCTGTCGCGGGAGATGCCGCAGCGGGCTTCGTCCACGCGGATGATAAACAGGTGCCAGGCGTGGACGTGCGACCACTCGGGGATGCGCAGCGGCTCAAACGGCGTGTCGGCCAGCTCGCTCAGGTAGCGTTCGGCGATCGCCTGACGGCGTTTATTGGCCTCTTTCAGCTTGCCGAGCTGCACCAGCGCCAGCGCGGCGTTGATATCCGCGAGGTTGTATTTGTAGCCGGGCGTTATGACTTCCGCCTGCGGCGCGCGGCCGTGGGTCTGGCGGTCGTAGGCGTCCACGCCGAGGCCGTGGAACTTCAGGCTGCGGATACGCTGCGCCAGCGCCTCGTCATCGGTCACCACCAGCCCGCCTTCGGCGCAGGTCATGTTTTTGATGGCGTGGAACGAGAAGATAGCCGTACCCTGCCAGCCAACGTGGCGGTCTTTGTAATAAGTGCCTGCCGCGTGGGCCGCGTCTTCAATCACCGGAATGCCGTGACGTTTGCCGAGGGCGCGGATGGCATCGATATCGCAAGGCGCACCGGCGTAATGGACGGGCACGATGGCTTTGGTGCGCGGCGTGATGGCGGCTTCGATGGCCTCTGGCGTCACCATCAGCGTGTCTTTGTCGACGTCGATCATCACCGGCGTGGCGCCCAGCAGCACAATCATGTTGAGCGTGGACACCCAGGTCAGCGAGGGGGTGATCACTTCATCGCCGTGACCAATGCCCATCGCCATCAGGGTGACGTGCATCCCTGCCGTGGCCGAGCACACCGCAATCGCGTGACGATTGCCGGTCAGGGTACAAAACGCCTCTTCAAGTGCCTGATTTTTTGGCCCGGTGGTGATCCAGCCAGAGGTAATGACCTCCTGCAACGCGGCTAATTCTTCGCTTCCCATCGAGGGGCGAGAAAAAGGCAGAAAATCACTCATTATTAATTTCCTTGAGATATGAAAGGCAGCTTTTTTATATTAACCAAATGCCGGAGCGTGTATTTCAACGAACCATAAACTCATCACAAGGTAGCGTTCATTTCTTAGGAAAAAATTAAGACAGGGCCGTACTTAATTGCATGCATGCATTTTAATGCATATATAACAGTGGGTTATCTGATTATGAATTATTTATTATGTGATTTACCTCACTCTCAATTATGTTTTTTCTAAACAGAGCCTCAACAAATAAAAAAATCCCGCCCCATTTCAACGTTAATTGAAACGGGGCGGGAACTTTTCTTTTTAGTTAATTGTCGCGCTTATTTCAGGTTATCTGGAAAGTTTTCTGGTAATTCGCTGGCAGCACAATCAATGACGCTGTCGTTATTTGCCCCACAGTCGCGCACAAAGGTAATAGTGGCAAACTCATCAATCACTTCGGTTGGGTACGCCGGGCCTGCGTCACGATAGCTGTTCATCAGCGGGATATGATCGTTCTGGAAGCAGACGGTTTTTTCCGGATTGTTCATGATCCAGCGCGGGAAGAAGATAGTCCCGTGGAACAGTTTGTCGCCCAGGTTCACGATCAGGCTGACGTCGGTACCGGTCGGTTCAGTCCAGGAAATTTTGTAGATGCTTTCGCCGACGCGAACGATGTACGCCTGCTGGTCTTTCACCCAACGGTTCCCCACCAGGCCGCTGTGGATACGGTAGTCGAGGGTGTTTTCGTTTTTCACGTAAATTTCGTAGTTCCAGCCGTTATCGTAGGTATAAACCAGATGTTTACCGACGAAGCCGCTCAAATCATGTTTATCAAAGTTGCTCATAATGTGTCTCCTTTGTGTTGATGAACGTATCGTACCCCTTCAAAAAATGAATGAATAACGCTATGTTTGAATCAAATTAATTCAAAATTTAGATATGTCATGCACAAAACAACGCTGGAGCAGTGGTCATTACTGGAACACGTCGTAGAGGCGGGCAGTTTTGCCAAAGCGGCAGAACTTACCAACCGCAGCCAGTCTTCCGTGAGCTACAACCTCGCATTATTGCAGGAGCGCCTGGGCGTCGCGCTGCTGGTGGCGGAAGGACGACGGGCGGTACTGACGCCCGCGGGGGAGCTGCTGTTAAATCAGGTGAAACCGCTGCTGAAGGCGTTCGCCTACGTCGAAACGCGCGCCGCGACGCTTAAGAGCGGGATGCGCACCCGCATCGATCTTATGGTAGACAGTATTTTCCCGCGGCGTCGGCTGTTCGCCATTTTAAGAGAATTCCAGCAGCGCTATCCGCAGACTCAGGTGCACCTTACCGAGGTGCTGGAAAATACCCGCGCCGACGCGCTGAATAACGAGGCCGACGTGATGGTGCTTACCCGCCGCCAGGACATCACCGGGCTTGGCGAGTGGCTGATGAACGTGGATTTCGTGGCCGTCGCCCATCGGGATCACCCGCTGTTTTCGCTCCCCGCCCCATTAAATGAGGAGATGCTGCGCCCCTGGCCGCTCGTTCAGATTGCGGACAGCCAGCAGGCCGCGCGCGCCGCCGGGGAGTCGTGGACCTTCTCGACCATCGATGCCGCGATAGAGGCGGTGATGTATCAGGTGGGCTACGGCTGGCTGCCGGAAGAGCGTATTCAGCCTCAGCTGGAACGGGGCGTGCTGAAAACGCTGCCGCTCGGCCACGGCACGCGCCGCGCCACGCCGCTGCATCTGATCGTGAAGCGCTCCCTCGCCCCGCTCGACGAGCAGGTCGACACCCTGTTGCGCCTCTTTAGCCAGGAGCCGTCATCCCCACCTGCTACGCTTTAAGGTCACAACCTTAAAACGACAAGGAGCAGGCAATGAAAATCGATTTTACGGGGAAAGTCGCGCTGGTCACCGCCTCAACCGGCGGCATTGGTTTTGCCATTGCCCGCGGGCTGGCGGAGAGCGGCGCGGAAGTGATTATCAACGGGCGCAGCACCGACTCGGTGAATAAAGGTATTCAGCAGCTACAGCAGGTAGTGCCGGGCGTGCAGGTTCGCGCCGCCATTGCCGATCTTAGCTCGCAGGAGGGCGTGGATGCGCTGCTGAAGATTGCGTCAGACGTGGATATTCTGGTGAACAACGCCGGGATCTACGGCCCGCAGGATTTTTACGCCACCGACGATGAAACATGGGAGCGCTACTGGCAGACCAACGTGATGTCGGGCGTGCGCCTGTCCCGTGCCCTGCTGCCGGGCATGGTGAAAAAAGGCTGGGGGCGCGTGGTGTTTATCTCGTCGGAATCGGCCTGCAATATTCCGGCAGACATGATCCACTACGGCGTAACCAAAACCGCACAGCTTTCGCTGGCGCGCGGGCTGGCAAAATTCGTGGCGGGCAGCGGCGTTACGGTCAACAGCGTGCTGCCGGGGCCAACGATGTCGGACGGTTTTGCCGAGATGATGAAAGACGAAATGGAAAAAACCGGCAAATCGCTGGAAACGCTAGCGAAAGAGTTCGTGATGGCCAATCGCCCAAGCTCGGTTATCCAGCGCGCCGCTACGGTGGAAGAGGTGGCTAACATGGTGGTCTACGTCTGCTCGGCCCAGTCCTCCGCCACCTCTGGCGCAGCGCTGCGCGTCGACGGTGGCGTGGTGGACGACATTATCTAGCCGACTCAGGCCGCACTGCCTGCCACCCGGCGGGCAGTAATAAAGCGCGCCTGCCAGTAATTATCAGCAAGCGTCGACACGGTGACGCCCTGGCTGGTCGAGGCGTGAATAAACTGGCTGTCACCGATATAGACGCCGACGTGACGGCGGTGTGGCCCGGTCTGGAAGAAGACCAGATCGCCCGCTTTCAACCGGTATTGCGCCACCTGAACGCCGCGCTGGATCTGCTCGCCCGTGGTGCGCGGCAGGTTAAGGTGCGCCGCGTCGCTGAACAGATGCTGCATCAGCGCCGAGCAATCCACGCCGTTGTGCGTGGTGCCGCCCCAGCGGTAGTGCGTCCCTTTCCACTTCTGGTATTGATCGAGAATACGCGAGCGCAGCGGGCCGGGATCGTCATGCATCAACGCGCTTTTTGCCGGAAAGATCAATAAGGAACTGTGTTCCGTTAGCATCGACGGGGGCAGCTGAAAGCTAAAAGCAGAAAACGAGGCAAAGCTTAACGACAGTATTGAAATAAGAAGTCTGTAGTTCATAACGCATCAAAAGCAGTGAGTGAGTTTTTCCTTACGTGTGGAGAACAAGGTTCCCCTGAAATATCTTTCGATGCGGTGATAATATAGACAGCTCACTTTTCACCCAACGTTTATCGAGACCAAAATTGGACTGACGGCCAGGGTCGCAAGATCGATAAAAATATGCACATGTATAAGGACTGTGGTGTTAAAGCGGGTAAACTAATGAACAGAATGTGTATTTCAGCTAAGACCTATTTATGACCAATATGATTGCCGACGAGGCCGTGGCGAAATCCAGCGTGCTATCCGTCTTTGATTTTGATGGAACTCTGACTCACCACGACAGTTTTATCCCCTTCCTGCGCTTTGCCTTTGGCAAACGTTACTTCGCGGGCCGCCTGGTGCGTATGGCGCTGCCTACGCTCCACTGCGTTCGCCGCAAGCTGACCCGCGACGAGCTGAAAGAGGTGCTGATCAAAACCTTCCTGACGGGCGTCGACGAACGCTGGCTGCGCCAGCAGGCCGAAGCGTTTTGCGAGAAATACTGGACGAAGCTGATGCGCCCGGCGGGCGTGATGGCGGTCGCCGCAGAGGTCAATTCCGGTGCGGAAGTGACCATCTGCTCCGCCTCTCCGGCGCTGGTACTACAGCCCTGGGCCGACAAACTGGGGATCAAGCTGATTGGTACGCAGTTAGAAGTGAAGGACGGCAAGCTGACCGGACGCATTACCGGGCACAACTGCCGCTGTGCGCAGAAGGTCGCAAGGCTTGAGAAGGTGTACGGCAATCTGAACGACTACCACCTGCGCGCCTGGGGCGATACTCGTGGCGATCACGAACTGCTGGCCGCGGCG
>NZ_JAKCMV010000046.1 GCF_021440515.1 Enterobacter asburiae | reverse complement strand
CCGTGGGGCTCGGTGTGGCTGGATCGTGAATCCGTATTGTTCGGCGACTCGACCCTCGCGCTGCGCCAGTGGATGCGCGAAAACGCGATTGCCTTCGAGATGCAGCAGAACGAGCCAGAAGATCACTTCGGCACTCTGTTAATGCTCGCCGCATGGCTTGCTGAGAACGACCGCGATGCAGAGCGCGACCAGCTGCTGGCCTGGCATCTGCTGCCGTGGAGCCAGCGCTTCCTGGAGGTGTTTATCGACAACGCCGGACATCCGTTCTACGTCGCACTCGGGCAGCTGGCCCGGCTGACGCTGGCGAGCTGGCAGTCTGGGCTGTTGATTCCGGTGGCGGACAAGACGCTGTATCGGTGATGGAAAAAGCCAGCAAATGTTGCTGGCTTTTTAATGTTTACGGCGCTTTTCTATCAACCCACATTGATAACGATTTTCCCGAACGCGCCTTTATCGAGCTGGTTCAGTGCTTTGGGCAATTCTTCCATGCTAAATGATTTATCGATAACGGGTTTCAGCTTGACGCTGTCCACGGCCCGGACAAAATCTTCGAGTGCCCGGCGATGGCCTACGCCAATTCCCTGAACCGTCGGCGATTTCAACAGCAGCAGCGATCCCGGGGCGGACGTATCGTGGATGTCCATCATTCCAATCAGAGAGATTCGGCCATGTGACGCCACCGCGTGCACAGAATCGGCAAAGTTACGCCCGCCCACCGTATCCACCACATGATCGATACCCCGTTCATTCGTCAGTCGGTACACGGCCTCGACCCAGTCCTCTTTGTTACGGTTAATGCCGTAGTCGGCTCCCAGCGCCGCCGCAGCGTCCAGCTTCTCGTCGCTGGACGAGGTAACGTAAACTTCAGCACCCACCATTTTCGCTATCTGAAGCGCGAAAAGCGCTACACCCCCGGTTCCCTGAACAAGCACGCTTTCCCCGGCGCGAAGCCCACCGCGCTCAATTAACGCAAACCAGGCCGTCAGTCCGGCACAGACCAGCGTGCTGGCTTCGGCATCGGTCAGCGTCTGCGGGGCGTGGACCAGCCACGCTTCATTCATCACCACGTACTCGGCCAGCACCCCCTGAATGGCGTAGCCAATCGTGTTGTAGTGCGGATGTTTGGCGGTGTTTTGCAGCTTTCCATCGATCCAGTCGGCGTTAAAGGATGAGATCACCCGATCGCCCTCGCAGAAGCGGGTGGTGCCGGGGCCCACCGCCTCCACCACGCCAGCCATATCCGAGCCCGGCGTAAAGGGCATCGGCATACCCATGCCCATTCCGCCCTCTATGATGACCTTATCGCGAAAGTTTAAAGAGACAGCGTTCACCCGAACCAGCACTTCATTCGGGCCAGGCTGAGGGATGTCTGCATCTATAAGCGTTAAGTTCTCACGCCCTGTTTCGTTCAAAATCCAGCGTTTCATGGTGACTCCAGCGTCATAAATAACGGATGCTCAAGATTCTAGCATTGCCTCTTTAATGACAATGGAGATAGTATTTCTCATTATTGATTCCGCTAAGGCAACAATATGAAAAGTGAGATCGGCAGTATTCCCGTTTTCGTGACCGCCGCTGAATCAGCCAGTTTTTCGCAGGCGGCGGAAAAGCTGAACGTAACGCGCTCGGCCGTTGCGAAAACCATATCCCGGCTTGAGGAAAGGCTGGGTGTTACCCTTTTTCAGCGCACAACCCGCACCCAGAGCCTGACTGATGAAGGCTCGCTTTATTATGAATACTGCCGCCGGGCGCTTAACGAAATCAAAACGGCGGAGGATATTCTGGAAGGCGGAAAAATGCAGGCCAGCGGAAAACTCAGGGTGTCCGTCCCCGTTCTGCTCGGACACCTATGTATCTCACCGCTGCTCTCCACGCTGACAAAGGAACATCCGGGGCTGACGCTGGAAATATCCTTTAGCGATCGTCAGGTCGACTTACCGGAAGAAGGGTTTGATATGGCCGTCAGAATCGGCGCCCTGGCCGACAGCAGCAGCCTGATCGCCCGTAAACTCGCCTCTCACACCATGGTTTTTTGCGCGTCCCCGGAGTATCTCCAGCGGGCCGGTGAGCCTGCTTCGTCAGAGGAACTCAAACACCACGCCGCGATTGCCCATATCCATTCAGGACGCGTTTTGAAGTGGCGGGTAAAAAATGAAAGGGGTGAAATGACGGAGATGATCCCGCCCGCCAGAATCATGATGGATGATATGCAGGCGGTAAAAGATGTCGCGATATCAGGCGGCGGCATCGTCTGGCTACCCTACTGGCTCGTGCGCGAGCAGCTGGTTGACGGCAGCCTGAAAGAAATTCTAAAAAATCAGTCGTCAGGAAGCTGGCCCGTCTATGCCGTATGGCCGCGCACGCCTCACCTCTCCCTGAAAGTCAGACTGGCCGTTGATAAACTGGTTAGCGAGCTGCCGTCGATGATGGCGACGGTTGAAGCTGGGATATGATGCTGAGTTTTTAGTTTGTGCAATAAGCGTAGACGCTAAATTAGATTCAAATATTCAGCGCAATGCTTTTGAAAAGCATATCGCTTCAGTCCTGCCTATGTATGGGCCATAATTTTCAATACGGACATAACCCTTTTTCTTGTAGAACTTGACGGCCCGATAGTTGATATGTCGGGTTTCCAGCCTAAGTTCGGTGTACCCCATCTCTTTTGCTGATTTTTCAAGAAAATTGAGTAACGCACTACCCACCCCTGGCATACTTCGGTCTGAAAACATTCTTTTAAGCTCGGCCGTATGTTGCGTCAATGGCCGTATCGCACCGCACCCTATTGCTTTGCCCTGGGTATTTTTTGCTAATGCCCATAGGGCTTTTTCATCACTCATTGCTTCCGCATTAAAATTGCTTTTGCCGTTGTCACCCGTAATGGCGGCGAGTTCTGCTGACAGCAGTTCGATCAGGTAACAGGATTCTGAAGAATTTGGATCTGACTTCTCTACTGTAATCATGGTTGTGCCCTGACGGATAGGTGCGACTAACATAAAGCATCCTTTTATAGATAGCAGCGCCTGAATCTCTGCGTGTTTACGCAAGCCAGGTCTGAGGCGAAGGGTAACTTCCCTAACCGCACGTTTAGCTAAACAAGAAAAGGGTGTTCGATCGCAAATGCCGCAGATTGCTTCAAAAAAATTCCCGTATTTGTTATATTGTTGTTTATTGCTTATTCACCTCTGCGGTGCCAAAAAGAACAAGATTCACCGCAACCCAGGAAACAAACATGTTAGATTACCGCTTCCCGACAGCTTTGCAGATGGTTCTCAGCGTAGCGATGGCGGAGCAGTTAGGCGAACGTTCGACGAGTGCGATTCTGGCCTACGGTCTGGAAGCAAACCCGAGCTTCATCCGCAAACTGATGGTACCGCTCACGCGTGACGGCATTATCGTTTCAACGCTTGGCCGCAACGGCTCTATTCATCTTGGTCGCCCGCCGGAAGAGATCACCCTTCGCGATATTTACCTGTCGGTCATCGAAGATAAAAAGCTCTGGGCGTCGCGCCCTGACGTGCCGGCCCGCTGTGTGGTCAGCGCTAACGCGTGCTGGTACTTCAAATCAATCTCAGAAGAAGCCGAAGAGGCTTCGCTGGCGGTACTGGCTCGCCATACCGTGGCTAGCGCCCTGGAAGAGGTCAAAAAAGCTGACACTAGCGGCTGCGATCCGGTGCCGGAGCTGATGGCGAAATATAAAGAAGCCCACTAATTTTTTCGCGTGCCATAAAAAAACCGCCTTCACAGTGAAGGCGGTTTTTTGTTATCTGCAACAACCTTATGCAGGCAGAGCGTCCCTTTCCTCTTTGCGGCGCGTCACGAGTTTACGCAGCGTCACGTAGAACACCGGCGTGAGGAACAGACCAAACAGCGTCACGCCCAGCATCCCGGAGAAGACCGTGATCCCGGTAACGCCGCGTACTTCGGCACCCGCGCCGTGGCCGAGGATCAGCGGAATAGTCCCGGCGATAAAGGCGATGGAGGTCATCACGATCGGGCGTAAACGCAGGCGGCACGCCTCCAGCGCGGCTTCCATAATCCCTTTGCCCTGCATTTCCAGCTCGCGGGCAAACTCCACGATAAGAATGGCGTTTTTACAGGCCAGCCCCATCAGGACCACCAGCCCCACCTGCACGAACACGTTGTTATCCCCCCCGGTCAGCCAGACGCCAAACAGCGCGGACAGCATCGTCATCGGCACGATGAGGATCACCGCCAGCGGCAGCGTCCAGCTCTCATACAGCGCCGCCAGCACCAGGAACGCCAGCAGCACCGCGACCGGGAAGACGATCAGCGCCGTGTTCCCCTGCGTGGCCTGCTGGAAGCTCAGGTCGGTCCATTCAATGTTCATCCCGTTGGGCAGGATCTGCTTCGACATACCTTCCAGCTGCGTCATCGCCTGCGTGGACGAGAGCACGCGCGGGTCAGCATCGCCAATCAAATCCGCCGCCGGGTAGCCGTTGTAGCGGATCACCGGGTCCGGACCGTAGGTGGTGCTGATGTTCACCATACTGCCAATCGGCACCATTTCGCCCTGATTATTGCGGGTGCGTAAGTTAGCAATATCCTCCACGCTGTCGCGGAACTGCCCGTCTGCCTGGGCCATTACGCGCCAGGTGCGCCCGAACTGGTTAAAGTCATTCACGTACGACGAGCCCAGATAGGTTTGCAGCGTACCGAAGAGATCGGTCAGCAACACGCCCTGCGCTTTCGCCTTATCGCGGTCAACCTGCACGTCCAGCTGCGGCACGTTCGCCTGGTAGGTTGAGATCGGGAAATGCATCCCCGGCGTCTGCATAATCGCGCCGGACATGGTGTTCACCGCGTTTTGCAGCGCACCATAGCCCAGGCCCGCGCGATCCTGAATATACAGGGAATAGCCCGATCCCTGTCCCAGCCCTAAAATCGGCGGCGGCAGAATTGAGAAGCCAAAGCCCTCCTGGATTTGCGCGATTTTGGCGTTGATCTCGGCGTTTATTTCCGCAGCGGAATGTTTGCGCTGGTCGAACGGCTTCAGGCCAAAGAACACCGTCCCGGTATTCGGCGTGTTGGTGAACTGCAACGCGTTCAGCCCCGGGAACGCGACCGCATAGTCCACGCCCTCGGTGTTCATGCCGATTTCGCTCATTTTGCGGATCACCGCGTCGGTGCGCGCAAGGGATGAGCCTTCCGGCATTTTCACGCCGCCAATCAGGTACAGCTTGTCCTGGGTCGGAATAAACCCGCCCGGTACCGCTTTAAACATCACGCCCGCCGTGCAGAGCAGCAGCAGATAGACCGCAAACACCGCGCCGCGACGGCCGAGCGTTTTGCCCACCAGCCCCTGATAGCCGTTCGAACTGCGGTGGAAAAAGCGGTTAAACGGACGGAAAATCCAGCCGAACAGACGGTCGATAAGCCGGGTCGGAAAATCTTTCGGCGCGCCGTGCGGTTTTAACAGCAGCGCCGCCAGCGCCGGGGAGAGCGTCAGCGAGTTGATGGCGGAGATCACCGTGGAGATGGCGATCGTCACCGCAAACTGTTTGTAGAACTGTCCGGTCACGCCCGAGAGAAACGCCATCGGCACAAACACCGCGCACAGCACCAGCGCAATCGCGATAATCGGCCCGGACACCTCGCGCATTGCCTGATGCGCCGCCGCAAGCGGGGCCAGCCCCTCTTCGATATTTCGCTCGACGTTTTCCACCACCACGATGGCGTCATCCACCACGATACCGATGGCCAATACCAGCCCAAACAGGCTCAGGGTATTGAGCGAGAAGCCCAGCAGGTAAAGAATGCTGAAGGTGCCCACCACCGAAACCGGCACCGCGATCAGCGGAATAATCGACGCGCGCCAGGTTTGCAGGAACAGGATCACCACCAGCACGACCAGCACCACCGCTTCCAGCAGCGTTTGCACCACCGCACGGATGGAGTCGCGCACGAAAACGGTCGGATCGTAAGGCGCCGCCCACTTCATATCCGCCGGGAAACGCGTGGACAGTTCGTCCATTTTGGCGCGCACCGCGTTTGACAGGTCGATGGCGTTCGCTCCCGGCGACTGGAAGATACCAATCCCGACCGCGTCTTTATTGTTGAGCTGGGAACGCAGCGCGTAGCTGCCGGAGCCCATTTCAATACGCGCCACGTCGCGCAGCCGGACGACCGAACCGTCCTGCGCCGTTTTCAGCACGATATTGCCAAACTCTTCTTCGGTATGCAGACGGCCCTGCGCGTTAATGGAGATCAGGAAATCGCTCTCTTTCGGCAGCGGCTCCGCGCCAAGCTGTCCGGCAGACACCTGTACATTCTGCTCCTGCATTGCCGTCACCACGTCCGAGGCGGTCAGCCCGCGCGACGCCACCTTGTTGGGATCCAGCCAGACGCGCATCGCGTATTCACCGGAGCCGAAAATCTGGATCTGGCCGACGCCGGGCAGACGCGCCAGCTCGTCCTTCACCTTCAGGGTGGCGTAGTTGCGCATGTACAGGGAGTCGTATTTACCGCCTGGCGAGAACAGATGCACCACCAGCGTCAGCGTCGGCGACTGTTTCTGGGTGGTAATTCCCAAGCGCCGCACGTCTTCCGGCAGGCGCGCCTCGGCCTGCGCGACGCGGTTTTGCACCTGTACCTGCGCCTGATCGGGGTCAGTCCCCGGGCGGAAGGTCACGGTGGTCACCAGCACGCCGTCCGAGCCCGCGACGGATTTCATGTACATCATGTTTTCAACGCCGTTGATGGCCTCTTCCAGCGGCGTCGCCACGGTCTCGGCAATCACTTTCGGGTTGGCGCCAGGGTACTCCGCGCGCACCTGCACGCTTGGCGGCACGACGTCAGGGTATTCGCTTACCGGCAGCAGCGGGATGGCGATTAACCCGGTGATAAAAATCAGAATCGACAGGACGGCGGCAAAAATCGGCCTGTCGATGAAAAAGCGGGAAAAGTCCATGGGTGGGATTCTCAGGTCAGGGGATCAGTTGAGGGCCGCGTTGGCGGTCATGGCGACGGTTTTGGCGTTTACCGGCATTCCCGGCATAAACACTTTTTGTAATCCCTCGATGATGACTTTATCGCCAGGGTTCAGCCCCTGCTGCACGATGCGTAAACCGTCTGCCAGACGCCCCGGCGTGATGTCGCGACGCTGCGCTTTCCCTTCTTTATCGACGATATAGACGTACTTGCGATCCTGATCGGTCAGCACCGCTTTGTCGTCGACAAGCGTGGCTTTAAATTCCGCGCTGCCCGGCAGGCGTACGCGGGCAAACAGCCCCGGCGTGAACTGACGCTGCGCGTTATCCAGCAGCGCGCGCATGCGGATCGTGCCGGTGCTCGGCGTGAGCTGATTATCCAGGAAGTCGACTTTGCCCTGATGGGGATAGCCATCCTCGCCCGTCAGGCCAATCTCCACCGGCAGCGCCATGTGGTTGCTGGACGCCCCCTGCCCGCTGCGGGCAAGATTTTGATAGTGAAGGTAGGTTGACTCGTCCACGTCAAAGTAGACGTAAACCGTCTTCTGCGAGACCAGCGTGGTGAGGACGCTGGCGGTATCGCCCGCGGTGACAAGGTTCCCGCTGGTGATCAGCGCCCGGCTGGCGCGACCGTCGATAGGCGCCGTCACTTTGGTGAAGTCGAGGTTGAGCTGCGCGGCGTCAACCGCCGCCTGCGCGGCGCGAATGTCGGCCTGCGCCTGAACGGCGGCCGAGCGACGCTGCTCCCACTCTTCCCGTGAGACCAGATGAGTGTTGATGAGCTTATCGGTACGGTTAGCCTCGCTTTGCGCCAGGCTGGCCTGCGTTTTGGCTCTCGCCAGGTTCGCCTGCGCCTGTTCCAGCGCGGCGCGATAGGTTCGGTCATCAATGGTGAACAGCACCTCGCCCTTCTTCACTTCCTGGCCGTCGGTGTAATTCACTTTATCGATGTAGCCGGAAACGCGCGGGCGAAGCTGAACGCTCTCCACCGCTTCGATCCGGCCGTTAAAGCTGTCCCACTGGCTAATGGATTTTACGACCACGTCAGCGGCGCTGACGGCGGGCGCGGGTGGCGCGGCGTTCTGCGCGACGCTGTTATCACACCCGACGAGCAGCACGGAGAGCAACATCACCCCCAGCGCGCTCGGATAAACGTTACCCCAGGTTTTTTGCAGGCTCATTATTTTTATTCCGGTATTGGTAGCTGCCGGGCAAGACGCTGCGGGAGTCGCCGCGCCACTTCCTTTGTCCGGTAGCTGGCTTAAGGCCATTTGTGTCGTTCATCGCCACAAAACTGTAACAGTTGCGAATACACTATTCGCGGCGATTGTAGGAAGGCGCTTAATTAAGTGCAAGAATAATTGTTGCACTTTATGTGCTATTTGAGTCGATGTTAAAAGCCCCGTTTCGGTCTAGGATTTAAATGCAACAATAAAACTTGCAATTAATACCAAAACGCGCCACCTTTTAATGCAACAGACAAAGTTACTTTTAAAGATGCAGCGTGGGGATACCCGAATGAACACAGACGCCTTTATGCATGATTTACTCGAGTGGATCGATCATAACCTGGACAGCCGTCTGGACATTGAGTCCGTCGCCAGGCGATCCGGCTATTCAAAATGGCACCTTCAGCGCCTGTTTAAAGAACATACGGGCTATCCCCTCGCCGGGTACATTCGCGCGCAAAAGCTGCAAAAATCGGTCGAGCGCCTATCCCACAGCGATGAGCCGATCCTGAACGTGGCGATCGCGCTGGGCTTTGACTCACAGCAGTCCTTCAACCGCAGCTTTAAGCGTCAGTACGGTCAGGCCCCTGGTGCATGGCGGCGCACGATTTCCACCGCTGCCCCCTCCTCGCCAGAAATGTGACCATTTTTTAGCTGCAACATGAAATCGCAGCTGCTATACTGTATATAAACACAGTATGAGAGGTGCGTGATGGCTGTTGAAACAAAATTTGTTGTCGTAAGAAAAGGTGAAGAGAAAATGACATTTGCCAGTAAGAAAGAGGCTGACGCTCACGACAAGCTGCTCGATATGGCAGACGCGTTCACCGACTGGCTGTTGCAAAGCGGAATGCAGATGGACGAGAAGCAGGCTGAAGATCTTGGTCTTTATTTTGCCGAGCAGAAAGAGACCGTGCAGCATATTCTGCGTACCAGCAAGCTTCCCGATCTCTCTGCCCCAGCGGCTACCGATAAAACGGAATCCGATGCGGCTGAACCGAAAAAAATCAGAGCGGTGAAAGCGGCCTGATTGCCCGTCAGCGGGGCAAACGCATGCCAGCTTATTCCCGCCAGGTTCGCGCAGACAGGCAATAAAAAGTCGGCACCGTACGCCGTACGTGTGCCCGGCTCGCCTTCATTTTGCCGTTTATCTGAACAGATAGTATGCCCCGGCAGAGGCGGTCATTCCTAAAATTGACGCTCGTCACATCGACCCGTGCTTAATCCCGTACGACTTCACTCTCTTTATATACTCTTTATGGGTTCATAACCTCTGAGGAGTAGATCATGTTCGATCATGTCAAATTTGGCGTAAGAGATTACGAAAAAAGTAAAACGTTCTTCCTCAATGCGCTTCAGCCGCTGGGCGTGGAACTCATTGATGAAGGTACACCTGATTACGGTCTGGAAATGAGTGCCGGCGATGTTTCACTTTGCCTGTTCCAGACGAATGACAAACCGGCGCCCCTGCATCTGGCGTTTGTCGCAAAAACCCGGCAGCAGGTTGATGCATTTTACGCGGCGGCGCTGCGTGCGGGCGCCCGGGATAACGGCGCGCCGGGCTTACGCGCCTACGGCGAAAACTACTATGCCGCATTTGTCATTGCGCCTGATGGCCATAATATTGAAGCGGTCTGCCATGCGCCGGACGGAGATATTGAATCTGTCTGAGAAGCCGTTATAACGGTGTTTATTTGCAGTCAGGGTATAAGAGATAACCTCTGCCTGACGCATCAACTATGAAAGTAAAGTCTGCTGTGTGCCAGAAACGGGCATGATTGGCAGTTTAATCGTTAATGCCCGATATGCCTGATTTATCCGCCTCGACGCTGACGCTGATATTCAATCTTTTCGCTTCCATAGTTATCATTTTTTGAGCAAGAACCATGTCCCCACCATGCACCCGGTCTATCAATGTTTGTACGATTGTCATCATTAAAAATGGCTGATTGGCAGGATAAAAATCAGTCATATTAATGCCGCGATCGGAAAGTTCCCCGTGCGCGGCTTTCTCTGTTTTTTCAACAACGTTAGCCACTTCCTCAGTCATTTTATCGATATGGCTGATGACAACACGATTGATAATGTCAATTTGTTCAGGAGTGAGGGTCTTTTCCATCCGTATTCACCTTTGAATTTTGTCATTTTCCTGGACGATAACATATCTTGACCAGACGCGACAGAATGGCCGGATGCGTTATTTTCCTTGTCTTTACTGGTCATGTTAACGGCAATTCTCGCAAGGATTAGCTAAATAACGTTAACGCCCCCTGCCAGCCATAAAATCGGGTAGCTATACAAACGCACTGGCTGTTACGTTAATACGTGTTTACCCCTTAAAGAGGAAATGCGCATGACCCCACATCCGCTACGCCAGATAATCGAATCCTGCGATCGCGCCATCACCGCCAAAAACTATGACGCCCTGATGAAATACTACGCCGACGACGCGGCGCTGGTGGTCAAGCCCGGCATGACGGTTAAAGGCAAAGAGAATATCCGCAGCGCGTTTATTGCCATCGCTGATTATTTCCAGGGCCAGTTGACCGTAGAACAAGGTGAGATGCAGGTGATCGAGGGTGGCGGGAACGCGCTCGTTATCATGGAAACCGTTCTGCGTTTTCCAGACGGTCAGGGTGGGATAACAGAAATATCGCGTCGCGCGACCTATGTTTTTCGGGAAGAGCGCGACGGACGCTGGCTTTGTACTATCGACAACTCATACGGTACATCGCTACTGGATACCCCGGACTCATCACGTTAATCACTCTTTAAAAGGGGCGCTACCGCCCCTTCCACCCCCTCGCCAACTCAGCCAGCAGACTCGCTGTTTTATTTAATGACTTAACCCCTGACGGTCGTCAGAGGGAATAATAATTAAGTTATATCCTGGACAGTCCGCAGCGCCGCTTTGCTAGCCTGAATAGCCAGGAAAAAACAGACCGGAGGTATTCTTGCTGATTAGACTCAAGAAAGAACGAACGCATCAGGAGGATCGTCGGCTCGCCCTCTGGCTGGCGACCTCCGCGGGACTGCTTAATGCCATCGCGCTCGGGGCATTTGGCTTTTTTCCCTCACACATGACGGGTAACACCTCTCAGTTATCCAGCGAAGTGTCTTCTACCGACCTTAATGATATTCTCTTCTTTGGCGCGATTATTCTGTCGTTTGTTACGGGCGCAATCGCTGCGCGCGTTATTGTCTTATGGGGCGTCATCCATAACGTCAGGCTGATATTTTGCCAAATCCTGCTTTTAGAAGGGATATTACTGGCGGGCGTTTCGCTGTACGAAATTTATTTCCACTCCTTTTCTACCAACCGTGAAATTATCATTTTCCTGTGTGGACTGATGGGGATCCATAATTCCACCTCCACTCAGCTTTCCAGCGGCCGGGTGAGATCGACGCACATCACTGGCACGCTGACGGATGCGGGGATATCTCTGGCGTCGGTGGTGGTGGCGATGCTGCGACGGGATTATTCTAAAGATACGGCGGCGCAAAAGAGTCAGCTTACAACCCATCTTACCACCCTGTTCTCGTTTATCACCGGCGGTATCGCGGGGCTGATCCTGTTCCGGTGGTTGGGATTTAACGCCATGCTGGCGCTGGGGCTGATGCTGGTTCTGGTGGCCGCGTTCGCCATTCTCAGCACCTCACTGCGCGTGCGCAAAACGCGCGTGGTGCGGCGAAAATAATCTCTCGGCTTTTTTGCCGTGGTGTATGGTTTTTAGATAATCCCTCCATTCAAGAGAAGCCAGCGCATGCTTACGATCCTCGGCAAAACCACCTCCATCAACGTGCGTAAAGTCCTCTGGACCTGCGAAGAGGCAGGTCTGGACTATCTTCAGGAAGACTACGGCAGCGGTTTTGCCTCGACGGAAACGGAGGCGTTCCTCGCCCTTAACCCGAACGCGATGGTGCCGGTCCTGCTGGACGGCGATTTTGTGCTGTGGGAATCCAACGCCATTTGCCGCTACCTGGCGCGTAAGGCCGGGCGCGACGATCTGCTGCCCACAGACCTTCAGGCCTGCGCCAACGTAGAGCGCTGGATGGACTGGCAGATTAGTGAATTTAACACCGCCTGGCGCTACGTTTTCCCGGCGCTGGGGCGCAAAGATCCCGCCTTTAACGATCCGGCGCGCATCAGGGCTGGCATTATTGATTGGAACCACTGCATTAACATCCTTGAGCAGCAGCTTCAGCGCACCGGCGCGTGGGTTGCGGGCGATACCTTTACCCTTGCTGACGTGGTGCTGGGCCTGTCGGTCAACCGCTGGAAAATGACCCCGTTTGACCACCCCGACGTCCCCGCTATCGATGCCTGGTTTGAACGTCTGAACGCGCGCCCGGCATTTTTACGCCACGGAAATAACGGCATGATTTAAGCGACACACCCGCACCTTTCCCGCGTGGGTGATTTTCTTTTTGTGACCGTGTCACTTTTAATTCTTATCTTTAAGACTTATCTGCCTTCTCCATGCCAGCCCTTACCCCATAAGGCTTAACTCCAGTTTTACCCTGTTTTCATAGGGTTATAGATTTTACCCCTTCGCTGGAACCTTTCCCGATCGCTTGCTATAGCTGAATTACCCCTGCCGAAACATGGCATAACAACAGGCAACCGGCGGTTGCTATAACGCATGCGTACAGGGAGACACACCGCAATGCACCCATTACTTAAACGTTCTGCGCTTTTTGTCGCCGCGATAATCGCGGTGCTCGCCCTCCTCACCTGGGGAATTGGGCTGGAAACTATCAAGGCACGTCAGGTCGATCTGATTTATCTGGGTCAGCAGCACCTGATTCTGGTTTTTTCATCCATGTTCTTTGCCCTGTTGGTCGGGATCCCAAGCGGTATTTTGCTGAGCCGCCCGGCGGCGCGAGGCGTTGCCGAATACGTGATGCAAATCTTTAACGTCGGTAACACCCTGCCGCCGCTGGCGGTACTGGCGCTGGCGATGGTGGTGATCGGCATCGGCGATAAACCGGCGATTATCGCCCTGTTCCTCGCCTCCCTGCTACCGATAGTGCGAAACACCTACGCCGGGCTGTGCTCGGTGCCGGCCTCGCTGCTGGAAGCGGCAAACGGCATCGGGATGACCAAATGGCAACGTCTACGTCAGGTTGAAATCCCTAACGCCTGGCCGGTGATGCTTTCGGGTATTCGTATTGCTACGGCGATCAACGTCGGGACCGCTCCGCTGGCCTTCCTGATTGGTGCCAGCAGCTACGGCGAGCTGATCTTCCCCGGCATCTACCTCAACGACTTCCCGACCCTGATTCTGGGCGCCGCCGCCACGGCTCTGTTTGCACTGATTCTGGATACGCTGCTGGCCGCGCTAGGCCGCGTGATGAGCCCGCATCTCGCAAAATAACTATAACAAGGAGCTTTTATGAGACTGTTTCCCGGCCTGACGGCCCTGATTGCCGCAGCGCTTTTTAGCAGCCAGACGCTGGCGGCCCCGCTGATACTGGCGACCAAGAGCTTTACCGAGCAGCACATCCTCTCCGCCATGACCGTGCAGTACCTGCAAAAGAAAGGTTTTCAGGTACAGCCGCAGACCAACATTGCGACGGTGATTTCCCGTAACGCGATGATCAATAAACAGATCGACATGACCTGGGAATATACCGGCACGTCCCTGATCATCTTTAACCACATCAACAAGCGCATGTCGCCGCAAGAGTCTTACGACACGGTAAAACGTCTGGACGCGAAGCACGGTCTGGTGTGGCTCAAGCCTGCTGACATGAACAACACCTACGCCTTTGCGATGCAGCGTAAACGCGCCGAGGCGGAACATATCAACACCATGTCCGAGATGGTGGCGAAGATTGAGCAGGTGCGTAAAAACGATCCGGATAACAACTGGCTGCTGGGCCTGGACCTGGAGTTCGCCGGACGCAGCGACGGCATGAAGCCGCTCCAGGCGGCCTATAACCTGGAGCTGGATCGCCCGCAGATCCGCCAGATGGACCCCGGTCTGGTCTATAACGCCGTGCGCGATGGTTTTGTCGACGCCGGGCTTATCTACACCACCGACGGGCGCGTTAAAGGCTTTGACCTGAAGGTGCTGGAAGATGACAAGGGCTTCTTCCCGAGCTACGCGGTGACCCCGGTGGTGCGTAAAGACACGCTGAAGGCCAATCCGGGGCTGGAAGAGGCGCTCAACACCCTTTCCGCGCAGCTTAATAACGACGTTATCACCGAGCTTAATAAGAAGGTGGATATCGATCATCAGTCACCGCAGCAGGTCGCCCGTGATTTCCTGCGTAGCAAACAGTTGCTGTAGGAGGCGTCATGGATACCATTCACTACATCATTGATAACTGGGGCTACCTGTTAACCCTGACGATGCAACACCTGTGGCTGGTCGCCCTTGCCGTGGGGCTGGCGATTATTATCGGCGTGCCGCTCGGTATTTTAATCGTGCGCCACAAATGGCTCGCAACCCCGGTGCTGGGGGTAGCAACCATCGTGTTGACCATTCCTTCTATCGCCCTGTTTGGCCTGATGATCCCGCTGTTCTCGCTGGTCGGCCAGGGCATTGGCGCCCTGCCCGCCATTACCGCGGTGTTTCTATACTCGCTGCTGCCGATTGTGCGTAACACCCACACCGCGCTCGACAGCATACCGCCCGGCCTGCGCGAAGCGGGACGCGGTATCGGCATGACCTTCTGGCAGCGTCTGCGATGGGTTGAAATCCCGATGGCGCTGCCGGTGATTTTCGGCGGGATCCGTACCGCCGTGGTAATGAACATTGGCGTCATGGCGATTGCGGCCGTGATCGGCGCGGGCGGGCTGGGTCTGCTCCTGCTGAACGGCATTGGCGGCAGCGATATTCGCATGCTGATTGCTGGCGCACTGATGATTTGTCTTTTAGCGATTGTGCTCGACTGGTTACTGCACCGTTTGCAGGTCGCGCTGACTCCGAAGGGGATTCGATAATGATAAAACTGGAAAACCTCACCAAACAATTTTCACAGAAAAACGGCCAGACCTTTAAGGCCGTCGACAACGTCAACCTGAACGTGCCCGAAGGGGAAATGTGCGTCCTGCTTGGCCCGTCCGGCTGCGGGAAAACCACCACGCTGAAGATGATCAACCGCCTTATCACCCCGAGCGGCGGTAACATCCTGATTAACGGCGAAGACACCAGCGGGATGGATACCGTGACCCTGCGCCGCAACATTGGCTACGTGATCCAGCAGATTGGTCTGTTCCCGAACATGACCATCGAAGAGAACATCACCGTGGTGCCGCGCATGCTGGGCTGGGACAAAGCCCGCTGCAAAAGCCGCGCGGAAGAGCTGATGGATATGGTGGCGATGGATCCGCATAAGTTCTTGAACCGCTATCCGCGCGAAATGTCCGGCGGCCAGCAGCAGCGTATCGGCGTGATTCGCGCCCTGGCGGCGGATCCTCCGGTACTGCTGATGGATGAACCTTTCGGCGCGGTCGACCCGATCAACCGCGAGGTGATCCAGAACCAGTTCCTGGAGATGCAGCGCAAGCTGAAGAAAACGGTGATGCTGGTGAGCCACGATATCGATGAAGCCCTGAAGCTCGGCGACCGAATCGCGGTCTTCCGCCAGGGGAAAATCGTCCAGTGCGCCAGCCCGGACGAGCTGCTGGCGAAACCGGCGAACGAATTTGTCGGCTCCTTTGTTGGCCAGGACCGTACCCTGAAACGTCTGCTGCTGGTCTCTGCGGGCGACGTGACCGACCAACAGCCGACCATTACGGTGCGCGAATCGACTCCCCTTCCGGAGGCGTTCGCGATGATGGACGACAACGACATTCGCGCCATCACCGTGGTGGACGAGCACGGCAAACCGCTGGGCTTCGTGAAACGCCGCGAGGCGCGTAACGCCAGCGGGGCCTGCGCCGATATCCTGCATCCGTTCCGCATGACCGGCAAAGCCGAAGACAACCTGCGCGTGGTGCTGTCTCGCCTGTACGAGAGCAACACCAGCTGGATGCCGATTGTCGACGAAGACGGGCGTTACAACGGCGAGATTTCACAGGACTATATTGCCGAGTACCTGAGTTCAGGCCGGACGCGCCGTGCGCTGAATATTCACAGCGAGATCTGAAAAACCACCGGGCCGAAGTCGATGCTTCGGCCCGTTTCACACCTATAGCTTTTGCTAACCCCTCGTTTTCCCGCCACAATATTGTATCTTTCCCGTTTACGCGTAACTCATGCAACGTCTTCACGCTTATCCCGACATCCGCGCGATGTTTCGCAGACTGCTGATTGCCTCCCTGACCGGCGTGCTGGCCGCGCTGGCCGTTGCCCTCTTTCGCCACAGCATGTACCTGCTCGAGTGGCTGTTCCTCAGCAACGACAGCGGCAGCCTGGTGAACGCCGCCGCCGCGTTACCCGCATGGCGACGGGCGCTGACGCCCGCGCTGGGCGGCCTGGCGGCGGGGCTGTTGCTGTGGGGATGGCAGCGCCTGACCGCGCAGCGCCCCCATGCGCCCACCGACTATATGGAAGCGCTGGAAACGGACGACGGGCGGTTCGACTACGGCGCAAGCCTGGTGAAATCCCTCGCCTCGCTGCTGGTGGTCGGCAGCGGCAGCGCCATCGGGCGCGAGGGGGCGATGATCCTGCTGGCGGCGCTGGCGGCCTCGTTCTTCGCCCGGCGTTTCACCCCAAAATCGGAATGGAAGCTGTGGATCGCCTGCGGTGCCGCCGCCGGGATGGCGAGCGCCTACCATGCGCCGCTGGCGGGGAGCCTGTTCATTGCGGAGATCCTCTTTGGCACGCTGATGCTGGCTTCGCTGGGCCCGGTGGTCATTGCCGCGGTGGTGGCGCTGCTGACTACGCGCCTGCTCAGCCCGGGCGCTGACACGCTGTATGAGGTACATCTTAGCGAAGCCTTGAGCGGCGTGGATTATTCGCTGCTGGTGGGTATAGGGCTGCTGGCGGGCGTTTGCGGCCCGCTGCTGATGTGGCTGATGACCGCCAGCCACGCGCTATTTCTGCGCCTGCGCCTGTCGCCGCCGTTACAGCTTGCGCTTGGCGGGCTGATCGTCGGGCTGCTGTCGCTCCTGACGCCTAAGGTCTGGGGCAATGGATACAGCGTGGTGCAGGCGTTTTTGCTCGCGCCGCCGCTGCTGTCGGTGATTGCCGGGGTGTTTATCTGCAAACTGCTGGCGGTGCTGGCGAGCAGCGGTTCAGGCGCGCCGGGCGGGGTATTTACGCCCACGCTGTTTGTCGGCATGGCGACGGGGATGCTATTTGCGCAGGTTTTTGCGCTGTGGTTCCCGGGATCGGAAACCGCAATTTTACTGGGGCTGGCGGGCATGGCGACGCTGCTGGCGGCGACCACCCATGCGCCGATTATGTCGGCCCTGATGGTCTGTGAAATGACCGGGCAGTATGCGCTGCTGCCCGGTTTACTGATTGCGTGCGTGGTGGCGTCGGTGCTGTCGCGGACGTTACGCCAGGACTCCATCTACGGACAACACACTGCCGAAAGCAGAGAGATCGATATAGGACGCTAACTCGCGCTGCTCGGCGCGCGGCAGATAAGGCAGTTCGCCCACCAGCGGCCCCGGCAGCTTTTTGCTCAGCACGTCGATGATTTCGGCGTAATGGGCCAGACCCGGGTTGATGCGGTTGGCAACCCAGCCAATCAGCGGCAGGCCGTCGTTGGCAATGGCCTGCGCCGTCAGCAGCGCATGGTTGATGCACCCTTCCTGAATGCCCACCACCATAATCACCGGCAGCTGTTCCTGCACCACCCACTCTGACAGCGGACGTAAATCGTTCATCAGGCTGCGCCAGCCGCCGGTGCCTTCAACCACAACGTGATCGACCTGTTTGCTCAGGTTTGCCAGCCCGTCAGACAGCAGGCCGTAGTTAATCAGGCCGCTGTGCGCCACGCTGCTCTCGTCTTCGCTCAGCGCGATAGGGTTAACGGCCTCGTAGGGTAATGCCAGGCTGGAAACGCTTTGCAGAACCAGAGCGTCTTTATTGCGCAGTCCTTCCGGCGTATCTTTACTGCCTTTGGCAACCGGCTTGTACCCTGCTACACGTTTACCGTTTGCCGCCAGGGCTTGCAGCAAAGCGCGGGACACAACGGTCTTGCCGACAGAGGTATCAGTACCCGTTACAAAGAAACGCTTAAGCATGACTCATTCCACCTCTTGGGTATGCTTCAAAAATATAAACCAGGTAAATAATTTAGTGGGGGGAAGTCTACGGGATGCATACGCTACCCGGCTTGAGATAGCGCAATTTTTCTTACATCTGTGGAAATGAGTTAGCCTTGCAGCAGTCGGATCAGTAACGAACCGTTGTACATCGCATCTTTCACCAGCGCGGCGCCGGCCATCGTGCCCTGATTAGAGAACTGCGTGCTTTCAACCGCAATGTTCTTGCTGTAGGCGGGAAGCGCCTGCTGTGAAATACAGTCGGAAATGGCCGGGAAGAGGATCTCCGCCGCCTGACTGAGCGGCGAGCCAATGAGGATCTTTTGCGGGTTAAACAAATTCACCATGATGGCGAGAATGCGCCCCACGTTGTTACCGACACCGGTAATGATGTCCTTCGCCAGCAGATCGCCCTGCCGCGCCGCTTCGCAGAGGGAATCCACCGTCAGCGGCTGACCGTGCAGCGATGAGCTCATCGACTGGCTGAGGCGGATCTGCGCCAGCTCCAGCACGCTCTCGACGCTGGCAATCGTTTCCAGACAGCCGTGGTTGCCGCAGTAGCAGCGTTTGCCGTAAGGATCGACCTGGGTATGGCCAATCTCCACCAGGCTGCTGCTTCCCGCGTGGAGCAGGCGCCCGTCGGTGATCACGCCCGCGCCGACGTTATGATCGATAACCACCTGAATCACGTCCCGCGCGCCGCGAGAGGCACCGAACAGCGCCTCCGCCATCGTCCAGGCGCTGATATCATGCTGAATATAAACCGGTACGCCGGTGTGATTTTCCAGCACCTCGCCCAGCGGCATCTCCTTCACGCCCTCGTAAAACGGCATCCGGTGAACAATGCCGTTTTCCGTGTCGATAATGCCCGGCAGGGTAATGGCAATGGCGGTCAGACGCTCCAGGCGCTGCTGATGGCGAATAAAGAACTGATCGATATGGGACAGAATGGCGTCGAGAAGGGATTGTTCCGCGTCGAGCGGCAGCTCCATGCGGTCTTCAACCACCAGCTTGCTGCTGAGGTCGCGCAGGGCCAGGAAGATTTCGCCGCGGCTGATACGCAATGACAGGTAGTGCCAGGCTTCGGTTTCTACTACCAGCCCAACCGCCGGACGACCACGGCTGCCGGGCTCCTGGATTTCAGTCTCCTGCACCAGATGGGCTTCAAGCATTTCGCGGACAATTTTGGTGATACTGGCAGGGGCCAGCTGCGCCAGACGCGAGAGATCGATACGCGATACCGGCCCAAGCTGATCAATCAGGCGGTAAACCGCACCGGCGTTGGTCTGCTTAATCTGATCAATATGCCCTGGCTGACTGTCGGCGACCACCACGTACTCCCTTATTTTCGAGCTTCGAAATAAACTGTGGGCTATGGTGAAGCACTTCAATGGCGCTCGTCAAATATTTACTTAGCCATGTGATTTACCGCACATTTTTGCCCCTTTTTCCCTATAAAAACCGCTCTCGCGAGGCGGCGATCAGCTGTGTTTTAAAACGCTGTGCCGCCTGGCTCTGCTCGTGATGTTTCGACCACACCAGCCACATTTCGGACACCGCGTCCTCCTCTTTAATGGTGAGCCAGCGCATTTCGCGCAGCTGAACGCGCTTAAAGGAGGCCGGAAGAATAGACACGCCCAGCCCCGCCGCGACCAGGCCGATAATCGTCATGGCTTCCCCTACCGCCTGAGTAATAGTGGGCGTGAGCCCGTAGCGGCGCATCAGCCCAAGAATATCGTCGTACAGCCCGGTGCCGACCTGCGGGTCGAAAAACACGAACGGCTCCTGCGCCAGCTCGGCGAGAGTGACCGAGGCGCGCGATGCCAGCGGGTGATCGTGCGGGATCATCGCCATCAGCGGCTCGCGCAGGATCACCTCCCACGCCAGCGTATCCGGCAGCTGCGTGTTACGCATCAGCCCCAGATCGAGCGTGCCTTCGTTGAGCGGCGCGATCTGCTCGCGGGTGTTGATCTCGCGGGTCTGGAGATGCACGTCCGGGAAGTGGCTGCGAAACGACGACAGCGTGGCCGAGACCGCGCTAATAAAGGGGGCAGACGAGGTAAACCCGATGCGCAGCTCGCCGGTTTCCCCCAGATAGAGGCGCTCTGCCCTGGCGGCGGCGTCATCCACCATGCTGAGGATTTGCCGACTGTCCGCCAGAAATTGTCTTCCGGCCGCCGTCAGGCTCACGCTACGGTTGGTTCGCGCCAGCAGACGTGCGCCGATCTGCTGCTCCAGAATTTGAATTTGCTGGCTCAGCGGCGGCTGGGAGATGTTCAGCCTCGCGGCGGCGCGACCAAAATGCAGCTCCTCCGCCACGGCGATAAAGTAACGAAGATGACGCAGCTCGATATTCATATTTTTAAAGTATCATTTGAGATTATTAATATATTAGACAGAATATTTACAATTTCCTACCCTGAAGAGGTGGTCATACCCGTCACCAGCCAATCACGGGGATGTTAATCAAGGAAACAGCGTGAGCCGTACAACAACTGTCGATATCGATCCGGCCAGCGATATTGATGATTCACCCGCAGCGCCGCAGCCGGTTCAGTTTATAAAACGTGGTACCCCTCAGTTTATGCGCGTGACGCTGGCGCTCTTTTCGGCCGGTCTGGCAACCTTTGCCCTGCTCTATTGCGTACAGCCGATCCTGCCCGTCTTATCCCACGAGTTTGGCGTGTCGCCTGCCAGCAGCAGTATTTCGCTCTCCATCTCCACCGGAATGCTGGCTATCGGCCTGCTCTTCACCGGGCCACTTTCTGACGCCATTGGCCGCAAGCAGGTGATGGTGACGGCGTTGATGCTTGCCTCCATTTGTACGCTGCTTTCAACCCTGATGACCAGCTGGCACGGCATTCTGGTGATGCGCGCGCTGATTGGCCTGTCGCTCAGCGGCGTGGCGGCGGTCGGGATGACCTATCTCAGCGAGGAGATCCACCCCAGCTTTGTCGCCTTTTCGATGGGGCTTTACATCAGCGGGAACTCCATCGGCGGGATGAGCGGACGCCTGCTGAGCGGCGTGTTCACCGACTTCTTTAACTGGCGCATCGCGCTCGCGGCGATCGGCTGCTTCGCCCTCGCCTCCGCGCTGATGTTCTGGAAAATCCTGCCGGAATCGCGCCATTTCCGCCCGACCTCCCTGCGGCCTAAAACCCTGTTTATCAACTTCCGCCTGCACTGGCGCGACAAAGGGCTGCCGCTGCTGTTTCTGACCGGCTTCCTGCTGATGGGCTCGTTTGTGACGCTGTTTAACTATATCGGCTATCGTCTGATGCTCTCGCCGTGGCACCTGAGCCAGGCCTTTGTCGGCCTGCTGTCGGTGGCCTATCTCACCGGCACCTGGAGCTCCCCAAAGGCGGGCGCGATGACCGCACGCTTCGGTCGCGGCCCGGTAATGCTGGTCTCAACCGCCGTGATGCTTCTCGGCCTGCTGATGACCCTTTTCTCCTCCCTGTGGCTGATATTTGCCGGAATGCTGCTCTTCTCCGCCGGGTTCTTCGCCGCCCACTCGGTCGCCAGCAGCTGGATCGGCCCCCGCGCCCGCCGCGCCAAAGGCCAGGCGTCGTCGCTGTACCTGTTCAGCTATTACCTCGGCTCCAGCATCGCCGGGACGCTCGGCGGCGTGTTCTGGCATAACTACGGCTGGAACGGCGTCGGCGGGTTTATCGCGCTAATGCTGTGTGCCGCGCTGCTGGTGGGGGCTGGGCTGCATAAACGCCTGCGTTAATTTTGTGGTTTGAATAACCCCGTGTCGGTGTTTTCCGGTGCGGGGTTTTGTTTATATAATCGTGAATAGATATAAATTTAATCAATATATACAATGAGTTATAGCAATTTGCTTATTTACGCAGCAGTGATTAGAGATTAGACTCCTTGTTTAATACCAGTATAAAAAACAAGGAAATTTAAACATGGCAATTCCCGCGTATCTTTGGCTCAGGGATGATGGTTCCTCTCTCATTAAAGGTTCTGTTGATGTACATAATCGGGAAGGCTCTATTGAGGTGACCTCGTTTAGTCATAATCTCTATATACCCACCGATGGTAATACGGGAAAATTGACCGGAACACGCGTGCATGGTGCTCTGATGTTTGAAAAAGAGTTTGATAGCTCTTCACCTTATCTGTTTAAAGCCGTTGCCACTGGACAGACACTTCAGAGCGCGGAGTTCAAATGGTATCGGATAAACGATGCGGGGCAGGAAGTTGAGTACTACAACATGTTACTCGAAGGAGTAAAAATTGTTTCCGTTACTCCTATGATGCATGACATTAAGACAGTAACGAATGTTGGCCATCTTGAACAAATCCAGCTGCGCTACGCAAAAATCACCTGGCAATATCTTGACGGTAATATCCGTTATACAGATGCCTGGAATGAGCGAGTAACCGGGTAGACAATATGGATACAGTTGAAGAACTCAATGGAACCTATTTCTATAAAGGTTTTTATAATCTTTCCGCTGGTGAGCTGCTGTTTTGGATATTTGTGGATGAAACCTCTGAACAATTTGGGACAACCGATCTGCTCACTGTAGGACTCATTTTGCTCGGTCAACCAGAATTGGGCACGAGAACAAAGCCCGGAGGCACAACGCCGGGAACATCTCTACTCAGTTCACAATTGCGGCATTGGCTGAACATCGAAACCAGACGCCTGCCAACATTTACCAACTCTAGTATCCAAAGAAGGAAATTTACTTACGTCACCAATTTGGGGGCATTTGTAGGAAGATGGATCCCAATCATTGGGGTTTTCGTTGTCGCTGCTGATATTTCTACGATTGCTTACAAAGCTACCGCGAAATACAACACCATTGCCAGAGGAAAAGATACATTATGGTGACAGATGAGGAGGTCATTTCCTGGTATAACGAGCGTTTTAATAAACCTGCGTTTTTTACGAAAAAGAGATGGCCTGTCAGTCTTGAGACCAGCCTGAGTACGGGCGATTATGTTTGGGCGAGCGAAACAGGCGCCGACATTATGAACGACTATTTCAAACGATTTGCAGTCGACCCTGCGAATTTTGACTTTCACAGATATTGGCCTGAAGAGACATTCATCCTCTACTCCTTATTCACCTGTGGAAAGGACGACGTTGAACCACAACCTTTAACGCTAAGAATGCTGGCGTATTCTGCAAAGGCTGGTAGATGGCTCTACGACTAAATAAAGGGGCACCCACGCCCGCTCTCCTCCTCCATTCCCGCCACTCCATCGCACAACCGCCCTAATCACGTTACACTCCCTTCAACACATCCAACCGCACGAGAACAATAACTATGCAAAATAACGTGGCTTATCAGGCACTCACCCGCACCTTCCAGCGACTCTCCCGCTTCTCCCACCTCACCTCCATCGCCAGCTGGGATATGTTCACCATGATGCCGCCGGGCGGTAGCGCGGCGCGCGGTGAGGCGCTGGCGGAAATGAGCGTGTTGCAGCACCAGATCCTCACCGACAAAAAAGTGGAGGAATGGCTGGCGGCGGCGCAAAACGAAGATCTGAACGACCTTGAGCAGGCTAACCTGCGCGAAATGACGCGCCACTATCAGCAGGCTTCTCTGCTGCCGGAATCGCTGGTAGAAGCCAAATCGCTGGCGGGCAGCAAATGTGAACACGCCTGGCGCACCCAGCGCCCGGCCAACGACTGGCAGGGGTTCTCTGCCAATCTGAAAGAGGTGGTGAAATACAGCCGCGAAGAGGCGCGCCTGCGCGCCGACGCCAAAGGCTGCTCTCCGTATGATGCGCTGCTGGATATTTTTGAGCCGGACATGACCAGCGCCCGTCTGGACGTGCTGTTCGGGGACATGAAATCCTGGCTGCCGGATCTGCTGGCGAATGTCGTCGAAAAACAGTCCAAACAGGCTTTCGTGCCGCCGCAAGGACCCTTCCCGACCGCCGTTCAGCGCGAGCTGGGGCTGGAAGCCATGAAGATGCTCGGCTTCGACTTTAACGGCGGTCGTCTGGACGTGAGCGCCCACCCGTTCTGCGGCGGCGTGCCGGAAGACGTGCGCATCACCACCCGTTACGATGAAGACGAACTCCTCAGCGCCCTGTTCGGCGTGGTTCACGAAACCGGTCACGCACGCTATGAGCAAAACCTGCCCCGCGCGTGGGCCGGCCAGCCGGTTGCGCTGGCGCGATCGACCGCCATTCACGAATCCCAGAGCCTGTTCTTTGAAATGCAGCTCGGCCGCAGCAATGCCTTCCTCAAACACCTGCTGCCAGCCGTTCACGCCCGCTTTGGCAGCCAGGCGGCGTTCAGCGAAGAGAATTTCATCGCCTGGAACCAGCGCGTCAAGCCGGGTTACATTCGCGTCGATGCCGACGAGGTGAGCTATCCGGCGCACGTGGTGCTGCGCTATGAAATTGAACGCGCGCTGATCAACGGCGAAATCGAGGTCGAGGATATTCCGGCGCTGTGGGATGAGAAAATGCAGGCCTGGCTCGGGCTGTCGACTAAAGACAACTACCGCAACGGCTGTATGCAGGACATCCACTGGACCGACGGCGGCTTTGGCTACTTCCCGTCGTACACCCTCGGGGCGATGTACGCCGCGCAGCTGTTCCACGCGGCGAACACCGCGCTCCCGGGGCTTCAGGCATCTATTGCCGAGGGGGATTTCACCGCCCTGTTTGACTGGCTGCGCCAGAACATCTGGCAGCACGGCAGCCGCTTCACCACCTCGCAGCTGATTACCCAGGCCACCGGGGAAGATCTGAACATCCGCTACTTCCGCGAACACCTCACCGCACGCTATCTGTAACAGGCCGCGCCGGGGTTTTCCCCGGCGTTGTACATATGGTTACAAGCCGATACCAATCACTCACGGAAACCCCGGATTTACAGGGATATAGTGCTTTCAACGGCCCCGCAGTGGGGTTAAATGAAAAGCCAAATTCGAGGGTATGAGAATGAACAAAGTATTAGCTCTGGTTGTTGCCGCTGCTATGGGTCTGTCTTCCGCTGCATTCGCTGCTGAGACTACCGCTACCGCCACACCTGCTGCGGCACCTGCGGCAACCACCACCGCTGCGCCAGCAAAAGCGACGCATCATAAGAAACATCACAAAGCAGCAGCGAAAAAAGAGACCGCTGCGCCAGCAACCGCTGCGTCAACCGAGCAGAAAGCGCAGGCTGCTAAAAAGCACCACAAGAAAGCCGCTAAACCAGCCGTAGAGCAGAAGGCTCAGGCCGCTAAAAAGCACCACAAAAAAGCGACTAAGCCAGCCGCAGAGCAGAAAGCGCAGGCTGCTAAAAAGCACCACAAAAAAGCCGCTAAACCGGCTGTAGAGCAGAAAGCGCAGGCTGCTAAAAAGCATCACAAAAAAGCAGTAAAACACGAAGCTGCTAAACCAGCTGCACAGCCAGCTGCGTAAGAGTACACGCTTAACCGTGCCTTACGGGGCACGTTGGTAAACCGGCGCTGAACCGGAAAAGGGTCAGCGCCGTTTTTTTATCCGGAGGGCGTATGCTGCGGCGCTATCGGTTTGAGTTGATTCTTATCCTACTTATTTTGTGCGCGCTCATCGCCAGCCGTTTCTATCTTTCCTGAATGTAGCACGCTGATTTTACTCCCACTTTATCGCCGTCCCGTCTATAGTATTTTCTTAGGGTTCATATTTAAAAATCATAATTACCCCCACCAGAGTGTGATATGCGTAAATCTGTAATGTTGTTACTGGGAACATGTAGTCTTATTTCTGGCTTTTCACATGCGGACGATGGCGATGATGACGCCCTTAACGCCAAAGAGGTTAAGACGCTGTTTTTTGGTCATGACGACCGGACGCCTGTCACCAGCCCAACCGACGCCCCCTGGGATGCCATTGGCCAGCTGGAAACCGCCAGCGGCAACTTATGCACCGCCACGTTGATCACGCCCCAGCTTGCGCTGACCGCAGGCCACTGTCTGCTGACGCCGCCGAACGGAAAGCCGGATAAAGCGGTGGCGCTGCGTTTTGTGTCGCAAAAAGGGGTCTGGCGCTATGAGATCCACGGCATCGAAGGCCGCGTCGATCCGTCGCTGGGTAAACGCCTGAAGCCGGATGGCGACGGCTGGATTGTGCCGCCCGCGGCGGCCTCCTGGGATTTTGGTCTGATCGTCTTACGTTACCCGCCTTCCGGCATCACGCCGCTGCCGCTGTTCGACGGGGATAAAGCCGCCCTGACCGCCGCGCTCAAAGCGGCCAACCGCAAGGTGACGCAATCGGGCTACCCTGTCGATCATCTGGATACGCTTTACACCCACACCGACTGCGTTGTCACCGGCTGGGCGCAAAACAGCGTCTTGTCACACCAGTGCGACACCCTGCCGGGCGATAGCGGTTCGCCGCTGATGCTGAAAACCGACAGCGGCTGGCAGCTGATTGGCGTGCAAAGCTCTGCCCCCGCCGCCAAAGACCGCTGGCGCGCCGATAACCGCGCGCTCTCCGTGACCGGCTTTCGTGACCGGCTCGACGCGCTGGCGAAAGACTAGCTCAGCACTGTCTGACCTGACGTAACGCAATAATCGCCTCAATCGGCATCGGCTGGCTGAACCAGAACCCCTGCAACTGATCGCAGCCAGCCAGCCGCAACAGCTTCATCTGCTTTTCGTTTTCGACCCCTTCCGCCACGACCGCCATCCCCAGCGCGTTGGCGATCCGCACCGTGCCGCTTACCAGCGCGGCGGCCTGCTCGTCGTTATCCACCAGCCCGGCCAGCGATTTGTCTATTTTGATGGTGTCGAAATTAAAGCGCCGCAGATAGCCGATGCTGGAATACCCGGTGCCGAAGTCATCCAGCGCCACCGCCGTGCCCAGCGCCTTCAGGTTCATGATGGCCGAACGCGCCCGCTCCGGATTTTCCAGCACGTAGGTTTCCGTCACCTCAAGCTGAAGCCGGTTGGCCGGGAAGCGGGTAACGTCGAGCACGTGCGCGACCCTATCCTCAAATTCCGGATCGCGGAACTGCGCCGGAGAGATATTGACCGACAGTTTTAAATCGCTAAACGGCTCCAGGTCCGCGCAGGCGCGATGCAGCACAAACTGCCCGAGCTTATAGATCAGGCCGCTTGTTTCGGCGATGGCAATAAAGGTATCCGGGCCAAGCTCCCCGTCCGGGCGGCGCGGCCAGCGCACCAGCGCCTCCACGCTGGTCATCTTCTGGCTGCGAGCATCGATTATCGGCTGATACCAGACCTCAAACTCGTCGCGCTCCAGGCCGCTGCGGATCTGATTTTCAATCGCCAGCTGCCGCTCGCGGGCGCTGTTGAGCTCCGCGTCATAATGGGTTATCCGCCCTTTCCCGGTCATTTTGGAGTGGTACATGGCGATATCGGCGCGGCGAAACAGCTCGGAGCTGGTGCATTCAATCAGGGTTCCGCTGGCGATACCGATGCTGGCGCCGATGTGGATCGTCCGCTCTCCCAGACGAACAGGCGCGTTCAGGTAGTCGAGCACCGATTCCGCAAACGCCGCCGCCCGCGCTTCTGCATTATCGCCGCCGACGGTCATGGCAAACTCATCGCCCCCCATTCGCGCCAGCATTCCGCCCGGCGGCACCCGCTCGCGCAGCGTGTTGGCAATCGCGACGATCAAATCATCGCCCACGCTGTGACCGTAGATATCATTTACGTCCTTAAAGCCGTCGAGATCGATAAACACCACGCTTTTGACGTCGATATCCCCGCGCAGGCTGACCTGATCCAGCGCCTCGATGAGCGCGCGACGGTTGGGCAGATGGCTCAGCCAGTCGGTTCTGGCTACCCGCCGGGCCTGGCTCTCCCCTCTGGCGAGCTTATACAGCCCCACGCTGCTCACCAGGATAAACAGCAGGATCAGGGCGGCGGCCAGCACCACGATCTGCGTGATGTCCGAGGAGGCGGCATGGGCGGCCTGCGCGCCGGGCAGACGCGCCTGCCAGTTGAGATAGCCCAGCAGCTCCCCCGCCGAGCTGTTGAGCGGCATACTCACTTCGCTGATTTTCTCGGGCGTGTAGCTGAGGCGATCGATCTGAAAGGTGGCCCCCAGATCGGACAAAATCTGCGGGTTAAGGTGGCGAGTAATGACCAGATAGCGCCGCGTATCGCCGCTGGCCTGCAACGGCCCCACCATCGGGCGGACCAGGCCAATGCCAATAAACGCCACGCCGTGACGCGTGCGGGTGATCCCCGCGTAGATATTTTTGCCATCGGGCAGCGCGTTGCGGTGCTCGTCAATCAGCGCTTTCAGGCCGTTACCAAAGAAATCGAGGTTTTTATCCGTAAAGGGCTTGCTCTGAAAGGAGCCCCAAAGCACGTTGAAACGTTCGTCCAGCACGAAGGTGCCGTCGTAGAGGTTGTTGATTTTAAAGCCTGCGCCCCAGGTGTTGTATAGCCAGGTGGTGTCCAGATCCGGGTTATAGACTTCGTTTACCGCATCGTCCCAGACGGCGTTATCGATCACCAGCGACGACACGCGGTTGACGGAGGTCTGGATCGCCCCCTGCACCGAGAGCGCGGTGCGGTGTTCGTCGATTTCGTTGGTTTTAGTGCTGATGAGGTGTAAAGAGAGGTAGAGCAGCGCGATAACCGAAATGATTAAGCCGATCCCCGCCATGAAGATCATCACGAACAGCGTTTTTGCGGTGGGAATATTTCGCCAGCTTAATGTGTGATACATCCGCCATCCTCTTAAAAGTCCTGCTTTTCTAAGAGTAATACAGGCAGCGAATTTCGCTGCCTGTAAACGGCTATGTCACTGTCAGGCAAGTTTTATCATCACCATTCCCAGTAGCAACAGCACCAGCCCGATCCAGCCTTTATTATTCAAACGCTGGCCGAACAGCACCCAGCCAGCGGCGAGGGTTGCGGCGATACCAAAACCGCCCCACAGCGCGTAGGCCACGGATAAGTCGATGCTTTTGACCGCCTGCGACAGGGCGCTGAACGCCCCCAGCACGGCGGCAATGGACATCAGGCCGTAGGTTTTACGGCGAAAACCATCGGAAAATTTCAGAAAGACGTTAGCAATAATTTCCAGCACGATTGCAAACGCCAGCCAGGCCGCGTGGATCCATTCAAACTGCTGCATGGGTGGTCTCCTTCTGCGGTTTTGTCGGTTTTCGTGTACCCGATTTAATCAGCACAATACCTGCGACCAGGGTCGTCAGTCCGGCAATTTTCATGGCTGAGAGCGCCTCATCAAATAACAGGACGCTGAACAGCGTGATCAATAAAATACCGATCCCTTCCCATAATGCATACGCCACGCCCAGTGCGATTTTTTTAACCGCAAAGGACAGGAAAATATAGGAAAGTGAAATCATCACCAGCATCAAAATAAAGCCAGCGTTGCCATCGCTAACGCTTGCCCATTTCATCGACAGTGTGCCGGTAATTTCAGCGACGATCGCCAGAGCTAATAAAATCCAGTAAAACATGAGTCTTCTCCTGCTTGAGAATATAATCCATCGAGGCTCGCTGCGGGCAGCGGACCCAAAAATATGAAATTAAATCAGATAGCTAAACGCAAGGCGTTAGCTCAGGCAGAAGGCGTGACTATAGCGAGGAGCGCCAGTGTTGCTCACCGGACAGAAGGCAGAGGGAGGTGGAAAATACAGCAGTGTTATTTGAAAAATACGTCCTGAACAAATTGTCCATAATATTACAATTATCCGCGGTCTTGCTTCTCGTCTTTGCGGATGAAAATTGTCCTCAGTAGTTGAACACGCCAGATTTGTACCATAAGCTAGGAATTTACTCAAAGTCTTTTCAATTCTTTACCCATCCTGTTTGACCTCGGTTAGTTTATTGGATCCGCATTCGGCCTTATTATTAATAAAAGCATTATTCCAGGACTTTCCATGGCTAAACCGATCGTTACCCTGAACGGGCTGAAAATTGTCATCATGCTGGGCATGCTGGTGGTGATCCTGACCGGCGTGCGCTTTGCGGCGGACATTATCGTGCCCTTTATTCTCGCGCTGTTTATCGCGGTGATCCTTAACCCGCTGGTTCAGCGCATGGTGCGCCTGCGCGTGCCCCGGGTGCTGGCGATCTCCCTGCTGATTGGCATTATCATTATCGCCATGGTGCTGCTGGTCGCCTATCTTGGCACCTCCCTGAACGAGCTGGCGCGCACGCTGCCCCGCTACCGCTCGTCGCTGGCGATCCCCCTACTGCAAATCGAACCCTGGCTACAGCGCGCGGGCATTGAGGTTTCCGTTGAAGAGCTGCTGAGGTATATCGATCCTAACGCTGCGATGACGCTGGTCACCGCCCTGCTGACGCAGCTCTCCAACGCCATGACCTCGATTTTCCTGCTGTTTCTGACGGTGGTGTTTATGCTGCTGGAGGTGCCGCAGCTTCCGGCTAAGCTGGAGCAGATCATGTCCCGACCGGTGGAAGGGATGGGCGCGATCCAGCGCGCGCTGGACAGCGTGTCGCGCTATCTGGTGCTGAAAACGGCCATCAGCCTGGTGACGGGCGGCGTGGTCTGGGTGATGCTAATTGCGCTGGACGTTCGCTTCGCCTTCGTCTGGGGGCTGCTGGCGTTTGCGCTCAATTATATTCCCAATATCGGTTCGGTGCTGGCGGCGATCCCCCCGATCCTTCAGGTGCTGGTGTTCAGCGGCTTTTACGACGCGCTTATTCTTCTGGCGGGCTATCTGGTGATTAACCTGGTGTTCGGCAATATTCTGGAGCCGCGAATGATGGGTCGCGGGCTGGGGCTGTCGACGCTGGTGGTCTTTTTATCCCTGATCTTCTGGGGCTGGCTGCTCGGCCCCGTCGGAATGCTGCTCTCGGTGCCGCTGACCATCATTGTGAAAATTGGTCTGGAGCAGACGGCGGGCGGGCAAAGCATCGCCGTTTTGCTCAGCGACATGAGCCATAAGTAAATCCGGCCCCCGCCGGTCGGGGGCTTACTCTTCCATCATCAGCAACGGCTTGCTGACCCTTCCGGCCCGTCGATAGTCGCCGAGCGCCGACTGCCACTGCGAAATCGGGTACGGCGTAACGCCGCTGTACTGGCTGGCAGCCAGGCGGGGCCAGATCTGACGGAACTGCGCCTGCCACGCCTCAGCGTCCAGCGCATCCAGAGAGTTACGAATATGGAACCATTCGACGCGCGGCAGAGCACACTGCTGGCGAAACGTCTGCCCCGAAAGCAGCCCGTAGCAGACAAATATCCCCGCCTCCGGCATAACGCTCAGGATCGTCTGGGCCAGGCTGCCGCCGGTCGCATCGTAAACCACCTCACTGCGCGCGGCGATTTCCCGCACCGCAGCCGTATCCTGCTGATCGACCGGGATAATCCCCATTGCCGCCAGCCGTTCGGCGTGAACGGGCGAACGGTGAATGCCGTATACCGCCTCAGCCCCTGCCATGCGCGCCCACTGCCCGAGCAAAATGGCGCAGTCCGAGCCCGCCGCCGTTAACAGCACCCGTTTCCCCTGCGGCGGATAGCGGTTGAGCATCATCTGCGCCGCCAGCGGATTAATGTACGCCCGCGCCGCAAGCGTGGAGTCGATAGCGTCCGGCACGGGGATCGCAAACGCCGCCGGGCAGTCCACCACCTGCTGCCAGGTGCCTTGTCCCCGCAGCGGCAGGACGCGTTTGCCCGTCAGATACGCAAACCCGTCGGGCGCCTGCATAACCACGCCGACGCCCTCGTAGCCCGCCACCGCAGGCAGCGGCGTCCGGTGGCGATAGGCCCCGGTGATGGGGATCAGATCGGACGCGTTGACCGGCGCACAGATCATATTTACCCGCATCTCGCCCGTCTTCAGCGGCGCGAGCGCAGTGTGTTCCGGTTGCAGGACGTCGGCGGGTTCACCGAACTGGCGATACCAGAGCGCGAGGTTATTCATGGGATCTCACTGGACAGACGGAAACGGTAAAGCTTACCGCGTCGGGTCCGGCGGGTCACCTGCCGGGCTGAGGGATCCCCACAAAATACAGGCACTAAACCATTCCCTCGCCCCTTCGGGGAGAGGGTTAGGGTGAGGGGAACATACGGCTCTGGTGGTCATTCCGTTCACCTTAGGTTCCTTGCTACTCTGTCGCCACAATACTTGTGAACGTGCCAGGGCGACTCAGTCGCCATCGCCCTGGCGACCCGGGCTCCCGGCAAGAAAATCGCCGCTTCGCGGTGACCCTCAGCTTATTCCTTTCGGCTTTCGGGTCGGGCGCGATGCAGCGTCCCTGCAAAGCGCGCCCTCTCGGCGCATCCCTGCGCCTCGCCCCGGCCTACAGGAAACGCTTCGGCGATTTACAGCCGGACAATGGCGTCGCTGTAAGGCATTTATCTATATGAAATTATTCTCATCGCTTTATGAGAAAAATGACTGGGGACCCCTCTTCCTGCCGGGAGGGATTGCCGGACTGAACGCTTCATTTTTAGCGCGCCACCGGCAAATCCGCATACCGTGTCGTATAAAACGGCGACAGCATTTCGCGCTTCATCGACCAGGCTTTATCGATCCCCTGCCCGGCGAACCAGACCTTTCCTTTTCCGGAGTGATTTAACCCGTCGATCGCCTCCATCAGCGCCGTGCTGTTGGCGTGAAGGCGGTTGTTATCGAACAAATTAAGCTGGGCGACGCCGCTGCTGTAAAAGTCCGCCAGCATCACCCCCGCTTTCATATAGCGGCGGCCGTCGAGCCATATTCGCCCCAAGGCCTCGGTGGCGGCGCGGATGATATCGCGGGAGTCGTTGCTCGGCGTCGTCAGGGTGACGGACGCCTGGTTGCCGTAGAACACCTCATTGTCCGCGTGGGGGCTGGTGCGCACAAACACGCTGATAAAGCGGCAGTACTGATGCTCGCCGCGCAGCTTTTCTGCGGCGCGCTCGGCGTAGGCGCAAATCGCCTGGTGCATCTCAACGTATTGCGTGATGCGGTGTCCGAACGATCGGCTACAGACGATCTGCTGCTTGGTGGGCGCAAACTCTTCAAGATCGAGGCAGCGCTCGCCGCGAAGCTCGCGCACCGTGCGTTCCAGCACCACGTTAAAATGCTTGCGGATGACCCAGGAGGAGCTGTCCGCCAGGTCCAGCGCGGTGGTGATGCCCATCGCGTTGAGCTTTTTCGTGATGCGCCGCCCCACGCCCCACACCTCGTCGACCGGGACCACCGCCAGCAACTTACGCTGGCGTTCGCTGTTCGACAAATCCACCACGCCGCCGGTGCTGCGCCATTTTTTCGCCGCGTAGTTTGCCAGCTTCGCCAGCGTCTTGGTCTGCGCGATCCCCACGCCCACCGTCAGCCCGGTATTCTTCAGCACCTGGTTGCGCATGGCGTGCCCGAAGCTCTCCAGCGACATACAGCCGTCAACGCCGGACACATTCACGAACGCCTCGTCGATGGAGTAGATCTCTATCGCCGGAGCCATGTCGGTCAGGGTCTGCATTACGCGGCTGCTGAGATCGGCATACAGCGCATAGTTCGAGCTAAACACGTATACCCGCGACGGAAAGCGCTTCTCTTTAAACTTGAAGTAGGGCTCGCCCATTTTGATGCCAAACTGCTTTGCCTCGCGTGAAAGCGAAATAATGCAGCCGTCGTTATTGGACACTACCACGATAGGCTTGCCCAGCAGATCCGGGCGAAACACGGTCTCGCAGGAGGCATAAAAGCTATTCACATCAACCAGCGCGAACATGTTTATGCGTCTTAAGCGTATGGGTGACGACACCGAAGATTTGCAGCTCCTCTTCGGACTGAAAGGTAATGGGCTGATAGCGGGGATTGTGGGGAAGCAGTCTTAGCACCGGATGCGTCTGTAGCTCCTTGACCGTAAACTCCCCGCAGACGGCGGCCACCACGATATCGCCATGTCCGGCGTTCAGCGAGCGGTCAACCACCAGCAGATCGCCGTCGCCGATCCCCATGCCAATCATCGAATCGCCGCTCACCTTCACAAAATAGGTGGCGCTGGGGTGTTTTATCGCCACCTTGTTCAGATCGATACGGTCTTCGACGTAATCCTGCGCCGGGCTGGGAAAGCCACAGGCAACGCGTTCCAGATAAAGGGGTAACTCAATACTTTGCCGTGAATAATAAGAAAAAAGCGTGTTCATCATTGTTATGCCTGCCATGTACTGTATATAAATACAGTATTACGGATTATGGGCAGGGATCAAGCCGCTTTCAGGAAGAAGTGTCCAAACGCGTTGATGTTTAGGGGATTTAAGCGAGGCAGAGCGCTACTCCACCCTGACCTTCACTTTCGGCTTCGACAGCAAAATTTTGATCAGCTCAATGAACGGCACGGGCCGGAAGAAGTAGTACCCCTGCTGGAAGGTGATGTTATTGCGGTTGAGGTAATCAAGCTGGGCTTTGGTTTCGACCCCTTCCGCGACGATGCTTATCGAGAGCTTACGCGCCAGATCCAGCACGCAGTCGAGAAGCAGCGTCGAATCCTCGTGCTCGTCCACCCGGCTGACAAAACTCTGGTCGATCTTGATGTAGTCAATATGCAGATCTTGCAGGTAGGACAGCCCGCTATATCCGGTGCCAAAGTCGTCCAGCGCAATGGCAAAACCGTTTTCATGCAGCACGTTCAGGGTCTGAACCAGGCGTTCGTCGATGTCCTGCGGCTCCCGCTCCGTCACCTCCAGCACCAGATTTAAGTCCTTGCGGATAAAGCTGTTTTTGTACTTCAGGCACTCCTCCACAAAGGTAGGCATGGCAATATGCGACGCGCTGAAGTTAATCCCGATGTGAAACCCTTCCGGCAGCCTGCTGGAAATGTCGTTCATCTGCTTCGCCACCTGCGCCATCAGGCTTCGCGTCAGCGGAACAATCAGCCCGGACTTTTCCGCAATCGGGATAAACGAGGCCGGAGAGATAAACCCGGCGCTGGGGTGCTTCCATCGCGCCAGCACCTCAACGCCGCGCAGCGTCCCTTCTCTGCCGTTCATCACCGGCTGATAAAACGGCACGATTTCGCCCCGGGCAATGGCACCGCGAAGCGACTCTTCAGGCGGCGGGCTTTTGTTCAGATATTTGTACAGCGCGCAGGCGGTAAGGCACGACATCAGCAGTAAAAACAGCAAAATACCGCCGCCCTGCGCCACCAGCCGGTACAGGCTGAACATCGGCGGGAAGGTGTATTCGATGCTGTAGGGATAACCCACGGCGTGAACCCGGCCAACGTGCTGCTGCGCCGCGTTCAGGGTCACCACATCACCGGAGGTCGACAGCGTGGAATTTCCCACCCGTAATGAATAGGTCACGCCCGTCAGCGGGATCCCCAGCGCGTCCCGGATATGGCGATCGCTCATGGAGACCATAATGCGGTTTTGCGCCACATCCCTCTGATAGATAAGAACGGGCAGACCGTTCACCGTGCTGTTTGCGGGCAACAGCACGAGCGGCGAATCGGGCAAGTTCAGCGCATTTCGCAGCAGGATCCGATTACCCGGCAGGGATGAACAGACAATTTGCCCCTGCTTAACGATGAGCAGCGTTCTGAGATGCGGTTGCAGCGCCGCCTCGGTTGCCAGCTGGTACTGCCCCTCCAGGCTACAGCCTTTCTCCGCTATCGCTCTGGCGACACGGGTGGCATGGCGCGCCTCCGCCAGAATCGTGTTCATATTCTTCACGGCGTACTTCGCCCCGGCCAGGCTGTCCGCGCGGGCGGAATACCAGAGCTGGGTATTGAGAATAAACACCCCGGCAATAAAAAGCGTCACTGCTGCGATAAAAGGAATGAGGGCATTGCGCATAACGTATCCTGGGCATGGGTAAGTACGATTACGCTGACGGCATTTACGGCGCGGAGTGTGGGAAATACAAAGAGCATGGTCGACAAAAACAAAAATAACCATGCTCTTTGCAACAACTTTTCCACTCAGGGTTTAGCGGGTGAAGGCTTTATCCTTCGCAAGGAAGAAAGGACGCAAATAAGCGACCGTGCTGGACAGCGGTATCACGTCATCGCTCAGGTTAATCTTAAGCACGTCAATAATATAACGCCTGCGGGCCTCGATCCTTGCCCACAGCTCAGGACAGGCGCGTGTGATCTCGTCCTGAAGCTCACGCCCGGCCAGCGCGATGCTCTCTTCGGCGCTGGTGCCGGTATAGCCCGGCACGGACGGAATAATATCTATCTGCACAATCATGCCGCTTTTCAGGGTTTGCGTAGAGCCGTTAAAAATGGGGGATGACATCCACTCTTCATCGGCGCTGAGATGCCCCGGATTAAGATGCCAGCCATATTTCGCTTTTGGCAGAACGGACTCTATCAGGCTATACATCTCCCCGCCCGTCATGCCGATGTGAATATTTTCAAGCCAGGCCACAACCGCGCCGAAATAGGGTTTTACCACGCGCTCAAGGTACTCTTTTTGCGTTTCCGGCAGTTCGCTTTCGTCGGCAATCACAAACCCGGTGCGGCTGGAAAGCCCGCCTTTAAATCCGGTGGTCATGGAGAGCGGCTGACCGCGCAGCACCGGCTTATGCGTGGGATAGAGATTCGCTTTTTCAAAGCGCTGGCCCGCGGCGGCAATGGTCACCACCGTATTGTACTGGCCTTCCGCCGTCAGATACTGCCCCAGATCCACCTCACGAAGGCCCGGCTCTACCGCATTCATGGCGTTCAGAATGCAGTTCGACGCGAGATTCGCGCCGTATTCGTAGTGCGCGATCTCATTCGCGTTGTTGGTGATGCGCGCGCCGTTCTCCCCGCCGATAAAAAGGTGCGCCGCATTTTCAACGATGGCGCCGTCAGGAAGGCTCTTTTTAACGGCGTCGACGATAAACCAGGGTAAATCGAAACGCTGTCGCAGAACGGCGTGACCGGAGGTGAACATTTTCCAGCCCACCAGCCCCACGCGGTGCATCTCGCTCAGCCCGGTTTCACGGAACAGATCCTCCAGCGGCCTGTCGTTATCCATAGGCTGATTGGGCAATGAGAAACAGGGAGCGTGCTTAAGCGCGGCCGGAATGCGCGAGTGTGCGGCCATTTTCAGGTTTTCATTGCCGAGGATCAGAGTCGCGGCGCCGTTTTTCGCCAGCACCAGCAGCCCTTCTTCAAAGCGGGGGATAAAGCCGGTCAGGTATTCAAAATTGCTGCCATGCTCTTTGTCGGCGTAAAGGATAAGCGCGTCAAACCCTTCGGCAGCCATGCGCGCAAGCACGGCGTCTTTACGCGCCTGCATCGTCGCATCGCTAAGCGGTAAGGGCGCAACGTCGGTAAACTGCGGCGGCGCAACGGTGGTCTGAAGCTGAAACGCATTAAAATCCATATAGTTATCCTCACATTTTTCTTGCCACAGTAAAGGATACGGCGCGATGAGGCCAACGCCCGCTGGCCGTTATGCGGCAGCGCCAAAACCTAAAGATCGTTTCTGTGATGAAGGCAGCATTTTGGCCCCGGCGTTTCGGGTGAAAGTAGACTTTTGTAAGTGATTCTTACCATCACTTATTCATGACTTAAATCAAAGGAAACAGAACTAACCCACTAACTCATGACTCACTATCTATTGACTTAAAAACTGAGCAGGTGCATATTTCACAGCACGAAAGAACAAGACTATTTTTGGAGACTGTTTTCTATGCCATCCCGTGATTATCCTGACAAGCGTGCTGCTCGCGGTTTAGCAAAGGATGCTGACCTGAAGATGTTAAGCGCCAGAGTAGACGAAGACTTAATGGAGTATGTCAGAGCGACCGCGTTTGAAACGCGTAAAAGCAAGCAGGAGATTGTGGCGGAGGCGCTGGCGCTTCACCGTCAAAATCGCCGGGCAGAAGCCACGCCAACCGATGCGCGTTGAGCAGGCAGCAGACCCGAATGATTCGCATCCGGGCTGCCGTTTTTCGCTTAATCCACCAGCGAATTAAGCGTATCAATCGCGTCAGCGGGTAACACCAGATCCCCTGCCGCCAGGTTTTGCTGCAAATGCGCCACCGACGAGGTGCCGGGGATCAGCAGAATATTCGGCGAACGTTGCAGCAGCCAGGCCAGCGCCACCTGCATCGGCGTGGCGCCGAGCGAATCCGCAACCGCCTGTAGCCCGGAAGACTGCAACGGCGTAAAGCCTCCCAGCGGGAAGAACGGCACGTAAGCGATCCCCTGCGCGGCCAGCGCGTCGATCATCGCGTCATCACCACGGTTCACGATGTTGTACATGTTCTGCACGCAGACCACGGACACCATTTTCTGCGCGTCGGCCACCTGTTTCGCGGTTACGTTGCTCAGGCCGATATGGCGCACCAGCCCCTGCTGCTGGAGTTCCGCCAGGGTGGTCAGCGGCTCGGTGAGATCCCCTTCCGCCGGACCATGCGTGCTGAACATCGCCCGCAGGTTCACCACGTCGAGCACGTCGAGCTTCAGGTTGCGCAGGTTGTCGTGTACCGCCTGGGTCAGCTCCTTCGCGGAAAACGCGGGCAGCCATGAGGCATCCTCGCCGCGCCGCGCGCCGATTTTGGTCACGATGGTGAGGTTGTCGCGATACGGATGCAGCGCCTCGCAAATGAGCTGGTTCGTGACGTGCGGGCCGTAAAAATCGCTGGTATCAATATGATCCACCCCGGCCTCTACCGCCGCCCGCAGGACATCCAGCGCCGCCCGTTTGTCCTTCGGCGGGCCAAACACCCCCGGCCCGGCCAGCTGCATCGCACCGTAGCCCAGCCGCGCCACGGTGCGCGTTCCTAAAGCAAAACGTCCGCTTTTTTCAATGCTGCTCATGTCACCCTTCCTCAAAAAAATGATCCGGATTTACAACAGGTTCCGGTATGGAACAATTAGTTAAGCAATAGTTAAATTAAAGTTTAAATTCGCTACGTCGATAGTAGTTGGGCAACCCCTGCACTTATAACGGATGACCGCTATGCTGAAAAATCTGCACGTGATTACCGGAATTGTCTTTGCCCTCACCATATTCTGTCTGCTGCAAGTTGTCACGGGAGGCTTGTTCTACTCGGCCGTGAGCAGCGATCGCCATAATTTCCAGAACTCCGGGGTGCTTAACGCCCAGCAGGAGAGCCTGAGCGACAGCGTGAACACGCTGGTGAAAACGCGCGTCACCGTCACCCGCGTGGCGATCCGCTATCTGAAAAACCAGCGCGATCCGGCGTCGCTGGCGGCCATCAACAAACTGCTCGGCACCGCCGCAGACTCGCTGGCTAAGGCGGAAGCCTATAACAGCGCCTGGCAGAAAATGCCGCAGGTCAACGGCCAAAACGCCGCGCTAACGCAAGAGATGCAGACGGCCTGGAGCCAGATGCACGAGGTGTTGCGCCTGTCGATTGACTACCTGCGCGCCGATAACTATCAGGCCTACGGCGACCTCGACGCCCAGCAGGCGCAGGACAATATGGAGGCGGTCTACGGCCACTGGCGCGCCGAAAACAATACGTTGCTGAAAGCCGCCGCCGAGGAGAACCAGAGAAGCTTTACCCACATGCAGTGGACGCTGGCGGGCATTTTCCTCGCCGTTATCGCCGTGCTGGTGGTGATCTGGCAAGGGTTGCAGCACCTGCTGTTAAAACCGCTTAAAACCATTATGAACCATATTCGCACCATCGCAGGCGGCGATCTGACCCACAGCATCGATCGGGGTAGCCGAAATGAGATGGGACAGCTGGCGGCGGGCCTGCACGACATGCAGCAGTCGCTGGTGAAAACGGTCAGCGCCGTGCGCGGCAGCACCGACTCCATCTACACGGGCGCAGGTGAAATCGCCGCCGGCAGTAACGATCTCTCGGCGCGCACCGAACAGCAGGCCGCCTCGCTGGAAGAGACGGCCGCCAGCATGGAAGAGCTAACGGCAACGGTAAAACAGAACTCCGATAACGCCCGCCAGGCGACCCAGCTTGCGAAAAATGCCTCCGAAACCGCCGCGCGCGGGGGACGCGTAGTGGATAACGTAGTCCGTACCATGACGGAAATTGCCGACAGTTCACAGCAAATCGCGCACATTACCGGCGTTATCGACAGCATCGCCTTCCAGACCAACATTCTGGCGCTCAACGCCGCCGTAGAGGCCGCCCGAGCGGGTGAACAGGGCCGTGGATTTGCGGTGGTGGCGGGCGAAGTGCGCACCCTGGCCAGCCGCAGCGCCCAGGCGGCAAAAGAGATCAAGGGGCTTATCGAAAACTCCGTCAACCGGGTGAGTACCGGCTCCGACCAGGTGAGCGAGGCGGGAGCGACCATGAAGGAGATTGTCGCCGCCGTCACCCGCGTGACCGATATCATGGGCGAGATTTCGTCGGCATCGGACGAGCAGAGCCGGGGCATTGAGCAGGTCAGCCTGGCGGTGTCGCAGATGGACAGCGTGACGCAGCAGAACGCCGCGCTGGTCCAGGAGTCGGCAACCGCCGCGGCGGCGCTGGAAGATCAGTCTGAACAGCTGCGTCAGGCCGTGGCCGCGTTTCGTCTGAATTCTCAACATCAACCCCAGGCTCCCCGCCCTGCGCCGCAGAAAACGCCGCAGCCGCTGCGCCCGTCAACCGCGTCGGCAGGCGCAACCGACGGGAACTGGGAAAAGTTCTGAGGATAAAACGGGTTAGCGGCTCCGCTTGGCGTGCCGCTCCCAGTTTTCCTGTTTCGCTTCGTCAGATTTTCGCAGGGCGACGTAGCAGGCGCCGCTTCCGCCGTGATGGGGCAGCGCCACGCAAAAGGCCTGAACCGCGTCGAATTCGGTGAGCCAGCGCGCCAGATAGCTTCTCACCACGTTCGGGTGCGAGTTCTCCTCGCGCCCTTTGCCGTGAATGATGATCAGATTGCGCAGCCCGTCGCGCTCGGCCTGGCGGATAAACGAAAACAGCATCTGCCGACACTTCTCGGCGGGCTGGCGTAACAGGTTGAGGCTGGCCTGACGGGTATATTTTCCTGCGCGGAGCTTATCAATCACGCCCTGCTGCACGCCTTCACGCTGAAAGGCTAACGGCTCGCCCAGCGGGACGAGTTCAAGAAAGCCGAGGGTTAAGAAGTTATCGAGCTGCTCGGTGTCGATCTCCTGCCGGGTACGGGCGTTGCGACTCGGCTGCCAGTGCAAATCCGCACGGCGCTTCAGGGGCTGGACATCCTCCATGGCGTCAAGAAAGAGTGATTTGTCGTCAGGGTTCATGAGCATTCTCCGGCTACATCTGAGCCTGTACTATACCTGCGCCTGACGGGGGTCTCAACGACCGCCCGGCCACCGGAAAGGTAAATAAATATTATAATAATAAGCTGGCGAATATATTAAATAAGATGAATGAAAATCATTAAACCTAACTTAAGTAAAATTTCAGCATTAGTAAAATATGAAATTTAAGTTAAAAATTAGTGAAATCAATTGCCAGGGAGTCTTTCATTTTTAGCAAAAGGTGTTATAACTAAATATACCTGCCCTAAGGACAAAATATGCGGGACTCGTGAAAGGATGCACTGCTGTGTGTACTATAGGGTCTGTCTGATGTCGGACAGGCTCTGTTTTTTTATTATGGCTTATTCACTCGGAAATTATCTTCCGCGCTTCCCTTCTGAACTGCGTAATAAGCGATTCGGTAAGCGGCGTCTGGCGTGAATCACGGCGCTGAATTAAATAATAGGCGGCTTTTGGTAAAGACTCGGCAACGGGCAGCATCACCAGTCGGTGCGCCAGCAGCGGGTCACAGCCCAGCTCCTGCGGCAAAATGCTGAGAAAATCGCTTTGTGCGACCAGGCTTATGCAGGACGAAAAAGTTTCGCAGACAATGCCAATCTGCGGTATTTGCGAGCGGTGACTAAATATATCCTGTAATTGCTTATAATAACTCCCCCGCGGCGTTGGCATCGTCCAGTTATAATTCAGTAAATCGTTAATCGATTTTGCCCCTATCGCCGGATGACCTTCCCGGCAGAATATCGCGAACGGTTTTTCAAACAGTTTTTCAAACGTAAACTCATGATCGTAAGGCCCCTGAAAATAGGTATTAATGGTAAAGTCCAGCTCGCCCTGGCGCAGCTCGTTGATCATTGAGACCAGCTGTCCCTCCATAATGCGCACCTTCACCAGCGGGTGCTGCGCGTGAAACCGGGTGATCACCGCAGGCATCAGGCTGCGTGAAATACTCGCCCCCATACCGATGTTGATTTGCCCCGCCAGCTGCCCCTGACGCTGGCGGATGTCGTCCTGCGCGGCGCGCAGCTCTTCAAGGATCAGGTTTGCGTGCTGGTAGAAGCTCTCTCCGCATTCGGTCAGCGCGACCCCTTTACTGCGACGCACAAAAAGCTGTGCGGCAACGCCCTCTTCCAGCTCTTTAATCGACTTCGTGAGCGCCGGTTGCGAAAGATTCAGCGCCCGGCTGGCACCGCGAATGCTGCCCTGTCGCGCCACTTCGACAAATGCGCGGATTTGATGAAATTTAACCTGATATGACATAGCCCGACCGATAACCGTTGTTTATCAGAGTAAAGAAATTGTCATCTACTTTAATGGAAATGGATGTGCGAGGGTAATTCCTGAACGGTTAAAACTGTGAAAAAACGGTTAGTGATAAGTAAAAACTATCACAGCGTGAAGCAGTTCACATATTTTAATGATAACAGGACAGGCTATGGATTTACTGGCGCAATACATTCAGACCCTAACCCCGCAGCTGACCGCATGGCGGCGTGATTTTCATCACTTTGCTGAATCTGGCTGGGTAGAGTTTCGTACCGCGGCGAAGGTCGCGGAGATTTTAGACGGCCTTGGCTATGAGCTGGCGTTGGGCCGCGACGTGGTCGATGCCGAAAGCCGCATGGGGCTGCCGGACGCCGCCACGCTGGCGCACGAGTTTGCCCGCGCGCGTGAACAAGGGGCGCCTGAAAAATGGCTGGCACCGTTTGAAGGCGGATTCACCGGCATTGTGGCGACCCTGAATACCGGACGCCCCGGCCCGACCCTGGCGTTTCGCGTGGACATGGACGCGCTCGATCTCAGCGAAGCGCTCGACGACAGCCATCGCCCGTTCCGCGACGGGTTTGCCTCCTGCAACGCGGGCATGATGCACGCCTGCGGCCACGACGGGCACACCACCATCGGGCTGGGGCTGGCGAAGGTGCTGAAAGAGAACGAAGCGCAGCTCAACGGCACCCTCAAGCTGATCTTCCAGCCGGCGGAAGAAGGCACGCGCGGCGCGCGGGCGATGGTGGCCGCCGGGGCGCTGGACGGCGTGGACTACTTTACCGCCATTCATATCGGCACGGGCGTGCCTGAGGGCACGGTAATCTGCGGCAGCGATAACTTTATGGCCACCACCAAGTTTGACGTGCGCTTTACCGGCGTGGCAGCCCACGCGGGCGGCAAACCGGAGGAAGGCCGCAACGCCCTGCTCGCCGCCGCGCAGGCCGCCCTTGCCCTTCACAGCATTGCGCCCCACAGCGAAGGCGCATCGCGCGTGAACGTCGGCGTAATGCAGGCGGGCAGCGGGCGCAACGTCGTTCCGGCCAACGCGCTGCTTAAGATTGAAACCAGGGGTGAAAGCGAAGCCATCAACCGCTACGTGTTTGAACGCGCGCAGGAGGTCATTACCGGCGCGGCGGCGCTGTACGGGGTGACGGCGGACACGCAGCTTATGGGGGCGGCAACCTCCAGTGCGCCTTCCCCGGCCTGGGTGGCCTACCTGCGTGAACAGGCAAGCGGGGTGGCGGGCGTGGTTAACGCCATCGATAAGGTCAAAGCCCCCGCGGGCTCGGAAGATGCCACGTTAATGATGGCGCGCGTGCAGCAAAACGGCGGCATGGCCTCCTATATGGTGTTTGGCACCGAACTGAGCGCCGGGCATCACAACGAAAAATTCGACTTCGACGAGCGCGTCATGAGCGTCGCCATCGAAACCCTGGCGCGAACCGCGCTCAACTTCCCGTGGGCACGAGGTGTTTAATGCAGGACAAGTACGCTTTTATCGCTGACGCGATCGACACGCGATGTCAGACGTTTACGGCGATTGCCGACGATATCTGGGATCATCCCGAAACGCGCTTCGAAGAGTTCTGGTCCGCCGAACGCCTCGCCTGCGCTCTGGAAGCCGAGGGTTTTACCCTGACGCGCGAGGCCGGAGATATTCCGAATGCCTTTATTGCCAGCTACGGCAGCGGCAGGCCGGTCATCGCCCTGCTCGGCGAATACGATGCCCTGGCCGGGCTGAGCCAGCAGGCGCGCTGCGCCAGCGAACAATCCACCACGCCGGGGGCGAACGGTCACGGCTGCGGCCATAATCTGCTGGGCACGGCGGCGCTGGCGGGAGCCGTGGCGGTAAAGAGCTGGCTGGAGCAGCACGGCGGCAGCGGAACGGTCCGGTTTTATGGCTGTCCGGGAGAAGAAGGCGGCTCCGGAAAAACCTTCATGGTGCGTGAAGGGCTGTTTGACGATGTCGATGCCGCCGTGACCTGGCACCCGGAAGCCTTTGCCGGGATGTTTAACGTCAGCACGCTGGCAAATATCCAGGCCGCCTGGCGCTTTAAGGGCGTGGCCGCCCACGCGGCTAATTCCCCGCATCTGGGACGCAGCGCGCTGGACGCCGTGACGCTGATGACCACCGGCACCAATTTCCTGAACGAGCACATTATTGAAAAAGCGCGGGTCCACTACGCCATCACCGATACGGGAGGGATTTCACCTAACGTGGTGCAGGCGCAGGCGGAAGTTCTGTACCTGATCCGCGCCCCGGAGATGGCAGACGCGCAGCAGATCTACGAGCGGATCGAGAAAATTGCTCAGGGCGCCGCGATGATGACCGAAACCCGCGTCGAGCGTCGGTTTGATAAGGCCTGCTCCAGCTACCTGCCCAACCGCACGCTGGAAGGGGCGATGTATCAGGCGCTACAGCATTACGGCACGCCGGAATGGAGCGAAGAAGAGCGCCAGTTCGCCGGGGAGATCCGCGCCACCCTAAGCGCTAACGATCTGCAAAACAGCCTGAAAAATATCGCCGCCACCGGCGGTGAAGCGGGAAAAGCCTTTGCCCGTCGTCATCAGGAAACGCTGCTGGTGGATGAAGTCGCGCCTTACGCCATTACCGATAACGTGCTGGCGGGATCGACCGACGTAGGCGACGTCAGCTGGAAAATGCCGGTCGCGCAGTGCTTCAGCCCCTGCTTTACCGTCGGCACGCCGCTGCATACCTGGCAGCTGGTGGCGCAGGGCCGTACCTCTATTGCGCATAAAGGGATGCTGCTGGCCGCAAAAGTGATGGGCGCGACGGCGTTACATCTGCTGCTGGACGCCGCGCTGCTTGAACAATGCCGTGAAGAGTTTGAACAACAACGACAAGAAAAACCGTACGCGTGTCCGATCCCACCGAGCGTGACACCGTCACCTTTAAAATAAAAAAACACAACACAACAACACAACAACGCAACAGTCCCGAGGAACGCCCATGAGTATGTCATCCATACCTTCGCATTCCCCATCCGGTAAGCTCTATGGCTGGGTTGAAAGGATCGGTAATAAAGTGCCGCACCCTTTCCTGCTTTTTATCTATTTGATTGTGATTTTGATGGTCGCGACCGCCGTGCTCTCCGCCTTTGACGTGAGCGTGCGCAGTCCGGCAGACGGCAGCCAGGTGGTGGTAAAAAACCTGCTTAGCGTGGAAGGGCTGCACTGGTTTTTACCGAACGTGATTAAAAACTTCAGCGGCTTTGCCCCGCTGGGGGCGATTCTGGCGCTGGTACTTGGCGCCGGGCTTGCGGAACGCGTGGGGCTGCTGCCGGCGTTAATGGTCAAGATGGCCTCTCACGTCAGCGCGCGCTACGCCAGCTATATGGTGCTGTTTATCGCCTTCTTCAGCCACATCTCGTCCGACGCCGCGCTGGTGATCATGCCGCCGATGGGGGCGCTGATTTTCCTCGCCGTCGGACGTCACCCCGTCGCCGGTTTGCTGTCGGCCATCGCGGGCGTGGGCTGCGGCTTTACCGCCAACCTGCTGATTGTCACCACCGACGTGCTGCTGTCGGGGATCAGTACCGAAGCGGCAAAAACTATCGATGCAGCCATGCACGTCAGCGTGATCGACAACTGGTACTTTATGGCCAGCTCGGTGGTGGTGCTGACGATTGTCGGGGGGCTTATCACCGATAAAATTATCGAACCGCGCCTCGGGAAATGGGTAGGCCGCAGCGATGAAAAGCTGGAAACGCTCGGTAAAGAGCAGCAGTTCGGCCTGCGGGTCGCCGGGATCGTTTCGCTGGCGTTTATCGCCGTGGTCGCGCTGATGGTCGTGCCCGAGAACGGCGTGCTGCGCGATCCGGTTAAACATACCGTCCTGCCTTCGCCGTTTATTCAGGGCATTGTGCCGCTGATTATTCTCTTCTTCTTTGTGGTGTCGCTGGCCTACGGCATCGCCACCGGCAAAATCCGTCGTCAGGGCGATCTGCCCCACCTGATGATTGAGCCGATGAAAGAGATGGCGGGCTTTATCGTCATGGTGTTCCCGCTGGCGCAGTTCGTGGCGATGTTTAACTGGAGCAACATGGGCAAGTTTATGGCCGTGGGGTTGACGGACGCGCTGGAAACGGCCGGGCTGAGCGGCGTCCCGGCGTTTGTCGGGCTGGCGCTGCTGTCATCCCTGCTGTGCATGTTTATCGCCAGCGGCTCGGCTATCTGGTCGATTCTCGCGCCCATCTTCGTGCCGATGTTTATGATGCTCGGGTTCCATCCGGCGTTTGCGCAGATCCTGTTCCGCATTGCCGACTCGTCGGTTATCCCGCTCGCGCCGGTGTCGCCGTTCGTACCGCTGTTTTTGGGCTTCCTGCAACGTTACAAACCCGAAGCCAAACTGGGTACCTACTATTCGCTGGTCTTGCCCTATCCGCTTATCTTTTTAGGGGTATGGCTGGTCATGCTGGTGGCATGGTATCTTGTCGGCCTGCCGATAGGACCGGGGATATACCCAAGGTTAAGCTAAGGATAGAGGATGCTGAGATTACTCGAAGATAAGATTGCCACCCCGCTCGGCCCGCTGTGGGTGATTGCGGACGAAGCGTTCAATCTGCGCGCCGTCGAGTGGGAAGAGCACAGCGATCGGATGGTGGAACTGCTCGACATTCATTATCGCTTGCAGGGTTACGAACGCATCCGTGCCAGCAATCCGGGCGGGCTGAGTGATAAGCTCGCCGCATATTTTGAGGGCGATCTCGGCATTATTGATACTCTGCCAACCGCCACGGGGGGAACGCCCTTCCAGCGTGAGGTATGGCAGGCGCTGCGCAGCATTCCCTGTGGTCAGGTGATGCATTACGGGCAGCTTGCCGAACAGCTGGGGCGTGCAGGTGCTGCACGGGCGGTGGGCGCGGCAAATGGCTCCAATCCGGTCAGTATTGTGGTGCCGTGTCATCGCGTCATTGGGCGTAACGGCACCCTGACTGGCTATGCCGGCGGCGTGCAGCGTAAGGAGTGGTTACTGCGCCATGAGGGGTATCTTCTGCTCTAGATCCCAGGCTTTTTGTGCTTAATTTTCTTCCGGTTAGGCTAATAATCCATAATCAAGCTGTGGAATTTCAAGAAGATGGCGGCACATTGCCGCCACTTGTCCTCATTGATGGTTTACCAGGCTTACGTCCTCCCCAAAAAGATGTTAAAATTGACCAATATCAATTAAGGCTTGAGCAAACCTATGATCCCGGAAAAGCGAATTATACGACGCATTCAATCTGGCGGTTGTGCTATCCATTGTCAGGATTGCAGCATCAGCCAGCTTTGTATCCCGTTTACCCTGAATGAGCACGAGCTTGATCAGCTTGATAATATTATCGAGCGTAAAAAGCCGATTCAGAAAGGCCAGACGCTGTTCAAAGCCGGAGATGAACTGAAATCGCTGTATGCTATCCGTTCTGGCACCATCAAGAGCTACACCATTACCGAACAAGGCGACGAGCAGATCACCGGCTTCCATCTGGCCGGCGACCTGGTAGGCTTTGACGCCATCGGCACTGGCCATCACCCGAGCTTTGCTCAGGCCCTCGAAACCTCAATGGTCTGTGAAATCCCGTTCGAAACCCTGGACGATCTGTCCGGTAAAATGCCTAACCTGCGCCAGCAGATGATGCGCTTGATGAGCGGTGAGATCAAAGGCGATCAGGACATGATCCTGCTGCTTTCAAAAAAGAATGCAGAAGAGCGTCTGGCCGCGTTTATCTACAACCTCTCTCGCCGCTTCGCAGAGCGTGGTTTCTCACCGCGTGAGTTCCGCCTGACGATGACGCGTGGCGATATCGGTAACTACCTGGGCCTGACCGTTGAAACCATCAGCCGTCTGCTGGGGCGTTTCCAGAAAAGCGGAATGCTGGCGGTGAAAGGTAAGTACATCACCATCGAAAACGGCGAAGCGCTGGCGGTTCTCGCCGGACATACCCGCAACGTGGCGTAACCCCTTTCGCCCTTATGCCAGGTCGATAAATTTCCTGATTTATTGATCTGGCAAAAATTTCCCCCCTGTTTCATTCAAGATATATAGGTTACTCTTTTAATTACAGACTGTGGTGACAGTAGTAAGGAGACCTGTATGGCCAACTATCAAAACATGCTGGTAGCAATCGATCCTAACCAGGACGATCAGCCCGCATTACGACGTGCTGTGTATTTGCATCAACGGATTGGTGGCAAAATCAAAGCGTTTTTGCCGATCTATGACTTCTCATATGAGATGACCACCCTTCTGTCGCCTGACGAGCGCACCGCAATGCGTCAGGGCGTCATCAGCCAGCGAACCGCGTGGATCCGCGAACAGGCGAAATTCTACCTGGAAGCGGGCGTGCCTATCGAAATTAAAGTGGTCTGGCATAACCGACCTTTCGAAGCCATCATTCAGGAAATTGTCAGCGGTAATCACGATCTGCTGCTGAAGATGGCGCACCAGCATGACAAGCTGGAATCCGTGATCTTCACCCCAACCGACTGGCATCTGCTGCGCAAATGCCCTTGCCCGGTGTGGATGGTAAAAGACCAGCCGTGGCCGGAAGGCGGTAAAGCCGTGGTGGCGGTGAACCTTGCCAGCGAAGAGGATTATCACAATTCTCTGAACGAGAAGCTGGTGAGAGAAACCCTTCACCTTGCCGAGCAGGTTAACCATACCGAAGTCCATCTGGTCGGCGCTTACCCTGTCACGCCAATCAACATCGCCATCGAACTGCCTGAATTTGATCCAAGCGTCTATAACGATGCCATTCGCGGGCAGCATCTGCTGGCGATGAAAGCATTGCGTCAGAAATTCAGCATCGATGAGAAAATGACGCACGTTGAAAAAGGGCTGCCTGAAGAGGTCATTCCTGACCTGTCAGAACATCTTCAGGCCGGGATTGTGGTGCTGGGCACCATTGGCCGTACCGGGATCTCCGCCGCCTTCCTGGGCAACACCGCCGAACAGGTTATCGACCACCTGCGCTGCGACCTTCTGGTGATTAAGCCGGATCAGTATCAGACGCCGGTTGAGCTGGACGACGACGAAGACGATTAACTTCGGAGCCGTCGGCCTACAAAACCGTAGGCCGGGTAAGCGTTAGCGCCACCCGGCAGTAAAAAGCCCGCCAATCAGGCGGGCTTTTTTTATCGTGCGTCGGTCACCGGCTGCATGGGCGAATCATCCCCGGCATTCATCCAGGGCGCGTGGAGCACCATGCTCGGCAGCGCCAGGTTGATATCCTGCTGGTTCAGCCCTTCCAGAATACGGATATTAATCTCCTGCTGAATATCCATGTATTTGTTGTAATCGGCGGTGTTCACGATATGGACCACCTCAAAGGTCAGACGGTCGCGATCGAAACCCAGGAAATGGGCGCGGTCGAATTTAGTTTCCCCCACGTCCGTAATGATCTGTTTAACCATATCGCCAATGGAGCGCAGCTTGTCCGGCGGCGTGTCGCTCGCGACCCCGAAGGTGAACACAATGCGGCGCGTCTGCATACGCTTGTAGTTATGCAGCGTCTGCTGAAGCAGGATGGCGTTCCCGCAGACGATTTGCTCGCCGCTCAGGCTGCGGATGCGGGTGGTTTTCAGGCCAATGTGTTCAACCGTACCCGCCACGTCGTTAAACACCACAAAATCACCGATTTCGAACGGCTTGTCGAAGCCGATCGACAGCGAGGCGAAAACGTCGCTCAGGATGGTTTGCACCGCAAGCGCAATCGCGATACCCCCTACCCCAAGGCTCGCAACCAGAGCAGTGATGTTGACGCCCGCATTGGCAAGAATAGACAGCAGCATCACTGACCAGACGATAGCGCGCAGAATCAGCCCCGTGATCACCAGCGTAACGGGGTTTTTATGGGTGCCCGGCGCCAGCATGACGTGGTGTAACCAGGAGACAACCCCTTGATCCATCCACAGCGCGACCTGAATAGCGAAGACCAGGAACCAAGCGTGGCTGACGGTGCTAAAAAGATGGTCCGGCAGGTTAACGAAGCGCAGGCTGAAAAGCAGCGCGACCACAAACAGCAGGATCCGACTGGTGCGATTAAGCATATCCGTCAGCACAAAGCGCATCCGGTTAGTTGATGGATGCTTATCGCCCCAGGTGGTGATGCCCTTCTTCACGAAGGCAATAAGGCGCGTCAGCAGCCAGTACACCAGCAGGGTCACAATGACGACCGTGGCGACGCCCACCCAGAATGTTGGCGCCATCATCAGTTCAATGATGTCGAAGCGGGACAGAAATTGCATTACACCTCCTCGTCTTAAGCAAAGCTAAAAGTATAGACAGGGAGAGTGAGCCGGCGGCAGAAATAGGAAAACCGCCCCGAAGAGCGGTTTTTTAAAAGATATCCGAAAAGATTACAGCGCTTTCAGAATCGCATCCACGCTGGCTTTCGCATCGCCAAACAGCATGTGGGTGTTCTCTTTGAAGAACAGCGGGTTCTGAACGCCTGCATAGCCGGTGTTCATCGAGCGTTTGAAGACAATCACGTTCTGCGCCTTCCACACTTCCAGAACCGGCATTCCGGCGATTGGGCTGCGCGGATCGTCCTGCGCCGCCGGGTTAACGGTATCGTTCGCGCCGATGACCAGCACCGTGTCTGTATCGGAGAAATCATCGTTGATCTCGTCCATTTCCAGCACGATGTCGTAAGGCACTTTCGCCTCCGCCAGCAGTACGTTCATGTGGCCTGGCAGACGTCCGGCAACCGGGTGAATACCAAAGCGCACCTTGATGCCACGCGCGCGCAGTTTTTCGGTAATTTCAGCAACCGGATACTGCGCCTGCGCCACCGCCATGCCGTAGCCCGGGGTGATAATGACCGTGTGCGAGTTTTTCAGCATCTCAGCGGTCTCTTCCGCGCTGATTTCGCGGTGCTCGCCCACTTCTTCATCACTGCCCGTTGAGGAACCGTCGGAGCCGAAACCGCCAGCGATCACGCTGATAAACGAACGGTTCATCGCCTTACACATGATGTAGGACAGGATCGCACCGGAAGAACCCACCAGCGCACCGGTGACGATCAGCAGGTCGTTGCTCAGCATAAAGCCCGCTGCCGCCGCTGCCCAACCGGAGTAGGAGTTTAGCATCGACACCACCACCGGCATATCCGCCCCGCCGATAGAAGCCACCAGATGCCAGCCGAAGGCCAGCGCGATGATGGTCATCACCAGCAGCGCCAGAACCTGCAAGCCCACGCTTTCGGTACGCACGAAGATCACCAGCAGCACAAACGACACCACCAGCGCCGCCAGATTCAGCTTGTGACGGTTAGGCAGCATCAGCGGTTTAGACGAAATCTTGCCGCGCAGTTTGCCGAACGCCACGATGGAGCCGGTGAAGGTTACCGCACCAATGAAGATGCCGAGGAACACTTCGGTCAGATGGATATTGACCAGAATCGGCTCCATGCCCGGTTCGTGATACAGGTAGCTGTTGAAGCCCACCAGCACCGCGGCCAGACCCACAAAGCTATGCAGGATCGCCACCAGCTCAGGCATTTCGGTCATTTCAACGCGCTTCGCCAGGCGAATACCGATAGCACCACCGATAATCATCGCCACCAGGATCCATGCAACGTTACCGGTGTCCGGCCCGAAGATGGTGGCAATCAGCGCAATCGCCATCCCGGCGATACCGAAGTTATTACCCTGCTGGGAGGTTTCGTGTTTGGAAAGCCCCGCCAGACTGAAAATAAACAGGATCGCAGCAACAATGTATGCGGCTGTTACTAATCCTCCAGACATATGCTACCCCTTAGCCTTTACGAAACATTTTCAGCATGCGCTGAGTCACGGTGAAACCACCGAAAATATTGATACTGGCGATCAGCACCGCGATAAAGCTCAGGAAGCTGATCCAGCCGCCGTGACCAATTTGCAGCAACGCCCCGACAACGATGATCCCGGAGATGGCGTTAGTGACCGACATTAACGGCGTATGCAGCGCGTGAGAAACGTTCCACACCACGTAGTAGCCCACTACGCAGGAGAGCGCGAAGACGGTGAAGTGACCGAGGAACTCTTTCGGCGCGACGTCTGCCAGCCAGCCGAACAGAATAATCACCAGCGCCATGATCGCGTATTTGCGCCACGGAGAAGCCGGTTTGGCAGGCTCTTTTGGCTCCGGTGCCGCTTTTGGGGCCGCCTGAGGCTGGGCAGAAACCTGAATTGGCGGCGCAGGCCATGTGATTTCACCTTCGCGGACCACCGTTACGCCGCGCACGACCACGTCGTCGAAATCAACGGTGATGTTGCCGTCTTTCTCTTTGCACAGCAGCTTGAGCAGGTTAACGAGGTTGGTGCCGTAAAGCTGGGAAGACTGGGTTGGCAGACGGCCAGGCAGATCGGTATAGCCGATAACCTTCACGCCGTTCGCGGTAGTCGTCACCTGATTTGGCACGGTGTATTCGCAGTTACCGCCGTTTTGCGCCGCCAGATCGACAATCACGCTGCCCGGATTCATGGAATCAACCATTTCGCGGGTGATCAGCTTCGGTGCCGGTTTACCCGGGATCAGCGCGGTGGTGACAATAATGTCGACCTCTTTCGCCTGCGCCGCAAACAGTTCCATTTCCGCTTTAATGAAGGCTTCAGACATCACCTTCGCGTAACCATCACCGCTGCCCGCCTCTTCCTTAAAGTCCAGCTCGAGGAATTCGGCGCCCATGCTTTGAACCTGTTCCTTTACTTCCGGACGGGTATCAAACGCACGCACGATAGCGCCGAGGCTGTTTGCCGCGCCAATCGCCGCAAGACCGGCCACGCCAGCGCCGATGACCATCACTTTCGCAGGGGGAACCTTGCCCGCGGCGGTGATCTGGCCGGTAAAGAAGCGTCCGAACTCGTGGGCCGCTTCGACAATCGCGCGATAACCGGCGATATTCGCCATCGAACTTAATGCATCCAGAGACTGCGCGCGCGAAATACGCGGCACCGAGTCCATCGCCATCACGGTCACGTTGCGCGCCGCCAGCTTCTCCATCAGCTCCGGGTTTTGTGCAGGCCAGACGAAGCTCACCAGCGTGGTGCCCGGATTCAGCAGCGCAATTTCACTCTCTTCCGGTGCGTTCACCTTAAGAATGACGGGCGACTGCCATACCTCTGCACCCTCGACTATTTCAGCTCCGGCCTGAACGAACGCGTCGTCGTCGAAACTTGCCAGTTTGCCCGCGCCGCTCTCAACCGCGACGGTAAAACCCAGTTTAAGCAGTTGCTCCACCGTTTTCGGTGTTGCCGCTACGCGGGTTTCATTGGCTAACCGTTCTTTTGGTACCCCAATACGCATAGTTTTCCCTTCCATCGGTTATTGATGATGGTTTGTCGATAAATACCCGAGATTTGATTCAACTTTCGCCATCCTGATAGCGGCGACAAATGATTAACCCCGGAAAATAAAACAGTAACAAACTTTCTATAACCTACTGAAAATAACGCCTGCGATCTACCGCCAGAAAACACTATTTCTTACTTTATCTGTGAAAAATAAGCGAACGGCGCCTCTGGCAGAGATATTTACCTTAAATTCATTGCCACAACCGATAAATCGCGCAAGCGGAGCGGTAAAAACATGATATAGCGCCATATCAGAACAACTCATTAACATTAAATTAACTTGTAAAAGTCATATGCTTTATCAGTTTTGCTTGTCAAACGCCTGTTTTTTCAACATATCACCAAATGTTATCGGATCATGTTCTGCACGGCGCACAGGCTGTGAAAAATGGCGCAGACAGCGACGGGTTATAAATGCAATAATCGAGGCCGTTTCAAATTAACAACATTACCAGTATATGGTTTGCGCAAGGCGAAGGATTATTTTTATGAAGCTTAAGAACACACTCCTGGCGTCCGCACTTCTTTCCGCGACCGCCCTGTCCGCGAATGCTGCGACAGAGTTAACGCCGGAGCAAGCGGCAGCGTTAAAACCTTTTGACCACGCGGTCATTGTGGGTCGTTACAACGCGATTAGCGACGCCGTCGCAGCCGCATCAAAAACTGCCGATAAAAACGGTGCAGCCTCATTTTACGTTGTCGATCAGTCTGACTACGGCAACAGCGGTAACCAGCGCGTGACCATTGCGCTGTATAAAGACGACGCGCCGAAAGCCGACGCGACGAAAAACCGCGTGATTAACGGCGTGGTTGAGTTGCCAAAAGATCAGGCAATTCTGCTGGAGCCTTACGACACCGTCACCGTTCAGGGCTTTTACCGCAACCAGCCTGAAGTAAACGACGCCATCACCAAAGCCGCGAAAAAGAAAGACGCTTACGCTTTCTATATCGTGCGTCAGGTTGATGCGAACCAGGGCGGCAACCAGCGCATTACCGCGTTCATCTATAAACAAGATGCGAAAAAACGCGTCCTGCAAAGCCCTGACGTGATCCCGGCGAACTCCGACGCGGGTCGTGCGGCGTTGGCGAAAGGCGGTGAAGAAGCGAAGAAAGTGGAAATCCCGGGCGTCGCGACCTCTGCGGCACCAAGCGCTGAAGTGGGCCGCTTCTTCGAAACCCAGTCCACCAAAGGCGGTCGTTACTCCGTGACCCTGCCGGACGGGACCAAAATTGAAGAGCTGAACAACGCCACCGCCGCGCAGATGGTGCCGTTCGACAGCGTCAAGTTCACCGGTAACTACGGCAACATGACGGAAGTCTCTTATCAGGTCGCGAAACGCGCGGCGAAGAAAGGGGCGAAGTTCTACCACATCACCCGCCAGTGGCAGGAACGTGGTAACAACGTGACCATCAGCGCCGATCTGTACAAGTAACAAAACGCTTTCACACGGGCGGCCCCAGGCCGCCTTTTTTGTTACTTTTTTTCTGATTTCTGTCACACATCATTGCATGACTTCGTGACTCTCCGTAAAATCCCGCGCCTTAGTGTGATCCACCATTTTTATGCGCCTTTGCGAAATAATTATTCTGGATTGAGAACTTTCATAACAGGAAGCCAATGGAAAAGAAACTTGGCCTGAGTGCTTTAACTGCACTCGTTTTAAGCTCAATGCTGGGTGCAGGCGTATTCAGTTTGCCGCAGAACATGGCGGCCGTAGCCAGCCCTGCCGCGTTACTGATTGGCTGGGGGATCACCGGCGTTGGGATCTTAATGCTGGCCTTCGCCATGCTGCTGCTGACCCGTATTCGTCCCGACCTCGACGGCGGCATTTTCACCTATGCCCGTGAAGGCTTCGGTGAGCTGATCGGCTTCTGTTCCGCCTGGGGATACTGGCTGTGCGCGGTTATCGCCAACGTCTCTTATCTGGTCATTGTTTTCTCTGCCCTGAGCTTCTTTACCGATACCCCCGAGCTGCGCCTGTTCGGTGATGGTAACACCTGGCAGTCCATCGTCGGCGCGTCGGTGCTGCTGTGGTTTGTACACTGGCTGGTGCTGCGCGGCGTGCAAACCGCGGCCAGTATCAACCTGGTCGCAACCCTGGCCAAACTGGTTCCTCTCGGCCTGTTTGTGGTGCTGGCCTTTATCGCGTTCCGCCTGGACGTCTTTAACCTCGACTTTACGGGGATTGCGCTGGGCGTCCCGGTCTGGGAACAGGTGAAAAACACCATGCTGATCACCCTGTGGGTGTTTATCGGCGTGGAAGGTGCGGTGGTGGTTTCCGCCCGTGCGCGCAATAAGCGCGACGTGGGCCGGGCGACGCTGCTGGCGGTTCTCGCCGCGCTGGGCGTGTATCTGCTGGTGACACTGCTCTCTCTGGGCGTGGTGGCGCGTCCTGAGCTGGCTGAAATGCGTAATCCGTCGATGGCCGGACTGATGGTGAAAATGCTCGGTCCCTGGGGGGATGTGGTCATCGCCGCCGGGCTGATTGTGTCCGTGTGCGGAGCCTATCTGAGCTGGACGATTATGGCGGCGGAAGTGCCTTTCCTTGCGGCCACGCACAAGGCGTTCCCGCGCCTGTTTGCGCGTCAGAATAAAAACAACGCGCCGTCGGCCTCTCTGTGGCTGACCAACATCAGCGTGCAGGTGTGTCTGGTGCTGATCTGGCTCACAGGTTCGGACTATAACACCCTGCTGACCATCGCCTCCGAGATGATTCTGGTACCTTATTTCCTGGTGGGTGCATATCTGCTGAAGATTGCCACCCGCCCGGCGCACTACGCCGTGGGTATCGGCGCCTGTATTTACGGGCTATGGTTGTTGTATGCTTCCGGCCCGATGCACCTGCTGCTGTCAGTGGTGCTCTACGCGCCGGGCCTGCTGGTGTTTATCTATGCACGTCGTACGCATCAGCTGGACAACGCGCTCAAACGCCGCGAGATGGCGCTAATTGGCTTATTGCTGGTTGCTGCCGTACCGGCCACGTGGATGTTAATGGGATAGCGCCGCTTTCCCATTGTTGAACGGAAAGGAGACTACGATGGGAAAATCACCGCACCGCCCTATTCTCATCACAGGCGCAGGCCGTCGCATCGGCCTCGCCATCGCCCATCATTTTCTCAATCTTCACCATCCGGTGATCGTCAGCTATCGCAACGACTATCCGTCGATTGACGGGCTGCGCAGCGCCGGCGCGGTCTGCATTCAGGCCGATTTCTCCAGCGATGCGGGCATTCTCGACTTTGCAGAGAAGGTAAAATCGCAAACTGACGGGCTGCGGGCGATTATTCACAACGCCAGCGCCTGGCTGGCAGAGAAGCCGGGCACGTCCCTGAGCGATACGCTCGCGTGCATGATGCAGATCCACGTTAACGCCCCGTACCTGCTTAACCATGCGCTTCAGGATTTGTTACGCGGTCACGGACATGCGGCAAGCGATATTATTCACTTTACCGATTACGTAGTGGAGCGCGGCAGCGACAAGCATATCGCCTACGCGGCCAGTAAAGCCGCGCTGGATAATATGACCCGCTCGTTCGCGCGCAAGCTGGCGCCGGAGGTAAAAGTGAACGCCATTGCGCCCTCGCTGATCCTGTTTAACGAGGGAGATGACGCCGAATATCGCCAGCAGGCGCTGAATAAATCGCTGATGAAAATCGCACCTGGCGAAAAAGAGATTATCGATCTTATCGACTATCTGCTGACCAGCTGTTACGTCACCGGAAGAACCTTCGCCGTTGATGGCGGTCGCCCGCTACGCTAGTGGAAGCGGCTCCAGAAAAAGATTAATACCCAGGCGCTGAGGCTCCAGCAGACAACGGCTCCGCCCAGCGCCAGCGGCAAGCGCATCACGCCGGTGAAGTACCACAGCGACAGCAGGTAGAGAAAATAGGGAATGATTGACCACATCCCGAACACGATAGTGGTGCGCAGCGCCTCGATGCCTCGCTCCGACGCCACGATATAGTGCGCAATCAGCGCAAAGGTCGGGAAGAGCGGGATCAGCCCGGCAATGTAGTAGTTCTTCGTTTTTGCCAGAATCCCAATCAATAAGACCACCAGCGCACCCAACGCGGCTTTTATCACCAGCCCCATGCTTTTTCCTATAACAATCAAGTAACAATGCGCACCAGAATAGCGGAACTGCGGTTATTTGCGAAAGATTAATGGAAGGTTAAGGTTGTGCGGTGTATGTTGGCATTTTTCGCGAACACAGACGCTGTATGAATAAGATTGTTTATGTAGAAGATGAGCCTGAGGTGGGTCAGCTGATCGCCACCTATCTGGGTAAACACGATATGGACGTGATTGTTGAGCCTCGCGGCGATCGTGCCGAAGAGGTGGTGATGCGCGAAAACCCCGATCTGGTGCTGCTGGATATCATGCTGCCCGGCAAAGACGGGATGACGCTGTGCCGCGACCTGCGCGCCAGCTGGGACGGCCCGATAGTCCTGCTTACCTCGCTCGACAGCGATATGAACCATATTCTCTCGCTGGAGATGGGGGCTAACGACTACATCCTGAAAACCACGCCTCCTGCCGTGCTGCTTGCCCGCTTGCGGCTGCATCTGCGCCAGCGTGCAAGCGTGGAGCGCGAAACGCCCGCGCCGTCGCTTACCCCGCACAAAGCGATGCGTTTCGGCACCCTCTCTATCGATCCCGTTAACCGCCAGGTGCTGTTATCCGGCGAGCAAATCGCGCTTTCAACGGCAGATTTTGACCTGCTATGGGAGCTGGCGACCCACGCCGGACAAATTATGGACAGAGATGCGCTACTGAAAAACCTGCGCGGCGTCAGTTACGACGGTATGGATCGCAGCGTTGACGTGGCGATTTCACGGTTGCGAAAGAAACTGCTGGATAGCGCCACCGAGCCATATCGTATAAAAACCGTTCGCAACAAAGGCTATTTATTCGCGCCACATGCCTGGGAAACGTAACGATTTCCCTTAAAGCAGGTATTTATTTTTAATCCGTGTAGCAGGTTCCTTGCTATCTGCTCACACAACTGCATAATTAAGTCATACATCAGACCATTCCTAACGGGTTTTGCCAGTAGCAGCGTTATCATAAGGAAACGCACCTACCGCTCCCCCGCCCCGGCGAAAGCCGCTACATTTTAACGTTGAATATCGCCCTTTTAGCTTCGCTTACAGGAAGCCATAGACGCATTTTTCTCAAAAAAATCTTGAAGTGAGGATTTAAGCCCATGACATATGTATAGCTACGATGACATCGAAAAGATAAAGACCAATCTTGAGTGGATTGTTCATCAGACAATTGCCAGCCAGCATTTGCCCACCAGCTCCGATCAAAGAGCGCTCTTCAACCTGCTCGAACTCATTCAGACCTACGAAACGCTTCTTGATTTGATTACCCAGTTTGGTACATCCGTCATTGATGCGGATATCACAGAAGGCCTGACCGTAACAGAAAGCCTTATCGCTAAGGTAAAACGCAGCTCGGAAGCCATGTAACCCGCCCGGACGGCCAATGAATACCGTCGGTAGCGGCGGTTTGAGATTTCCCCTGCCTGCTGAACCGATTTCATGCCTTATAAGCGATAAAAAAAATGAAATCGGCAGCCCTTTCAGGATCACCGCAAGCGAAATTATGACGGAAGGCTCACCTGCCCGTTAACCTCAAAATAAAATCATTAATTAATCACGCAACGAAATAATAATCCAATTAAAGACAAGCTTGTGAAAAATTATATATCCTGGGAATTATCGCGAGTCGCACAGGATATGCAGTGAGCAGACAAGTAACAAACGATCAAAATTCAGACAGTCAAACGATCATTATCTTTAATATTTTGTAAAGAACTCGACGCGATAACTTTCTATATCATTGAAACATAAGGGGCTGTCGGATTTTAATGTAAAATACTGATCAATATCAATAAGTTACCGCTTTGATCGTTAACCCTTCTCGTGCTAAACACTATTACAGCCCTTAAATCGTAGATGGAGAGAAGTATGATGTCATGGAGAGTGCTGAGTTCTGTAATATGCCCGAGCACCGGGATCGTTTATTCACACATCGTAGGGTTGAGGTTGCTGAGATTGATAATCTGGTATGAAAGTGACATCTACTTATTGCCTGGCGACAGGATCCACCCCTCTAAAGAGGGCGTCTTTATCAACGGTATTTTCACCCACATTACGCTCTACAACGTTTCACCTTACAATGATACCTTATGGGAAGAGATAAAAAATAAGATGGCCTGTCCTTTTAACAAAAACCTCGAAACGGATACCTGTTCTTATTCAATACATTGTAACGCGCGTAAATGTCCTCACGGATTTTCAACAAATCCATTATTACTGCGATATAACGACAGTCAGTAATTGATAATGTAACAAAGCGGGCATAAGCGTGGCGTTTTGCCAAAACTTGTGCCCTTTTTTAGCAAATAATAAATTGCTACGTTTATTGCTGAGCAAAAATAATCGCTAGTATCATCTGATGCAGAAAGGGGATTTCCAGTGTACTCTGCCAGCAGAAACGCGCACGAGAGAAGCAGGCTGATATTTACCCTGCTCATGGCGCCGCGCGGAGTCGCTAACACTTTGATCGTCGGTGATATTTCATGAAGAAGCTGTTTGTGCAGTTTTATCTTTTACTGTTTGTCTGCTTCCTGGTGATGACCATGCTGGTCGGGCTGGTCTATAAATTTACCGCCGAGCGCGCAGGCCGACAGTCGCTGGACGATCTGATGAAAAGCTCGCTCTACCTGATGCGCAGCGAGCTGCGTGAAATACCGCCCCACGACTGGGCGCGCACGCTGAAAGAGCTTGATCTCAATTTGTCGTTCGATCTGGGTATCGAGCCGATGAAAGATTTCGACTTAGATCCGTCCACCATGCAGCGGCTGCGCGACGGGGACATCGTGGCGCTGGACGAGAAGTACACCTTTATCCAGCGTATTCCGCGCAGCCACTATGTGCTGGCGGTCGGCCCGGTGCCCTACCTTTATTATCTGCACCAGATGCGTCTGCTGGACATGGCGCTGATGGCGTTTATCGCTATTTCTCTGGCATTCCCGGTGTTTATCTGGATGCGCCCCCACTGGCAGGACATGCTCAGGCTGGAATCCGCCGCCCAGCGTTTTGGCGAGGGGCATTTCAGCGAACGCATTCATTTTGACAGCGGGTCCAGCTTTGACCGTCTGGGCATCGCCTTTAACCAGATGGCCGACAATATTAACGCGCTGATTGCCAGTAAAAAGCAGCTGATCGACGGCATTGCCCACGAGCTGCGCACGCCGCTGGTGCGCCTGCGCTATCGGCTGGAGATGAGCGAGAACCTCACCGAGGCGGAATCTCAGGCGCTCAACCGCGATATCGGCCAGCTTGAAGCGCTGATTGAGGAGCTGCTCACCTACGCGCGCCTCGACCGCCCGCAAAACGAACTTAACCTGACCACCCCCGACCTGCCCCTCTGGCTGCAAGCGCATATCGCCGATGTGCAGAGCGTTAACCCGCAGCGCACCCTGCTGACCGCCGTCACGCCGGGTGATTACGGTGCGCTGGATATGCGCCTGATGGAGCGTGTGCTGGATAACCTGATGAATAACGCCATGCGCTATAGCGAAAGCACGCTGCGCATCGCGCTGAATATACAGGGCAATCAGGCGAGCGTCTCCGTTGAGGACGACGGCCCGGGCATTGCTGAAGACGAGCGCGAGAAAGTATTCGAGCCGTTTGTACGCCTCGACCCAAGCCGCGACCGCGCAACGGGCGGCTGCGGGCTGGGGCTGGCAATCGTGTACTCCATCGCGCAGGCCATGGGCGGCACGGTGCGTTGCGACGAGAGCGATTTGGGCGGCGCGCGTTTCTGTTTTAGCTGGCCGGTTTATCACAATATCGCCCTTCCCGTCCCTGCCTGACCTTTACAGCACGCTGGCCTGACCCGGCGTGCTGTGCTATACGATAAGTATGTTGTAACTAAGAAAGGTGCTTTATGGCGACTTACGATCTGATTGAAAGGCTCAACACCACGTTTCGCGAAATGGAACACGAACTGCTCACGCTGACCGAGCGTTTGCAGACCTGTCGCCTGCTGGCCGCGCGCGTCTTTACCCTGCCGGACGTCGTAAAAGGCGCGGAGCACGATCCGCTGGAGACCATCGAGGTAAAACAACACCTGGGTAAGGCCGCGCTGGAGCTGACCTTACAGCACTATCGCCGCCTGTTTATCCAGCAGCAGTCCGAAAATCGCAGCAGCAAAGCGGCCGTTCGCCTGCCGGGGGTGATCTGTTTGCAGACGGACGGTGCGACGCGCGAGGCGCTGGAAAATCAAATTAATCACATTAACAGCCTGAAAGCGGCCTTTGAGAAGATCGTTACCGAGGAGTCGGGTTTAGCCCCCGCCGCCCGCTTCGAATGGGTTCATCGCCAGCTTCCGGGGCTTATCACGCTGAACGCCTACCGCACGCTGACGGTATTGCGCCACCCCGCCACGCTGCGGTTTGGCTGGGCGAACAAGCACATTATTAAAAACTTCACCCGGGATGAGATCCTGGCGCAGCTGGAGAAAAGCCTGAGAGCGCCGCGCACCGTCGCCCCCTGGTCGCGTGAGCAGTGGATCGAGCGTCTGGAGCAGGAGTATCAGAGCATTGCGTCGCTGCCCGCCAGTACGCGGCTGAAAATTAAGCGTCCGGTCAAGGTGCAGCCCATCGCGCGGGTGTGGTATTCCGGGCAGCAAAAGCAGGTGCAGCACGCCTGCCCGACGCCGCTGATTGCGCTGTATGATGCGGATCAGGGGGCGGTGGTGCCGGATATCGGGGAACTGCTGAATTACGATGCCGAAAATGTTCAGCATCGCTATAAGCCAGAGGCGCAGCCGCTGCGGTTGATTATCCCACGGCTGCACCTGTACGTGGCGGAGTGATTATTTCAGGCTGCCGACCATCTCTTCCGGGCGCACCCAGCTGTCGAACTCGGCCTCCGTCAGATAGCCCAGCGCCAGCGCGGCGGCCTTCAGGGTTAACCCCTCCTTGTGCGCTTTCTTGGCAATTTCGGCCGCTTTGTCGTAGCCGATATGGGTGTTGAGCGCGGTCACCAGCATCAGCGACTCGTTCAGCAGCTGGCTGATGCGCTCGCGGTTCGGCTCGATACCCACCGCGCAGTGCTCGTTAAAGCTCTCCATGCCGTCCGCCAGCAGACGCACCGATTGCAGCACGTTGTGGATCACCATCGGGCGATAGACGTTCAGCTCAAAGTTACCGGACGCTCCGCCCATATTGACGGCCACGTCGTTGCCCATCACCTGACAGCAGAGCATGGTCATGGCTTCACACTGGGTCGGGTTCACTTTGCCCGGCATGATGGAGCTGCCCGGCTCGTTTTCAGGAATGCTGATTTCGCCGATCCCACAGCGCGGGCCCGAGGCCAGCCAGCGCACGTCGTTGGCAATTTTCATCAGCGAGGCGGCCAGCCCTTTCAGCGCGCCGTGGGTATGCACCAGCGCATCGCAGGTGGCGAGCGCTTCAAACTTGTTCGGGGCGGTGACAAACGGCTGCCCGGTGAACTCCGCCAGCGCCTTCGCCACGCGCACCGCGTATTCCGGATGGGTATTCAGCCCCGTCCCGACCGCCGTACCGCCGAGCGCCAGCTCCGCCAGGTGCGGCAGGCTGTTATCGATGTGCTTAAGGTTGTGTTCCAGCATGGCGACCCAGCCGGAAATCTCCTGACCGAGCGTCAGCGGCGTGGCGTCTTGCAGGTGGGTACGGCCAATTTTGACGATATCTTTAAAGGCGTCGGCTTTCTGGTTGAGCGTGGTTTTGAGGACGTTCAGCTGCGGAATAAGCTGCTCGCGGATGGCAATCACCGCCGCCACGTGCATCGCGGTCGGGAAGACGTCGTTTGAGCTTTGGCTTTTGTTCACGTCATCGTTCGGGTGAACCTTGCGCTCCATCCCGCGCACGCCGCCCAGCAGCTCGCTTGCGCGGTTTGCCAGCACCTCGTTCATGTTCATGTTGCTCTGGGTGCCGGATCCGGTTTGCCAGATGGCGAGCGGGAATTCATCCGGGTGTTTGCCCGCCAGCACTTCATCGGCGGCATTGATAATGGCGGTGGCTTTGTCGGCCGCCAGCAGGCCGAGATCCTGATTTACCTTAGCGGCGGCGCGTTTAGTCAGCGCCAGCGCCTGGATCAGCGAAGCGGGCATTTTTTCAGTTGAGATACGGAAATGTTCCAGCGAACGCTGGGTTTGTGCGCCCCATAGCTTATCGGCCGGGACGTCGATCGCGCCCATAGAATCTTTTTCGCTACGTACCGTGGTCATTACTTTCTCCTTGATAACAATGATGGAATGGCTCACATGCTTAAGAGATAAGTATTGATGGCTTATGGATTACTGCATGGCGCTTTGTGCGCTCTTTTTGGTGTCGGGTGGCGGCTTCGCCTTACCCGACCTACGAGAATGTAGGCCGGGTAAGCGTCAGCGCCACCCGGCATTTTCTTCAGACTATTTCACACACGCCGAACACTGGGACGACTGGATCTGTTTGAAGAAGTCATTACCTTTGTCATCCACCAGGATAAACGCCGGGAAATCTTCCACTTCAATTTTCCAGATAGCTTCCATACCCAGCTCCGGATATTCCACGCACTCCAGGCTCTTGATGCTGCCCTGCGCCAGTACCGCCGCCGGACCGCCAATGCTGCCGAGATAGAAGCCGCCGTGCTTGTGGCACGCGTCCGTCACCTGCTGGCTGCGGTTGCCTTTCGCCAGCATGATCATGCTGCCGCCGTTGGCCTGAAGCTGGTCAACGTAGGAGTCCATACGCCCCGCCGTGGTTGGGCCTAGTGAACCGGACGCATACCCCTCAGGCGTTTTCGCCGGGCCCGCGTAGTAGATAGGGTGATCTTTGATGTACTGCGGCAGCCCTTCGCCGTTGTCCAGACGCTCTTTCAGCTTCGCGTGGGCAATGTCGCGCCCCACGATAATCGTGCCGTTGAGGGACAGGCGGGTCGATACCGGATACTGAGAAAGCTGCGCCAGGATCTCGCTCATCGGACGGTTGAGGTCCACGCGTACCGCTTCACCCTCGCCCGCTTTACGCAATTCTTCCGGGATGTATTTGCCTGGGTTATTTTCCAGCTTCTCGATCCAGATGCCGTCGCGGTTGATCTTGGCCTTGATGTTGCGATCCGCAGAGCAGGACACGCCCATCCCCACCGGGCAGGAAGCGCCGTGGCGCGGCAGGCGGATCACGCGGATATCGTGGGCAAAGTATTTACCGCCAAACTGCGCGCCCAGACCCAGATTCTGCGCCTCGGTCAGCAGCTCTTGTTCCAGCTGCACGTCGCGGAACGCCTGGCCGTGCTCGTTGCCTTCGGTTGGCAGGCCGTCGTAATACTTGGTCGAGGCGAGCTTCACGGTCTTCAGGGTGCTTTCAGCAGAGGTGCCGCCAATCACAAAGGCGATATGGTACGGAGGACAGGCCGTCGTGCCGAGGGTTCGCATCTTCTCCACCAGATAATTTTTCAGCTTGCCCGGCGTGAGCAGCGCTTTAGTTTCCTGATAAAGATAGGTTTTGTTGGCTGAACCGCCGCCTTTGGCGATGCAAAGGAATTTGTATTCATCGCCGTCCACGCTGTAGAGATCGATCTGCGCGGGCAGGTTGGTGCCGGTGTTGACCTCTTTATACATGTCGAGCGCGGCGTTTTGCGAGTAGCGCAGGTTATCTTCGATATAGGTGTTATAGACGCCGTGCGCCAGCGCCGCTTCGTCACCGCCGCCGGTCCAGACGCGCTGGCCTTTTTTACCGGTAATGATCGCGGTGCCCGTGTCCTGACAGGTCGGCAGAATGCCTTTGGCGGCGATATCGGAGTTACGCAGGAATTGCAGCGCGACGTATTTGTCGTTTTCGCTGGCCTGCGGATCGTTCAGGATATCGGCAACCTGCTGCTGATGCGCCGGACGGAGCATAAAAGAGGCGTCGTGGAAGGCCTGTTGCGCCATCAGCGTCAGCGCCTGCGGATCGACTTTGAGGATCTCCTGCCCTTCAAACTCAGAGACAGAAACGTAATCGCGGGTTAACAGGTAATACTCGGTCCGATCCTGACTGAGGGGGAAAGGATCCTGATAATAGAAGGGTTTGTTCGACATTGTTCTCTCACTGACTGCTTGGGTCTGATTATTCAGGGCAGATCTTCCGCTGCCCGGCTTAAAAGCGAGTTTGCTTATCCTACACAATTTTTTAACAAAAACTGAGACTAGTACGACTTTTTACATCCGCAGGTTACTTCCCGACGGTTTATTGCTTTAATACCCGCAGTTAATTCCACATTTGAATCAGGGCTTGATAATGCAAAAACTCATCAACTCAGTGCAAAACTACGCCTGGGGAAGTAAAACTGCGTTAACGGATCTCTACGGCATCGCAAATCCAGACAACCAGCCGATGGCCGAGCTGTGGATGGGCGCCCACCCGAAGAGCAGCTCAAAGGTTGAAGATGCCAGCGGTCAGGTTCGCTCCCTGCGCGACGTAATCGACGCGGACAAATCCGCGCTGCTCGGTGATAAAGTCGCCAGCCGTTTCGGCGAGCTGCCGTTCCTGTTTAAGGTACTGTGCGCTGACCAGCCGCTCTCTATCCAGGTTCACCCGAACAAGAAAGCGTCTGAAATCGGTTTTGCCAAAGAGAACGCCGCCGGTATTCCTTTAGATGCCGCCGAGCGTAACTACAAAGATCCGAACCACAAGCCGGAGCTGGTCTTTGCGCTGACGCCGTTCCTGGCGATGAACGCATTCCGCGAATTTTCCGACATTATTTCCCTGCTCCAGCCGGTTGCGGGTGCTAACAAGGCCATCGCCCACTTCCTGCAAAACCCGGACGCGCAGGGGCTGAGCCAGCTGTTTGCCAGCCTGCTCAACATGCAGGGCGAGGAAAAATCCCACGCGCTGGCGGTGCTGAAAGCGGCGCTCAACGGCCAGCAGGGCGAGCCGTGGGACACCATCCGCGTGATTTCTGAATTTTACCCGGACGACAGCGGCCTGTTCTCCCCGCTGCTGCTGAACGTGGTGAAGCTCAACCCGGGCGAGGCGATGTTCCTCTTTGCCGAAACCCCGCACGCCTACCTTCAAGGCGTGGCGCTGGAGGTGATGGCGAACTCCGATAACGTGCTGCGCGCGGGGCTGACGCCAAAGTATATCGACATCCCCGAGCTGGTCGCGAACGTGAAGTTTGTTGCCAAGCCGGCGGCAGAGCTGCTGACCCAGCCGGTGAAAAATGGCGCAGAGCTGGACTTCCCGATTCCGGTCGACGATTTCGCCTTCTCGCTGCACGATCTCAGCCAGACGGAAACCCCCGTTGCCCAGGACAGCGCGGCGATCCTGTTCTGCGTCGAGGGCGAAGCGGTGCTGCACAAAGACGCGCAGCGTCTGGTGCTGAAGCCGGGCGAGTCGGCGTTCGTCGCGGCCAATGAGTCTCCAATTAGCATCAGCGGCACGGGCCGCCTGGCGCGGGTTTTTAATAAGCTTTAAGCACTTACTGATTTTTTTAACAACTCTTGCTACTCTAATTGAAGGCATTTATAACCAGGCGGTTAGTACCGCCTGGTTTCATTTTAGGGATAGTCGCAATGAAAAAATCGGTCGTAGCGGTTGGCGTTATTGTCGCATTAGGCGTGGTCTGGACGGGAGCATCCTGGTTCACCGGCAAGCAGCTTGAGGGTCGCCTGGCAGAGATGGTTGCACAGGCCAACAGCGAAATTAAACGCAGCGCCCCGGAAGCGGGCGTTGAGTTGAGCTATCAGAATTATCAGCGTGGCGTATTCACCAGCCATATGGATCTGGTAGTTAAACCGGTAGCCGGTAACACCAATGCCCTGCTGAAGCCGGGTCAAAGCGTGGTGCTCAATGAAGTGGTCAGCCACGGCCCCTTCCCGCTGGCTCAGCTGAAATCCTTTAATCTCATTCCTTCTATGGCGTCGGTGAAAACCGTGCTGGTGAAGAACGATGTCACCAAGCAGCTGTTTGACATCGCCAAAGACACCTCACCGTTTGAAATTGAAACCCGCATCAGCTATAGCGGGGACACCAGCTCCGATATCGCCCTGAAAGCCCTGAACTACGAAAACGGTACTGACAAAGTGGCCTTTAGCGGCGGCCACTTCCAGCTCGACGCGGATCGCGACGCTAAAAACGTGAGCCTGAGCGGCGAAGCGCAGAGCGGCCTGGTGAACGCGGTCAACGAATACGACCAGAAGGTGCAGCTCACCTTTAATAACCTCAAGGCCGACGGCAACAGCAAGATGACCAGCTTTGACGAGCGCATTGGCGATCAGAAGCTCAGCCTGGAGAAACTTGCCATCGCCGTTGAAGGTAAAGAGATGGCGGTGCTGGAAGGAATGGATCTGGACGGTAAATCCGATGTCTCCAAAGATGGCAAGAGCATCAACACCCAGCTGGACTACACCCTGAAAAGCCTGAAGGTGCAGAATCAGGATCTGGGCACCGGCAAGCTGTCGCTGAAAATCGGCAATATCGACGGCGCGGCGTGGCACCAGTTTAGCCAGAAGTACAGCAAAGAGAGCCAGGCGCTGCTGACCGATGCGGCCCTGCAACAGAATCCGGTGATGTATCAGCAGCAGGCCATGGCGGTGCTGTTTAATAACCTGCCGATCCTGCTCAAGGGCGAACCAGTAATCACCGTTGCGCCGCTGAGCTGGAAAAACAGCAAAGGTGAAACCACCTTTAACCTGTCGCTGTTCCTGAAGGATCCGTCCACCGCCACGGCTGAAGCGCAGACGCTGGCCCAGGAGCTGGATCGCAGCGTGAAATCCCTCGACGGCAAGCTCGCTATTCCGGTCGACATGGCTACCGAGTTTATGACCCAGATTGCGAAGCTCGAAGGCTATGGTGAAGAGGATGCCGGGAAGCTGGCGAACCAGCAGGTGAAAGGCCTGGCGGCGATGGGACAGATGTTCCGCATCACCACGCTTGAAAACAACACCATTGGTGCCAGCCTGCAATACACGAACGGTCAGGTGACCCTTAACGGCCAGAAAATGCCGCTGGAGGAGTTCGTCGGGATGTTCGGCATGCCGTCGCTTGGTCTGCCTGAACCGGCAGCCCCAGCCGCGCCGTTAGCGCCACCGGCACCGGTTGCGCCTCAGCAGTAAACGCAAAACCCCTCGAATGAGGGGTTTTTTATTGCCGGACTGTGGGCAGCGAGATTATTTCACCGTCACGATCCGGGCCGAGACAATCTGGTGTCCGGACTGTACGTCCGTTTTCTCGATGCGCTGCATGATCCTGTCCGCCAGCGTGTAGCCCATCTCACGCGCGGGAGTGGTTGCCCAGACGATGGGCAAATCGTCCAGCGCGTTTTCGCCCACGTCGGCAAAGGCGCCCAGCGCGACCTGCTGGTCGAAGAAAGTCTCAACCCCGCCCTCGCCGCTCTGGCGTCCGGCGCGGATCAGGCCAAACCAGGCCCCCATCGCAATAACGTCGTTATAGCAAATGACGGCGCTGATCGTCGGGCTGGCGCGCAGTAAGGCGTTTATCGCTTCCGCCGCGCGCTTCTGGCTGGATTCGCACTCTACCACCCATTCGCTGTGAAACGGCAGGCCGTATTTGATAAGCGTGGAGCAATAGCCCCCGACCCGCTCGGCGCGGGTCAGTGATGAACTTTTGCCGCCAAGCCAGGCGATCCGCTGATGGCCGCGACGAATAAGATGTTCGGTCAGCATTTGTGCCGCCTGCATATTGTCCGGGCGCAGCGTATCCGCTTCGTCCAGATAGCTGGCGCGCGAGGCAAACACCAGCGGCACCCCCTTTTCGGCGGCGCGCTCGCACAGCTCACTCCCCACGCCGGACGCCCCCGCGACAATCACGCCGTCAACGCCCTGGGTCAGCAGCATATCCATACGCGACAGCAGCTGGTCGGCATCGCGCCCGCCGTGCAGCAAAAAGACCATCCGCCCCTGCGCCTCAAGCGCTTCGGTAAGCCCGGCGGTCAGTTCGGCGTAAAACGGCGAGGTCAGATCGCGCACAATCAGCCCAATCACCCCGCTCTGCCCGCCGCGCAGCGCCGAGGCCTGGCGATTTCGCACAAAGCCCAGCTGCTCGACGGCCTCGTTAACGCGCTGGCCCGTTGCGGAAGAGATGCGCCCTTTTCCGCTCAGCACCAGCGAAACGGTGCTGACGGACACGCCAGCCGCCAGAGCGACATCGTTAATGGTGACTTTTTTCGCGACAGCCATGTGTGGCGGAACTCCCTGATAATGAGATCGGTAAAACGTTTTATCAATAAGGTCTCTTTATACTACCAGCCAAAGATTAAGAATGTGATTTAGCGCGCACTAAACTATGATAAAACGTTTTATCTTCTCGCTGCATTGAAGCAGGCAAACTGAGTTTAACCATAAAGGAGTCGTTTTATGACGACGAAAACAGCACAAAAAATATCGCTGTGGGAGTTTTTCCAGCAACTGGGTAAAACCTTTATGCTGCCCGTGGCACTTCTCTCTTTCTGCGGGATCATGCTCGGGATCGGCAGCTCCCTGAGCAGTCACGACGTTATCACGCTGATCCCGTTCCTCGGCAATCCGGTATTGCAGGCGATCTTCATCTGGATGAGTAAGGTCGGCTCCTTTGCGTTTAGCTTCCTGCCGGTGATGTTCTGTATTGCTATCCCGCTCGGGCTGGCGCGTGAAAACAAAGGCGTTGCGGCCTTTGCCGGTTTCGTCGGCTACGCGGTGATGAACCTGGCGGTCAACTTCTGGCTGACCGCGAAAGGCATTCTGCCCACTACCGATGCCGCGATCCTCAAAGCCAATAACATTCAGAGCGTGATTGGTATCCAGTCTATTGATACCGGGATCTTAGGTGCGGTGATCGCAGGCGTGATCATCTGGATGCTGCACGAGCGCTTCCACAACATCCGCCTGCCGGACGCGCTGGCCTTCTTTGGCGGCACCCGCTTTGTGCCGATTATCACCCTCGTAGTCATGGGCCTGTTTGGTCTGATTATCCCGCTGATCTGGCCGGTCTTTGCGATGGGCATTACCGGTATCGGCCGCATCATCAACGGCGCGGGCGATTTTGGCCCGATGATCTTCGGTACCGGTGAACGTCTGCTGCTGCCGTTTGGTTTACAGCACATTCTGGTCGCGCTGATCCGCTTTACCGAAGCGGGCGGTACGATGGACGTGTGCGGCCACGACGTGAGCGGCGCGCTGACCATCTTCCAGGCGCAACTGAGCTGTCCGACCACCCACGGCTTCTCCGAAAGCGCCACCCGCTTCCTGTCGCAGGGTAAAATGCCGGCCTTCCTCGGCGGTCTGCCGGGTGCGGCGCTGGCGATGTACCACTGCGCCCGTCCCGAAAACCGTCATAAAATTAAGGGCCTGCTGATCTCCGGCGTGATCGCCTGCGTCGTGGGCGGCACCACTGAGCCAATCGAATTCCTGTTCCTGTTCGTTGCGCCCGTTCTGTACCTCATCCACGCGCTGCTGACCGGCCTGGGCTTTACCGTCATGGCGGTGCTGGGCGTCACTATCGGGAACACCGACGGCAACGTGATCGACTTCGTGGTGTTCGGGATCCTTCACGGTCTGTCGACCAAGTGGTATCTGGTGCCGGTTGTGGCGGCTATCTGGTTCGCGGTGTACTACGGCATCTTCCGCTTCGCCATCACCCGCTTTAACCTGAAAACGCCGGGCCGCGATGTGGACACCGCAAGCGTTGAGCAGGCTGTGGCGGCTACCGTCGGCAAATCCGGCTATAACACCCCTGCGATTCTGGCGGCGCTGGGCGGTGCGGATAATATTACTTCTCTGGATAACTGCATCACCCGCCTGCGCCTGTCGGTGGCGGATATGTCTAAAGTGGATACCAACGCCCTGAAGGCCAACCGGGCAATCGGCGTGGTACAGTTGAATCAGCATAATTTGCAGGTGGTTATCGGCCCGCAGGTCCAGTCGGTCAAAGACGAGCTGGCGACCCTGATGCGAACGGTCGAAGCCTGATGCCTCGCCCCCTCGCCATGAGGGGGTTTTATTTTTAGGAGTCACGTTATGTTTGATTTTTCTAAGGTCGTCGATCGCCACGGTACCTGGTGCACCCAGTGGGATTATATCGCCGACCGCTTCGGGGCCGCCGATCTGCTGCCCTTCACTATCTCCGATATGGATTTCGCCACCGCCCCGTGCATCATCGACGCGCTGCATCAGCGTATCGACCACGGCGTGTTTGGCTACAGCCGCTGGAAGAACGATGAGTTCCTCGCCGCCGTGGCGCACTGGTTCCACCAGCGCTTCAACAGCGAGATTGATACCGACTCCGTTGTTTACGGCCCGTCGGTCATTTATATGGTTTCAGAGCTGATCCGCATCTGGTCTGAGCCGGGTGACGGCGTGGTGGTACATACCCCGGCCTACGACGCGTTTTATAAGGCGATTGAGGGCAACCAGCGCCGCGTTGTCCCGGTGGCAATGGAGAAAACCGCGCAGGGCTGGCAGGGCAATATGGCCTCGCTGGAAGCCGCGCTGGCAAAACCGGAAAACAAAATACTGCTGCTCTGTAGCCCGCAAAACCCCACCGGGAAGGTCTGGACGCGTGACGAGTTGAACCAGATGGCGGCGCTGTGCGAGCGCTACGACGTGGCGGTGATTAGCGATGAGATCCATATGGACATGGTGTGGGGCGAACATCGCCATACGCCGTGGAACGCGGTGGCGCGCGGCAGGTGGGCGCTGCTGACCTCCGGCTCCAAGAGCTTTAACATCCCGGCGCTGACCGGCGCGTACGGGCTGATCGGCGATGAGGCCAGCCGCAGCGCATATCTCAGCGCCCTGAAGGGCCGCGACGGGCTCTCTTCGCCGTCGGTGCTGGCGCTGGTTGCCCACATTGCCGCCTATCAGGAGGGAGAAGCCTGGCTCGACGCGCTTCGCCACTATTTAGAAGATAATCTGCGCTACGTGGCTGACGAACTTAACCGCGCGTTCCCTGCCCTTAACTGGCAGCCGCCGGAGGCAACATATCTGGCCTGGATCGACCTGCGCCCGCTTAATATCGACGACCGCGCGCTGCAAAAGGTGCTGATTGAGCAGCAAAAAGTCGCCATCATGCCGGGATATACCTACGGTGAAGAGGGTAATGGTTTTATTCGCCTGAACGCAGGGTGTCCACGCGGCAAGCTGGAGCAAGGGGTTCAGCGCCTTATCGCCGGGATCAACGCGCTGCTGTAACACATTTGCGCAACGGAATATTCCCTTGCGCAAATAGCTTTTTACCCCGATTTGTTTTTATAATATGGCGCACTTTAACCAGAAAAAGAGTGCGACCATGATTGATACACGCCTTCCCCTCACTGATATCCATCGTCATCTTGACGGTAACATTCGTGCCCAAACCATTCTCGATCTTGGCCGCAAGTTCAACCTAACCCTTCCCGCACAAACCCTTGAAACCCTGATCCCGCATGTCCAGGTGACCTCAAATGAACCGGATCTGGTGAGTTTTCTCAGCAAGCTCGACTGGGGCGTGAAGATGCTGGCCTCCCTTGACGCCTGCCGCCGCGTGGCGTTTGAAAATATCGAAGATGCCGCCCGTAACGGCCTGCACTACGTTGAGCTGCGCTTCTCCCCGGGCTATATGGCGATGACCCACAGCCTCCCGGTAGCGGGCGTGGTTGAAGCGGTGATTGCTGGCGTGGAAGAAGGCTGTAAGGCGTTTGACGTACAGGCGCGTCTGATTGGCATCATGAGCCGCACCTTCGGTGAAGCGGCATGTTTGCAGGAGCTGGAGGCGCTGCTGGCGCACCGGGATAAGATCACCGCCGTTGACCTGGCGGGCGACGAGCTGGGCTTCCCCGGCAGCCTGTTCCTCTCCCACTTCAACCGCGCCCGCGATGCAGGCTGGCACATCACCGTTCACGCGGGCGAAGCGGCAGGCCCGGAAAGCATCTGGCAGGCCATTCGCGAGCTGGGCGCAGAGCGTATCGGTCATGGTGTGAAAGCCGTTGAAGATCGCGCCCTGATGGATTTCCTCGCCGAGCAGCGCGTCGGGATTGAATCCTGCCTGACCTCGAACATTCAGACCAGCACCGTGGCCTCGCTGGACAAGCATCCGCTGAAAACCTTCCTGGAACATGGCGTGCTGGCGTCGCTCAACACCGACGATCCGGCGGTTCAGGGCGTGGACATCATTCATGAGTACAATATCGCGGCGCCAAAAGCCGGGCTGAGCGGGGAGCAGATCCGCCAGGCGCAGATCAACGGCCTGGAGATGGCCTTCCTGACGCCGTTAGAAAAACAGGCGCTGCGGGATAAAGTCGCAAGCGCCTAAACCCCCGTGCCGGGTAGCGCCCGGCCAGGAAAAACGGATAAAACCTATGCCAGACAGAGCGTGGCGCGATGTTTGGCAGATTCGATCCCCAGCTCAATCAGCTCCATGACCTGAATCGCCTGGCTTGCGGGAACCGGGTTTTCGCCCGTCCCGTTCAGGGCATCGCGGATCGCCGCATAATAGGCCGGGTAATTCCCCGGTTGCGTCAGCAGCGTTTCCTCTACCTGCTCCTCTCCTTCAAAACGCGTCACCACCCCGTCGCGCATATCGTAGCCCCAGTCCTCCTGCGGCAGACGCTCGCCATTTTTGAGCCGCTCCTCCTGCGGATCCAGACCGAACTTCACGTAGCTGCCGCGCGTCCCGTGGACGATGTAGCGCGCCGTTTCCGCCGCCGCCAGCATCGAGGCGTGAAGCACGATGCGCCGCTGCGGATAGCTTAAAATCGCGTGGAAACAGTCGGTGGTTTGCGCGCCGGGTCGTAGCTGCGCCAGATCGACGGTCAGGCTCACGGGCAGGCCAAACAGGTTCACCGCCTGATCGAGCAGATGCGGGCCCAGGTCGTACCAAATTCCGCTGCCCGGCCCCGCCTGCTCCCGCCAGCGGTTGCGCACCTGCGGCCGGTAGCGGTCAAAATGCGACTCGAACCAGGCGATCTCCCCGAGCGAGCCTTCATTTATCAGTGACTTCACGGTCAGAAAATCGCTGTCCCAGCGGCGGTTGTGAAATACCGAGAGCAGGCGACCGAAGCTTTTCGCCAGCGCGTCCAGCTCGCGCGCCTGTGACAACGTCACGGTGAAGGGTTTATCCACCACCACATGTTTCCCGGCCTCCAGCGCCGCTTTCGCCAGCGGGAAGTGGGTATCGTTGGGCGTGGGAATGATAATTAAATCGATGTTCGGATCGTTAAACAGATGCTTTGGCTCTGACACGACCGGCACCGAGGGCCAGTCCGTTGCCACTTTTGCAGCGTCGCTGCTGGCGATTGCCGCCAGGTCCATACCCGCCGTACCGGCAATCAGCGGGGCGTGAAAGGTTTTACTCGCATAACCATACCCAATAAGCCCGACACGGATAGTGTCATTCATAGTGTTACCCTCGCAGGTGATGTGCTTATTTCACACTGGTTACTGTATTGCGATGAAAGAGTAATAATGTGCCACAGGACTTAGGATAGCATTCTCTGTCGGTTATTTTCGTTACACTCCTATAACCTTCTGATTTCATTTGCAGGGAACCGTTCCCAAAGCCCTTGCCGGAAACCGGGTTGCGCAGTAATATTTACAACCTGAATTTATGGATAAATTACTTATACGAATCATGATATCAATATTTAATCGAATCATTGAATTAGCGGGATGGATTGTTCTGGGTGTGTCAGTCATTTTGCTGGGCGTTGCCAGCCATATTGATAACTACCAGCCGCCGGAGCCAGTCGTAGTCGCTCATCCGAAGTGATCTCAGCACGGTAATAAAGCATGACATATTATGTCAGTAACGTATTGCCAGCCGTGTTGAACAGGGTTACCCTTCTCTTCCAGGCATCATCTGATGCCTGAATCTTTCAACAAAGAAAACTCCTAATTTAGTCGCGTTACCTGAGTGGGCAGTTTACGTCTTTATTAATCCGTTTATTATTCGAACGTATTACCTTTGCGGGTATTACTCACTTTTATATGGAAACTTATTAACATGACAGTTCAGGACTATTTATTAAAATTTCGCAAGATCAATTCCCTTGAGAGCCTGGAAAAACTGTTTGACCATTTGAATTACACCCTGTCGGATAATCAGGAAATCATCAGCATGTACCGCGCTGCCGACCACCGTCGTGCGGAGCTGGTCTCTGGCGGTCGCTTGTTCAACGTGGGGGAAGTCCCTAAGTCCGTATGGCGTTACGTACTATAAGAAGTAGCCATCAGCGCGAAATGTTATATACTCTGCGCCCTGCAAATTTATATATAACGTTTCGCGCAGACTTATGGGAGAAGACATGACCGCAACGCCCGGAGAACGAATTGGAGGCTGGTTAATCGCCCCGCTGGCATGGCTGCTGGTTGCATTATTAAGCGCGTCGCTGGCGCTGCTGCTTTATACCACTGCGCTGATCACGCCTCACGCTATTCAGGCCCTGATGTCTCAAAGCAACGGCAGAATTGCCCTGTGGTTTGCGTCGTTCGTTTTCGCCATCGGCATGTGGTATTACACGCTGTGGCTGACCATTGCTTTCTTTAAACGCCGCAGGTCAGTGCCGAAGCACTACATTATCTGGCTGCTGGTCTCCGTCCTGCTGGCGGTTAAAGCCTTTGCTTTCTCGCCGGTGTCGGACGCGCTGGCCGTTCGCCAGCTGCTGTTCCCGCTGCTGGCAACCGCGCTGCTGGTCCCCTATTTCAAGCGCTCGACGCGCGTGAAGAAAACCTTCGTGAACCCGTAATACCCTTACAGTTATCCTGTTGTCGCCAGTTGTGGTTTGTCCGATAATAGGCGGCTTTTTTATTTCAGGCTGAATAATGACCGATTACTTACTGCTCTTTGTCGGAACTGTGCTGGTTAACAACTTCGTGCTGGTGAAGTTCCTTGGCCTGTGCCCGTTTATGGGCGTGTCCAAAAAGCTTGAAACCGCAATGGGCATGGGGCTGGCAACCACCTTCGTCATGACGATGGCGTCGATTTGCGCCTGGTGGATTGATAACTGGATCCTCATCCCGCTCGGGTTGACCTACCTGCGCACGCTGGCCTTTATCCTCGTGATCGCGGTAGTGGTGCAGTTCACCGAGATGGTGGTGCGCAAGACCAGCCCGGCGCTCTATCGCCTGCTGGGTATCTTCCTGCCGCTGATTACCACCAACTGCGCCGTGCTCGGCGTGGCGCTGCTGAACATCAATCTCGGGCATAATTTTATGCAATCGGCGCTGTACGGTTTCTCCGCGGCGGTCGGTTTCTCTCTGGTGATGGTGCTGTTCGCCTCGATTCGCGAACGCCTGGCGGCAGCGGATATTCCTGCACCGTTTCGCGGTAACGCCATTGCGCTGGTCACCGCCGGTTTAATGTCTCTGGCCTTTATGGGCTTTAGTGGTCTGGTGAAGCTGTAATGAATGCTATCTGGATTGCCATCGCATCGATCAGCGTGCTGGGTCTGGTGTTTGGCATCATTCTGGGCTATGCCTCCCGCCGTTTCGCGGTAGAGGACGATCCCGTCGTTGAAAAAATCGATGAACTCTTGCCGCAAAGCCAGTGTGGGCAGTGCGGTTACCCTGGCTGTCGCCCGTATGCCGAAGCGGTGGGCGTGCAGGGTGAAAAAATTAACCGCTGTGCGCCAGGCGGCGAAGCGGTGATGCTGAAAATCGCCGCCCTGCTTAACGTCGATCCGCAGCCTGTTGATGGCGATGACGACGTACAAGAGCCGGTGCGCGCGCTGGCCGTCATTGACGAAGCTAACTGCATCGGCTGTACCAAATGTATTCAGGCGTGTCCTGTCGACGCCATTGTCGGAGCCACCCGCTCCATGCACACCGTGGTGGCGGATCTGTGTACCGGCTGTAACCTCTGCGTAGCCCCCTGCCCGACGCAGTGTATCGAGCTACGCCCGGTCGAAACGACTACCGAAAGCTGGAAATGGGATCTTCAGACCATTCCGGTTCGCATCATTCCTGTGGAACAACATGCTTAAGTTATTTTCTGCCTTCAGAAAAGAGAAGATTTGGGACTTTGACGGCGGCATTCACCCGCCGGAGATGAAAATCCAGTCTAACGGCACGCCGCTGCGGCAAATTCCGCTGGCGGCGCGCTACGTTATGCCGCTCAAACAGCACATTGGCGCAGAAGGCGAGCTGTGCGTAAAAGTGGGCGATTATGTCCTGCGCGGGCAGCCCCTGACCTTTGGTCGCGGACGGATGCTGCCGGTTCACGCCCCCACCTCCGGTACGGTGACGGCCATTGCCCCGCACACCGTTGCGCACCCTTCCGCCCTCTCTGAACTGAGCGTCATGATTGATGCCGACGGCGAAGACCGCTGGATCGATCGTGACGGCTGGAGCGACTACCGCGCGCACAGCCGCGAAGAGCTTATCGAACGCGTTCACCAGTTCGGCGTTGCCGGGCTTGGCGGCGCGGGCTTCCCGACGGGCACGAAGCTGCGCGGCGGTGGCGACAAGATCCAGACGCTGATTATTAACGCCGCCGAATGCGAGCCGTACATCACCGCCGACGATCGTCTGATGCAGGACTGCGCCGCGCAGGTGGTAGAGGGGATCCGCATCCTCGCGCATATTTTGCAGCCGCGTGAAGTGTTAATCGGTATCGAGGACAACAAACCGCAGGCCATCTCAATGCTGCGGGCGGTGCTGGCGGGCAGCCACGATATCAGCCTGCGCGTTATTCCTACCAAATACCCGTCCGGCGGTGCGAAACAGCTGACCCAGATCCTGACCGGCAAGCAGGTTCCGCACGGCGGCCGCTCGTCCGATATCGGCGTGCTGATGCAAAACGTCGGCACCGCCTATGCGGTGAAGCGCGCGGTGATCGACGGTGAACCGCTGACCGAACGCGTGGTGACCCTGACCGGGGAGTCCGTTTCCCGTCCGGGGAACGTCTGGGCCCGCCTGGGCACGCCGGTGCGTCATCTGCTGGATCACGCCGGGTTCTGCGCGGGCAGCGAACAGATGGTGATTATGGGCGGCCCGCTGATGGGCTTTACCCTGCCCTGGCTCGACGTCCCGGTAGTGAAAATTACCAACTGCCTGCTGGCTCCGTCCGCAACCGAAATGGGCGAGTCGCAGGAAGAGAAAGGCTGCATTCGCTGTAGCGCCTGTGCCGACGCCTGTCCGGCCGATCTTCTGCCGCAGCAGCTCTACTGGTACAGCAAAGGCCAGCTGCACGACAAAGCGAAAGCGCACAATCTGGCCGACTGCATCGAATGCGGTGCCTGCGCCTGGGTGTGTCCGAGCAATATTCCGCTGGTGCAGTATTTCCGTCAGGAGAAGGCTGAAATCTACGCCATCTCAATGGAAGAAAAACGCGCGGCGGAAGCTAAAGCCCGTTTCGAAGCGCGTCAGGCTCGCCTTGAGCGCGAAAAAGCCGCGCGTCAGGCGCGCCATAAGCAGGCCGCCGTGCAGCCTGGCGAGAAAGATCAGGACGCCATCAACGCCGCGCTGGCCCGCGTTCGCGAGAAAAAAGCCAGCGCCGCAGAGCCGGTCGTTATCGCCGCCGGAGAGAAGCCGGATAACAGCGCGGTGATTGCCGCGCGCGAGGCGCGTAAAGCCGAAGCCCGCGCCCGTCAGGCGGAAAAAGTGCAAAACGCGCAGCCGCAGGCTGACGTTGACCCGCGCAAAGCCGCTGTCGAAGCCGCCATCGCCCGCGCTAAAGCGCGCAAAGCCGAACAGGCGCAGCCTGCCGAGCCAGCGGCGCCGGTCGATCCGCGTAAAGCCGCCGTTGAGGCCGCTATCGCCCGCGCCAAAGCGCGCAAAGCCGAACAGGCGCAGCCTGCCGAGCCAGAGGCGCCGGTCGATCCGCGCAAAACCGCCGTTGAGGCCGCTATCGCTCGCGCCAAAGCGCGCAAAGCCGAACAAGCACAGCCTGCCGAGCCAGAGGCGCCGGTCGATCCGCGTAAAGCCGCCGTTGAGGCCGCTATCGCCCGCGCCAAAGCGCGCAAAGCCGCACAGCAGGAAGAGCAGCCCCAGGCTGCCAACGACGACGATCCACGCAAAGCCGCAGTCGCCGCCGCGATTGCGCGCGTTCAGGCCAGGAAAGCCGCTCAACAAGCCGTAAACGAGGAATAAATGGTTTTCAGAATCGCAAGCTCCCCCTACACCCACAACCAGCGCCAGACGTCGCGCATTATGATGCTGGTCTGCCTGGCCGCGCTGCCGGGCATCGCCGTGCAGCTGTGGTTTTTCGGCTGGGGAACGCTTTTCCAGATAATCCTGGGCTGTGGCGCCGCGCTGGCCGCCGAAGCGCTGGTTTTGAAACTGCGCAAAATAACGGTCGGGCCCGTGCTTAGCGATAACTCCGCGCTGCTGACCGGGCTGCTGCTGGCGATCAGTATCCCGCCGTTTGCCCCGTGGTGGATGGTGGTGCTGGGTACCGTTTTCGCGGTCATTATCGCTAAACAGCTTTACGGCGGCCTCGGGCACAACCCGTTTAACCCGGCGATGATCGGCTACGTGGTGCTGCTGATCTCCTTCCCGGTGCAGATGACCAGCTGGCTGCCGCCGCATGAGATCGCCGCTACCGTGCCGGGCTTTATGGACGGTCTGCATGTGATTTTCACCGGCCACACGGCACTCGGTGCGGATATGAACGCCCTGCGCATGGGCGTGGACGGCATCAGCCAGGCGACGCCGCTGGATACTTTTAAAACGTCGCTGCACGCCGGTCACAGCGTAGAGCAGATCATGAAATCCGCTATCTACAGCGGCGTGCTGGCGGGTGCGGGCTGGCAGTGGGTGAACCTTGCCTATCTGCTGGGCGGCCTGTTCCTGTTGCAGCAAAAAGCGATCCACTGGCATATTCCGGTCAGCTTCCTGGTGACGCTGGCGGTGTGCTCGACGCTCGGCTGGGCGTTCTCGTCCGAGCCGCTGGCAAGCCCGCAACTGCATCTGCTTTCCGGAGCGACCATGCTGGGCGCGTTCTTTATTCTGACCGACCCGGTGACGGCCTCCACCACCAACCGTGGGCGTCTGATTTTCGGCGCGCTGGCGGGCCTGCTGGTATGGCTGATCCGCAGCTTTGGCGGCTATCCGGACGGCGTGGCCTTTGCGGTTCTGCTCGCGAATATCACCGTTCCGCTTATTGACTACTACACCCGTCCGCGCGTGTACGGCCATCGCAAGGAGTAACGCCATGCTGAAAACGATGCAAAAACACGGCGTCACGCTGGCGGTCTTCGCGGCGGTGCTGACCGGCCTGACGGCGCTGGTGAACGCGCTGACCAAAACCACTATCGAAGAGCAGGCGGCGAAGCAGCAAAAGGCGCTGTTCGACCAGGTGATCCCGTCAGATTTCTACGATAATGACCTGCAAAAAAGCTGCTTTATCGTGCAGGCCCCGCAGTTAGGCAAGGGCGAGCACCGCCTGTTTGTTGCCCGCAAAGGGAATAACCCGGTGGGCGTGGTGATGGAAACTACCGCTCCCGACGGCTACTCCGGCGCGATTCAGCTACTGGTCGGCAGTGATTTTTCCGGCACCATCCTCGGCACGCGCGTCACGGAACATCACGAAACGCCGGGACTGGGGGATAAAATTGAGCTGCGCCTGAGCGACTGGATTTTGCATTTTGCCGGTAAAGTCATTCACGGTGAAAACGACGCCGCCTTTGCGGTGAAGAAAGACGGCGGTGAGTTCGACCAGTTCACGGGCGCGACCATTACGCCACGCGCTGTGGTCAATGCCGTCAAACGTGCCGGGCTGTATGCACAAACGCTGCCTGCGCAACTGAATAATCTTCCGGCCTGTGAGGAGTCGCAATGAGCCAGGTAAAAGAGGTCATCGTCCAGGGACTCTGGAAGAACAACTCCGCGCTGGTGCAGCTGTTGGGCATGTGCCCGCTGCTGGCGGTCACCTCCACCGCCACCAACGCGTTGGGGCTGGGTCTGGCGACCACGCTGGTGCTGACCCTGACGAACCTGTCGATTTCCGCCCTGCGCCGCTGGACGCCGTCGGAAATCCGTATTCCTATCTACGTGATGATCATCGCCTCGGTGGTGAGCGTCGTGCAGATGCTGATTAACGCCTTCGCGTTTGGTCTGTACCAGTCGCTCGGGATCTTCATCCCGCTTATCGTAACCAACTGCATTGTGGTTGGCCGCGCGGAAGCCTTTGCCGTCAAAAACAGCCCGGCTATCTCGGCGCTGGACGGTTTCGCCATCGGCATGGGAGCAACCTGCGCCATGTTCGTGCTCGGCTCAATGCGCGAGATCTTAGGTAACGGAACGCTGTTCGACGGCGCGGACGCCCTGCTGGGCGGCTGGGCAAAAGCATTACGCATCGAAGTCTTCCATACCGATACCCCGTTCCTGCTGGCGATGCTGCCGCCGGGCGCGTTTATCGGTCTGGGCATGATGCTGGCAGTAAAATACCTCATTGATGAGAAACGTAAGCGCCGCGCGGCTGAGCGCAGCGTACAGGAAGGGATCCCCGAGAAAGCCTCATGAACAAAGAGAAACGCATTGCGATACTGACCCGCCTTCGGGACGAAAACCCGCACCCGACAACGGAGCTGAATTTTAACTCACCGTTTGAGCTGCTGATCGCGGTGCTGCTCTCTGCGCAGGCCACCGACGTGAGCGTCAACAAGGCGACCGCCCTGCTCTATCCGGTCGCCAACACCCCTGAAGCGATGCTGGCGCTGGGCGTTGAGGGCGTGAAGTCCTACATCAAAACTATCGGCCTGTTTAACAGCAAGGCCGAGAACGTGATAAAAACCTGCCGGATTTTACTCGAACAGCACGGCGGCGACGTGCCGGAAGATCGCGCCGCGCTGGAGGCATTACCGGGCGTAGGGCGAAAAACCGCTAACGTGGTGCTGAATACCGCCTTCGGCTGGCCCACTATCGCCGTGGATACCCATATCTTCCGCGTGTCTAACCGCACCAACTTCGCCCCCGGTAAAAACGTTGAGCAGGTAGAAGAGAAGCTCTTAAAGGTGGTTCCGGCGGAATTTAAGGTCGACTGCCACCACTGGCTGATCCTGCACGGGCGTTACACCTGTATTGCGCGTAAGCCCCGCTGCGGCTCCTGCATCATCGAAGATCTGTGCGAATTTAAAGAAAAAGTCTATTCGTAATTGTTTTAGCCACTTATCAAAACCTTAAAAAAGGAAGGTCTACTGACAACCTTCCTTTTCTCCCTTTATTGTTCGCTTTTCCCGCTTATCGCCTTGTGCATTACTCGGCTATTTAACATTCAAACAGGTTAATTGTTTTTTCATCACCAAAAATTTCTATACATCTGTGATCGGGATCACTCTGATAACGTCATGTTGGATTTTTGTTGTGAAAAGCTGTGTAAAGCCTTTGCCAGATAAGATGTAACCGATCGAATGCCGCAGATAAGACCAGTCATTTTTCAGAATATGGGCTATATCACTACCTCAAAGGGCAAATAGCAGAACATATTGCCAGCCACCGCCTTTCTGAAGATTTTAGCAGTGAAAAAAACCATCAAAACTCATCCAATGAAATTTAACGCTGAATAACATTTGTATGAACGGACGATTATAGCGCCTCAGTTATATGTAACAGAGTATTACAAATGCCTTGCCAGAATGGTCAGGATAGTGAACATTACCCGCCGTTTCCCCTCCCAATATAACTATAAGGCGGATGGACTACGGTCATCACGCTATGAACACCCCCGTTAATATGGGATGTAAAAAAAGAGGTATATGTGTCTACTGCAAACAATAAACCAACAGAGGAAAGCGTAAGTCTGAACGCTTTCAAACAGCCTAAAGCGTTCTATCTCATCTTCTCTATCGAGTTATGGGAGCGTTTTGGTTACTACGGCCTGCAAGGGATCATGGCGGTTTACCTGGTTAAACAGCTGGGTATGTCAGAAGCCGATTCCATCACGCTGTTCTCCTCATTCAGTGCCCTGGTATACGGTCTGGTCGCCATCGGCGGCTGGCTGGGCGATAAAGTCCTCGGCACCAAACGCGTTATTATGCTGGGCGCCATCGTTCTGGCGATTGGTTATGGCCTGGTAGCCTGGTCTGGACACGATGCCGGTGTGGTCTATATGGGTATGGCGACCATCGCCGTGGGTAACGGTCTGTTCAAAGCGAACCCGTCTTCCCTGCTCTCTACCTGCTACAGCAAAGATGACCCGCGTCTGGACGGTGCATTCACCATGTACTACATGTCCATCAACATCGGTTCATTCTTCTCTATGCTGGCAACGCCGTGGCTCGCCGCGAAGTTCGGCTGGAGCGTGGCGTTTGCGCTGAGCTTCGTGGGTATGCTGATCACCGTGGTGAACTTCCTGTTCTGCCGCAGCTGGGTTAAGGACTACGGTTCTAAGCCAGACTTCGAGCCGGTACACATGGGTAAACTGCTGGCCACTATCGTTGGCGTGGTGATCCTCGCGGCTATCGCGACCTGGCTGCTGCACAATCAGGGTATCGCTCGTGCGGTTCTGGGCGTGGTTGCGCTGGGTATCGTCTGCATCTTCGCGAAAGAAGCTTTCGCCATGCAGGGCGCTGCGCGTCGTAAGATGATTGTGGCATTCATCCTGATGCTCGAAGCGATTATCTTCTTCGTGCTGTACAGCCAGATGCCGACCTCTCTGAACTTCTTTGCCATTCGTAACGTTGAGCACTCAATTCTGGGCATCGCGTTCGAACCAGAGCAGTTCCAGGCGCTTAACCCGTTCTGGATCATGGTAGGCTCCCCGATTCTGGCGGCTATCTACAACAAGATGGGCGACCGTCTGCCAATGCCGCACAAGTTCGCGGTGGGTATGGTGCTCTGCTCCGGCGCATTCCTGGTGCTGCCGCTGGGTACGAAATTTGCGACTGACGCGGGTATCGTGTCCGTTAACTGGTTGATCCTGAGCTACGCGCTGCAATCTATCGGTGAGTTGATGATCTCCGGCCTGGGCCTGGCGATGGTTGCTCAGCTGGTTCCACAGCGTCTGATGGGCTTCATCATGGGTAGCTGGTTCCTGACAACCGCAGGTGCGGCAATCATTGCAGGTAAGATTGCAAACCTGATGGCGGTGCCGGAAAACGTGACTGACCCGCTGGCGTCACTGCACGTTTACGGTACCGTGTTCATGCAGATTGGTATCGCAACAGGCGTTATCGCGCTGCTGATGCTGCTGACCGCACCAAAACTGAATCGTATGACTCAGGACGACGACAACGACGTGAAAGCGAGCGAATCCGCTACCGCGTAATGTCATCGGGAAACGACTGAACCTCAGCCGCTAACTTTGAGTTAGCGGCTTTTTTTTTATCTGAACGCGCACTACCATAGCTGAAACCTCAGCCAAAAGGAGTTACCGATGAAACTGTTCTACAAACCGGGCGCCTGCTCTCTTGCTTCCCACATTACCCTGCGCGAGAGCGGCAAAGATTTCACGCTGGATGGCGTCGACCTGATGAAAAAACGCCTCGAAAACGGCGATGACTTCCTGGCGATCAACCCGAAGGGACAAGTTCCGGCTCTGCTTCTTGACGACGGCACGCTGCTGACCGAAGGCGTGGCGATCATGCAATTCCTCGCCGATAACGTTCCAGACCGCCAGCTTCTGGCCCCTGCCGGCATTATCTCACGCTATAAAACGCTGGAGTGGCTGAACTACATCGCGACCGAGCTGCACAAAGGCTTTACCCCGCTGTTCCGCCCGGACACGCCGGAAGAGTACAAGCCGACCGTGCGCGCGCTGCTGGAGAAAAAGCTGCAATACGTTAATGAATCGCTGAAAAACGACGAGTGGATCTGCGGGCAGCGTTTCACCATTGCCGATGCGTATCTGTTTACCGTGCTGCGCTGGGCCCGTGCGGTTAAGCTGAATCTGGAAGGTTTAGATCATATTGCGTCGTATATGGAACGCGTGGCGGCGCGCCCTGCGGTGGCTGCGGCGCTGAAAGCGGAAGGTCTTCAGTAATATCGCCCGGCGGCGCTTCGCTTGCACGGGCCTACGGGAATTGTAGACCGGGTAAGCGCAGCGCCACCCGGCATTATTTTTACAACTGCGTGGCGCTGAAATAATGCTCCGGCTTCGCGATACGATCCTGCGCTGCCACCACCTGTAACTCGTACTCCTGCATCTCTTTTGTCGCAATCATAATTTCGTATACCGCCGCCGTCACGTGCTCCAGCGCGTCGCGCAGGCCTGCGCCTTGCAGCAGTTTTACCAGCAGTAAACCGCTGGTCACATCTCCCACGCCAACCGGCTGACGTGCGCCGAAGTCCACCAGCGGACGGCTGATGTGCCAGGCGTCGTTTTTAGTCACCAGCAGCATCTCAAAGCGGTCCTGGCTAAGCCCTGCTCGCGCCAGGTGCTTCACCAGTACGATCTCAGGCCCAAGCGCAATCAGCTCGCGAGAAGCACTCAAGGCCTCTTCTACGCTGTTGACCGGGTGCTCGCAGAGGATCTCCAGCTCAACCAGGTTCGGTGCAATGATATCGCTTGCCGGCAGCGCGTGACGAACGTGAAACTCCGCCACGCCGGGCGCGACAATACAGCCCTTTTCCGGGTGACCCATTACCGGATCGCAGAAGAACTTCGCCGCCGGGTTAGCCGCTTTAACCTGACGCACAATCCCGAGGATATGCTCGCCCTGCTCTGCGGATCCCAGATAGCCGCTCAGGACGGCGTCACAGCGCTTAAGCTGGTCGATATCGGCGATGCCCTGCACAATCTCCGTCAGGTGCGACGGCGGCATCACGCAGCCGGTCCACTTGCCGTACTGGGTGTGATTGGAAAACTGAACGGTATTGAGGGGCCAGACGTTGGCACCGAGGCGGCGCATCGGAAATTCTGCGGCACTGTTGCCAGCATGTCCAAAAACAACGTGGGACTGAATGGCGAGGATATTCTTCATTTTTTGCTTACCAAACCCTGAACAAACAAAAGGGGCGTGGTTTCCCACGCCCCTGTATTCTATTTAATTACTTCCAGCAGACCAGACAGTAGTTCTTCTTACCGCGACGCAGCAGCGTGTAGCGGCCATACAGACGATCGCTGTCAACAAAGGTGTATTCAGGATCGGCTTGCTTTTCACCGTTGATGGTAATGGCGTTAGAGGCGATGGTTTTACGCGCCTGCCCGCGGGACGGTTGCAGCTCGGAGTCCACCAGCGCCTGCATCAGGTCAGCGCCTTTTTCCATCTCAACCATTGGCACGCCGTCCTGCGCCAGCTGTTCGAAGTCCGCTTCGCTCAGATCGCTCAGGGTGCCGTTGAACAGGCTTGCGGTAATGCGTTTTGCCGCGGCCAGGCCTTCTTCACCGTGAACCAGTTTAGTCACTTCATCCGCCAGCACGTACTGCGCACGAGGGGCTTTGCCGCTGTTTTTGTCTTCTTCTTCCAGGGCGTTGATCTCTTCAATGTCCATGAAGGTGAAGAACTTCAGGAAGCGGTACACGTCCGCATCGGCGGTGTTGATCCAGAACTGGTAGAACTTGTACGGGCTGGTTTTCTTCGGATCGAGCCATACCGCGCCGCCCTCAGTCTTACCGAACTTGGTGCCGTCTGCTTTGGTGATCAGCGGAACGGTCAGGCCGAAGACCTGGTTCTGGTGCAGACGACGGGTCAGATCGATACCGGAGGTGATGTTGCCCCACTGGTCGGAACCGCCAATTTGCAGCGCCACGCCGTGAAGCTTGTTCAGGCAGGCGAAGTCGTAACCTTGCAGCAGGTTATAGGAGAACTCGGTAAAGGAGATGCCCTGATCGTCACGGTTCAAACGCTGCTTCACCGCTTCTTTGTTAATCATCTGGTTAACAGAGAAGTGCTTGCCGATGTCGCGCAGGAAGGTCAGGACGTTCATGCCGCCAAACCAGTCGTAGTTGTTGGCGGCAATCGCAGCGTTGTCACCGCAGTTGAAGTCGAGGAAAGGCGCAACCTGTTTGCGGATCTTATCCACCCACTCCTGCACGGTGTCTTCAGTGTTCAGTTTACGCTCAGCGGCTTTAAAGCTTGGGTCACCAATCAGACCGGTCGCGCCGCCCACCAGTGCAACAGGCTTGTGGCCCGCCATCTGGAAGCGTTTCAGGCATAACAATGGAACAAGATGCCCCAAATGCAAGCTGTCAGCGGTGGGATCGAAGCCGCAATAGAGCGCGATCGGGCCTTGCGCCAGTCGCTCTGCTAACGCTTCCTCGTCCGTCACCTGGGCCACGAGGCCCCGCTCTTGCAATTGTTTAATCAAGTTACTGCTTGCCATCCAATTCTCCATGTATAAACGACTGCACCTTTGCCGGTACACGACTTTTCGCCTGATGCGAAAGGACCATAGAATAAAGCGCTGGCGCACGTAGCGCTAGCGCTTAACACAACAAATTTCAGGGATTAGGGTGCCAGTCTGTCGATTTTCCAGCCGCCGTTGTCGCGCTGGTATAAAAAGCGGTCGTGGAGGCGATGTTCACCGCCCTGCCAGAACTCCATCTGATCAATAGGGATGCGGAAACCGCCCCAGAAGCTCGGCAGCGGGACTTCGCCCTGCTGGAATTTCTGTTTTAATTCGAGGAATTTGCTCTCCAGCACGCCGCGAGCGGAAATTCGGCTGGACTGCTTAGAGACCCATGCGCCAATCTGGCTGTCGCGCGGGCGGCTGTGGAAATATTTCACCACTTCCAGCGTCGACAGGCGCTCGGCTTTGCCGGTCACCATCACCTGACGCTCCAGCATGTGCCACGGGAACAGCAGGCTGACGCGCGGGTTGTTTTCAATCTGGTGCGCTTTACGGCTGCCGAGGTTGGTGTAAAACACCAGCCCTTTTTCGTCGTAATGCTTCAGCAGCACGATGCGTTGATACGGCTGGCCGTGTTCATCAACGGTGGCGACAACCATCGCGGTTGGATCGGCGAGTCGGGCATCGCAGGCCTGTCTTAGCCAGCGTTCAAACAGCGCCAGCGGTTCGGCGGGAAGATCCTGGCGACGCAGGCCGCCTTTGGTGTATTCACGGCGCAGGTGCGCGATTTGCTGCAATTCATCGTTATCTGACATGGCGTTAGCTGACATTGACAATGGGTGGCGCTATTGTGCGCCGCCCCTGTGAAAATCTCAACGCTTCGGATTTTGCAGCTGGCAATTGTTCAGCACGATGCGGTCGCGCTTGTAGACCGTCGCGTCATCACCTTTCGACCAGAAAACGTAAATCCCGTCGGTATAACGCGCCCCGGAAGCGGACATCCCCTGCTTCAGCGTCAGCAGAGTGTTGTCGAGCACAAAGCTGGCTTCCTGGCGAGGATTGTTGATTTTCACGGTCAGCGGTTTTTCGTCGCAGCGGTATTCGAGGGTGTCGGTCTGCATCCGTTCAACGAACTGGTTATAGGCGCTGCACCCTGTCAGTACGAAAGGGAGAGCAATAAGAAGGATTTTTTTCATGAGCTTATTCCGAAGACTTTCCTGGTCCTGGAGGGCTTGCGCGCCCTCCCGTGTGTCCCTGTATGTTAACGACAACGCGTAACGCTGAAATTCAGTTAACTCTGATTATGACGCGGATTGGCGGGGAAAATGGCGCCGAGAACAGAGGCTTCCCGCGCCCCGGTGACGGACGGCAGGTTGCCCGGCAGTCCGGCCACGGTACGCCAGGCCAGCCAGGCGAAGGCCAGCGCTTCCATATCATCGCCGCTGATCCCGGCGTCGTCGGTCGTGGATACTTCGGTGCCCGGAAGCAGCGCCGCCAGACGGGCCATCACCAGCGGGTTGCGGCTGCCGCCACCGCAGACCAGCAGGCGCTCGCAGCCACCGCTGAGCAGCACCTGCTCGGACACCGACACGGCGGTCAGCTCTGCCAGGGTCGCCTGCACATCCTGCGGCGCAAGCGCGGGATAAGCGGCCAGCTGACGTTCGAGCCAGCCGTAGTTGAAATATTCGCGTCCGGTGCTTTTCGGCGCCGGAGAGGAGAAATAGGGATCGTTCAGCATCGACTGCAACAGCGGCAGGATCGCTTTCCCCTTGCAGGCCCACTGCGCGTCCTGGTCATACGGTTTTCCGCACTGGCGCCAGACCCAGGCATCCATCAGCATATTGCCCGGTCCGGTATCGTACCCGCGCACCGGCTGGCCGGGGATGAGCATCGACAGATTAGCTATACCGCCGATGTTTAACACCATGCGCCGCTCCGTAGGGTGAGCCAGCAAAGCCTGATGGAATGCGGGCACTAAAGGCGCGCCCTGTCCACCGAGCGCCATATCCCGACGGCGAAAATCCCCCACCACGGTGACGCCGGTTTTGGCGACGATCTGGTTGTTATCGCCAATTTGCATCGTATGCGGCGCCTCGCCGGTGGGCTCATGCCAGACCGTCTGCCCGTGACAACCGATCGCCACGATATCCTGCGGTTGCAGCTTCTCTTTTTCCATCAGCGCAAGAATGGCATCGGCAAACAGCGATCCCAGGCGCGCGTCGAGCTGGCCCAGCTGGGAAAGCGTCAGCTGCTGGCCCTGGCAGATGCCCAGAATGGCTTCTTTGAGCGAAACGGGGATCGGCCAGCTCAGGCTCGCCTGCTGTGCCACCATATTCTCATCTATTGCAGCCAGAACGACATCAACACCATCAAGACTGGTGCCTGACATCACACCGATATAGCGACCCGATTTCATGCGCTTTCCTTACGTTACGTGGGCGATTAGCCAACACTCCACCATAAACGGCGCCGCTTTGCTACGCGACGATAATATTTTTTAACAATACCAGCCCGCCGAGCGAGGCCGTTTGTTTATGCCCCGTTAAGCTAAATTCCGGTACAATTTTTCTATTGGTAGTGCAAAGATATGAACTATGGCCCCTTATGCCATATAATTTAGCCATAACGGATGCCGACATCGGCGCTTTTTGGTGAACAGGAGATTCAAATGATTTTACGTGTACTGGGCGTTTCGCTGATCGGATTAACGCTTGCAGGTTGTGTGAATAACGATTCCCTCTCCGGGGACGTTTACACCGCGTCTGAGGCGAAACAAGTTCAAAACGTGACTTACGGTACGGTGGTTAATGCACGTCCTGTACAGATCCAGGGTGGCGATAACAGCAACGTGGTTGGCGCTATCGGTGGTGCAGTGCTGGGTGGTTTCCTGGGTAACACCGTAGGCGGTGGTACAGGTCGTTCTCTGGCAACAGCGGCAGGTGCCGTTGCCGGTGGTGTGGCAGGCCAGGGCGTTCAGGGTGCAATGAACAAAACTCAGGGCGTTGAGCTGGAAATCCGCAAAGACGACGGCAGCACCATCATGGTTGTGCAGAAACAGGGTAACACCCGATTCTCTGCTGGCCAGCGCGTTGTACTGGCGAGCAACGGTAGCCAGGTCACCGTTTCCCCGCGTTAACATTAAAAGGGATGTAGCCGCCCGGCTGCATCCTTTTACATTCTCCAGCATTTCCTTAAATCTATTTACATAAGTTCTCTTCTTCTTTTAATAATTACCTCCCTAATTATTGCTCCCGCGCAAAGTATTTACTGAACTAATCCATAAAACTAATCAGTTCACGCTCCCTACTTTCATTTACGCTTTTTGTTAAAGGCACGTATGCTTCCGATTACACGTTATATACAGAACCGTTATATTGCCTTCTGCCTGGGCTGCATTATCGTCATCGGGATATTACAACTTTCATTTTCAAAGTTGCTTGAATTAGTTCCTTCACTGTCGCCCCTGTTATTCCCGACGCTCACCATCTTTTTACTGGTCTTTCATCTGTTTATCGCCTGCTTCATGTCGATGAAATACTGGTGCGACCGCAGACGCGTCTATTTGGTGGCGATTGCCCTCGCCTTCAGCGGGTCGATGCTTCTCATGCTGGGCACGCTGTCGAGCTTCCCGGCCTGGCTTAATCTCTACCAGTTCAACGTCATTAACTATAACGACGCGATGATCTTCTACATGTTCCGCCATCTCATGATGGCCGTTCTGATGATTGTCGCTGCGGTACTCTATTCGATTCGCGATTATCCCCTTTCTCGCCTGACCCATATTAGTATTGTCGTCGCGCTAATTATATTCACCATATTTATGGTTTCATTTGCGTGGCTCTATTCCAGCCATTCAGACAAACTGATGCTTGATTTAGTGGATAATGAAACGCGTCATTTCATGGTGCTGTGGAGCCATGTAATTAATATTATTTTGATCATTTTGTGGGTGGTTACATTAGCAGCTCTGATGCTTATTACCCGCTTGCGCAATCTATTCTGGGTTGGCGGCAATTTCTTATGCATTTGCTATATCGTGACGCTCTGCATGTTGTTATTTGGCGGTCGCGCCGAAGATATCGCCTGGTATCGCTCGCGTTTGTTTGAAACCGCCGCCACGCTATTGATTATTCTGGTGCTGCTGTATGACGTGTTTAGCCTTTATCGCGATTCGCATCTTAAGTATCAGCAGTCCTATCAAAACTCGATCCGCGACCCGCTGACGCGCCTGTATAACCGTAGCTATTTCTACGACGCGTTAACCCAGGCGCTGAGCGCGGCAAAAGCCAGCCGCCCGGTGTCCGTGATCGTCAGCGACCTCGATCGTTTTAAGCGCATAAACGATACCTATGGGCACCTTCAGGGTGACAAAGTGTTGCAGTTTGTCGCCCATCTTCTGATGGACTCCGTTCGCCCGCAGGATATTGCCGCGCGCATCGGCGGTGAAGAGTTCGTGCTGATGTTAACCAACACCTCTTCCGAGTCCGCATACCAGGTGGCCGAACGTATTCGTCTAAAACTGAGCAGCTTTGATAAATCCAGCACCGAAGGACAGCTTCCTGAGCCGATTACCATCAGTATGGGCGTGTTTACGGCGACCTCTTCCCAGACGACGCCGGAAGAGTGTGTGGAGCGCGCGGATAAAGCGATGTATGAGGCAAAAGAGACCGGGCGTAACCGCGTGGTGGTGTTCAAGTGAAAAAAAAGCCTTGCATCAGCAAGGCTTTTTTAGCGTTTAGTCGCGAGACTGTAATTCACTGATGTTCTGCTCAAGCCGTGCGACAAGGCTGATGAGCATCTCCAGTTCTTCAGACGAGATCCCGGAAAGGATCTCCCCTCGCGTCTTACTGATCACGGCTTCCATCTCATCAATGATAGGGGCCGCTTTTTCAGTAAGCTTAATTCGCTTAGCGCGACGATCGCTGGCGCAGGTTTGCCGGGAGATCAGTCCTTTTTCCTCCAGCTGATCGAGCGTACGCACCAAAGACGGCTGCTCGATGCCTATCGCTTTAGCCAGTTGAATTTGCGACTGATCGGGCGGCAGCTGATGAATATTATGCAGCGTGACCCAATGCGTCTGTGTCAATTCCAGAGGTTTCAGGCGATGGTCAATCAGAGCACGCCATACGCGTACCAACCTTGCCAGATCAGAACCAAGTGGCGATTCCAATTTCATCTCCTTATAATTAGCTTGCTAAGTTATTATACTGATTTTAGAATAGTGTGCAGCATTTATATTGCCAAAACAAATGTAATACTGCATTCATCGATGTTGAAAGTATGGCGTAAACTGATAGCTGACGCCTCATCGCGTGATGGCCGGCCCTGTGGCCCCTTTCTTCAACTGCAAAGGATCTCTGCTCGTGAAGTTTCCATTTAGCTCCGCGGGGTTACCCCTTCAGGACCTGATTGTCGGTGCATCCGTCTATTTTCCTCCCGTCTTTAAAGCCGTCTTTGTGGGCTTTCTTATCTGGCTGGTTGCGCACCGCCTGCTGCGCGACTGGATGTACTCCGGTGACATCTGGCACCCGATGCTGATGGATCTCTCCCTGTTCGCCCTGTCCGTGTGCCTTGGCCTTGCCGTGTTGATTGCTTGGTAGATAACTCGATGAAAACGCTTAAATATTTTTCCAGTTTAATGGTGTTGGCTCTGGCAATTATCGCCGGGTGGTGGCTGTGGAATTACTACATGCAGTCTCCCTGGACGCGGGATGGCAAAATCCGCGCCGAGCAGGTCAGCATTACGCCGCAGGTCTCAGGCACCATCACCACGCTGCCGATAAAAGATAACCAGTTTGTTAAAGAAGGCGACGTACTTTTTCGCATCGATGAAACGCCCTTTCATATCGCGGTGCTGAATGCCCAGGCGCAGCTCGCCAAAGCCCAGTCCGATCTGGCAAAAGCCAACAACGAAGCCAATCGCCGCCGTCATCTCTCGCAAAACTATATTTCTGCGGAGGACCTGGACACCGCCAACATCAACGTCAAAGCCATGCAGGCCAGCGTGGATGTCGCCGAGGCGACGCTGAAACAGGCCCAGTGGCAGCTGTCGCAAACGGTGGTCAAATCGCCGGTAGACGGCTGGGTCACGAACCTGTCGGCGCGCGTGGGTAATTACGCCACTACTGGGCAGCCGGTATTTGCGCTGGTCGATAGCCGCTCGTTCTACGTGGTGGGTTATTTTGAAGAGACCAAGCTGCGCCACATTCAGCAGGGCGCTCCTGCCCAGATCACGCTCTACAGCGGCACGCAAACGTTACAGGGTCACGTATCCAGTATTGGACGCGCTATCTACGATCAGAGCGTTGAAACGGATTCTGGCCTGGTGCCGGACATTAAACCTAACGTGCCCTGGGTGCGTCTTGCCCAGCGCGTTCCGGTACGCGTCGAGTTCGACAGCCTGCCGAAGGACATCACGCTGGTATCGGGCACCACCTGCACCGTGTCGATTGGAACGCGCTGATGAACCTTACCGCTTTTTCCTGGCGCACGCTGCCGTGGATCAAAGCAACCCGGCCGCAGTGGCGCTACGCGCTGCGTAACGGCATTGCCATGTGCCTTGCGCTCATGGTGGCTTATCACCTGAATCTGGACGAGCCCTACTGGGCGATGACCTCCGCGGCGGTGGTGAGCTTCCCTACCGTGGGCGGGGTGATCAGTAAAAGCCTGGGTCGCGTGGCGGGCAGCCTGCTGGGGGCAACCGCCGCGCTAATCATCGCCGGTCACACCCTGAACGATCCGTGGCTCTTTTTATTCAGCATGGCGGCCTGGCTGGGGCTGTGTACCTGGGCCTGCGCGCATTTCACCAATAACGTCGCGTACGCCTTCCAGCTTGCGGGTTATACCGCCGCCATCATTGCGTTTCCGGTGATCAACGTTCTGGATACCACCGAGCTGTGGGATATCGCCCAGGCGCGCGTCTGCGAAGTGATTATCGGGATTTTGTGCGGCGGGGTAATGATGATGATCCTGCCGAGCACCTCGGACGGCACCACGCTTATTAGCGCATTAAAGACCATGCACGCGCGTCTGCTGGAACACGCCAGCCTGCTGTGGCAGCCCGACACCAGCGACGACATCCGTCTTGCCCATGAAAAGGTCATCGGCCAGATCCTGACCATGAACCTGCTCCGCATCCAGGCCTTCTGGAGCCACTACCGGTTCCGCCGCCAGAACGCCCTGCTTAACCATCTGCTGCACCAGCAGCTGCGCATGACCAGCGCCATATCCAGCCTGCGCCGGATGCTGCTGAACTGGCCCGATCCCCCGGCCAATACCCGCGAGGTGATCGACGCGCTGCTGGCCGAGCTTGCCCGCCCGACGGCCGATTTTTACAGCGTGGCGCGGATCGTCGCCCCTCTGGCACCGGTGGATGAATATGACTATCGCCACCGCGCCTTCTGGCAGCGGCTGCGCTATTTTTGCCGCCTTTACCTCGCCAGCAGCCGTTGGATCCGCGCCGTGGAAAATGCCACCCCGATCACCGAGTTCGCCGTACCGCGAAGCCCGGCGCTGGCGCGACACACGGATAACATGGAGGCGCTCTGGAGCGGATTCAGAACCTTCTGCGCCCTGACGCTGGTCGGCACCTGGGGCATCAACACCCAGTGGGAAGCCACCTCCGCCGCGCTCACCCTTGCGGCGATCAGCTGCGTGCTTTACTCGGTGGCCGCGTCGCCCTTTAACTCGCTGACGCTGCTGCTTCGCACCCTGGTGCTGCTCTCTCTGTTCAGCTTTGTGGTGATGTTTGGCCTGATGGTGCAGATAACCGATCTGTGGCAGTTCCTGCTCTTTCTCTTCCCCCTGCTGACCACCATGCAGCTGCTCAAGCTCCAGATGCCGAAGCTGGCCGGGCTGTGGGGGCAGCTGATTGTGTTTATGGGCTCGTTTATCGCCGTCACCAATCCGCCGGTGTATGACTTTGCCGATTTCCTGAACGACAATCTGGCGAAGATTATCGGCGTGGCGCTCGCCTGGCTGGCCTTTGCCGTGCTGCGCCCCGGCTCTGACGCGCGTAAAAGCCGACGCCACATTCGCGAGCTGCGGCGCGGGTTTGTCGATCAGCTGAGCCGCAGGCCGCACCTGCGCGAAAGCGAGTATGAGTCGCTGGTTTATCATCACGTCAGCCAGCTCAATAACAGCCATGACGACCTCTCCCGCCGCTGGCTGCTGCGCTGGGGCGTGGTGTTGCTGAACTGTTCGCATGTGGTGTGGCAGCTGCGCGCCTGGGAATCGCGTTCCGACCCGCTGTCGCAGGTCCGGGACGTCTGTATTGCCCTGCTGCGGGATGTGATGAGCGAGCGCGGCGTGCAGCAGAGGCCGCTGAAAACCACGCTCGATGAACTCCAGCGGATCTGCGATGCGCTCGCGCGCCACCACCTTCCGGCAGCGCGCGATCTGGCGTCGATTATCTGGCGACTTCACTGCTCGCTGTCACAGCTGGAGCAGGCGCCCGCGCCGGGTACGATTGGGGATCAGATTACGCCGCAGGCGTAACGCTCGCCGCCACCGCCGAGAGGTTTAGGCTGGTCGGACATATTATCGCCCCCGACGTGGATCATCAGCGCTTTCCCTTTGACTTCATCCAGCTTTTTCAGGCGTGGGGCAACGACCGAATCGGTGGCTTTGCCGTCATTGTTCACCACCAGCACGGGCAGATCGCCGAGATGGCCCATTCCGTCTGGCCCTTCGTGTTTACCGGAGTGTTGCGGATCGAGATGGCCCCCGGCCGCTTCTGCCGCCGTGGCTTTACCCTCTTTCATGGCGGGCTGACAGCTGCCTTTGGCGTGAACGTGGAAACCATGTTCACCGGGGGGAAGCGCTTTCAGATTGGGTGCGAACTCAAGGCCCTTATCCGTTTCGGTAATTTTCACCGTACCGATGGACTGTCCCACACCCTGCGAGGTGACGAGATTCATTTCGACTTCATCGCTGGCTGCGTGCGCGCCTGCGCACACCACCAGCGTGACCAGTGCCAGAGTAAAACGCTTCATGTGACCTCCGTTGATTATTTTTTGCCCCTTAAGCCTAGACCAGGGGCAGAGATTTCACCGGAAAGTCACCGTTTTCCAGATTAAGGCACGTCGTAGCCGAGCGCCGCCTTGCGAATGCGGAACCACTGCTGGCGGGTCATGTTCAGCTCTTCGGCGGTAATGGCAGAGCGTACGCGCTCAATTTTGCCGGAGCCGATAATCGGCAGCGGTTTTGACGGCAGACGCATAATCCAGGCGTATACCACCTGCTCGATGTTCTCGGCGTTGAGCTCGCGGGCAACCGTCGTCAGTTCATCACGCAGCGGCTGGAACGCCTCGTCGTTAAACAGACGTCCGCCGCCGAGGCATGACCACGCCATTGGACGGATGCGCAGCTGTTGCAGCTGGTCAAGCGTGCCGTCCAGCAGGAGCGGCTGATGCACCGGAGAGATTTCCACCTGGTTGGTCACCAGCGTGAACGGCAGACGGGACTGAAGCAAGGTGAACTGCGCAGGGGTAAAGTTAGACACGCCGAAATGACGCACCTTGCCGCTCTGGTGCAGACTGAGGAAGGCTTCCGCCACCTCGTCCGCGTCCATCAGCGGATCCGGGCGGTGGATCAGCAGCAGGTCGATGCGGTCCGTCGCCAGATTCACCAGCGACTGTTCGGCGCTTTTAACGATGTGGTCACGGTCGGTGATGTAATGCCCCAGCGCGTGTTCCGGCTTCGCGGTGGTGGCAATGCCGCACTTGGTGACGATTTCCATCCGATCGCGTAGGGCCGGCACCAGCTTCATGGCTTCGCCGAACGCCGCTTCGCACAGATAGCCGCCGTAAATATCAGCATGATCGACGGTGGTGATCCCTAATTCAATGTGCTCTTCGATAAAGCTTGCGAGCTGAATGGGGGACATATTCCAGTCCATCAGACGCCAGTAGCCCATCACAAAACGGGAAAACTCGGGGCCGTGGGGTGCAAGAGTAATACGCTGAACCATAACAATTTCCTCAAGGAGTAGATGTCATGAGTATACGCAATTACGTTGCTAAAACAGTGAAGGTTGCTGAGGTTCTTCGGTATCAGCCGCTTTGTTTGCGCGTAATTTGCGCAGCAACCGCTGCCGACAGAGGCGAATAATGTCCTGTTTCTGCGTGTCGCTAAAATTCTGCCAGTTAAAACGCTCGTCCCGGGTGCGCATACACCCACGGCAATAGCCGCGCTCGTCTGCCTGACAAATTCCCCGGCACGGGCTCTGGATGGGGAAAAACTCCAGCTGCTCTGCCACACACACCTCCAGAAAACGTTATTCCCCTACAGTGAAGACGCTAAACGCCGCGCGTGCAAGGCGTTAGCGCACAAATGTGGCATTAAGGTTTCACTAATCTTCGCTCCCTATACTCGCCGCATCAATATAAAGAATGGTTTGTTAATGATGTGGTTTGCAAAAAAGTTACAGTGTAACGACATAAAATTCACCCTGGGCTGCGCGCTTTTCTTTACGGTATTAAATGCCCTGTTTATTCAGCGCAGCTGGGCCATTATCGCCCCTGCCCATTTGCACGACTTGCTGTTCGCCGCCTCCGTGCCGCTGGTGCTGTTCTGCGGCTGGGTCATTGTCTTCAGCGTGCTCAACATCCCCTATATCCGCAAGCCGATGCTGATTGTGCTGACCATCGGGTGCGCCGCCGCGACCTTCTTTATGTACACCTACGGCGCGGTTATCGACCAGAACATGATGGTTAACGTCTTCGAGACGAACTCCCAGGAGGCCACCGCCCTGCTCACGCCGCAGCTGATCCTATGGATTGTGGTTGCCGGGCTGATCCCTTCCGTTGTGTTGGCCCTGACGCGTATCCGCACTGGGAAATGGTGGTATGCCCTGCTGACCCGCGTTGCCGCGATGCTGGGCGCGCTGCTGGTGATCATCCTGGTGGCGTCCGTTTTCTACAAAGATTACGCCTCGCTGTTCCGCAACAACAAAAGCATCGTCAAGATGGTGACGCCGGCCAACTACGTCAGCGCCGTCATGCGTTACAGCAAAATGCGCTGGTTTGCCGGGGATCAAACGCTGGTGCGCATGGGTGAAGACGCCCGTAAAGGGCCGCTGATTTCCGGCCAGCAGAAAAAAACGGTGCTGGTACTGGTGGTGGGCGAAGCGTCCCGCGCGGCGAACTATTCGCTGAACGGCTACGGGCGTGAAACCAACCCGGAGCTGAAAAAGCAGGACGTGATTAACTTCCCGCAGGCCTCTTCCTGCGGAACCGAAACGGCGGTCTCCGTGCCGTGCATGTTCTCCGGCATGCCGCGTAAAAAATACGATGCCGATCTTGCCCGTCATCAGGAAGGCCTGCTCGACGTGCTCGGACACGCGGGCGTTAACCTGCTATGGCGTGATAACGACGGCGGCTGTAAAGGGGCGTGCGATCGTATTCCGCACACCGACATGACCCAGTGGAAGCTGGATCAGTTCTGCAAAGACAAATCCTGCATTGATGACGTGAACCTGTATCGTCTGGATAACGTGCTCGACGGCCTGAAGCAGGATACCGTGCTGGTGATCCACCTGATGGGCAGCCACGGCCCGGCCTACTACCGCCGCTACCCGGATAGTTTCCGCAAATTCACCCCTACCTGCGACACCAACGAGATCCAGGATTGCGATCATCAGGCGCTGATCAACACCTATGACAATACCATCCTGTATACCGACAGCGTGGTCAGCAGGACTATCGACGCCCTGAAGGCGCGTCAGGGCAGCATGAACACGGCGCTGATTTACCTCTCGGATCACGGCGAATCGCTGGGCGAAAGCGGGATCTACCTGCACGGCACGCCGTACATGCTGGCACCTGAACAACAAACGCATATTCCGTTTATATTCTGGCTCTCCCCGGATTATGCCCGTAACTACGGGGTTAACGCGCAGTGCTTACGCGACGAGGCTGCAAAAAATGCGGTTTCGCAGGACAATTTGTACGCTACCGTGCTCGGGATGATGGATGTGAAATCAACGGTTTATCAGCCACAGATGGACATTCTTCACGCCTGTCGGCAGTCGGCACGCTTGCAATAGACCGAACGGTCTATTAGAGTGCGGTCCATGAGCAGAAACACTGAACACGACACACGCGAACACTTACTGGCTACCGGCGAGCGTCTTTGTATGCACCGCGGGTTTACCGGTATGGGGCTGAGCGAGCTGTTAAAAACCGCCGAGGTGCCGAAGGGGTCGTTTTACCACTACTTCCGCTCCAAAGAGGCGTTTGGCGTTGCGATGCTGGAGCGGCACTATGCCGGATACCATCAGCGCCTCGCCACCCATTTTGACAGCGGCGCGGGCAACTATCGCGATCGTGTGCTGAACTACTATCAGGAAACGCTGAACCAGTTCTGTCAGCAGGGCATTATCAGCGGATGCCTGACGGTAAAACTCTCCGCCGAGGTGTGCGATCTCTCTGAAGATATGCGCGCCGCGATGGATAAAGGCGCCAGGGGTGTCATCGCGCTGCTGGCAAAAGCGCTCGAGAACGGCCGCCGTGAAAAAACGCTGGCCTTCTCCGGTGAGCCGCTGACTCAGGCGCAGGTGCTGTATGCGCTGTGGTTAGGGGCAAACCTGCAAGCCAAAATATCTCGCAGTGCGGTGCCGCTGGAAAGCGCGCTGGCACATGTGAAAAGCTGTATTACAACGCCTGACGTTTAAGGCGTTTTTATTTATCTTATTACTAGTCGACTGGTCTACTCAGGAGTATCTATGTCCGCTGAAAAATTATTTACCCCACTGAAAGTCGGTGCCGTTACCGCGCCAAACCGCGTATTCATGGCCCCACTGACGCGCCTGCGCAGCATCGAACCGGGCGATATCCCTACGCCTCTGATGGGTGAATACTATCGCCAGCGTGCAAGCTCTGGTCTTATCATCTCTGAAGCAACCCAAATCTCCGCCCAGGCCAAAGGCTACGCGGGCGCGCCTGGCCTGCACAGCCCGGAGCAGATCGCCGCGTGGAAAAAAATTACCGCGGGCGTTCACGCTGAAGATGGCCGTATCGCGGTGCAGCTGTGGCACACAGGCCGTATTTCACACAGCAGCATCCAGCCTGGCGGCCAGGCGCCGGTATCCGCCTCTGCCCTGAGCGCCAACACCCGCACCTCGCTGCGTGATGAAAACGGCAACGCGATCCGCGTCGATACCTCCATGCCGCGTGCGCTGGAACTCGACGAGATCCCGGGCATCGTGAACGATTTCCGTCAGGCTGTCGCCAACGCCCGTGAAGCCGGTTTCGACCTGGTCGAGCTGCACTCCGCCCACGGCTACCTGCTGCACCAGTTCCTCTCTCCGTCTTCTAACCATCGTACCGACCAGTACGGCGGCAGCGTCGAAAACCGCGCGCGTCTGGTGCTGGAAGTGGTGGATGCGGTATGTAAAGAGTGGAGCGCCGACCGTATCGGTATTCGCGTATCCCCGATTGGCTCTTTCCAGAACGTCGACAACGGCCCGAACGAAGAAGCCGATGCGCTGTACCTGATTGAAGAGCTAGCAAAACGCGGTATTGCCTACCTGCATATGTCCGAGCCGGACTGGGCGGGCGGTCAGCCTTATACCGAAGCATTCCGTCAGAAGGTGCGCGATCGCTTCCACGGCGTGATTATCGGTGCGGGCGCGTACACCCCGGAAAAAGCGGAAGATCTGATCAATAAAGGGCTGATTGATGCCGTGGCGTTTGGCCGTGACTTCATCGCCAACCCGGATCTGGTGGCCCGTTTGCAGAAAAAAGCCGCGCTGAACCCACAGCGTCCGGAAAGCTTCTACGGCGGTGGTGCTGAAGGTTACACCGACTACCCTTCCCTGTAATTCCCCCGTTTTGCATTGATAGCGGCGATAATTCGCCGCTATACTAAAACATCGTTTCTGATCAAAAAGATAATCCATTCCATTGTTTAATGAGGACATTATGCGCTTACTTCACACCATGCTGCGTGTTGGCGACCTGCAACGTTCTATCAATTTCTACACTAACGTACTGGGCATGAAGCTGCTGCGCACCAGCGAAAACCCGGAATACAAATACTCGCTGGCGTTTGTTGGTTACGGTGAGGAATCTGAAGAGGCCGTTATTGAGCTGACCTATAACTGGGGCGTCGACAGCTATGAGCTGGGCACCGCTTATGGTCACATCGCGCTGGAAGTCGACAACGCGGCAGAAGCCTGCGAACGCATTCGCAGCAACGGCGGTAACGTGACCCGTGAAGCAGGCCCGGTAAAAGGCGGCACCACGGTTATCGCTTTCGTAGAAGATCCGGACGGTTACAAGATCGAACTGATCGAAGCCAAAGACGCGGGTCGCGGTCTGGGCAACTGATCCTCAGGGCGCATTATGCGCCCGTAGTTTTACTGCATCCCCTCTTAAAATTTGCCATAATGCGCACTGCTTTTTTCCCATGTAAGAGACCCAGATGTCCGATAACGCTCAACTTACCGGTCTGTGCGACCGTTTTCGTGGTTTTTATCCCGTTGTGATCGATGTTGAAACAGCCGGATTTAACGCTAAAACCGATGCGTTGCTTGAAATTGCCGCTATCACGCTGAAGATGGATGAACAGGGCTGGATTTCACCGGACACCACGATGCATTTTCACGTTGAGCCATTCGAAGGCGCCAACCTTCAGCCTGAAGCGCTGGCCTTTAACGGTATTGACCCTCACAACCCTCTGCGCGGTGCCGTCAGCGAATATGACGCCCTGCACGCCATCTTCAAAATGGTGCGCAAAGGGATGAAAGAGAGCGACTGTAGCCGCGCGATCATGGTGGCGCATAACGCAACCTTCGATCACAGCTTTATGATGGCGGCAGCCGAGCGCGCATCGCTCAAACGCAACCCTTTCCACCCGTTTGTCACCTTCGACACCGCTGCGCTGAGCGGCCTGGCGCTGGGACAGACGGTGTTGTCTAAAGCCTGTATCACGGCGGGTATCGAATTTGACGGCACGCAGGCGCACTCGGCGCTGTACGATACCGAGCGTACGGCAGAGCTGTTCTGTGAAATCGTCAACCGCTGGAAACGCCTGGGCGGCTGGCCGCTGCCCGTCAATGACGAGGCCGACCCTCAGCCCTGAGCCGGTTTTGCAGGCAATAAAAAAGCGACCTCAACGGGTCGCTTTTTTTATCTGCGCGGAAGAGAACTTATTCTGCGCCTGGCTCTTCTGTTTTGTACTTGGCTGCGGTCTCTTTGATCAGCTGCTGCAATTCGCCACGCTGATACATTTCGATCAGAATATCGCAACCGCCAACCAGCTCACCGTCAACCCACAGCTGCGGGAAGGTCGGCCAGTTTGCGTATTTAGGCAGCTCAGCGCGAATGTCCGGGTTTTGCAGGATATCGACGTAAGCAAAACGCTCACCGCAGGCAGACAGCGCCTGTACCGCTTGCGCGGAGAAGCCGCAGCTTGGCAGCTTCGGAGAACCTTTCATGTACAGGAGAATCGGGTTTTCAGCGATCTGGTGCTGGATTTTTTCAATAGTGGTGCTCATGTTTTGCTTCCTTATACTTCCGTTACGGCATACGTCTGACATTGTAGCGGTTCAGACCAACATCGGAAAATAACATTTTTGTCACGTATAGCTATTTTAACCATTAGCCGCAAAAGATGCATTCAATATATAGTTTAACCCTGCTGCGCATAAGGTTTTGCTCAAGGAGCGAGCAACAGTGTGTCAAATCGATCAATTTTTTTGCACTCGCTAACGAAACATAATTTTAGATTGAAAAATGCTATTAACTTCCGGGCTTTTTATAGATTAGAATCGACGGGTTTTGAAAATCATTCGCAGGTAGTATTGATAACCTGCAATTACCAGAGGATTGGCCAGTGGCGCGGATAACTAAAATCTCGATCACGCTCTGTGCTTTATTGTTTACATCACTCGCATTCACGCCAGCGGCTAACGCATCACAGCAGGTGCGGCATTCTGCCGTGCAAAAAACGCATCTGGCGAAAAGCACAGAACGTAAGAAAAAAACCACCAGCAAAACCGAAAAGAAAAAAACCACAGCAACTACCAAACGTACGACCTCCAGCAAAGCCAAAGTCGCCCGCATCACCCCTTCCAGCACGCGTAAAGTTCAAAAAACGGCCGCAAACCTCGTCAGCGAAAAATGTACCGTCCGTAAAGGGCGTAAAACCAAGTGCGTGAAAGGGATGAAAATCGCTGAAGTGCATAAGGTGCGCGTACAGAAGGCGCAGAAAACGGCACTGAATAAGCTGATGGGCCAGATCGGCAAACCTTACCGCTGGGGCGGCACATCGCCGCGTACCGGATTCGATTGCAGCGGCCTGGTCTATTACGCCTATAAAGATTTAGTGAAATTCCGTATTCCTCGCACCGCGAACGAAATGTACCACCTGCGCGACGCCTCCCCGGTTAATCGCGGCGAGCTGGAAAACGGCGACCTGGTCTTCTTCCGCACCCAGGGGCGCGGTACGGCTGACCACGTTGGCGTTTATGTCGGCAACGGGAAATTCATCCAGTCCCCGCGCAGCGGCCAGGACATTCAGATTACCTCTCTTAGTGAAGATTACTGGGTTCGTCATTACGTTGGCGCCCGCCGCGTCATGACCCCGCAGACCATCCGCTAACCCTGCCCTGCCGCACTGCGGCGGGGTAAGTTCCTCTTTTGCATACCCTTTCAATTTGCTACTCTATCCCTGTTGTCTGTATGGTTATTGGCAACATTAAAAACAATAAGGAGAGATGCAATGTCGTTCGAATTACCTGCATTACCGTATGCAAAAGACGCCCTGGTCCCACATATTTCTGTGGAAACCCTGGAATATCACTACGGCAAACACCACCAGACCTACGTCACTAACCTCAACAACCTGATTAAAGGCACCGACTTTGAAGGCAAAACGCTGGAAGAGATCGTGCGTAGCGCTGACGGTGGCGTATTCAACAACGCCGCTCAGGTCTGGAACCACACCTTCTACTGGCACTGCCTGGCACCAAACGCGGGCGGAGAACCGACCGGCGAACTGGCTGCGGCCATCAACGCCGCGTTCGGCAGCTTTGCGGATTTCAAAGCGAAATTCACCGACGCCGCGATCAAAAACTTCGGCTCCGGCTGGACCTGGCTGGTCAAAGAGGCGGATGGCAAACTGGCTATCGTGTCAACGTCTAATGCAGGTACACCGCTGACCACCAGCGCAACCCCGCTGATGACCGTCGATGTGTGGGAACACGCCTACTACATTGATTACCGTAACGCGCGCCCGAACTACCTGGAGCATTTCTGGGCGCTGGTTAACTGGGAATTTGTTGCGAAGAACTTCGCAGCGTAAAAGACACGCAGAAGGGTTCGCCCTTCTGCGTTTTTTATTCTGCCGCGCAGGCGGCTTCCGGCTGTTTGCGACCGGACATCAACACCAGCAGCAATCCCAGCGCTGCGATAATTGCGCCCATCACCGGCACAAAGCTGTATCCCAGCCCGCCCGAAATCACCGCACCGCCGGCTGCCGCACCCAGCGCATTGCCGAGGTTGAACGCCCCGATATTCACCGATGATGACAGCCCCGGCGCCTCGTGCGCCACGCGCATCACCCGCATCTGCAACGGCGGCACAACGGCAAAGGTCGCCGCACCCCAGATAACCATCGCCACCGCCGCGCCAATTTCATTGCGCGCCAGCCACGGGATCGCCACCATAATGACAATCAGCAGGGTTAAAAAACCCTTCAGCGTGCCGCTGACCGAGCGATCCGCAAACTTGCCGCCGAGGAAATTGCCCACCGAGAAGCCGACGCCAATCAGCACCAGCATTGCGGTCACAAATAGCGGCGTGGCGTGGGTGATGTCGTGCAGGACCGGAGAAATATAGGTATAGAGCGTAAACATCGCCCCCGCGCCCAGCACGGTAGTCAGCAGCGCAGACAATACCTGTGGGCGCAGCAGCACCGACAGCTCTTTACGCACGTCAGGACGCTCCCCTGCGCTGCCCTTCGGCAGCGAGAAGAACAGCGCCGCCATCGCCACCACGCCAAGCCCCGCCGTGGCGAGGAAGGACATACGCCAGCCAATGGCTTCGCCTAACCAGGTCGCAGCGGGCACGCCGCCGATATTGGCGATCGTCAGCCCCATAAACATGGTTGCCACGGCGCTTGCCTGCTTGTGCTTCGGCACCACGCTTGCGGCCACCACTGAACCCAGGCCAAAGAAGGCCCCGTGGTTAAGGCTCGTCAGAATACGCGACAGCATCAGCGTGGTGTAATCCGGCGAAATGGCGGAGAGCACGTTGCCCAGCGTGAAGATAGCCATCAGGAAAATCAGCGCATTGCGTCGCGCACGGTGAGAGAGCAGCAGCGTCATTAACGGCGCGCCGATCATCACGCCGATGGCGTAGGCGCTGATCAGCATCCCGGCGGCCGGGATCGAGACATCCACGCCCCGGGCGATAACGGGCAGTAATCCCATCGGGGAGAATTCAGTGGTGCCAATCCCGAAAGCGCCAATCGCCAGGGCCAGCAGGGGAAAATTGATTTTCATGGGTCAACTCCGGTTGCCGTGTCATTACGCGACACAGGACAAAGAAGCCGAAAGCATGACACCAATCACAAAAAATGAGAAGTTAACAATTTAGCAAAAGATTTTTGCTGAAGAAGTAACAATCCAGGAAGGGAATGAGGAGGGAGAAGGCTCTCCCCCCTTGTAAATCAGTGCAGCGCGGCCGTCAAACCGCCAGCCACGATTAACGCCAGCACGATAACGGTGGTAACAAGCGAAAACTTCAGATCGGAACTCATCAATTTTTCTCCTTTTAATCCCCCCACGAAAAGTGAGCTTGCTCATTTTTACACAGTTCAGGTCAAAAATCTTCCTGGATTTAAACCGATCCTCATTTTAACTCTTCCCCTTTTCATCAAGATAGGACAAAATTCCACGCTAAATTTATTAGCGTACCGGCCATTGATCCCCTCCTGACGTCCCGTGTCGTTTTCCCGGCGTGCCGCAATCCAGAATTGCGCGTTAAGGGTGTGAGAAGGCAAACGTTTACCTTCCCGTTTTTCAGGAGCTTAGGATATGGTCTGGAGTGACATTTAATGGCAACAATTAAAGACGTGGCAAAACGAGCAAACGTTTCCACTACAACCGTATCACATGTAATTAACAAAACCCGTTTTGTTGCTGAAGAAACGCGCAACGCCGTCTGGGCGGCGATCAAAGAGCTGCACTACTCTCCAAGTGCGGTGGCGCGTAGCCTCAAGGTAAACCACACCAAGTCGATTGGTTTGCTGGCGACCAGCAGCGAAGCGGCCTATTTCGCTGAAATTATCGAAGCGGTTGAGAAAAACTGCTTCCAGAAAGGCTACACCCTGATTCTGGGCAACGCCTGGAACAGCATTGAAAAGCAGCGCGCCTATCTGTCGATGATGGCGCAAAAGCGCGTGGATGGCCTGCTGGTGATGTGCTCCGAATATCCGGAGTCCGTGCTTTCGATGCTGGAAGAGTACCGTCATATCCCGATGGTGGTGATGGACTGGGGCGAAGCGCGCGCAGACTTCACCGACTCGGTTATCGATAACGCCTTCGAAGGCGGCTACATGGCCGGACGTTACCTGATTGAACGCGGTCACCGCGAGATTGGCGTGATCCCGGGCCCGCTGGAGCGCAACACCGGTGCCGGTCGTCTGGCGGGCTTTATGAAAGCGATGGAAGAAGCGCTGATCGCCGTGCCGGAAAACTGGATCGTGCAGGGCGACTTTGAGCCGGAATCCGGTTACCGCGCGATGCAGCAAATCGTGTCCCAGCAGCACCGTCCGACCGCCGTATTCTGCGGTGGCGACATTATGGCGATGGGCGCGCTGTGTGCCGCCGACGAGCTGGGCCTTCGCGTGCCGCAGGATATTTCGGTGATCGGGTATGACAACGTGCGCAACGCGCGTTTCTTCACCCCGGCGCTGACCACTATCCACCAGCCGAAAGATTCGCTGGGCGAAACGGCCTTCAATATGCTGATGGACAGGATCGTGAACAAGCGCGAAGAGTCTCAGTCTATTGAGGTTCATCCGCGTCTTATCGAGCGCCGCTCGGTGGCAGACGGCCCGTTCCGAGACTACCGCCGCTAATCTCTTTACGGGGCCAGCT
>NZ_JAKCMV010000045.1 GCF_021440515.1 Enterobacter asburiae | reverse complement strand
GCAGGTTGGTGTAGCGATCTTCAGCCTGGATAAATCCACCGTACAGCGTAACCCCGCCACGAATGCCTCTTGCTCCGGAAGCCTGAACGAAGTTGAACGCCCGGAATTGCTGGCTTTCACTGCGCGTTTTACCCACTACAGCGGAATAACGGCCCTGCCCTTCACGCTGCAAAATGGCCAAAGAGGCATAGGGCACTGAAAATCGTTTCTCAGATCCGTCGGACTCTTTGACCACCACCAGGAGATCGCCAGAACTCCCGGTCGGATAGATATCGCTGATGGCAAATGCACCAGGTGAAACCGCTGTTTTATAAATCACGTATCCATTTTGATAAATCGACACTTCGGCATTTGTTTGGGCAATCCCTCTTACTACGGGGGCAAACCCCTGCAAACTGTCGGGCAGCATTTCTGTATCTGAATAAAGCATCACACCCGTGAAGCCCATACTGTCGAAAATATCTGACCGGGTATTACTTTCGCCAACCACCATCTGGCTTCGCAAAGCGTGGATATCCCGGGAAAGAGAGGTGTAAACACTGTTCCAGCGTTGATCGTCCCCGTCATGACTCCAGGTTGAGTAATTACGTAACCTCCAGGGGCCTGCATTAAAACCGGGCTGGAGAGAAAGAAACTGACTGTTCGTACTGGTGCCGCTCTGCCGTGGCGTAACCACTTGCCCGGACAGGCTGTAATTCAGCAATCCGGCTGAAATACCGTTATCCCAACGATCTTCTGATACATAGCCCCGCGTCGTGTTCTGCATGTCGACCTGCGGCACGGAGAGTGTATAACGCTGGCGAGTAATATCCAGATGCTCTTTCACGTCCTGAATAATATGCAACGGCGCACAGCCCCGATCCGTTTGAGACAGCTCAGGATATTTATCGGTGCGTATATTCCACTGCCGGAGGAGTGCGGGTTCAAGACAGGCTCTCAGGGCGGGTGGCATTCCCTTTTCCTCAACAGACTGGGTAAAGGTTAACGTTCGGGTATCGACATAACTGTCATTAATAAAGATATCGACATTGTAATCTCCTGGCGGCGCATTATCCTGAGCAAATAAAGAGAGATCCAATTCAGGAACGGATGTATCCGTTGTCTCAAGAAGATGCGGATTGAAAAATTCTTTTGCGACAGCATCAGTCTGGGACAGAAAAATAATTGGCCAGCATTTTAAAATTGAGAATGCTGTGTATCGGGCGATCAGATTCATAAAATCCGTCCAAACCTGTTTCTTCCAATTAACAAATCAGTACGTTTGTGAATATGCTTTAGTGCTCATGCCATAATCATCCAATATTTTCCACGTCACTTTTCCATGAGCAGGGAACTTTCTCTTATCAATCGTCATTTTCGAGAACGGTGCAACGAAATAAAGATCGGAGAGCACTTCTCCGTTCACGGTCAGAGAGGAGAAATTCATATAATGAGGTGTGGTATTGCTCACCTCAAGCGCGGTGCCGTTAACACGCCATTCTAATTTGTCCGCAGAACGAGCAGGAGTCATTCCTTGTAGCATGGCCGGGCGGTAAATCAGTTTAATGCGTGAATTAATCGCAATCTGTAGCGCATTTTTCTCGACTCCCTCCGTTGACGCGGGAATTCCTTTGACGTTAAACCACAGCATTGATTCACGATCTTCAGGCAGCGGTTTGCCTGAACGCACAACCCGAATAGCCGCCTGCTCCCCTGACGCCAGGCGGAACAGCGGGGGCGTAATAATAAAAGCGTCTTTTCCGGGGGACGTGCTATCCGTAGCGGAAAGCCACGATTGGACGAGATTCGTGACCGGATCTTTGTTTTCAACAGACAGCGTGGCCGCCTGGCGGGCCCCATCAAACACCAGACGGGTTCCACCAATCAGCAAACTTGCTTTGGCGGGAAGCGTAATAAATAGCGCGAGTGCAAGCCCGGTCGCCAGTGTATTTACTTTCATAAACTATCCTTCAGGGAGGGGATATCCCCCTCCCTTATCTTCTTACTGGTAGGAAATGTTATAAGTCAGGGTGCTTGATACGCTGCCTTTTGTTGCGCCATCCGCTGTCGCAATTAATTGTGCAGTATAATCGACATTCACATCACCACCGGTCGCCGGAATAGAAATGACATCATTACCATCATCAGCACTCACCGTCGTATTACCTTGTTTAATTAATACCGCGACCTTAGTCGCGGGAGAATTGGTTTCGGTATTTTTGAACCAACTGCTATTCCCGTCAGTTTCACCGGAGAATTTAATATAAGCGCCAGTTGGGCCATCCGCAGGGCACGCGCTTAATGCGATAGTAAAGCTTTTAGGCGCGCCGGTATTACCTTGTTTACTAATATCTGATTTTAACGTGCCCCCTAAATCGACCTTTGAATTGCCACCATTAACGGTTACTGTACAAGCGGTATCCAGAACTTTTCCGGTAAACGTTATTTGATTATCTGCTGCAAGACTTAATGAGGAATATCCCAGAGAGGCTGCGATGAAAAGACAAGAACCATTTAACAGGTTAAGTTTCATAATAAATCCTTTATTAGAACAATATTTAATATTCGTAGAATAGATAGAACGTTGCTTCGAAGCACGGGAAATATAATAATCCTCAAAAAAACCTTGCGTAAAATGAATATTTACACCAGCCGCTAAATTAGCATTTTAGATCCGCTTTACGGAAAAAAAGACAGTTATTGATAGTTCAAACAGCGTTTTGCACTGAAAAAATCGAACATATTCACAATATTTATATTCTATTACCAGGAAATATTGATCATCCAGATTTATATAATGATCGAAAGTATTTATGTCGCAGATTAAAAAACGTGAGGGGAAGGCGCAGGGTAAAAATGAGGTTAAAAAAAAGCGGCGTTGAACGCCGCTTTTTTCATCAGAATGGCATTTTGAAGCCAGGCGGCAGCTGCATACCGCTGGAGACAGAGGCCATTTTCTCTTTCTGGGTTTCGTCGATACGGCGCGCTGCATCGTTAAATGCCGCCGCGACCAGATCTTCCAGCATATCTTTGTCGTCTTCGAGCAGGCTTGGATCGATTTCAACGCGGCGGCAGTTGTGCGCACCGTTGATGGTCACTTTGACCAGACCCGCGCCAGATTCGCCCGTGACTTCCAGCTGAGCGATCTCTTCCTGCATCTTCTGCATTTTTTCCTGCATCTGCTGGGCCTGCTTCATCAGTCCACCCAGACCGCCTTTACCACCAAACATAGGCTTCTCTCTTCTTTCACGTTTAATGATTACAACCGTAAGTCAGACTCACGATCAAATGGGGCGAATACTCTCTTCATCCAGATCGGCATCGAAGAAACGACGCAGGGTCTGGATGTTGTTATCCGCAATAATCGACTCACGCGCCTGCGCGAGTTTTTCTTCATAAATCGTCTGCCGCCATTCAAGCGGCGTTCGCACCGCCGGATTATCATCTTCAATGATAGTCAATTCAACCGGCGCCCCCTGTAATGCGGCAAGCGCCTCGGCCAGCGCTTTCTGTGCGCCAGGGGAATTAAGATGGCGCTGGCCCGGACGCAGATGCAGGCGGACCTGATTGCCCTCCTGCTCTTTCCAGGCGTTGAGTGCGACCTGCTCTACCAGCTTCGGCAGCTGGAGTTTGCTGACCTCTGCGGCCCAGGCGTCGCGCTCGATAGATTCTTCAGCCAGCTTCGCCGACAGCTCTGGCGTTTTTTCATGCTCCAGCGCCTTTTTCAGCGCTTTCGGCGTGGCGACCTCTTCTTTTACCGTTTCGATAATAGTGGTCGCTTTCCAGCGATAAGCCTCTTCCTTCACCGGGGCTTTTTGCTCGAACGCGGTGGGCGCAGGGCGCGACTGAACGCGCTCCGTTACCGAGGCCAGTCGTTCAAGCGCGGCGTTGTTCACCGGCCGCGCTCGTCCTGGCGCTGCCGGTTCACTCTTTTTTGGTTTGGTTACTCCCTGCGCACGCTGCAACTGGCTTCGTGCGGCAAGTACCGAACTGGTGGCATCCGACAGCGGCACGTTTTGCTGCGGTGGCGGCGTCGGCTGTGGCGATACCTGCTGCGGCGACATCACCGCCGTCGGCTCCACCGGGGCGAAGGATTGCCGCGGCACTTCCGGCTCCGGTAGCGGTTTACGCGGGTGGAACGCCAGCGCGCGCAGCAGGGTCATTTCAACCCCCATGCGGCGGTCAGGAGCGAACGGCAGCTCTTTACGGCCAATCAGCAGCGTCTGGTAATAAAGCTGCACGTCGGCTGGCGGCACGGTACGCGCCAGCTCGCGCATACGCTGTTCGATGGTCGCCATGTCCGCGCCAATCGCCGACGGAGAGAGTTGCAGCATCGCCACGCGGTGCAGCAGGCTTTGCATTTCAACCAGCAGCCCTTCCCACTCGACGCCGCGCGCGGCCGCCGCGTTGACCAGCGACATCACGCGCTCGCCGTTGGCGGCAATCATCGCTTCAATGAGCGACAGCGCCTGATCGTCGTCGAGGGTGCCGAGCATGGTGCTCACGGCATCGGTTGAAAGCTTTCCGTCACCGCTGGCAATCGCCTGATCGGTAAGACTTAAGGCATCGCGCAGGCTGCCGTCTGCGGCACGCGCCAGCAGTTGCAGCGCGCGCGGCTCGTGGACAATCTTCTCTTCGTCGAGAATGTACTCAAGCTGGGCGCGGATCTGTTCAACGTCCAGCGCCTTGAGATGGAACTGAAGGCAGCGCGAAAGGATCGTCACCGGCAGCTTTTGCGGATCGGTGGTCGCCAGCAGGAACTTCACGTGCGCGGGCGGCTCTTCCAGCGTTTTCAACAGGGCGTTGAAGCTGTGGCGCGACAGCATGTGAACTTCATCGATCAGGTAGACCTTGAAGCGGCCTCGCGCCGGGGCGTACTGGACGTTATCCAGCAGGTCACGGGTATCTTCCACTTTGGTGCGCGACGCGGCATCGATCTCAATCAGATCGACAAATCGGCCCTGCTCGATTTCACGGCAGTTGTCGCACACGCCACACGGCGTAGCGGTGATCCCGGTTTCGCAGTTCAGACCCTTCGCCAGCAAACGGGCGATAGAGGTTTTACCGACACCGCGGGTACCGGAGAAAAGATAGGCGTGATGGATGCGACCTAGCGACAAGCCGTTCGCCAGGGCCGTCAGCACATGTTCCTGACCGACAACGTCAGCAAAGGTTTGTGGTCGCCATTTACGGGCTAACACCTGATAACTCATGGGCAGGCTCTGCAACGCTGGAAGGTGAATTTATGGAGGGGAATGCTATCACAACCTCACCCATTGAGCGAGGTTGTGACAATCGGGATCAATGCCCCGGGAATGGCACCAGGCTGTAGCTGGTAATACCTTGTTTTTCGAGGCGCTGCTCGCCGCCCAGATCGAACAGGTTGATGATGAATGCGGCGTCGGTCACTTCCCCACCCAGACGGCGGATCAGCTTCACGGTTGCTTCGATAGTGCCGCCGGTCGCCAGCAGATCGTCCACCACCAGCACTTTGTCGCCTGGTTTGATCGCATCAACGTGGATCTCCAGCTGATCGGTGCCGTATTCCAGCTCGTAGCTCTCGGCGATCGTTTCGCGCGGCAGCTTGCGCGGTTTACGAACCGGCACAAAACCCACGCCCATCGCCAGCGCAACCGGTGCGCCAAACAGGAAGCCACGGGCTTCAGTCCCTACTACTTTGGTGATCCCGGCGTTCTTATAACGCTCGACCAGCAGTTCAATGCTGAGCGCGTACGCTTTCGGGTCTTCCAGCAAGCTGGTGACATCACGGAAAAGAATGCCAGGCTTTGGATAATCCTGGATGCTTTTGATGCTGTTTTTCAGATATTCAAGCTGCTGTGCAGTTGCGGTCATCGGTTTGTGCCTAAATGAAACAGTGTTACTCACAGGGCACGCGAAGAGGGGTTAAAGTAACAATTGATTAACCTTTAACCAGGTGCGCCTGTGCTCGAAAACGGTCGAATTTACTGGCTGCGCGGGATAATTGCAACAGACATTATGAAGCGTTAGTGCTTTTGTTGCTTTTCATCCACTACGGGGATCCGCCACATAAAGAGTAGCAGGCAGGTGAGGATCACCAGCAGCAGGATCCGCACCCACATCATCTTCACCATCCAGAGCGAGATGGCGAAGGTCACCAGGATGAAAAGGATCGCGCGCGGCTTTGCCCCAGGCGGCATCGCGCGGTGTTTTTGCCAGTGGCGCAGGTAGCCGCCAAACCATGAGCGATACAGCAGCCAGTGGTGAAAGCGCGGCGACGAGCGGGCGAAGCACCAGGCCGCGAGCAGAATAAACGGCGTGGTGGGCAGTAGCGGCAAAACCACGCCCAGCGTGCCAAGCACTACCGCGAGCCAGCCAATGATGATTAAAATAGTACGCTGCATAATGCGAATCGTTATCAAACTGAACGGCTACTTTACCACTGGAGAGCGCATTGAAAACAGCCTTGCTTCTGAATACGCTGCAAAATCAGCTGGCCCTCCTGCGGGAGCAGGCCACCCCGCTGATGGGGCATGCGACGCTGAAACCGCGCTTCGACCGACAGCTTTTTCGCACACGCAGTACGCTGATTCAGGATTACCTCGCTGAAGCGCAGACAAACCTTGATGAACTACGCCATGCGGTCGAGAGCGGACAGCAGGAGCAGGTTGCCTGGCTTGCGGAGCATCTGACCGAACAGGTCACCGCGTTGCACCGTGAGATTACGGCCTGGCCGCTCCGCGCCTGGGACTCGCCGTCGCCGGGCCTCGGCAAATGGCAGCGCAAGCGGCTGGAAAATCAGGAGTTCGAGCGCCGCCTGTTCGAGATGAAGCGCGAGCGCGAAGCCCGGCTGAATAACAGCGAAACGCTGGAAGAACAGCAATTATTAATGCGGGAAATCACCGCACTTGAAGGACGCATCGTTCGCTGCCGTCAGGCGCTGGATGAGATTGAACGCGTCATAGAACGACTGACCCGCTAAAAGGAGCACCTGATGTCGCTGGAAAACGCCCCGGATGAAGTAAAGCTGGCCGTGGACTTAATTATGCTGCTGGAAAACCATGAACTGCCGGCGGAAACGGTGCTTAAGGCGCTGGAGATTGTGCGCAGAGATTTTGAAGGAAAGGTGAAGGCCTGCTGCCCTCACCCTAACCCTCTCCCATAAGGAGAGGGGAAAAGGAAAAAAGATTAAGCCGGAGTGGGATCGTCACCCTTAATCTCGCGCTTCACTTCCGTATGCTCGTCACCCTTCTCGTTATGCAGATGGACTTCAAGCTGGTTGAAGGCGATGTTGATGTTATTTTCACGACACAGACGATCGATAGTGCGGTTCAGTTCGTCCACGGCGTAGCTGCGGTCGCGCAGTTCACGCACGTACAGACGTAACTCGTGATCCAGCGTGCTGGCGCCGAAGGTGGTGAAGAAGACCGACGGCGCCGGATCGTGCATCACCTTCGGATGTTCCATCGCCGCGCGCAGCAGCACCTCTTTTACCTTATCCAGATCCGATCCGTAGGCCACGCCGAGGCGGATCACCACGCGGGTAACGGTATCGGAGAGCGACCAGTTGATCAGGCGCTCGGTCACGAACGCCTTGTTCGGGATGATCACCTCTTTGCGATCGAAGTCGGTAATGGTGGTCGCACGGATACGGATCTTGCTGACCGTCCCGGAGAAGGTCCCGATAGTCACGGTATCGCCAATGCGCACCGGACGTTCGAACAGAATAATCAGGCCGGAAACGAAGTTACCGAAGATCTCCTGCAAGCCAAAGCCCAGACCAACCGAGAGCGCCGCCGCCAGCCATTGCAGCTTGTCCCACGACACTCCAAGCGAGCCGAAGACCGTCATCGCCCCCACCACCAGGATCACGTAGTTCAGGATGGTGGTGATAGCGTAGGAAGAGCCCTGACGCATGTTCAGTCGCGACAGCACCAGCACTTCCAGCAGCCCCGGCAGGTTGCGGATCAACGCCCAGGCGACCATCGACGACACAATGGCAAACAGCAGGCTGCCCATGGTGACGCTCTTCATGACCGAGGCACCCGCTTCCGTGCCGCTGTACTGCCACAGTGTAATGCTGTCGAGATAGGCAAAGACGGTGATTAAATCAGACCAGATCGCCCAGAACATCACCGCGAACAGCGCCACCATCACCAGCATGGTAATACGCATCGTCTGCTGGTTGACCTGCTCAAGGGCAATCGTCGGCTCTTCCTGCGGCTCTGCGCCTTCCGCGCCCTCTTTCACCTGGTTCTGACGACGCGCAATGGCGCGGCGATAGGCAATGCGGCGCGCGGCCACGCTCAGACCGCGCAGCACGGTCTGGAACAGCAGGTTCCAGATAATCACCAGGTAGACGGTTTCAATCCAGCGGCCCGCCAGACGCAGAGTGGTATAGAAATACCCCGTTGCGGTCAGCACCATCAGCGCCAGCGGGATAATCGCCAGCACGGTCACGGTGATCAGACGCATATTGTGCGACTCTTTATCGCGCCAGCTGTCGCGGCACATCGGCCACATCAGCACGGCGATCAGCAGCAGGTTCAGGAAAATTACCAGCTGTCCCAGCACGTCATCCATCAGATGCAGCGGGGAGAGCTCAGAGACCACCGACCAGAAGTGCAGCGGCAGCAGCGCCAGGCTGACGCGGACAATCTGACGACGCCAGTGGCTGGTCAGCTGTTCCGGCATGTTGAAATGGCGCACCGCCACGCCGTCTTTTTCCAGCACCTTCCAGCACAGGCCGAACACCAGCCAGAACAGCGCCAGCTTTTTACTGAACGCCCACAGCAGATCGCTGATATTCAGCTGCATGGTGAGCAGGATCAGACCCGCCGCCAGAATAAGCAGGCACACCGGCAGCGCGCGGATTAAATCAATCAGGATCGCCTTTGGCGTATGCAGCTGGCTGTCGTTACGCAGCTGCCCCACCTCATGCGCCAGCTTCGCCTGGTACTGTTTTAGCCATCCCAGACGCCAGCGGATCAGTCCGGCAATCAGCAGTAACGGTAATCCAGCCAGGAACGCGATCATCACCGCTGGCCAGGCTTTCTCCCAGTTCACGGTGATTTTCATGCTTTTAATCTGGGACTTTAGCGTTTCCGGGAAGGACTTGATCCAGTCCCAGTCCATCGGTTTGTTGCTGTTTACCCAGAAAATCTGCTGGGTCAGGATCTCCTGGAGGTTTTTCGATACGCTCACCAGCTGCTGCTGGTTAATTTGCAGGTTGATGGCCATCATCAGCTGGTTGCCAAGCTGCTTGTTGAGCTGGTCGAGCAGCTCGCGGCGCATATCGACAACCTGCAACAGCGCGTCGTGAACTTCAGGATTGACCTCGCTGGAATGGCCCTCTTCCACTTTGGCGACAAAGCTGTCGCTCTGGAAAAGCGCGTCGCGCTGCTGGTTAACGTCGAACTGCTCCAGACGTAAATCCGCGATGCGGTTGGTCATGTCCTCCAGCTCATCGGCGGACGGCAGCGTCTGCTGCTGCTGGTAAAGAATGCGCGACAGCAGCAGGCTGCCCTTCAGCACCGCGATCTGCTCCTTAATATTGCGTTCGGCCTGGAGCGCGCGGTCCAGCCAGTTTTTGACCTTAATATTCTGCTGAACCAGCGAGTTGCCGTTTTCCGTCGCCTGGATCAGACGCTGGCTGAGCTGATGGTTAACGTCCAGCTCCTGCTTAACCAGCGGATTGGCCTGAATGCGGGCCGTTTCGTCCGGCGATACCGCCTCCTGCGCCGTTTTTTCCGTCAGGGTCAGGCGTTTACTGTTAACCGCCTCCTGTAAAAGCTGGAGCTGATGCTCAAGACGATTGATATTGGCGGTCACGTAATCGCGCTGTTTTTGCAGCGTATCCTGTAAAACCGTATTTCCTTCCAGGCTCTTACGCTGCTGTTCAATTTGCGCGTTGAGCAGAGACTGCTGAACGAGGAGCAACGTTTGCTGGGTCGGACGTAACGCCCCGTCCCCCACCGTGGTGCCGTTCAGACGATTACGAATTTGCTGAAGCTGCTGGGAAGCCGAGTACATCGCGTTCTGCACGCGCTCCGGCTGGGTTTGCAGCGATACAAGCTGGCTGTTGTAGGTGGAGAGATCGGACTGCGCGGTTTGCAGATCGTCCAGCAGCTGGGCGACGCGCGACTCAAGCTGGCGCAGGGAGAGCGTAGCCAGCGTTTTCCGCGTTTCATCATCGCTATCCACATCGCTTAACGCACTCAGCGCGTCGATGGCTTTACGCATCACGTCCGGCGCCTGCGCCACTTTTTGCCGCAGCTGGATGGTTTCGGCCTTAACTCGCTCAATTTTATCAAGCGTTTCAAGCGTTTCGGTTAAGTCCTGCTGAACAAGCTTGTCCTGTGGAGACAGCGCTTTTTGTTTGCTCAGAGAATCAAGCTGCGCCTGGACATCCGCACGCGACGGGATATCCGTTGCGCTGTCCGAACGAGCATAAGATGACGGGGTTGCCGCGAAGAAAAACAGCATGAGGAAAACAAAAGCAAAAACAGGGTTTTGCGAGCGTCTAAAGTGCAGCATAGTCATGAATTGGATGTCTGAGAATGACCGAAAATAGTCCGGCGTGCAGAATATCACGCCCGTCTTAAGCAGAATAGCGCGATACTGAATCTATGAGATATTTCCTGGAAAAACTCAGGCGGACAGCGAAGGCGACTCGCCGTGAAGCGTTGGGCAGAACTGATACATTTCCAGCAGAATGGCGACGTAATCGCGGGCTTCATTTTTCAGGTCAAATGACTGGGGGGAGAAAAGCCAGTTTTCCATCAGTCCCGACACGTAGCTGCGCATTAAGATGGCCGCCCTGCGGGTGAGCAAATTTGCGGGTAACAATTTTGCCTGAATACATTCATTTAGCGTATATTCGATGCGGTCGTAGCTTTCCAGGCACAGGCTGCGTTGTGCCTGCTGAACCACCGCCATTTCGCCAACAAACTCACATTTATGATAGATAATTTCCATCATAAGGCGACGACGCTCTTCAACGACCGTGGCTTCAAGGATATATACTAGAATTTCTCTCAATACTGAGAGTGGATCGTCGGGGAATTTTGCCCGATACTCAGTTTCTAAGTCGCTAATGCTGGATTCTGAAAGTTCCCAAATCTCACTAAACAGATCTGATTTGTCTTTGAAGTGCCAGTAAATCGCCCCCCGCGTAACACCCGCGGCCTGAGCAATCTGAGCCAGTGAGGTTGACGAGACACCTTGCTGAGAGAACAAACGCATCGCCACATCAAGTATGTGTTGACGAGTTTCAAGCGCTTGTTGTTTGGTTTTTCGTGCCATAGGTGAGTGAATTTACAGGAGTCAGATTTACATACATTTATGAATGTATGTACCATAGCATGACGATAATATAAACGCAGCAATGGGTTTTTGACTTAGGACCATTGATCAATTTGAAATCGGACACTCGAGGTTTACATATGAACAAAAACAGAGGGTTAACGCCTCTGGCGGTCGTTCTGATGCTCTCAGGCAGCTTAGCGCTAACAGGATGTGATGAGAAACAGGCTCAACAGGGAGAACAGCAGGCGCCAGAAGTTGGTGTCGTTACGCTCAAATCCGAACCTCTACAAATCACAACAGAATTACCCGGCCGCACCAGCGCTTACCGCATTGCTGAAGTTCGTCCTCAGGTGAGTGGCATCATCCTGAAACGTAACTTCACCGAAGGCGGTGACGTGAAAGCCGGTGAGTCTCTGTATCAGATTGATCCAGCAACCTATCAGGCGTCTTATGAAAGCGCCAAAGGCGATTTAGCGAAGGCTGAAGCCGCTGCGAAAATCTCTCAGGTCACGCTGAACCGTTACAAAAAGCTGCTCGGTACGCAGTACATCAGCCAACAGGATTACGATACTGCCCTGGCCGATGCACAACAGACCAGCGCTGCCGTTGTCGCGGCAAAAGCGGCTGTTGAAACTGCCCGTATCAACCTGGCGTATACCAAAGTGACCTCCCCTATCAGCGGTCGCGTGGGTAAATCTTCCGTCACGGAAGGTGCGCTGGTACAGAACGGCCAAACTAATGCGCTGGCTACCGTTCAGCAGCTTGATCCTATCTACGTTGACGTCACTCAATCCAGCAACGATTTCCTGCGTCTGAAGCAAGAGCTGGCTGACGGCACGCTGAAGCAAGAAAACGGCAAAGCCAAAGTGGAGCTGATTACCAATGACGGTATCAAGTTCTCCCAAACGGGCACACTGGAATTTTCTGATGTGACCGTCGACCAGACTACCGGTTCGATCACCCTGCGTGCGATTTTCCCTAACCCGGATAAGAATCTGCTGCCAGGGATGTTCGTTCGCGCACGTCTGGAAGAAGGGACTAACCCGAACGCCATTCTGGTGCCTCAGCAGGGTGTGACCCGTACGCCGCGTGGCGATGCGAGCGCGCTGGTGGTGGGTGCTGATAACAAAGTCGAAACGCGCAATATCACTGCAACGCAGGCGATTGGCGATAAATGGCTGGTGACGGAAGGTCTGAAAGATGGCGATCGCGTCATTATCACTGGTCTGCAAAAAGTCCGCCCTGGCGCCCAGGTAAAAGCGCAGGAAGTCGCTTCTGACAATCAACAAAAAGCCGCAGCCAACGGTCAGTCAGAACAAACCAAGTCTTAACTTAAACAGGAGCCGTTAAGACATGCCTAATTTCTTTATCGATCGCCCCATATTCGCATGGGTGATCGCCATAATCATCATGCTAGCCGGGGGACTTGCGATCCTGAAGCTGCCTGTCGCGCAATATCCAACGATTGCGCCACCGGCGGTGACAATCTCCGCAACCTACCCGGGTGCTGATGCGAAAACGGTGCAGGATACCGTTACGCAGGTTATCGAACAGAACATGAACGGTATCGATAACCTGATGTACATGTCCTCAAACAGTGACTCAACCGGTACCGTTCAGATCACCCTGACCTTCCAGTCAGGCACTGACGCGGATATCGCGCAGGTTCAGGTGCAGAACAAACTGCAACTGGCAATGCCGTTGCTGCCGCAGGAAGTACAACAGCAGGGCGTGAGCGTCGAAAAATCGTCCAGCAGCTTCCTGATGGTTGTCGGCGTTATCAACACCAACGGCACCATGACGCAGGAGGATATTTCCGACTACGTGGGCGCCAACATGAAGGACGCCATCAGCCGTACTTCCGGTGTGGGTGACGTGCAGCTGTTCGGTTCCCAGTACGCGATGCGTATCTGGATGGACCCGAACAAACTGAACAACTTCCAGCTGACGCCGGTTGACGTGATCAGCGCCATTAAAGCGCAGAACGCCCAGGTGGCCGCGGGTCAGCTAGGCGGTACGCCGCCGGTGAAAGGCCAGCAGCTTAACGCCTCCATCATTGCGCAGACCCGTCTGACTTCCGCAGATGAGTTCAGCAAAATTCTGCTGAAGGTGAATCAGGATGGTTCTCAGGTTCGCCTGCGTGACGTGGCAAAAGTGGAGCTGGGCGGTGAAAACTACGACGTAATCGCTAAGTTCAACGGTAAGCCTGCGTCAGGTCTGGGTATCAAACTGGCGACCGGGGCGAACGCCCTCGACACCGCGACGGCGATCCGTGCAGAGCTGAAGAAGATGGAACCCTTCTTCCCGTCAGGTCTGAAAATCGTTTACCCGTATGACACCACGCCGTTCGTTAAAATCTCGATTCATGAAGTGGTTAAAACGCTGGTAGAGGCGATCATCCTGGTATTCCTGGTGATGTACCTGTTCCTGCAAAACTTCCGCGCTACGCTGATCCCAACCATCGCCGTGCCGGTGGTACTGCTCGGGACCTTCGCGATCCTGTCGCTGTTTGGCTACTCGATAAACACCCTGACGATGTTCGGGATGGTGCTCGCCATCGGCCTGCTGGTGGATGACGCCATCGTGGTGGTCGAGAACGTCGAGCGTGTGATGTCGGAAGAAGGCCTGCCGCCGAAGGAAGCGACCCGTAAATCTATGGGTCAGATCCAGGGCGCGCTGGTCGGTATCGCGATGGTGCTGTCGGCGGTATTTATCCCGATGGCCTTCTTCGGTGGCTCCACCGGTGCGATTTACCGTCAGTTCTCCATCACCATCGTGTCGGCGATGGCGCTGTCGGTGCTGGTTGCGTTGATCCTGACGCCAGCGCTGTGTGCGACCATGCTGAAGCCGATTCAGAAAGGCGGTCACGGCGAGCATAAAGGCTTCTTTGGCTGGTTTAACCGCATGTTTGATAAGAGCACGCACCACTACACCGACAGCGTGGGCAACATCCTGCGCAGCACCGGTCGTTATCTGCTGCTCTATATCATCATCGTGGTGGGCATGGCGTTCCTGTTCGTTCGTCTGCCAAGCTCGTTCCTGCCTGACGAAGACCAGGGCGTGTTCCTGACGATGGCTCAGCTTCCGGCGGGTGCATCGCAAGAGCGTACCCAGAAAGTGCTGGATGAAGTCACCGATTACTACCTCACCAAAGAAAAAGCGAACGTTGAATCCGTGTTTGCGGTTAACGGCTTTGGCTTTGCGGGTCGTGGTCAGAACACCGGTATTGCCTTCGTATCCCTGAAAGACTGGGCGGATCGTCCGGGTTCAGAGAACAAAGTTGAAGCGATTACCGGCCGCGCAATGGGTGCCTTCTCGCAGATTAAAGATGCGATGGTCTTCGCCTTTAACCTGCCAGCGATTGTTGAACTGGGTACGGCGACCGGCTTTGACTTCCAGCTGATCGACCAGGGCGGTCTGGGTCACGAAAAACTGACGCAGGCGCGTAACCAGCTGTTCGGCGAAGTGGCGAAACACCCTGACCTGCTGGTCGGCGTGCGTCCTAACGGCCTGGAAGATACGCCGCAGTACAAAATCGATATCGACCAGGAAAAAGCACAGGCGCTGGGCGTTTCCATTAGCGACATCAACACCACGCTGGGCGCGGCCTGGGGCGGTAGCTACGTCAACGACTTCATCGACCGCGGTCGTGTGAAGAAGGTGTACGTGATGTCCGAGGCGGAATACCGTATGTTGCCGAACGATATCAACAACTGGTACGTGCGCGGCAGCAACGGGCAGATGGTGCCGTTCTCGGCCTTCTCGACCTCGCACTGGGAATACGGTTCACCGCGTCTGGAACGCTATAACGGTCTGCCATCCATGGAAATCCTGGGTCAGGCGGCACCGGGTCGAAGCACCGGTGAAGCGATGAACCTGATGGAAGAGCTGGCGGGCAAACTGCCTGCGGGTATCGGCTATGACTGGACGGGGATGTCCTATCAGGAACGTCTGTCCGGTAACCAGGCCCCTGCCCTGTACGCCATTTCACTGATTGTGGTGTTCCTGTGTCTGGCAGCGCTGTACGAGAGCTGGTCGATTCCGTTCTCCGTTATGCTGGTGGTTCCGCTGGGGGTTATCGGTGCGCTGCTTGCCGCCACCTTCCGTGGCCTGACGAACGACGTTTACTTCCAGGTGGGCCTGCTGACAACCATTGGCCTGTCGGCGAAGAACGCGATACTTATCGTAGAATTCGCCAAAGATCTGATGGAGAAAGAGGGTAAAGGGCTGATTGAGGCGACGCTGGATGCGGTACGTATGCGTCTGCGTCCAATCCTGATGACCTCCCTGGCGTTCATCCTCGGCGTTATGCCGCTGGTTATCAGCTCGGGTGCGGGCTCCGGCGCGCAGAACGCAGTAGGTACAGGCGTAATGGGCGGTATGGTCACCGCGACGGTGCTTGCGATCTTCTTCGTGCCGGTGTTCTTCGTGGTGGTACGCCGCCGCTTTAGCCGCAAGAATGAAGATATTGAACACACTCACTCAGTAGAACACCACTGATACCGGTTTCATACCTAAAAAAGGCCGCATTTGCGGCCTTTTTCTTTTTCAGGAAAATTCATAAAATACACTTATTGTAAGTCTATTTATTTTCTGCAATCCAAATAAGACATATCATATTTAAGACTTAACTTAATCGACAATCTTAAGGTTTGTTTAATTATAATTCTTACCGTAGATTATTAGGAATATTCCTAACAAATCAAAGAATTTGCAAGAAGTCCGAAAAAATACTCCATTTGAAGCTTTTCACTAACCCGATGAATCATAAGGAAGGGCAAAACAAGCCTGCCCGGATTACGATTTAAAAGGTACATTTGCCTTTGCCTCCTGACTAAGCGTCCGCAACCACGCCTTTTATTTGTAATTTTTCGTAATAGCGCGGTGAAATCTTGAAAGGAGTGGCTTATAGTTAAGCTATCAGGAACACAGCACCCGTTGCGGCTAAGCAAGTTGTATCCATCCCGACATAAATGCTCGGTGAGTAAGAAATCACTCAAAAGGGGATGCGCTATGGACGAGTACTCGCCAAAAAGGCATGATATCGCGCAGTTGAAATTTCTCTGCGAATCCTTGTACCATGACTGTCTTGCCAATCTTGATGAAAGTAATCACGGCTGGGTGAACGACCCGACCTCTGCCATCAATTTACAGTTAAATGAGTTGATCGAGCATATTGCGACCTTCGCACTTAATTATAAAATTAAGTACAATGAAGATAATAAGCTGATTGAGCAAATTGACGAATACCTGGATGACACCTTTATGTTGTTCAGCAGCTACGGCATTAACGCACAGGATTTGCAGAAATGGCGAAAATCAGGAAATCGCCTATTCCGCTGTTTTACCAACGTGAGCAGAGCCAATCCTGTTAGCCTTTCCTGTTAAAATTATTACAAAGTTTAAGGTAAATTTATGTCTGATAAACCACTCACTAAAATCGATTATTTGCTGCGCTTGCGACGTTGTCAGTCAATTGACACCCTCGAACGTGTTATTGAAAAAAACAAATACGAGCTTTCAGATAATGAGCTGGCTGTATTTTATTCAGCCGCTGACCATCGTCTTGCCGAGCTGACCATGAATAAGCTTTATGACAAAATTCCCTCTTCTGTATGGAAGTTTGTTCGTTAATGACGAATATTGACCTTTGAGGCAGTACACCACTTTTTAAGCTGAATTCACCTTTCGCATGACGATTCCTGTTTATCAGACAGGCCCCCGTACCAAATGTGCTCATCAGCAACAATGTTGTGATTGTCATCACATCACTCTGTCGGGAACGTTCCCTTTCTGGTTAAGCCTCAGTAGGTTATAGAGGATGACATTAACCAGGGGGCTTCCATGAGTGAAGAAAAACAGAAGATGATTGCCGGGGAACTTTATCGCCCTGGCGACGAAACGCTACGCGCGGATCGCCTGCGCGCTCGTCATCTGATCCACCGCTATAACCACACCGCGGCTGATGATAAAAAAGAGCGCAGTGAGATCCTGGCCGAATTACTCGGAAAAAGTGAAGGTGCTTATATCGAACCCAGCTTCCGCTGTGATTACGGTTACAATATTTACCTCGGCAAAGCGTTCTACGCGAACTTTGACTGCGTGATGCTCGACGTCTGCCCTATCCACATTGGCGACAACTGTATGCTGGCGCCGGGCGTGCATATCTATACCGCAACCCATCCGCTGGACCCAACCGAGCGAAACAGCGGCCTGGAATTCGGCAAGCCGGTCACCATCGGGCATAACGTCTGGATCGGTGGACGCGCGGTGATTAACCCCGGCGTGACGATTGGCGACAATGTCGTGGTGGCCTCCGGGGCGGTGGTCACGAAAGATGTTCCCGCTAACGCGGTCGTGGGCGGTAACCCCGCCAGAATCATCAAAATGCTCTGAGGCCGTACCGGGTAACTGTTATGATCTTTCACCGCGTAACTGTTACTTTTTTCACCCCATCGGCTCCCTTACACTAGGCAGATCCCTGTATTTTATTACTCATGAAGGCAAAAAATGACCGAGATACAGCGCCTGCTCACCGCCACCATCGACGACCTTAATATCCGCGAAAAGCGCGACAATCGCCCGCGCTTTAGCATCAGCTTTATCCGCAAACATCCGGGCCTCTTCGTGGCGATGTACGCCGCCTGGCTGGCCACCCTGATTGTGATGCTGCGCTCCGAAACGCTGGTCGATTCCGTCTGGCTTCTGGTGGTGCTATTTGTGGTGTTCAACGCGTTCTTCTTTTTTGACGTCAACCCGCGCTATCGCTACGAAGATATCGACGTGCTCGATTTTCGCGTCTGCTATAACGGCGAGTGGTACAACACCCGCTACGTGCCGTCGGAGCTTATCGACAGCATTCTGCGTTCGCCGCAGGTCGATAGCGGGCAAAAAGAGAAGCTTCAGAAAATGGTCTCCACCAAAGGCGACCTGTCGTTTTATGACGTCTTTACGCTCTCCCGCGCTGCTGCGTAATGAGCGTTTGTAAACGCCGGATCCCCGGCGTGAACTGAGACGCCGAGGTATTGCCGTAGCCCAGCACCAGGCCAGTTTGTCCGGTTGATGAATCAAGGTAATACCCGCTCAATGCGGCAGGCGCGAGGTGATACGCCTTTGCCTGCTGCACAATCGCATTGTCATCGATACCGTCTATCGCCACCGTCAGATGCATTCCCCCCTCTCCCGCCAGCACGCGATGGCTAACGTGCAGTTCGGCGTTCAACACCTCGCGTAACTGTCGATAGCGCTTGCGATATAACCGACGCATCGCGGCCAGATGCCGCGCGTAATGCCCCTCTTCGATAAACAGCGCCAGCGTTCGCTGCTCGGCCCGGTGTCCACCCCGCAGCAACGACCCAATCGCCGGACTCGCGGCCTTCGCAAGCGACGGGGGCAATACCATAAAACCGATGCGCAGGGACGGAAACAGCGTTTTGCTGAAGGTGCCCAGATAGACCACCGGCGCCTGTTTGACCATGCCCGACATCGCCGGAACCGGCTCCCCGCTGTAGCGAAACTCGCTGTCGTAATCGTCTTCAACGATCCAGGCGTCCTGCTGCTGCGCCAGGGTCAGCAGGGCCAGGCGACGGCGCGCGCTGAGCACGCTGCCGTAAGGAAACTGGTGCGATGGCGAGGTAAAAATGAGCCTCGGGCGGCTCGCCTGCCGCCCTTCCCAGCACATCCCTTCCTCATCAACGGGCATTCCGACCATCGTCAATCCGGTTCTGGAAAAGGCGGTTTTCGCCCCCGCATAGCCGGGATCCTCAACCCACGCCGTATCCCCCGGTTCACTCAGCAGCAGAGTGCAAAGATTGACCCCTTCGAGCGCCCCTTCGGTGATGACAATCTGGCTGGCATCGCAGTTAATGCCGCGCGACAGGGCAAGATGGCGGGCAATGGCCTCGCGCAGGGAGGGCTCGCCCGCCGGATCGCCATAGCCCAGCAGCGCGCTCCCCTCTTCACGCAGAACGCGGTCGTAAAGCCGTCGCCAGAGCGGCAGCGGGAAATAGTTGATTGCGGGCGTGCCCGGCGTAAACGCGGGGACCGGCGTGCCGCGGGGCGTGGGCGCAGGAAGACGGGCAACGCGCGTTGCGAGGGTCACGGCAGGCACTTCCTGCGTAATTTCGCGCGGTGCGAGGCGGGTCACCCGCGTGCCCTGGCGGCTTCGCAGCAAATACCCTTCCAGCGTGAGCTGTTCCAGCGCGGCGTTGACGGTGTTGCGCGACAGCCCAAGCTGCCCGGCGATAACCCGGGAGCCGGGCAGACGGCTCTCCGCCTGTAACCTGCCGCTCAGAATGGCTTCCCGCAGGCCGAGGTAGAGCGTGCGTTGCAGGGTGTCGGCTCCCCGCGCGTTCAGCGTTTCCAGAAGCAGTGCATAAAAATCGTCGCCGGGTATGTTCATTTCTCCTCCGTGGTTCCATCAAAACATAGCCTGGTGGATCTTCTTATGGAACCAGTAATTGCCTAACCTGAGGTTCTTTCAACACCACGGGGAATAACATGAATACATTCAATCAGTTTGGGCAACCTGTCGGAGAGCCGCTTGTTGACTGGCAGCCGCGCCAGCATCCGTCCAGAGTGCAGCTTAACGGGCGCTACTGCCGCCTGGAGCCGCTGCGTGTGGAACACGCCGAAGCGCTGTTCGCCGCCCACCAGCGGGCAGAAGATACCCGCAGCTGGACGTGGCTGCTGCGCGAGCCGGATGCAACGGTCGGTGAATTTGCACAGTGGATCTCCAGCGTCTGCGACTTACCCGATCCGATCCATTTCGCGGTGATCGACAACCAGACGGGCGCGCCGGTAGGATCGCTGGCGCTGATGCGAATCGATCCTAAAAATGGCGTGATGGAAGTCGGGCACGTCCATTTCTCCCCGCTGCTGAGCCGCACGCCAATGTCGACAGAGGCGCAGTTTCTGCTGATGCGGTACGCGTTCACGACGCTGGGCTATCGCCGCTATGAGTGGAAGTGTAATAGTTTCAACGAGCCGTCACGCCGGGCGGCGCTGCGTCTGGGGTTTCAGTATGAAGGGCGTTTTCGTCAGGCGCTGGTAATTAAAGGACACAACCGGGATACCGACTGGTTTTCAATTATTGATAAAGAGTGGCCTGCGCTGGAAAGCGCCTTTGAAAGCTGGCTTGCCACCGACAATTTTACCGCCGATGGCAAGCAGGTACGATCCCTGGAAAGCTGGCGAGAAACGCGCTTTTAGCGTCTTTTCTTACGTCCCTGTACGGCTTTAAAGCGCGGGTTGGATTTGCAAATGACGTACAGGCGACCTTTGCGTTTGACTATCTGGCAGTCGGGATGGCGCTGTTTGGCGCTGCGCAGCGAGTTAAGTACCTGCATGGTTAGCCTCGTTTCGCATTAAGGAAGCCGCCAAAACGCTGACGGAAGCGCGCCGCACTGCCTTCCGTCGAGAAGGTTTTCTGCTTGCCGGTATAGTACGGATGCGATTTTGACGACACCTCGATGGTGATGTACGGAAACGTTTCACCGTCGAGTTCAATTACGCGGTCGGTTTTAATGGTCGAACCGACTTTAAAATATTCATTCGCGCTGGTGTCGTGAAACACAACGGTGCGATAGGCCGGGTGGATACCAGGTTTCATCATAGCCTCTTCATGTATTGTTATAACATAACAAAATACTACCCGAGTCATTTTACAAAAACAACCCCTGCCCGGCAGATCCCTCAACCGATCTTTTTTCTGATAATCTCGTCCCGGACTAAAAACGTCCCCCCGCCACGTGCTATAACTGTATCATTTCGCGATAAATTATTTCTCCTCTGGCGCGCAGGCTCAATGCTCCGGGAGCGGGCATTCGAGAAAGGACATTGCTTCATGAGAACCCGACATTTGGTCAGCCTGGTGACCGGCATTCTGATCTTTTCCGTGCTGGTTCCCATTTGCCTCAGCGTCTGGCTGGCGCACCGACAGGCTGAAGAGAAATTTATCGACGCGCTGGACAACTACTCGTCCCGCGTACTGATCCGCACGGATAGGGTGGTGCAGCAGGCCAAAGACGCGCTGACGGAACTCCACAACTTTACCGGCCTGCCATGCAGCCGCCCGCATCTGCGCGAGATGCGCCGGGTGGCCTTCTCCTGGCGCTATATCCAGGAGGTGATGTACCTCGACAATCTCAGGCCCGTCTGCTCCTCGCTGGAAGTCGCCAGCCATTCAGCGCCGTATCCTCCGCCGATGCGGATCACCAGCGACGGTTACAACGCCTGGCTCACGCAGCAAAACGATCTCGGCTTACATCACTTATGGCCGCGCTCGGGCGGGGAAATTACGTGGTGATGGTCGATCCCTCATCGCTGGTCGACGTTATCCCCTTTGGTGCGCTTCCCATCGACGCCGCGCTGATCGGCACTGCCAGTAATCTCGTATTCGCCAGCAGCAATCCGCTGGATCCTCATGTGCGTAAGCAGCTGGAAAATAAAGACGCGACGCGTCTGCAATATAAAGGCTCGATGTATATCTCAAAGCCGGTGCCTGAACTGGGCTTAACCGTCGTCGCCTGGGCAACCCTTCAGCCGCTCGATAAAAACTGGCATGAGCAGCTGCTCTTCTGGCTGCCGTTTGGTTTTCTGGTCAGCCTGGTTGCCGCGCTGTTTGTTTTGCGCATTCTGCGACGCCTGCAATCTCCGCGAAATCGCCTGCTGGATGCGATCAACAGCCGCGAAATTGTGGTTCATTATCAGCCGATTGTGGCACTCGGCAGCGGAAAGCTGGTCGGGGCCGAGGCGCTCATCCGCTGGCCGCAGCCGGACGGGAGCCATCTGTCGCCCGATATTTTTGTCCCACTGGCCGAGCAGACCGGGCTGATCACCCAGCTCACCCAGCTGGTTATTGAGAAGGTCTTCGAAGATATGGGCAGCTGGTTACAGCAACATCCTGACCAGCATATCTCCATTAACCTTGCACCTGCCGATCTGCTCTCCGGCAAGCTGTTGCCGCTGTTGAGTCGGCTGCTGAATAAGTGGCACCTGCATCCGCAGCAGATTGCGCTGGAGCTTACCGAGCGCGGATTTGCCGACCCGAAAATCAGCGCCCCCGCCATCGCCGCGTTTCGCCGTGCGGGCCATGCGGTTCACATTGATGATTTTGGAACGGGCTATTCCAGCCTCAGCTACCTTCAGGATCTGGACGTCGATACCCTGAAAATCGATAAGTCTTTCGTTGATGCGCTGGAGTACAAAAACGTGACGCCGCACATTATCGAAATGGCGAAATCACTGGATCTGGCGATGGTGGCCGAGGGCATTGAAACGGCGGGACAGCTTGCCTGGCTGCATCGACACGGCGTGCAGTACGGTCAGGGATGGTTTTACAGCAAGGCGCTGCCAAAAACGGAATTTATTCTGTGGGCTGAAACCAATCTTGCGCACCCGTAACCGGGTGCGCGGTGAGAGACTATTTTTGACGCCAGCTAAAGGTGTAACGCTGCTGGCGACGGGGCAGGAGAAATTCCGGCGACACGCTCGGACTCCAGGAATCATCGCCCCCCACGCCCATGTGGAAGGCATCCAGATTCAGCCAGCAGCCCGGCTCTTCACGCAGCAAATGCCAGTGGGACGCGTCATGCAGCTGGCGCTGGCCGTAGCGGCTTAGAGAAAAATGGAAATCCCCGGCGAGCCTGTGCGCACCGAATTCAAGCTTGCGCACGTCGCACCGCAGACCGTTTTCCGTCGGGAAGATATACGGGGTCTGCATCGCCTCCAGCGGTAATTCCCAGCGCCCCTGCTGCGCCGCCAGCTTACGATCCGGGTAGTTTTCAAGCGGGCCCAGCCCCAGCCAGCGCACGCTGTCGGGCGTTTGCGCCAGCTGGCAGGTCAGGCCGATACGCGCCGGTTCCGGAATATCCGATGCCACCTCGACCTGCACATCCCCGTGCAGCACGCCGTGACCGTCAATGCGCCAGGCCTTGCGGCTGACAAACAGCGCCTTATCGCAATATTCGAGGAGATGAAGCGTGGTTATCAACACCTCCTGACCCAGCTGCTGCGCGTCGCACTGCGCCAGGCGGGCGGTAAGCTCGTACATTCCCGCCGCTTTCCAGCGCTCAACCCAGGCATTCGGATCGATCCGCGTCGCCTCGCTTACGCCAATATCGTTATCCAGCGGTGCGCGGGTGACGTTATCTTCAAGCGGCGACAGCAGGGTTTCGCGCCCCGCATTCCACCACTGGATCAGGTTTCCGGTCTTGCGATCGAAGATCCAGCGCTGCTCCCGATGGGCGATCTCAAACTGGTGGTCGTTAACCGTTAATACGGGCGCGGTGCCCGCCGACTTCGCGGGCGCAACGTACAGCGGCGCGGGAAGCTGCCACTGCGTCCAGGCGCAGCGATGGTTTGCCGGTGACCACGGCGTCGCGCGGGTCTGGACGATCTCCACGTTGAGCCACACCTCGCCGGGCAGCGGCGGCAGCGCGGGCGCCGGGATCGCCAGACGCTGCGTCCCCTGCGGCGCAATCGAAAGCGCGACCTCCCCGCGCTCGATGACCTTGCCATCGCGCGTCATCGTCCACGAAAGACGTTCGTTATCGGCCGTGCGGAACAGATAATCGCTGGCGATCTCAATGACCAGCGGCGACGCGCTCACCAGAGTAAAGGTGAAGAACTGCTGCGCACGCTGGGCTTCAAACAGCGCCGGATGCGGAGTGCGATCCGGGAACACCAGCCCGTTCAGGCAGAACTGACGGTCGTTTGGCGTATCGCCAAAATCCCCGCCGTAGGCCCAGAAGGCATTGCCCTGCTCATCTTTTTTACTGAGCGCCTGGTCAACCCAGTCCCAGACAAACCCGCCCTGCAAGCGCGGATGGCGGCGAAACGCCTCCCAGTACTTCGCAAAGCCGCCAAAGCTGTTGCCCATCGCATGCGCGTATTCGCAGAGGATCAGCGGGCGCGTTTCATCCGGCATGCCGATCCACTTTTTGATGGACCATTTTGGCACCGCCGGGAACGGCTGATCCTGATCGACACGGGCATACATCGGGCAAACAATATCGGTTGCCGCCGTGTTCGCCCCGCCGCCCTCATACTGCACCGGGCGGGTCGGATCGGTGGTTTTCAGCCAGCGGTAAAGCGCATCGTGGTTCGCGCCGTGGCCCGACTCGTTTCCCAGCGACCAGATAATAATCGACGGATGATTGCGATCGCGCTGCACCATGCGGGTGACGCGCTCGCTCATGGCCGGCAGCCAGCGCGGATCGTCCGCCAGACGGCTCATCGGCACCATGCCGTGGGTTTCGATATTGGCCTCGTCAACCACGTACAGGCCGTAGCGATCGCAGAGCCTGTACCACAGGGGATGGTTGGGATAATGGGAGCAGCGCACGGCGTTAAAGTTGTGCTGCTTCATCAGTTCGATGTCGCGGCGCATGGTCGCTTCGTCCATCACCTGCCCGTTTTCCGGATGGTGCTCGTGACGGTTCACCCCGCGGATCAGCAGCGGTTTACCGTTAAGCCTGAGCAGGCCGTTGCTGATTTCCACCTTTCGAAAGCCCACGTCGCAGGCCTCGCACTCAATCACCTGCCCCTGCGCGTCAACCAGCGTTATCGTCAGGCGGTAGAGCGACGGGATTTCCGCGCTCCATAGTTCTGGATCTACCACCGGCATCGACAGCGAAACGCGCTCTGCCCAGCCGCCGCGTTCATCGACAATCGCCGAGCCGGGGCGCCCGGTCGCGCTGGCACACTTCTCGTCGTCGCGCCACAGGGTCACGGCAACCTCGCATTCGGCGTACTGTGCCCCCTCCAGCGCAACCTCAACCCTGAGCATCGCCCTATCGCATTCGGCGTTCAGTTCGGTGGCGTAGTGATAATCCGCAATGCGGGTATCGGGCTTATGCAGCAGCGTGACGTCGCGAAAGATCCCGCTCATGCGCCACATGTCCTGGTCTTCCAGGTAGCTGCCGTCGCACCAGCGCAGGACCATCACCGCCAGCCGGTTTTGCCCGGGCTTTAGAACCGCGCTGAGATCAAACTCCGCTGGCAGGCGGCTGTCCTGGGAATAGCCTACCCAGCTGCCGTTGCACCACAGGTAAAACGCCGAGTTCACCCCGTCGAAAACAATGCGGGTTTGCCCACGCTCAAGCCAGGCCTCGTCCACATCAAATGTGAGCGAATAACAGCCCGTCGGATTTTGTTGCGGGACGAACGGCGGGTTCACCGCAAAGGGATAGGTTACGTTGGTGTAGATGGGCGTATCAAAACCCTGCATTTGCCAGTTAGACGGCACGGGCATAGGGACTGAATCGGCGCAATCTTCCGTCACCCATGACTCGGGCACCTGCTCGGGAGCGTTATAAAACCTGAAGCGCCATTCACCGTTAAGCGAGCGCCTGCTGAGGGAAGGACGATCGTTTTGGGCATCGTTTTCATCACGCCAGCTATGGAACGGCGCGTGGGCAGCCAGACGGTTCCACTGCGTCACGCCAGGGTTTTCCCAGTCGCGACGGGCCAGAAGGGTGCTGAGGATCGGCGGCGATGTGTTGGACATAATAACCTCTTTGCGAAGCGCTCACAATTTTAGTCAACATGCCCGGGAAACACTTAATGGTAAAGCGATCGATCGCCGCGAAGCGAGTGAGATCACAAAAGTCCTAGTCGCGGGCCAGCTGCTCCGCTAGCCGCGCCAGGCTTTTCAGCTGCTGGGCCAGATCCTCGCGGCTCGCCTGCTGCGGCGTGCAGCGGGCGCTGGAGTGGCGGGCAATCAGCGTCACCGGCAGCTGATATTGCCAGTTCGCCTCGCCAGAAGACGGGGCCAGCAGCCACTCCACGCTGCGCTCTCCGGCCTCGCGAAACGCCTGTCGGATCGTGGTGAGCGGCGGGGAAAACCAGGCGCTGTCCGTGGTGTCATCAAAACCCACTACCGAGATCTGCCCCGGTATCGCAATGCCCTTTTCGGCGCAGGCGCGCATCACCCCCAGCGCCATCTGATCGTTAGCCACCAGAATAGCGTCCGGCAGCGCGGGTCCCGCTAACAGCTGATGGCCTTTTTCGTAACCGGAGGCGGCGCTCCAGTCACCGTACGCTATCCCGGCAGGCTCCAGACCCGCCTCCGAGAGAACGCTCTGCCAGCCCGTGCGCCGCGCTCTGGCAGAGACAGAGCTTTCCGGGCCGCTCAATAGGGCAATACGCTGGTGGCCCAGCCCGAGCAGATGCTCTGCCCCGAGCTTCGCCCCCTGCTGCGCGTCAAAAACCAGGCTATTGACCCGCGCCGACGGCGAAACGTCCAGAAACAGCACCGGCACCGGGGAGGCCAGCGCGCTGAGTTGCTCCGCATCGGCATCCTCCAGCGGCACGTTAACCAGCAGCGCCTCGACGCGCTGCGCCAGAAGCTCCTGCACCGCCGCCCGGCAGTCGCCCGGGTTTTCCACCATCGAAATCAACACGCTTGCCCCCTTCTCACCCGCCCGGGTTTTGACCGCGGAGGCAATTTGGGAAGGGGCGTGAAGCGCCAGATCGGTGGTGATCAGACCCAGCGTGCGGGTGCGTTTGCCCGCCAGCATCTGCGCGCCGCGGTTGGGCACGTAGTGCAGCTCCGCCATGGCCTGCTGCACCTTTTCCCGGGTTTTGGCGGAGACATGTGCCGCATCGTTAATCACCCGGGAAACGGTCTGGTAGGACACGCCCGCGAGGCGGGCAACGTCGTAAAGCGTGATAGTTTTCATGCGTTCGGGCATCGTGATAAAGGATGCCCGCTATTGTGGCACAGCGCGGCCCGCATTACCTGTGAGCGCTTCGCAAAATTAAACAACGCGCTCGGGCTCGGCGATCTTCGGCGCACGCGGCCTGTGGCGGAACCAGGGCAGACAGAGCTGGATTAGCGGGCCGATGGTTAAGGCATACAGCACCGTACCGAACCCAAAGGATCCGCCCAGCACGATACCGATCAGCAGCACCGACACCTCAATGGCCGTCCGCACGCTGCGGATGGACCAGCCGAAACGCGCGTGAATGCCTGTCATCAGGCCGTCGCGCGGGCCGGGGCCAAAACCGGCGCCGATATACATCCCCGTGGCGATCGCATTGACTACGATCCCCGCCACAAGCATGGCGACGCGCAGCGGCAGCGAGGTCATTTCCGGGAGCAGCGCCATGGAAGCGTCCGCCGCCAGCCCAATGCAGATAACGTTACTGATGGTGCCCAGTCCCGGCATCTGACGCAGCGGGATCCACAGCAGCAGCACCGCCGCCCCGGTCAAAATGATCACCGTCCCGATGCTCATGCCCAGCTGAAGCGCCACCCCGAGGTGAAAAACGTCCCACGGGTCAACGCCCAGATCGGAACGAATAAACATTGCGGTCGAGAGGCCGTACAGCCCCAGACCGACGTAAAGTTGTACCAGACGACGTACCATTTTTACTTTCTCCGATGAACCAGGCTTTCATCTTCGGTGAAAATGGTCTTATGATTAATGTCCAGTTAGCAAATAGTGGACTGCATATGTCATCACGTCGTTTCGGAAGTCAGTCATTGGTTCGCCTGCTGGGCCACTGGCAGCAAACCGCCTCCCGCACCCCGCTCTGGCGACAGCTTGCCGATGCGCTGCGTCTGGTCATTCTTGACGGCAGACTGGCCCTCAGCACGCGCCTGCCGGGCGAGCGGGAGCTGGCCTCCGCGCTTAACGTGAGCCGAACCACCATCAGCAGCGCGCTGGCGCACCTGCGGGATGAGGGATATCTCGAGAGCCGCCACGGCAGCGGTTCGCGGGTGATCCTGCCCGATACCCGCGCCGTTCCGACGCTCTCTGCCGCCAGCACCGCGCTCGATCTCTCCACCGCCGCGCTCAACGCCGGGCCGGAAATTCATCAGGCCTACACCCACGCCTTAACCACCATCACCCAGCATCTGTCGCTTACGGGTTACGATCGGCTGGGGTTACCGGCGCTGCGGGAGGCCATTGCCGCACGCTATACCGCCCGTGGCCTGCCCACGCGCGCGGATGAAGTGATGGTGGTAAACGGCGCGGTCAGCGGCTTTGCGCTGGTCCTGCGCATGATGACCGGACCGGGCGATCGGGTAGTGGTTGACCATCCTACCTACCCGCTGGCGATTGCCGCCATTCAGGGCGCGCTTTGCCGTCCGGTGGGGGTGTCGTTACCGCAAACGGGCTGGGATACGGATGGCTTTGCCGCGACCGTCGCGCAAACTGCGCCCCGCCTGGCCTATCTGATGCCGGATTTCCATAATCCCACCGGGCGCTGTATGGACGCGCCGACCCGCCAGGCGATAACCGATATTGCCGCCCGGACCCGCACCGCGCTGGTGGTGGATGAAACAATGGTCGATCTCTGGTTTGATGCTCCCCCGCCGCCGCCGCTTGCCGCGTTTAACCCGGATGCGGCGGTGATTACCCTCGGTTCCGCCGGAAAGAGTTTCTGGGGCGGCCTGCGTCTGGGCTGGATACGCGCCTCGTCGCGCACCATTGCGACGCTCGCCCAGACCCGCGATACCCTCGATCTGGGTTCGCCCCTGCTGGAACAGCTGGCGACGCTGTGGCTTATCGAAAACAGCGGCACGTTTTTACCCGCCCGACGCAAAATGCTGGCCGAACGCCGCAACCGCTGTAGCGAATTACTGCGCGAACATTTTCCTGACTGGCGCTTTCAGGAAGCAGAGGGCGGCCTGTCTTACTGGGTGGAACTACCCGGGATGCTGGCGACGCAGCTTGCGGCACGTGCCGAAACGCAGGAGATTAATCTTGGTACCGGAACGCGATTTGGCCTTTCAGGCGCGTTTGACCGCTACCTGCGAATGCCCTTCACGCTTGAACCGGCAGAGATGGAGAGCGTGCTGCTGAGGATAAAATCCCTGTGGTTAGCGCTGAATAAAACGCCCGCGCCGGTGAAGCGAAGCATTATTTAATGTGAGCGTGCATTAAGTCGGAGATGTAATTCTGAAAAGTTACAGAGTAAGCCGTGATAATAATCACAGATAATTGTCACATAAATAAAAACTGCTGACTGAAACCGATGCAGTCAGCAGTTTTCACGAAAGGCAAGCTAGTGCTGAGGAGGAATAGGGAAACCCTTAAGAGATATAATGAAACTTTCCCCTTCTTTCTTTATTTTTGCGCCGGTATCACACCAGTCCGACGCGATACGAAAGAACTCATCACTTCCTACATTCCAGCCAAGACGCACATGTTTAACGTAGCCTGAACGCAGCAGATCGCAAGCCTCTTTGTAGTCGCTGGCAGTTGACGGTTGTTGTTTCATTTTCTCTTCTTCAGAAGTTTACGTAGTGCTTTGATTTCTTTAGGAGTAAATGGAGAGACACCCTCTTCTTCCGTATGCTGATTATCAATATCCTCTTCCGATACTCCCGCCTCTTCTACCGCTTCGAACGCAAGCTGTAGCAGTTTCTCTGTGGTCACGCTTAAATTATCGTTATGTACTTCTGCATAGTGGCGAAGTTTTTCTTTTAACGCTTCATCAATTTTAACGTTTAATACCGCAGTAGCCATGATCGTAACTTCCCTTCGGAATAAGTTCTTTATTTAATACACGATGTTAGAAAGGTAATCCAGATTTATATTTTTTGCTTATGACAGAAAAAAGACATCGAATAATAAAATGACAGTCTATTATTACAGGTTTATGACATTATTATTTCAGCGAAATGAAAAATATATTACGCATGGCAAGTAAGCCTGATATCTATGTGGAAATAAGGTAATAAAACGCTGAACGAAGCGGGAAGATTTTTTGGGGAGCAGAAATGGGTGGGGGCCCTGCCAGCTACATCCCGGCACACACGTCGTCTGCCCTGGCTGCTTCCTTCCGGACCTGACCTGGTGAACAGAGTAGCGTTGCGGGAGAACCAACAGGGCCCCCATTGAGAGCGTTGTTATCCAACGCGCTGGCGCATTATCCCTGCGCAGCCCGGCAATTGCAAGCCGCCGGCATTCGGATGACGGTTTATTGCACAATGCCGCCCGTTGAGCACATTCTTCACAATCCCATCCGGGTCGCTTATCCTGTCCTTTTACAGCTCCGGTAAGCGAAATGAACTTTCACGACACCATACCCGACCCTATACCTGATTCCTTTCCCGTCCGTGTATGGCAGATTGTCGCGTCGATACCCGAAGGCTTTGTCACGACCTACGGCGAGGTTGCGCGTCTGGCCGGATCGCCGCGCGCGGCGCGTCAGGTTGGCGGCGTGTTGAAACGGTTACCGGAGGGCAGCACCCTTCCCTGGCATCGGGTGCTCAATCGTCACGGCGCAATTTCGCTTACCGGGCCGGATCTACAGCGTCAGCGTCAGGCGTTATTAGCGGAGGGAATTCAGGTGTCGGGAACGGGGCAGGTCGATTTGCAGAAGTATCGCTGGAACTACTGACGTCCCCTCCATGTGGAGAGGACGTCTTAACGCATTACAGCTGGGTCGGAGCCTTAGTTGGCATCGCCGGCTGGTTGGTCTGCGGCGCGACCGGTACTGCGGTCTGCTGCACAGGTACCAGGTTCAGGTCAGCTTTCACTCCGCCGTTGTTGATCACTTCCTGCACCGTATCGGTAATGAACACCAGCTTATCGTTGATGGTCACCGCGGCACTCAGGAGAATACGGGCATTAGGCTGAACTTCTGACGGGGTATACGGCAGCACGAAGCTAAACGGCGCCTGTTTACCTTCCGTACGCACTGCGCGCTGGGAAATTACTTTAGATGGCGCATCGGCCAGTGAAGCATCAGACAGCGTTACGGTTAAGACCGCGTCCGGTGGCAGAGCCACTTTCTGGCGGATCCAGATTGTACCGGAGACATTAGGCTGCTGAATGGTTTGCTGCGTCAGCGTATTAATGCCGTTCGGATTTGCTGTAGGTACCGGCACATCGGCGCTCTTTCCTGCACAGGCCGACAGGGCCACCGCCATGGCAATACCGCTAAGTATAGGCACGAGTTTCATTGAAGTCTCCTTATCATCAATGCACCAGCGGGATCGATCCCATCCGATGTCGTTAACAGTCATTTAACGAAACAAGTGTGGCACAAATCACTGATTAATGCCTAATTTCACTCCGATATTCAGACTAATCTACCCGTCCGACCACTTTCATTTCTGCGTTATACTCTGCGTATCTTTCGCCACGGCGTATTATTGAGGACGACTATGAGTCAAGCACTGAACAATCTGCTGACATTACTAAACCTGGAAAAAATTGAGGAAGGACTCTATCGCGGACAGAGCGAAGACTTAGGCTTGCGCCAGGTCTTTGGCGGTCAGGTTGTGGGTCAGGCGCTTTACGCTGCCAAGGAAAGCGTGCCCACAGACCGTCTGGTTCACTCCTTCCACAGCTATTTTTTACGCCCGGGTGACAGTGCCAAACCGATTGTTTACGACGTCGAAGTGCTGCGCGACGGCAACAGCTTTAGCGCCCGCCGCGTGGCGGCGATCCAGAACGGTAAACCTATCTTCTATATGACCGCGTCGTTCCAGGCGCCGGAAACGGGTTACGAGCATCAAAAAGAGATGCCGCCTGCCCCATCCCCGGACGATCTTAAATCAGAAACCGATATCGCCCGCGCGCTGGCACACCTGCTGCCGCCACAGGTAAAAGAGAAGTTTCTTTGCGACAAGCCGCTGGAGATCCGCCCGGTTGAGTTCCACAACCCGATGAAGGGCCACACCGCCGAGCCGAAGCGTCAGGTCTGGATCCGCGCCAACGGTACCGTGCCGGAGGATTTCCGCGTTCATCAGTATCTGCTGGGCTATGCGTCAGACTTCAACTTCCTGCCGGTTGCGCTGCAACCGCACGGGGTGGGCTTCCTTGAGAAAGGGATGCAGGTCGCGACGATTGACCACTCCATGTGGTTCCACCGCCCGTTCGACATGAACGACTGGCTGCTCTACAGCGTGGAAAGCACCTCGGCGTCCAGCGCGCGCGGCTTTGTACGCGGGGAGTTTTACACCCAGGACGGCGTGCTGGTTGCCTCCACGGTGCAGGAAGGGGTGATGCGTAATAGAGGTTGATGTTGCCCTCACCTTAGCCCTCTCCCACGGGGAGAGGGAACAAACACTAAAAACGGCAACCGAAGTTGCCGTTTTGCTTTTACCTTAGGCGTTATACGCATTCTCGCCGTGGCTGTTGACGTCCAGACCTTCGCGCTCCTGCTCTTCCGGTACGCGCAGGCCAACCGTCATGTCTGCCAGCTTGTAGCCGATAAAGGCTACTACGCCCGACCACACCACCGTAATCGCGATGCTTTCAAGCTGTACCAGCACCTGATGAACCATAGTCACGCCTTCCGCGTAGCCCACGCCGCCCAGTGATTTCGCGGCGAAGATACCGGTCATGATACAGCCGACGATGCCGCACACGCCGTGAACGCCGAACACGTCACATGGATCGTCCACGCGCAGGATGCGTTTCAGCGCCGTCACGCCCCATAGACCCGCCAGACCTGCCACGATACCCACCAGCAGCGCGCCGCCTACGCCAACGTAACCACACGCAGGAGTAATGCCAACCAGACCGGCAATCGCACCTGAGCACGCGCCCAGCAGTGAAGGCTTACCGCGAACCGCCCACTCGCCGAAGACCCAGGAGAGGATCGCACCCGCCGTGGCCACAACCGTATTCACGAAGGCCAGCGCCGCAATTTCGTTCGCCGCGCTCGCAGAACCGGCGTTGAAACCAAACCAGCCGAAGTAAAGGATAGCCGTGCCCGTGAACACCATCGGCAGGTTGTGCGGTTTGAACGCCTCTTTGCCAAAGCCCACGCGTTTGCCAATCAGGTATGCGCCCACCAGCCCCGCAACCGCGGCGTTAATGTGCACCACCGTACCGCCCGCGAAGTCCAGCGCGCCGTGGGAGGCCAGCAGACCACCGCCCCATACCATATGCGCAATCGGCACATACGAAAGCGTCAGCCAGACCACCACGAAGATCAGCACCGCCGAGAAGCGAATACGCTCAGCCAGCGCGCCGACAATCAGCCCCACGGTGATGCAGGCAAACGATCCCTGGAACGCCACGTGGATGTACTGGTAGAAGCTGCCCATCAGCGCGGTCAGCTCGATGTTTTTCAGCATCGCCCAGTTGAAGTTACCGAAGAATGCATTGCCTTCACCGAAGGCCAGTGAGTAGCCGTAAACTACCCACAGCACGCACACCAGCGCAAAAGTCACCGCCACCTGCGTCAGCATGGAGAGAACGTTTTTTCCGCGGATCAGGCCGCCGTAAAACAGCGCGATGCCCGGAATCGTCATGAACAGCACCAGCGCGGTGCAGATCATCATAAAGGCGTTATCGGCTTTGTCCGCCACCGCAGGGGCAGCCATTGCCAGGCCCGGCAGCAGCGCCAGAGACCCCAGACCCGTTTTAATTGTTGCTATCTTCATTTTCTCGATCCCTATCACTGTGTGCCAGGAGTAACTTACAACGCCGCTTCGTCAGATTCGCCCGTACGGATGCGAATGACGCGCTGCAATTCGGCTACGAAAATTTTGCCGTCGCCAATTTTGCCGGTGTAGGCCGCTTTGCTAACGATATCAATCACCTCATCAAGCTGATCGTCAGCGATTGCGACATCAATCTTCACCTTAGGCAGGAAGTTAACGCTGTATTCCGCCCCACGATAAAGCTCGGCATGACCCTTCTGACGCCCAAAGCCTTTCACTTCGGTGACAGTCAGTCCCTGAATACCCATGGAAGACAGCGCTTCACGCACGTCTTCAAGTTTGAATGGTTTAATTACCACCGTAACCAGCTTCATAAATCCCCTCCAGTCAGAATTCGGTAAAGGCCGCAGCGAACACGTCAGGGATATTGCAAGGGGTGTGCCAGAAATTAAAAAGTGGCAAAAAAGCGGTGCGGGGAGCCTGAGCAGGCCATGGGTGATGGAGTGGCGAAAAAAAACGCACCATGACAGTGCAGGGTGCGTTTCAGTTTTGCACCAACAGCTGTGACTGTTAGCACGTTGCCTGATTTTGGTGCATCAGGCGCTCAGGGACTCTTCCTCGCGCGCGCTGGCGGCCAGCTCTTCGCCCGCCAGCTGTAGCTGGTACATCTGCCAGTAGCGTCCTTTCGCCTCAAGAAGCTGGCGGTGCGTGCCGCGCTCAACCGCCTGCCCGCGATGCAGTACCAGAATGGTATCCGCGTCGACGATGGTTGAAAGACGGTGCGCTATCACTACCAGCGTAGTGCGATCGCGCACGGCGGCAAGCGCCTGCTGGATCGCCTGCTCGGTTCCGGAATCAATACTCGCCGTGGCTTCATCGAGGATCAGCACTTGCGGGGTTTCAATCAGCACCCGCGCCAGCGCCAGCAGCTGTTTTTGCCCAACGGAAAGATTATTCCCCTGCTCGCCCAGACGGGTGTCAATACCGTCACTCAGGCCGCGCGCCAGGTCGGCCAGCTGCACGGTTTCCAGCACATCCCAGACCTGCTCGCGGGTATAGGGCCGCCCCAGCGTGACGTTAGCGTAGAAGGAGTCCGCCATAACGACGGGATCCTGCTGCACCATCGCTACGCCTTTGCGCAGCGCGTCGTGGCTCAGGGTGGAGAGCGGACGACCGTCAAGGCGGATCTCGCCCTGAGTCAGCGGGTAGTAACCCATCAGCAGGCTGGCTAACGTGCTTTTTCCGCTACCGGTGTGCCCCACCAGCGCCACAAACCCGCGCGACGGCACCTCAAGGCTGATGTCCTGCAAGACCAGGCGGTCGTCCCGATAGGCAAAGGAGACATTATCGAAGGTTATCGAGCCGCTTTGCAGGGGACGATCGTCATTACCGTAAGTCTGGCGCGGCCTGTCCATCAGCTCAAAGACGCGCTCGCCGGCCACCACCGCCTGCTGAAGCATCGACTGCTGCGTGGTCAGTTCGATCAGCGGCTCGTTCAGGCGGCCCAGATAGCTGATAAAGGCATACAGCACCCCGACCTCAATGGTGCCGTTGGAGGACAGACCAAACAGCATCAGCAGACCGCACAGCACCAGCGCCGAGAAAAGGCTCAGCAGCGGACGCAGCAGGAACCCGTCCAGACGCAGCGTCTGCATACGCGCCATATAGTGCGAACGGCTGGCCTCGCCCATGCGTTCACCAAAGCGCGCCTGCTGGCGGAACTGCTGGATCACGCTCATGCCGTTAATCACTTCATTAAAGCCATCGTTAATATCGGCAAGATAGCCCCGCACGCGGCGAACGATCGGCGTGCTGTAGCGCTGATAGATAATCATCACGATCATCACCGCCGGGAAGATGGTGATCGCCACCAGCGCCATGCGCCAGTCGAGGCTAAACATCGCCACCAGCATCGCGCCGACCAGCGCCGCGCTGCGCAACACGGTGGCCACCACCGTGACGTACAGATCGCGGATCACTTCGGTGTCGTTGGTCACGCGCGAAATCACCTGCCCCACAGGCTGGGTATCGAACTCGCTTAACGGCTGGCGCAGCGCGGCGTCCATCACATCGGTACGCAGCTGTTGCACCACCCCCACGGCGGCGCGGTTAAAGAGCAGCGACTGGGCATAGTGCAGCGACGCCGCCAGTATCTGTAGCCCGACGTAGGCCACGCCCAGCCCGGCTACCAGCCCCAGCGGCAGATAGTTTTTCGCCACCATGTTATCAATGAAGTAGCTGATCAGCAGCGGGCCGGTCACTTCGGCAATCGCGGCGATCCACAGCAGCACCACCGCGATCGACAGCGGTTTACGCCAGGGTGAACCATACGCCAGCAGCCGTTTCAGCGTTGGCCATAGCTGTCCAAACTTACGCATTGGCCGCCTCCTCGTCTTCGTCCGGCGCATCGTCCAGCGCCGCTTCAAGCTGTTGATAGCGATACATATCGCGATACCAGCCCGACTGTTCCGCAAGCTGTTCGTGCTGACCGCGCTGGGCGATGTGCCCGTGCTGCATCACCAGAATTTCGCTGGCTTCGGTCAGCGCCGACAGGCGATGGGCGCTGATAATGAGCGTGCGACCTTCGCCCCACTGGCGCAGGTTGTGCAGAATTTGATGTTCGGTACGGCCATCGACGGCAGAAAGCGCATCGTCGAGGATCAGGATTTCGGCGTTCAGCAGCAGCGCGCGGGCAATGGAAATACGCTGTTTTTGCCCGCCGGATAGCATCACCCCGCGCTCGCCGACCTCGGTTTCGTAACCCTGCGGCAAGCGCAGAATATCCTCATGAACGCTGGCTAAGCGCGCCACGTGCTCAATCTCTTCCTGCGTAGCCGACGGACGACCGAGCGCGATGTTGTTCGCCACGGTGTCGGAGAATAAAAATGGCGTCTGGCTCACCACCGCCAGACGGCTGCGCCAGTCGTCCAGCAGCAGCTGCGTGAGCGGAACATCGTGGAAACGAATATCCCCCTCGGTCACATCAAAATGACGCTGGATAAGAGACAGTACGGTACTTTTACCGGACCCGGTCGGACCACAAATACCGAGCATCTGGCCCGGCTCCAGGGTGAAATTCACGTTTTGCAGCACCGGATGTTGCGTCTGCGGGTAAACGAAGGTGCGGATAGCGGCCTTCATTACTCCCCGGCCCGGCGGCACGTCTTCGCTGCCGTCGTTCACCACGGGCGCTTCGGCGAGCATCGCGCGAATACGGCTGTAGGCCGCGCTGCCGCGCTCAACAATGTTAAACATCCACGCCAGCGCCAGCATCGGCCAAATCATCAGCCCCAGATACATCGCAAAGCTGGTCAGCTGACCGAGGGTTAACGTGCCCTGCACCACCATCCAGCTGCCGCCGCCGACCGCCAGCAGGTTTGCCGTCCCGATGGCGATATAAATCGTCGGATCGAACCGCGCGTCAATTCGCGCCACGCGCATGTTCTTCGCGCCCGTGTCCGCCGCATCGGCGGCAAACAGCGCGGACTGGCGGTCTTCCAGCCCGAAGGCTTTGATCATGCGGATGCTGGTCATGCTCTCCTGGGTACGGTCGTTCAGGGAGGAGAATGCGGCCTGGGCGAGCTTAAAGCGTTCGTGAAGCTGCTCGCCGTAGCGGTTGATCGCCAGCGCCATCAGCGGCATAGGCAGCAGCGCCAGCAGGGTCAGCTGCCAGCTAATCTGGGTCGACATCACGATCAACACCGCGCAGCCCATCACCAGCGAATCCACCAGAGTTAACACCCCTTCCCCGGCGGCAAACACCACGCGATCCACGTCGTTTGTGGCGCGGGCGATTAAATCTCCGGTGCGGTGGCGCAGGTAGAACTCCGGATGCTGGCGGCTCAGCTGACGGTAGAAATCTTCCCGCAGCTCAACGGCCAGCTGGTAGGAGGCGCCGAAAAGCAGGACGCGCCAGACGTAGCGCAGCAGGTAGACAACCACCGCCGTCAGTACCAGCGTGCCCACCCACATCATTACCCGTGCGGTGGTGTAATGCTGCTCGGTGACGCCGTCCACGACATATCCCACCACCTTTGGCGGGATCAGTTGCAGGATGGCAATAATGATAAGCAGGGCCACCGCGCCGAGGTAGCGTTGCCACTCCCGACGAAAGTACCAGCTTAGTTGGGCAAATAATCGCACGCGGTATGTTCCTGAAGGTATTTGACGAAGTTATTCAATGGGTAAGGCTGTGGTGTATTTTATTTGTTCCATGGCGAAACTGGAGGTGACGTCCGACAAGCCCGGTACGCTGTTGACCAGCCGCTTGTAAAAATCATCATACCGTTTCATGTCCGCCACCTGGACGCGCATCAGATAGTCATACTCCCCTGCCATGCGCCAGAAACCGAGCACCTCGGGCATCTCAGACACCTGGGTCACAAAACGGCTGTACCAGTCGCTGCTGTGGTGCTGCGTTTTTATCAGCACGAAGGCGGTTAATCCAAGCCCCAGTTTTTCGGGATCTAACAGCGCCACGCGCCCGAGCAGGACACCGTCATCCTCGAGCTTTTTGAGACGCTTCCAGCAGGGTGTGGTGGTCAGATTAACGGCATCTGCGAGTGCCTGCAAAGAGAGGGTGCAGTCGTTTTGCAGTAAAGAAAGCAGCTTACGGTCAATTTTATCTAGCATACCCGCCCCCACAGAGAAAATTTTTCTCTCTACATTCTATTTTAAAGGTCAGATAGCAACAATTTTTTCCGTGCTTTTCGCTAAGCTGGGCACAAAATGACAAACGGATACATACGATGAATAGCACCTGGGTAAAACACGCCATCAGCGAAATTAATGCCGACTATCAGCGTTCGGCGGACACCCACCTGATCCGCCTCGCGCTGCCGGGTTTTGCGGGTATTCAGCTCTACCTGAAAGATGAAAGCACCCACCCGACCGGCAGCCTGAAGCACCGTCTGGCGCGCTCTCTGTTCTTATACGGCCTGTGCAACGGTTGGATCAAAGAGGGCACCACGATTATCGAATCCTCTTCCGGCTCAACGGCAGTGTCTGAAGCCTACTTTGCCCGCCTGCTGGGTCTGCCGTTTATCGCCGTGATGCCGTCCTGCACCGCCAGACGCAAAATCGAGCAGATCGAATTTTACGGCGGCCGCTGTCACTTTGTCGAAAGCGCCTGCGAAATTTACCCGGCGTCTGAAATGCTGGCCCGCGAGCTGAACGGCCATTATATGGATCAGTTCACCTTCGCCGAGCGCGCAACCGACTGGCGCGGCAATAACAACATCGCCGACAGCATTTTCCGCCAGATGACGCACGAGCCGCATCCCGTGCCTTCTTACGTGGTGATGAGCGCCGGGACCGGCGGCACCTCCGCGACCATCGGGCGCTACATCCGCTGTCAGGGTTACGACACGCAGCTGATGGTGGTGGATCCGCAGAACTCGGTATTCCTCGACTACTGGCAGACCCGCGACGCGGCGCTGCGCAGCCCGGTTGGCAGTAAAATCGAGGGTATCGGCCGCCCGCGCGTTGAGCCTTCATTTATTCCAGACGTGGTGGACGAAATGCTCCGCGTTCCCGATGCGGCAAGCGTCGCGACGGCGCACTGGCTTGAAACGCAGCTTGGGCGAAAAGTGGGGGCATCAACCGGCACCAACATGTGGGGCGCGCTACAGCTTGCGGCCCGGATGCGCGAAGAGGGGCGCAGCGGATCTATCGTCACGCTGCTGTGCGATAGCGGCGAGCGTTACCTCGATACCTATTACAACCCGGAGTGGGTGCAGGCAAACATTGGCGATATTGAATCGTGGAAAGCGCAAATTGCGCAGCTGGTGAAATAAAAAAAGCCAGACCGAAGTCTGGCTTGCTGGAAGGGTCTCACTATTCGGGGGAATATGGGAGGTTGTTATTGTCCAGCCAATGCGTCAAAAAATGGGACACCGCTTCGTTACGGCAGTGTCCGATAACCGGCAGATGAGGTAGCTCCGCAATAAGCTGCGGCATCGCATTCCCCATAATCAGACCGCGACCGACGCTACCGAGCATCTCGCGGTCGTTCATGGCATCGCCGAATGCCATACAATCCTGCATGGTGAAGCCCAGGTGGTCGCTCAGCACCGCCAGGGCAGAGCCTTTATTACATCCCACCGGCAGCACTTCCAGGCAGTCCACCGCCGAGAAGGTAAGGTGCGCCCGGTCGCCCAGAGCCTCGTTAAGCTGAATACGCAGGCGACACAGATCGTCGTGATCGCCGCAGAAACAGATTTTCGTCACCGAATGCGCGGGAATACGGCGCAGATCGATCAGCTGATATTTAAAACCGCTGTAAACGTGGGCGTGCAGCAGTTCGGGGATTTCTTGCCCGGTAAACCAGCCATCATCATTGAACACATGCACGCTGGCCTGGGTATCCCAGCGGCTGTGCAGCACGATATCCGCCACTTCCGGGTTCAGATCCTGACGGTGCAGTACCTCACCTTCAACAGTGTGAATGCGCGTGCCGTTACCGGTGATGAGGAAGGCATCCAGCGAAAACGCCCCGAGCAGGTGGCGCATCTCCAGCTCGTGGCGGCCAGTAGCGAAGGTCAGGGTAATGTCGTGCTCATGCAGGCGCTTGAGGATGTTCAGGGTTTTATCGCCCAAACGGTGATCCGGCATTAACAGGGTGCCGTCCATATCAAATGCAGCGAGCCGGGCCATAATTACCTCTGAAATGTGATGCGGTTAACTTGTGCATCAGTATTGCCTGAGATATACGGAAGTAATAGTGAATAGATAGAAATTATTGTTCCGGGTTTATCATGCGCCAGCTTAATCGCCTCAATCAGTATCAACGCCTGTGGCAGCCCTCATCCGGCGCGCCGCAGCAGGTCACCGTGACAGAACTCGCCAGCCGCTGTTTTTGCAGCGAGCGCCACGTGCGTACCTTGCTTCGTCAGGCGCAGGAGGCCGGCTGGCTAAGCTGGCGCGCGCAGTCCGGGCGGGGCAAACGCGGTGAGCTGACGTTTCACGTCACGCCGGAGTCCCTGCGTAATGCGATGATGGAAGAGGCGCTGAAAAGCGGCCATCAGCAAACTGCGCTGGAGCTTGCCCAGCTCGCGCCGGAGGATTTGCGCTCTTTGCTGCACCCGTTTCTCGGCGGGCAGTGGCAAAACGACACGCCCACGCTGCGTATCCCCTACTATCGCGCGCTCGATCCGCTTAGCCCTGGATTTCTGCCGGGACGGGCAGAGCAGCATCTTGCCGGCCAGGTTTTCTCCGGCCTGACGCGCTTTCACGGCACCCGTACCGAGCCAACCGGGGATTTAGCCCATCACTGGGAAGTGTCGCCCGACGGTCTGCGCTGGCATTTTTATATCCGCTCCACCCTGCACTGGCATAACGGGGATAACGTGGAAACCGTGCAGTTACAGGAGAGCCTGAACGCGCTGTTAACGTTGCCCGCCCTGCGCACGCTGTTTCAAAGCGTCATGCGCATTGACGTCACGCATCCCCGGTGCCTGACGTTTATCCTGCATCAGCCGGACTACTGGCTGGCGCACCGTCTGGCCACCTATTGCAGCCGTCTTGCCCACCCTCACCTGCCCACGATCGGCTGCGGCCCCTTCCGAATTGCGGTGTACGATCCTGACCTGGTGCGTCTGGAAAGCCATGAGCAGTACCATCTTACCCATCCGCTGCTCAAGGCGATTGAGTTCTGGATCACGCCGACGCTGTTTGACTACGGGCTGGGGACGAGCTGTCGCCACCCGGTACAGCTTGCCATCGGCGAGCCGGAGGAACTGCCCAGCCTGCGGTTAGTCAGCAGCAGCACCAGCCTGGGCTTTTGCTATCTCACGCTCCGGCAAAGCCCCCGATTAAGCAAGATGCAGGCAAAGCGGCTTATCAATATCATTCATCTCTCGACCCTGCTGCACACGCTGCCGCTCAACGAAGGGCTGATCACCCCGACGCAGGAGATGCTTCCCGGCTGGCATATTCCGCGCTGGCCGGAGATGAAGGACGTTGCACTCCCCGAGTCGCTGACCCTGATTTACCATCTGCCCGTAGAGCTACACACGATGGCGAATCAGCTAAAAGAGTACCTGGCACAACAGGGCTGCGAGCTGACGGTGATTTTCCACGATGCCAAAACCTGGGACGGCTGCCAGACGCTCGCCGACGCCGATATCATGATGGGCGACAGGCTGATCGGCGAAGCGCCGGAATATACGCTGGAGCAGTGGTTACGCTGCGATACGCTTTGGCCGCACCTGCTGAGCGCGCCCCAGTATGCACATTTGCAGGCCACGCTGGACGCGGTGCAGACCCAGGCCGACGAGCAGGCTCGCCACGCCGGGCTGAAAGCCATCTTTAGCCAGCTTATGGAAAACGCCGTCCTGACGCCGCTTTTTAACTACCAGTATCAGATCAGCGCCCCGCCAGGAGTGAACGGCATTCGCCTTAACACCCGCGGCTGGTTTGATTTCACCGAGGCCTGGCTTCCGGCCCCCAAATCGTGAAGAAGCTGGTCGACGTCGTGGTCAGGCGTTAACATAACGTTTTACCGTTATTATTGAGATGAATTATGAAACGTGCCGTCGTCGTGTTCAGCGGAGGACAAGATTCCACCACCTGCCTGGTTCAGGCGCTCCATCAGTATGATGAAGTTCACTGCGTCACCTTTGACTACGGTCAGCGCCATCGGGCTGAAATTGACGTTGCCCGCGAACTGGCGTTGAAACTGGGCGCGCGTGCGCACAAGGTGCTGGACGTTACGCTGCTCAATGAACTGGCCGTCAGCAGCCTTACCCGCGACAGCATTCCGGTCCCGGATTACGAACCTGACGCCAGCGGTATCCCGAACACCTTCGTGCCGGGTCGTAATATCCTCTTCCTGACCCTGACGGCGATTTACGCCTATCAGGTGAAAGCCGAAGCCGTGATCACCGGCGTGTGCGAGACAGACTTCTCGGGTTACCCGGACTGCCGCGATGAGTTCGTGAAGGCGCTGAATCACGCGGTAAATCTGGGTATGGCGAAGGACACCCGTTTTGAAACCCCGCTGATGTGGCTGGATAAAGCAGAAACCTGGGCGCTGGCAGATTACTGGGGCAAACTGGATCTGGTGCGCAGTGAAACCCTGACCTGCTACAACGGTATTAAAGGCGACGGTTGCGGCCAGTGCGCGGCCTGTAATCTGCGCGCGAACGGGCTGAACCACTATCTCGCCGATAAAACGGGCGTGATGGCAGCGATGCAGAAAAAGACCGGCCTGAAATAACGCCTCTTCACCGTGCTGTCGAGCCCTGTCGACAGCACCGGTTTCTGAAAAGCCAATCCCTACGCGATCATCAGCTCCAGCTTTTCTCGCAATTCCCCTTCCAGCGGCAGCGCCTTCTGGGTTTTAAGATCGATACAGACAAACGTGATCAGCGCGTCTGCTACTACCTGCCCTTCGGGATCGAGCGTCACCACCTGGCTTAACACCCCGCTTTTGCCGTTTAGCTGCTGGATCTGGCTGGTGACGGTCAGCACGTCCCCCAGCACCGCCGGGCGGCGGTAATTAATATTGATATTGACGACCACAAACGCGATGTTGTGAGCGGTCAGCCACTTAAAACCTTCGCTGTTTTCCAGCCCGTCCCAGCGCGCCTCTTCGAGGAATTCGAGATAGCGGGCGTTATTTACGTGCTGGTAAACGTCGAGGTGATATCCGCGTACTTTGATTGTTGTCTGCATTGTTGTCTGCATAGCGCAAAAGCCTTTTGTCTTGTTATAGGATTAGAGGTCACAACTGGTATGACCTCATTATCCTGGCAAATTTATGCCTTTGTGCAAGTTATTGCGCGATTACAGCATCAGATGCGAGAGGTTGCGCTCAACCAGCGCGCTGCCCATACCCGGGACCTGCTTGAGATCGTCGAGCGTTTTAAAAGGACCGTACTCTTCCCGGTAGCTGACAATAGCCTGCGCTTTCTTCAGCCCCACCCCGTTCATCACCCGCGCCAGTTCGTCTGCCGACGCGCTATTAATGCTCACCCGGGTACCTTCCTCATCGGCGCTTTTCACGCCGGGCGTGGCTTTAGCGTGCGCAGGGGTCTGCGCGCTGGCCGCTGCGTTCGGTTTGCTCTGCACGACCTGCGGTTTGTCCGTCGCCGTTGCCGCAAATGCGGTTTGGGCGATCCCGGTGCTGGCGAATGCCAGGGCAATAAAAAGCGCTTTGATTCCACGTTTCATGCTGTTATCTCCTTGTTTGTTGACAGCGACGTCACGATAACCGGGCAGAAAAACAGGCACAAACGGCAGATTGCAGAAATGGAAAAGGCCGCGAAAGCGGCCTTTAGATATTGCAGTGCGTTACGAAAATCTGCGAGCAGACGCGTAATTATTGCTGCTGGGTAATGATGTCACCCAGTTTAATTTTTGCTTCTTTACGCAGGGTGCTCATCATAGCTTCGAAGGCAATCTGGGCGTTGTTCTGGGTAATTCCCTGAACCATCGCTTTCTTCTGCGCTTCCGGCATGGTGCCCGCTTTCACTTCGTCCAGCGCCAGCAGAACAACGTTGCCCTGCATATCCGTGGTAGTACCGAAGCTTGGTTTGTCTTTTGCTGGCAGGGTCAGGCTAAACGCCGCCTGGCTGACAGGATCCTGGCTGGTACGGCTCAGGGTTTTCGCTTCACCGAATGTCACACCCGCAGCTTTCAGCGCATCATCGCCTTTACCTGCTTTCAGATCGGCCAGCAGTTTTTCTGCGTCCAGCTTCGCCTGCTGCTCGGCTTTATTGTGTTTAACCTGCGCCACAACCTGATCTTTCACCTCAGCCAGAGGCTTCACGGACTCGGCCTTGTGCTCGCTCACGCGCAGTACGAAGGCGCGATCGCCGTCCACGGTGATGATGTCAGAGTTGCTGCCCGGGGTGCCGTTCTCACCGACCAGGCCACCGTTAAAGATAGCGTCTGAAACCGGCTTGAAGTTCAGCTCTTCCGGCAGGTTGTCGCGGCCAAACCAGCCCGTTTCAACCGCCTTCACGCCCGCCGCCTGCTCTGCACCGGCCAGCGACTCGTTGTCATTGCTGGCGGCATCGCTCACTTTCTGTTGCAGCGCGTAGAAGGCGTCCAGCGCTTTTTCCTGCTTCACTTTAGCCGCGATATCATCACGAACGTCGGTCAGCGGTTTGGTTTTTGCTGCCTGAACATCGTCCAGACGCGCCACCAGGAAACCAACGGAGGATTTAATCACGCCGGACAGCTGGCCTTTGTCTTTCAGGCTTGCGTTTTTCAGCTCTTCCGGGGTCGTTGCGTCTTCCAGCCAGCCCATATCACCGCCATTTTTTGCGGAGATGATGTCGGTGGATTTTGCTTTCGCCACGGTTGCGAAATCAGCCCCTTTGTTCAGCTCGTCCAGCACCGCTTTTGCTTCCGCTTCCGTTTTGGTCTGGATGACGCTGTAACGGTTCCGCTGTGGCTGGGTGAACTGGTCCTGATGCTGATCGTAGTAAGACTGAATATCAGCATCAGACGCCGTTTCCTGCAACGCGGCGGCATCAAGCTTAATGTAGCTAATGCGGAACTGTTCTGGCGCAACGAAGCTGTTCTTGTTCTGCTCGTAGTAAGCGTTAACTTCTGCGTCACTGACCTGCTGTTTTGCCGCCAGTGCATTCACGTCGATTATCGCTTCACGCACGACACGCTGCTGTGCGACCAGCGCAGCCAGCTCGTCAGTTTCACCTTTCAGCATAAAATCGGTGCCCACAACGGCGTTGATCAGCTGCTGGGTGGTCAGCTGATTGCGCAGCGCCTGAGCGTACTGGTCAGCGTTCATCCCCATCTGATTCACGATGGCGTTGTAGCGGGTGTTGTCGAATTTGCCGTTAGACTGGAATGCCGGAGTGGCGAAGATGGCTTTTTTAACCTGATCGTCGCTGATACCCAGACCGAGGTTTTTCGCGTATTGGTCAAGCAGGGCTTCATCGATCAGGCGGTTAAGGGTCTGTTGACGCAGGGTTTTCATATAATCTTCGTTTGCCGCCAGCTCAGAGAATTGATCTCCCAGCTGCTGCTGCATACGGTTACGTTCACCCGCGAAAGCATTTTCGAACTGCCCGCGGCTAATTTCCTGGCCATTCACTTTTGCGGCGTAGTTGCTGCTACCGCCGATCAGGTAACTACTCACGCCGGTCAATATGAACGACACGATAATGATACCGAAAATAATCTTGAGCACGAGACTGTTAGCAGCCGTGCGTAAGCTGTCCATCATGGTGTAACAACACTCCGCTGTAGGTGACTGGTTACCTGACGCTGACGGAAAATCCTGACCGTCGCGCGTAAAGGCGTATTGTGACAAGAAACCGGGGCAATTGTCAGCCCACAACTCGCATAAACTCGAACAAATCAGGTCTGGACAAACAAAAAAGGCACATCAAATGATGCGCCCTTGTACTTTTCAGCTTCCCTGAAGGGAGAAAGCAATCAGTTTACTGCGTCTTTCAGCGCTTTACCGGCACGGAAGCCCGGCACTTTAGCGGCAGCAATAGTGATTTCTTTACCGGTCTGAGGGTTGCGGCCAGTACGGGCAGCACGCTCTTTAACCGCGAAAGTTCCGAAACCAACCAGTGCAACGTCGTCCCCAGCTTGCAGAGATTCAGTAACAGAAGCAATTAAAGCATCTAACGCACGTCCAGCTGCGGCTTTAGAAATATCAGCACCCGCAGCAATTTTGTCAATCAGTTGAGATTTATTCACTGTTCTCTTCCTCTCTTTATAATTTATATCGCACCTGAATCCTTCACAGTGCGACCGCGCAGCAGTTATATCAGGCCTGCCATGAGCTTACAACACCCGTTGTTGATGGCTTACCCAATCAGCAATCTAAATTAGCTATACAAAAAAAGGCTGGCAAGTGCGAATTCACCTGCCAGCCTTGTTTTTATTGACGCTCTTTGCGCGAGGTCACTATTTTGCGGTTACAACCTGCATTCCAGACGGTTCATTCTGCAAAGCGAGGGTCAGAACTTCTTCAATACGCTTCACCGGATGAATATCTAAATCGGCGATCACGTTGTCCGGGATCTCTTCCAGGTCGCGCTTGTTTTCATGCGGAATCAATACGGTTTTGATCCCACCACGGTGCGCTGCCAGAAGTTTTTCTTTCAGACCACCGATAGGCAGAACCTGACCACGCAGCGTGATTTCACCGGTCATCGCCACATCGGCACGAACCGGGTTACCGGTCAGACAGGACACCAGCGCAGTACACATTGCGATACCCGCACTTGGGCCATCTTTCGGGGTTGCGCCTTCAGGAACGTGAACGTGAATGTCGCGTTTCTCGTAGAAATCAGGGTTGATACCCAGTTTCTCCGCGCGCGCGCGCACCACGGTCAGCGCCGCCTGAATGGATTCCTGCATCACTTCACCCAGCGAGCCGGTGTAGGTCAGTTTACCTTTACCCGGTACGCAGGCGGTTTCGATGGTCAGCAGGTCGCCGCCCACTTCCGTCCACGCCAGACCAGTCACCTGACCAACACGGTTCTCGTTGTCCGCGCGACCGTAGTCGTAACGCTGAACGCCCAGATATTCGTGCAGGTTGTCACCGTTGATCTCGATGTGCTTCAGGGTTTTATCCAGCAGCAGCTGTTTAACCGCTTTACGGCACAGTTTAGAGATTTCGCGCTCCAGACCACGTACGCCCGCTTCACGGGTGTAGTAACGAATGATGTTAATGATCGCGCTGTCGTCTACCGTGATTTCGCTCTCTTTCAGAGCGTTACGCTCAATCTGCTTAGAGAGCAGATGGCGTTTAGCAATGTTCAGCTTTTCGTCTTCGGTGTAGCCAGAAAGACGGATCACTTCCATACGGTCCAGCAGCGGTGCCGGAATGTTCATGGAGTTGGAGGTCGCTACGAACATCACATCGCTCAGATCGTAGTCTACTTCCAGATAGTGATCGCTGAACGCGACGTTCTGCTCAGGATCCAGCACTTCGAGCAGGGCTGAAGCCGGGTCGCCACGCATGTCAGACGACATTTTGTCGATTTCATCAAGCAGGAACAGCGGGTTTTTAACGCCCACCTTCGCCATTTTCTGAATCAGTTTGCCCGGCATTGAGCCGATATAGGTACGACGGTGCCCGCGAATTTCAGCTTCGTCACGCACGCCGCCCAGCGCCATACGGATGTATTTACGACCGGTCGCTTTCGCAATGGACTGACCCAGAGAGGTTTTACCTACCCCTGGAGGCCCGACCAGGCACAGAATTGGGCCTTTGAGCTTATTCACACGGCTCTGAACCGCGAGGTACTCAAGGATACGGTCTTTCACGCGCTCAAGGCCGTAGTGGTCGGTATCCAGGATCTCCTGAGCCTGACGCAGGTCTTTTTTGACCTTGCTGCGGGCATTCCACGGAACCTGCACCATCCACTCGATGTAGCCGCGCACAACGGTCGCTTCTGCCGACATCGGAGACATCATTTTCAGCTTCTGCAATTCTGCTTCGGCCTTCTCTTTCGCCTCTTTCGGCATTTTAGCCGCGTCGATTTTACGCTTCAGCGCTTCGTTTTCGTCCGGCGCGTCGTCCATCTCGCCCAGCTCTTTCTGAATGGCTTTCATTTGCTCATTCAGATAGTACTCGCGCTGGGATTTTTCCATCTGTTTCTTCACGCGGTTGCGAATACGCTTCTCAACCTGCAACAGATCGATTTCGGATTCCATCATCGCCATCAGGTATTCCAGACGCTCGTTCACGTCGGACATTTCCAGCACAGACTGTTTGTCAGCCAGCTTCAGCGGCATATGTGCAGCGATGGTATCCGCCAGACGAGCAGGATCGTCGATGCTGTTCAGCGACGTCAGCACTTCCGGTGGGATTTTCTTGTTAAGCTTGATATAGCCTTCAAACTGGCTGATCGCGGTGCGTACCAGCACTTCCTGTTCGCGCTCATCCAGCTCAGGTGAATCAAGGTACTCCGCCTTCGCAGAGAAATGCTCGCCATCATCTGACAGAGTGGTAATACGCGCACGCTGCAAACCTTCAACCAGCACTTTGACAGTGCCGTCCGGCAGTTTCAGCATTTGTAAAATAGAGGCCACGGTCCCGACGGTGAAAAGATCGTTTACACCCGGCTCATCCGTTGAAGCTTCTTTCTGCGCAACCAACATGATTTTTTTATCATGATCCATGGCGGCTTCAAGACAACGGATAGATTTTTCCCGCCCTACAAATAAGGGTATGACCATGTGCGGATAAACCACCACATCGCGCAGCGGCAATACGGGGATTTCAATGCGTTCAGAACGCTCAGGATTCATAGAGCTCTCTCTTAGTTTAGTGTCCGCCAGGTAATCAGGTTCTGTGACTGTGTTTCACACAACCATTAACATGTAAGCAGTATATGGGGATGTTTCCCACACATTCAACGTCATGAATACGGAAAAAGCAAAGGGGGGATAAAATCCCCCCTTTTTTAATAACTGCCTGTTTGATTTGGTGAATTATTCGCCAGACGCCTGCTGCGCTTCAGGCTTACCGTAAATCAGCAGCGGCTTGCTTTGGCCACCAATTACGGATTCATCAATCACCACTTTCTCGACATCTTCCATGGACGGCAGATCGTACATGGTATCGAGCAGAGCCGCTTCAACGATAGAGCGTAAGCCACGCGCACCGGTTTTACGGATCATCGCTTTCTTCGCGATCGCATCCAGCGCTTCGTCACGGAATTCCAGCTCTACGCCTTCCAGGTTGAACAGCGCCTGATACTGCTTGGTCAGCGCATTTTTCGGCTCTTTCAGAATCTGGATTAACGCGTCTTCGCTCAGCTCGTTCAGCGTTGCGACAACCGGCAGACGACCGATGAACTCAGGGATCAGACCAAACTTGATCAGATCTTCGGGTTCAACCTGCGACAGCAGCTCGCCTTCGTTCGGTTTTTCAGACGTGGATTTCACCGTCGCGCCAAAACCAATGCCGGAGCCAGTCTCAACGCGGTGAGAAATGACTTTATCCAGCCCTGCGAACGCACCGCCACAGATAAACAGGATCTTGGAGGTATCTACCTGCAAGAACTCCTGCTGTGGATGTTTACGGCCACCCTGAGGCGGAACCGCAGCAACCGTACCTTCGATCAGCTTCAGCAGTGCCTGCTGTACGCCTTCACCTGATACGTCACGGGTGATGGACGGGTTGTCTGATTTACGGGAGATCTTATCGATTTCATCGATATAGACGATCCCACGCTGCGCTTTCTGCACATCGTAATCACACTTTTGCAGCAGTTTCTGGATGATGTTTTCAACGTCTTCACCCACGTAACCGGCTTCGGTCAGCGTGGTGGCGTCAGCCATGGTGAACGGAACATCCAGCAGGCGCGCCAGGGTTTCAGCCAGCAGCGTTTTACCGGAACCGGTTGGCCCGATCAGCAGGATGTTACTTTTACCCAGTTCAACACCGTTGCTGGTATCGCCGTTACGCAGACGTTTGTAGTGGTTGTAAACCGCTACCGCCAGCACTTTTTTCGCCTGCTCCTGACCGATGACATAGTCGTCAAGGTGATGACGGATTTCATGCGGCGTTGGCAGTGCGCTACGCTCACGGTGCGGTGCGACTTCTTTAATCTCTTCGCGGATGATGTCGTTACATAAGTCGACACATTCGTCGCAGATATACACGGACGGCCCGGCAATCAGTTTACGCACTTCATGCTGGCTTTTGCCGCAAAAAGAGCAGTACAGCAGTTTGCCCGAACCATCTTTGCGTTTATCTGTCATGAGTCCAAACCTCTTTTTAAGTTCTTTGTGCCGCACATGACGACGCAAATGCCATTCTCAGACGCAAGCTGCTCTCAGCAGAATGCCGCCCTACCTTAGTATAGCGGCACACTCGCGTCGCGGGCATCAATTACGATGGGTCAATACGGAGTCAACTAAGCCGTACTCAACTGCCTCTGATGCAGAGAGGAAGCGATCGCGCTCTGTATCACGCTCGATCTGCTCAAGGGATTGACCCGTATGCTGCGCCATAAGTTCATTCATGCGCGATTTTACTTTCAGAATTTCGCGTGCGTGGATTTCAATATCCGTCGCCTGGCCCTGATATCCGCCCAGCGGCTGGTGAATCATCACGCGAGAGTTAGGCAGGCAGAAACGCTTACCTTTTGCCCCTGCGGTTAACAGGAAGGCGCCCATAGATGCCGCCTGCCCCATACAAATCGTGCTCACGTCTGGCTTGATGAATTGCATGGTGTCGTAAATGGACATACCCGCCGTAATCACGCCGCCAGGGGAGTTAATGTACAGGTAGATGTCTTTTTCCGGGTTTTCCGCTTCCAGAAACAGCATCTGCGCCACAATCAGGTTAGCCATGTGGTCTTCGACCTGGCCGGTCAGAAAGATAACGCGTTCCTTGAGCAGACGGGAATAGATATCAAAAGAACGCTCACCACGTGAGGTCTGTTCAATAACCATTGGCACCAGAGCCATATGGGGTGCAAAGTTGTCTCGTTCGCCACTGTATGACATTTCCGTCTCCTGGATCTAAATTGAAAACACCTGCTGTACTGATTGTAACCTTATGGACGGATTATCAGCCAGTCTCATTCGTCGTGATTACCTGGTTATGGGGTTCACTTTGCCCTATTTCAAGCATAACAATCTTTTGTTGTTACGCTAACACTGAAAGGGTGTTTTAGCACTCTTCCTGGACTATTGGTGTGATAAAAAAAACCCGTCGCCGGGAGGCAACGGGTTTTTTGTTCAAACTTTAAACCGTTGGGGCGGAATTACGCCTGCTGGTTCATCAGTTCGTTGAAAGAGGTCTCTTTTTCGGACACTTTAGCTTTCGCCAGTACCGCTTCAACAGCCTGCTCTTCCAGTGCGACGTTGCGCATGTTGTCCATCAGCTCTTTGTTCTTACCGTAGAACTCGATCACTTCTGATGGATCTTCGTATGCGGAAGCCATCTCTTCGATCAGGCCTTTCACACGCTCTTCGTCAGCTTTCAGCTCGTGGGTGCGAATCACTTCGCCCAGCAGCAGGCCAACAACAACGCGGCGTTTAGCTTGCTCTTCGAACAGCTCGCGCGGCAGTTCCATCGCTTGCTGCTGGTTGCCACCGAAACGCTGTGCAGCCTGACGGCGCAGAACGTCGATTTCGCTGTCGATCAGGGCAGCTGGAACGTCGATTTCGTTCGCTTTCACCAGGCCGTCGATCGCCTGAGATTTAACACGGTTACGCACGGCGCCGTTCAGCTCGCGCTCCATGTTTTTACGCACTTCGGTACGCAGGCCTGCGATAGAACCATCTTCAACGCCGAAACGCTTGATGAATTCTTCAGTCAGTTCTGGCAGCTCGCGCTCTTCCACTTTCTTCAGGTTGATAACGAACTTAGCCGCTTTACCTTTCAGGTTTTCAGCGTGGTACTCTTCCGGGAAGGTCACGTCGATGGTGAACTCTTCGCCCGCTTTGTGACCTTTGATACCGTCTTCAAAGCCTGGGATCATACGACCCTGGCCCATTGCCAGTACGAAATCAGACGCTTTACCGCCTTCGAACTCTTCGCCGTCTACAGAACCGGTGAAGTCGATAGTTACGCGGTCTTCTGCGTCAACTGCGCCTTCTTTGTCTTTCCAGTTCGCCTGCTGCTTACGCAGGGTGTCCAGCATACCGTCAACGTCTTCGTCAGTAACGGAAACGATCGGTTTTTCAACTTCGATGGATTCCAGACCTTTCAGCTCGACTTCTGGGTACACTTCGAACTCTACGGAGTAGGTGAAGTCTTCGCCCTGCTTGTACTCGCCTGGCACGTAGTTTGGCGCGCCGGCTGGATTGATTTTTTCTTTGATGATCGCATCGATAAAGTTGCGGCTCATCAGTTCACCCAGCACATCCTGACGCACGGAAGCGCCATAACGCTGAGCAACAACATTCATTGGTACTTTGCCCTTGCGGAAGCCGTCAATACGTACTTTTTTTGCTACGTTGACCAGCTCGCTTTTCACAGCAGTTTCGATGCTGTCAGCAGCGATAGTAATCGTTACACGGCGGCCAAGGCCTTGAGTGGTTTCAACTGAAACTTGCATCTTGTTACCTCAAAAAAATCACAGTGCTCGGTCAACTCTGAATCTGTCTGTTGTACCGGGATGTTCTCTATTAAGCAGATTCACATTCCCTGTCGCCAGAATCATCCCGAAGACATTCAATAAGACGCGGCATTATAGCGGCATCACTAAGGTGAGTCGAGAACGGTTAGGGTATGTTGCTGCGGCTTTTTTCACACTTTAAGGCTATTTTTAGCCTTAAAAATGCACCATACGTTCAAAACTCAGACAAAACAAAACGGCCCGGAGGCCGCTTTGACGTAATCTGCTAGCAACATACTGGAAAAACTCCAGCGGTTGCAAATACGATTTATCAGGCGATGCTGCCTGCACCTCGACAAGGGGGTGACGCAAAAATCGTATCCTGTAGGCCTTCCCATTCTTTGATGGTATAGGTGTGGAGCGCCAGCGCATGAACCGTTGACGAGAGTTCCTCTGTCAGCGTGCCATAGATCATACGGTGTCGGTTAAGGAAACGCTCTCCTGCGAAGCGGTCACTCACCAGCACCACTTTAAAATGACTTTCAGACCCAGCAGGTACGTTGTGACGATAGCTTTCATCGACGACTTCGAGGAAAACGGGGTTGAACGCTGCCCTTAATTTGTCTTCTATATGCTCACGTATCATCATGAAATTACTCCTCCGACAACGCTAAGATGTCACCCATCCCTTTAAATGTTAGCCGCTTTTACCGTTTCCATTACAACAAGACAACAAATATTTAGCTTTCGTCTGATTTTCTCAGTCAAACGAATGAAGTTCACTATGAGTCTCATACGTTTTGTCTCCGACTGGCAGAGAAAACGTCAGAAGTGGTCATTTTTCGGACAAGGCGATGAATTTACATGCGTTGACCACTTCCCCTCGTCGTTGGCGATGATATGATGGCGCCAATTTTTCTCTCTATATGCTTACGATTCGTTGAGAACCTGAAAATGTTAAAAAAACTCTTCTTTCCGTTGGTAGCGCTTTTCATGTTGGCGGGCTGCGCAACCCCACCGACCACCATTGACGTTTCCCCTAAAATTTCCCTGCCACAGCAGGATCCTAGCCTGATGGGCGTGACCGTCAGCATCAACGGCGCCGACCAGCGCCAGGATCAGGCGCTGGCGAAAGTGACCCGCGACAATCAACAGGTGACTCTGACCGCCTCCCGCGACCTGCGCTTCCTGCTGCAAGAAGTGCTGGAAAAACAGATGACCGCTCGCGGTTATATGATTGGACCAAGCGGCGTGGTTGATCTGCAAATCATCGTGAACAACCTGTACGCAGACGTTTCCCAGGGCAATGTGCGCTACAACATCGCGACCAAAGCGGATATCGCCATCATCGCCACCGCGAAGAACGGCAACAAGATGACCAAAAACTACCGCGCGAGCTACCAGGTTGAAGGCGCCTTCCAGGCGTCTAACCAGAACATTGCTAACGCCGTCAACAGCGTGCTGACCGACACCATCTCTGATATGGCTCAGGACACCAGCATCCACGACTTCATCAAGCAAAACGCGCGTTAATCCTGCATCCTGACCCGGCGCTTCGCCGGGTCAGTGCTATAAACACATGTCCAGTCGCTACTTACGCATTTTCCAGCAACCGAAATCAGCTATCCTGCTGATTCTCGGCTTCGCCTCCGGTTTACCCCTCGCGCTCACCTCCGGCACGCTTCAGGCCTGGATGACCGTCGAGAACATCGATCTTAAAACCATCGGTTTCTTCTCGCTCGTCGGGCAAGCCTACGTCTTCAAGTTCCTGTGGTCGCCGGTCATGGACCGCTACACCCCGCCATTTTTGGGCCGTCGTCGCGGCTGGTTAGTAATGACCCAAGTGCTGCTGCTGCTGGCCATCGCCGCTATGGGATTCCTTGAACCCTCCAGCCAGCTGCGCTGGATGGCAGCGCTGGCGGTGGTGATTGCCTTCTGCTCGGCGTCCCAGGATATCGTGTTTGATGCCTGGAAAACCGACGTGCTGCCCGCCGAAGAGCGCGGCACGGGCGCGGCGATCAGCGTACTGGGCTATCGCCTCGGGATGCTGGTGTCCGGCGGCCTGGCGCTGTGGCTGGCCGACCGCTATCTCGGCTGGCAGAGCATGTACTGGCTGATGGCCGCCCTGCTCATTCCCTGCATTATTGCTACCCTGCTTGCTCCGGAGCCGAGCGATGTCATCCCGGTTCCGCGCTCGCTGGAGCAGGCCGTCGCTGAGCCACTGCGCGACTTCTTTGGCCGCAATAACGCCTGGCTGATTTTGCTGCTGATTGTCCTTTATAAGCTGGGCGACGCGTTTGCCATGAGCCTGACGACGACCTTCCTGATCCGTGGCGTGGGGTTTGATGCCGGGGAAGTGGGCGTGGTGAATAAGACGCTGGGGCTGTTTGCCACTATTGTCGGCGCACTATACGGCGGCGTGCTGATGCAGCGTTTGTCGCTGTTCCGTGCCCTGTTAATCTTCGGCATTCTCCAGGGTATTTCCAACGCCGGTTACTGGCTGCTGTCGATAACCGACAAGCATATGATCTCAATGGCCGCTGCGGTCTTCTTTGAAAACCTGTGCGGCGGCATGGGCACCGCGGCCTTTGTTGCGCTACTGATGACGCTGTGTAATAAGTCGTTTTCCGCTACGCAGTTTGCCCTGCTCTCCGCGCTGTCTGCCGTGGGCCGCGTCTACGTTGGTCCGATTGCGGGCTGGTTTGTTGAAGCGCACGGCTGGCCGACGTTCTATCTGTTCTCGGTTATTGCCGCCGTACCGGGCATTTTGCTGTTACTGGTGTGTCGTCAGACGCTGGAATATACCCAGCGAACGGAACACTTTATGCCGCGAACCGAATATCAGCGCGCCTATCGATTTGCCCTGCGCTTATTAATGGCGGGCAGCCTGGCGCTGGCGCTATGGCTGGTGGTGTTAATTGTCAACGCCGCGACGTCGCTTGTACTCCCCTTTGAAGCCCTGCTGCTCGACGTCGGTGCCCTGCTGGCTATCGCCGGAATTATGACGGGTGGACTGCTCGATTTCCTGGCGTTACGCAAAACGCAGCGGACCTGACGAAAAAAACGAAAGGTTATTTCCCGTTGTAATCACGATGCGAAATTATAACGGCGAAATAACCTGCTCCGGCTAAAAAAATATTTGTTGTTTTGTGCGGGATAAAAATTGGAAATTATTGGAGCTTACTTGACTAGCCTATTTTCCATTAACCGATTCAGCATTTGAAAGATTGAATTTTCGTTTTTCAATTGTCTTTTTATTGAAAATTAATTGTTAATTACTTGTATAATTTTGAGAATGGTTATACCAATTGCCCTTTTTAGGATATCCTTAGGGGTCGATTCGTTATAACGCCCATACCATGCGGCTTTGGTCTGAAAAAGCGACATGTTTTGCAACACTTGTGACATGTGCGGCAGAACCCAGTAACACCTTCCTGACACAGCCCTAATGATGTTTACAGTAATGTAACCTTCCCGTAAAATGCCCCCACACTTTAAACGCCACCAGACTCCCGTGGAATTGAGGTCGTTAAATGAGACTCAGGAAATACAATAAAAGTTTGGGATGGTTGTCATTATTTGCAGGCACTGTATTACTCAGCGGCTGCGATTCTGCACTACTAGACCCCAAAGGACAGATTGGACTGGAACAACGTTCATTGATTCTGACGGCATTCGGCCTGATGATGATTGTGGTTATTCCAGCCATCTTGATGGCTGTAGGTTTCGCCTGGAAGTATCGTGCGAGCAATAAAGATGCGAAGTATAGCCCTAACTGGTCACACTCCAATAAAGTGGAAGCTGTGGTCTGGACGGTACCTATCCTGATCATCCTGTTCCTTGCCGTACTGACCTGGAAAACCACTCACGCGCTTGAGCCGAGCAAACCGCTGGTTCACGATGAAAAACCGATTACCATTGAAGTGGTCTCCATGGACTGGAAATGGTTCTTCATCTATCCGGAACAGGGCATTGCTACCGTGAATGAAATCGCCTTCCCGGCGAACACTCCGGTTCAGTTCAAAGTGACCTCCAACTCCGTTATGAACTCCTTCTTCATCCCGCGTCTGGGTAGCCAGATTTACGCGATGGCCGGTATGCAGACCAACCTGCACCTGATCGCCAATGAAGCAGGCACCTATGATGGTATCTCCGCCAGCTATAGCGGCCCGGGCTTCTCAGGTATGAAGTTCAAAGCTATCGCGACGCCAGACCGTGCCGCCTTCGACCAGTGGGTTGAAAAAGCGAAACAGTCTCCAAACACCATGTCTGACATGGCGGCGTTCGAAAAAGTGGCTGCACCTAGCGAATACAACAAGGTGGAGTACTTCTCTAACGTGAAACCTGATTTGTTCAAAGACGTTATTGGCAAATTTATGGATCACGGCAAGAGCATGGACATGACCCAGCCTGAAGGCGAGCACAGCGCGCACGAAGGTATGGAAGGCATGGACATGAGCCACGCGGAAACCGCTCACTAAGGGGCCGAGGAAGAAAATGTTCGGAAAATTGACACTGGATGCAGTGCCCTACCATGAACCGATTATCGTGGTTACGGTGGCTGCAATTATCATCGGTGGCGCAGCCTTACTGGGCTTGATCACTTACTTCGGTAAGTGGAGCTACCTGTGGAATGAGTGGCTGACTTCGGTTGACCACAAAAAACTCGGTATCATGTACTGCATCGTCGGTATCGTCATGTTAATTCGTGGCTTTGCGGATGCGATCATGATGCGTAGCCAGCAGGCGCTCGCCTCGGCGGGTGAAGCCGGCTTCCTGCCGCCGCACCACTACGATCAGATCTTTACCGCCCACGGCGTTATCATGATCTTCTTCGTGGCGATGCCGCTGGTTATCGGTCTGATGAACGTTGTCGTTCCGCTGCAAATCGGCGCGCGCGACGTTGCGTTCCCGTTCCTGAACAACCTGAGCTTCTGGTTCACGGTTGTCGGCGTTATCCTGGTTAACCTGTCACTGGGCGTGGGCGAGTTTGCTCAGACCGGCTGGCTGGCCTACCCGCCGCTTTCGGGAATTGAGTACAGTCCGGGCGTAGGTGTTGATTACTGGATTTGGGCGCTTCAGCTCTCCGGTATCGGTACTACCCTGACCGGTATCAACTTCTTCGTGACCATTATCAAGATGCGTGCCCCTGGCATGACCATGTTCAAGATGCCGGTATTTACCTGGGCATCTCTGTGCGCCAACATCCTGATTATCGCGTCATTCCCAATTCTGACCGTCACCATCGCGCTGCTGACCCTGGACCGCTACCTGGGCACCCATTTCTTCACGAATGATATGGGTGGCAACATGATGATGTACATCAACCTGATTTGGGCCTGGGGTCACCCGGAAGTGTACATTCTGGTTCTGCCTGTGTTCGGCGTGTTCTCCGAAATCGCAGCAACCTTCTCGCGTAAACGCCTGTTTGGCTACACCTCTCTGGTGTGGGCAACCGTGTGTATTACCGTTCTGTCGTTCATCGTTTGGCTGCACCACTTCTTCACCATGGGTGCGGGCGCGAACGTAAACGCCTTCTTCGGTATTACCACCATGATTATCGCAATCCCTACCGGGGTTAAGATCTTCAACTGGCTGTTTACCATGTACCAGGGCCGTATCGTGTTCCACTCAGCAATGCTGTGGACCATCGGCTTCATCGTGACCTTCTCCGTAGGCGGGATGACCGGCGTACTGCTGGCGGTTCCGGGTGCTGACTTCGTTCTGCACAACAGCCTGTTCCTGATTGCGCACTTCCATAACGTTATCATCGGTGGCGTGGTCTTCGGCTGCTTCGCTGGCGTAACCTACTGGTGGCCAAAAGCGTTCGGTTTCACCCTGAACGAAAAATGGGGTAAACGCGCGTTCTGGTTCTGGATCATTGGCTTCTTCGTGGCGTTTATGCCGCTGTACGTGCTGGGCTTCATGGGTATGACCCGTCGTCTGAGCCAGCAGATCGATCCACAGTTCCACCCAATGCTGATGGTTGCAGCGGGCGGTGCGGTGCTGATCGCGTGCGGTATTGCTTCTCAGCTGATTCAGTTCTACGTGTCTATTCGCGACCGCGAGCAGAACCGTGACCTGACCGGTGACCCGTGGGGTGGCCGTACGCTGGAGTGGGCAACCTCTTCCCCACCTCCTTTCTATAACTTCGCCGTTGTGCCGCAGATCCATGAACGCGACGCATTCTGGGAAATGAAAGAAAAAGGTGAAGCGTACAAGCAACCTGCTCATTACGAAGAGATCCACATGCCGAAAAACAGCGGTGCGGGCATTGTAATCGCCGCCTTCGCAACGGTATTTGGTTTCGCAATGATCTGGCACATCTGGTGGATGGCGATTGTTGGCTTCGCTGGCATCGTAATCAGCTGGATTGTGAAGAGCTTTGACGAGGACGTGGACTACTACGTACCAGTCCGTGAAGTTGAGAAGCTGGAAAAACAGCATTTCGACGAGATTTCTAAAGCGGGGCTGAAAAATGGCAACTGATACTCTGGCGCACTCAACTGCCCACGCGCATGACGCACATGCGCACCACGATACAGGACCGATGAAAGTTTTCGGTTTCTGGATCTACCTGATGAGCGACTGCATTCTGTTCTGCTGTCTGTTCGCGACCTATGCCGTTCTGGTGAACGGCACAGCGGGCGGCCCGACCGGTAAGGACATCTTTGAACTGCCGTTCGTTCTGGTTGAAACCGCACTGCTGTTATTCAGCTCCATCACCTACGGCATGGCGGCTATCGCCATGTACAAAAACAACAAGAGCCAGGTCGTTTCCTGGCTGGCGTTGACCTGGTTGTTTGGTGCTGGATTTATCGGGATGGAAATCTATGAATTCCATCACCTGATCATGGAAGGTTTCGGCCCGGATCGCAGTGGCTTCCTGTCAGCGTTCTTCGCGCTGGTCGGTACTCACGGTCTGCACGTAACCTCAGGTCTGATCTGGATGGCGGTGCTGATGTTCCAGGTATCCCGTCGCGGCCTGACCAGCACTAACCGTACCCGTATCATGTGCCTGAGCCTGTTCTGGCACTTCCTGGACGTGGTATGGATCTGTGTGTTCTCAGTTGTTTATCTGATGGGGGCGATGTAATGAGTCATTCAAACGATCATGGCGCTTCCCACGGTAGCGTAAAAACCTACATGACAGGTTTTATCCTGTCGATCATCCTCACGGTGATCCCGTTCTGGATGGTGATGAGCGGTTCTGCATCTAAGCCGGTTATCCTGGGCGCAATCCTGGTGACCGCGGTGATTCAGATTCTGGTGCATCTGGTTTGCTTCCTGCACATGAACACCAAGTCCGATGAAGGCTGGAATATGACCGCCTTTATCTTTACCGTGATTATCATCGCTATCCTGGTAGTCGGTTCCATCTGGATTATGTGGAACCTGAACTACAACATGATGGTTCACTAAGAGCGGCGAGTATGTTTAAGCAATACCTGCAAGTAACGAAACCAGGCATCATCTTTGGCAACCTGATCTCCGTGATCGGAGGGTTCCTGTTAGCCTCTAAGGGCAGCATCGACTACACCCTCTTTGTCTCCACGCTGATCGGTGTGTCACTGGTTGTTGCGTCCGGTTGTGTATTTAACAACTACATCGACATGGATATCGACAAGAAGATGGAAAGGACTAAAAATCGGGTGCTGGTTAAAGGCCTGATCGCCCCTTCTGTCTCGCTGGTGTACGCCACCTTGCTGGGTATTGCTGGCTTTATGCTGCTGTGGTTTGGCGCTAACCCTCTGGCCTGCTGGCTGGGGGTGATGGGGTTCGTGGTGTATGTGGGCGTCTACAGCCTGTATATGAAGCGCCACTCCGTCTACGGCACGCTGATTGGTTCTCTCTCCGGCGCTGCGCCGCCGGTGATTGGCTATTGCGCCGTGACCAACGAGTTCGACAGCGGTGCGCTGATCCTGCTGGCTATCTTTAGCCTGTGGCAGATGCCGCACTCCTATGCCATCGCGATTTTCCGCTTCAAGGATTATCAGGCAGCGAACATCCCGGTTCTGCCGGTCGTGAAAGGTATCTCGGTCGCGAAAAACCATATCACGCTGTACATCATCGCCTTTGCCGTGGCGACCCTGATGCTCTCTCTGGGCGGTTACGCTGGATATAAATATCTGGTGGTGGCGGCTGCGGTGAGCGTCTGGTGGCTCGGTATGGCCCTGCGCGGTTACAAAGTGGAAGATGACAAGGTCTGGGCGCGTAAGCTGTTCGGCTTCTCCATCATCGCCATTACCGCCCTGAGCGTGATGATGTCGGTCGATTTTATGGTGCCGGATTCACACAGCCTGCTCACTTACGTCTGGTAAGCGTGTTGAATTGAAAGAGCCAGGTTAATCACCTGGCTTTTTTTTTGCCCGGCGGCGCTACGCTTGCACGGGCCTACGGGATCGGTAGGTCGGGTAAGGCATCGCCGCCACCCGACGCGGTTTTGCACGATGGTAATATCTCTTAAACAAACACCTATTTACCGCAATTAACACCCCGCCTAAACTAGTGCCTGCTTTTGAACTGAGGTGGTAATGAACGATTATAAAATGACGCCAGGCGAGCTTCGCGCGACCTGGGGCTTAGGGACTGTTTTCTCGCTACGGATGCTTGGCATGTTTATGGTCCTGCCTGTTCTGACCACCTACGGTATGGCGCTACAGGGCGCCAGCGAGGCGCTGATTGGCATCGCCATCGGCATTTACGGGTTGGCGCAGGCGGTATTCCAGATCCCCTTCGGCCTGCTCTCTGACCGCATTGGCCGTAAACCGCTGATTGTCGGCGGCCTGCTGGTGTTTGTGCTCGGCAGCGTCATTGCCGCCCTCTCCCACTCCATCTGGGGCATTATTTTAGGCCGCGCCCTGCAAGGCTCCGGTGCGATTGCCGCCGCGGTGATGGCGCTGCTGTCGGATCTAACCCGCGAACAGAATCGCACCAAAGCGATGGCCTTTATTGGCGTCAGCTTCGGCGTCACCTTCGCCATTGCGATGGTGCTCGGCCCGATCATCACCCACAGGCTGGGGCTGCACGCCCTGTTCTGGATGATTGCCGTGCTGGCGACCGTCGGCATTGCCTTAACCCTGTGGGTGGTGCCGGACAGCAAAAACCACGTCCTCAACCGCGAATCCGGCATGGTCAAAGGCTGCTTCAGCAAAGTGCTTGTTGAGCCTCGCCTGCTCAAGCTCAACTTCGGCATCATGTGTCTGCACATTTTGCTGATGTCGACCTTCGTGGCCCTGCCGGGCCAGCTTGCCGCCGCGGGCTTCCCCGCCGCCGAGCACTGGAAAATTTACCTGGTGACGATGCTTATCTCTTTCGTGTCCGTCGTCCCGTTCATCATCTACGCCGAAGTGAAGCGCAAAATGAAGCGCGTCTTCCTCGGCTGCGTGTCGCTGCTGCTGATTGCCGAAATCGTCCTCTGGGGATCGGGCCCGCACTTCTGGGAGCTGGTTATCGGCGTGCAGATCTTTTTCCTCGCGTTTAACCTGATGGAAGCCCTGCTGCCGTCGCTGATCAGTAAAGAGTCCCCGGCGGGCTATAAAGGCACGGCGATGGGCATTTACTCCACCAGCCAGTTCCTCGGCGTGGCCATTGGCGGCTCGCTTGGCGGCTGGGTCGATGGGCTGTTTGATTCCCAGACCGTGTTCCTGGCAGGCGCGCTGCTGGCGATGGTCTGGCTGCTGGTGGCCGGCACCATGAAAGAGCCGCGCTACGTGAGCAGCCTGCGCGTGGAGATCCCGCCAGAGGTTGAGATTAGCGATGCGCTGAAGGCGCGTCTGGAAGCCACAGAAGGGGTCAGCGAAGTGATGATTGTCGCGGATGAACGCAGCGCCTACGTGAAAATCGACAGCAAAGTGACCAACCGCTTTGAGGTGGAGCAGGCGCTGAAAGCCTGAAAAAAAGCCCGGTTAAACCGGGCTTTTTCATATCAATCGCGGAAGTTTTTGAACTGGAACGGCTGCCCCAGATCGCCACCGCGCACCAACGCCATCACCGACTGCAAATCGTCGCGGGATTTACCGGTCACGCGAATTTCTTCGCCCTGGATTTGCGCCTGCACCTTCAGCTTGCTGTCCTTGATGAGCTTCACGAGCTTCTTCTGCACCGCGCTCTCAATGCCCTGCTTCAGCTTGGCTTCAACGAACCAGGTTTTACCGCTGTGGACGAACTCTTCCGGCACATCGAGGGATGCGCCCTCAATGCCGCGCTTGAGCAGCTTCGCGCGCAAAATATCCAGCAGCTGATTCACCTGGAAATCAGATTCGCTCAGCACCTTGATGGTCTTATTTGCGTCGTTCAGCTCAAAACTCGCCTCAACGCCACGAAAATCGAAACGTGACTCAACTTCACGGCTCGCGTTATCTACGCCGTTACGTACTTCCTGGATATCAACTTCGGAAACAATATCGAAAGATGGCATCTTTTCTTCTCCCTTCATATTTGTTGCGTTGCATAATACCCGCTACGAGGCATAACGAGAAGCTTAGCTGACGGCGCTATACTTAGGCCGTAACACCTGGCGCAGTTGCAGGTGAGGAGGAACGATGAAAATTACCGTGCTTGGATGCGGCGCGCTGGGCCAGCTGTGGCTGACGGCGCTGTGCAAGCAGGGACACGAGGTACAGGGCTGGCTACGCGTCCCGCAGCCGTATTGCAGTGTAAACCTGATTGATGAAGACGGAAGTATCTTTAACGAATCGCTGACCGCGAACGATCCTGATTTTCTGGCGCAAAGCGATCTTCTGCTGGTCACCCTTAAGGCGTGGCAGGTCTCCGACGCGGTGAAAGCGCTGGCGTCGCAACTTCCCCCGACATCGCCCATTTTGCTGCTGCATAACGGCATGGGCACCATCGACGAGCTGAAAAGCGTTAAACAGCCGCTGCTGATGGCGACCACCACCCACGCCGCGCGTCGCGACGGTAATATCATTGTGCATGTGGCCAGCGGCGTGACCCATATTGGCCCAGCCCGCGAGCAGGACGGGGACTACAGCTATCTGGCTGACGTGCTGCAACAGGTGCTGCCGGACGTCGCCTGGCACGACAATATTCGCCCGCAGCTGTGGCGTAAGCTGGCAGTCAACTGCGTGATCAACCCGCTGACGGCGCTGTGGGACTGCCCGAACGGGGCGCTAAAAAACCATCCCCAGGAGGTCGCAGCGCTGTGCGCCGAAGTGGCCGCGGTGATTGAACGTGAGGGCTTACACACCTCGGCTGACGATATTCAGTATTACGTGGAGCAGGTGATCGAGAGCACGGCAGAAAATATCTCGTCGATGCTTCAGGACGTGCGCGGGTTACGCCACACCGAAATCGACTACATCACCGGGTATCTGCTCAAACGCGCCCGGGCGCACGGTATCAGCGTACCGGAAAACGCCCGCCTGTATGACATGGTTAAACGTAAGGAGAGTGAGTATGAGCGCGTCGGCACTGGTATGCCTCGCCCCTGGTAGCGAAGAGATGGAAGCGGTCACCGCTATCGATTTGATGGTGCGCGGCGGCATTGCTGTCACCACCGCAAGCGTTGCCAGCGATGGCAACCTGGCCGTCACCTGCTCGCGCGGGGTGAAGATCCTGACGGACGCCCCGCTGGTGCAGGTCGCTGACGGGGATTACGACATCATCGTGCTGCCCGGCGGCCTGAAAGGGGCGGAATGTTTCCGCGACAGCCCGCTGCTGGTGGAAACGGTGCGTCAGTTCCATCAGTCAGGCCGTATCGTTGCCGCCATCTGCGCGGCAGCGGGCACGGTGCTGGTTCCGCATGGTATTTTCCCCATCGCCAACATGACCGGCTTCCCTGGGCTTAAGGAGACTATTCCCGACGAGCATTGGGTCGATAAACGGGTGGTCTGGGATCCGCGCGTCAACCTGCTCACCAGCCAGGGGCCGGGAACCGCCATTGATTTTGGCTTGAAGATTATCGACCTGCTGGTCGGGCGCGAAAAAGCGTACGAAGTGGCGTCGTCGCTGGTGATACCGGCGGGGATTTATAACTATTACGAGTAAAAGCAAAACGGCAACCTCAGGTTGCCGTTTTTGATGTTTACACCCTCTCCCTGTCGGAGAGGGCCGGGGTGAGGGCATCAGCCCGCACTCCCCGACAAAACGCTACGGGCGATACACCTTCACATTGGCAAAGCCCTGCTCGCGCAGATACAGCGCCTGCAAGCGGCTCATCACCCCGCGCTCGCACCACAGCAGATAGGTTTTACTCTGGTCAAGGTCGCCGAATTTAGTGCTCAGCTTGTAGAACGGCAGAGAGACCACGTCTACACCCTCAACCTGCAACGGCTTGTCGTCCTGTTCGTCGATAGAACGAATATCCAGGATCGCGTCGTTAGCGCCAAAACCGCTTACGGTTTCAACTTCAACCACCTCCTGCTCGGTCTGCTGGGCAATCTCGCGGATGTCGATGTTGGACGCTTCCGCCACCACCTTCTCCAGGATCGCGAAATCGAAGTTCTCTTCTTCCGCTTCAATTTTCGCCTTCACCGCTTTAACGGTTGGGCTTTTTGAGATCACGCCGCAGTATTCCGGCATGGTACGGGCGAAATCTTCTGTACCGATTTCGCGCGCCAGGTCAATGATGTGCTCTTTATCGTGCGAGATCAGCGGACGCAGGATCAGGGTATCGGACACGTTGTCGATCAGACGCAGGTTGGTCAGCGTCTGGCTGGACACCTGGCCCAGCGCTTCGCCGGTCACCAGCGCCTGCACGCCGTAGCGCTCGGCCACTTTGGACGCCGCGCGCACCATCATGCGCTTCAGCACCACGCCCATCTGTCCGTCGTCCACTTTTTCGAGGATCTCGCCAACCACAGGCTCAAAGTTAATCGCTACAAAACGCACGCGGTGGGAGCTGCCGAAGCGGTTCCACAGGTAATGCGCGACCTGACGGACGCCGATTTCATGGGCTGCGCCGCCGAGGTTAAAGAAGCAGTAATGCACGCGGCAGCCGCGACGCATCAGCATGTAGCTGGACACACCGGAGTCAAAACCGCCGGAGATCAGCGACAGCACATCTTCCTGAGTACCAATCGGGAAGCCGCCAATGCCTTCGTAGCGGCCTTTCACCAGCAGCAGGCGATCGTTTTCGATCTCCAGGTTCACGGTGACGTCCGGGTTGGTCAGGCGCACGCGCGCGGTCTCAACGTGCTGGTTCAGACCGCCGCCCACGTAGCGTTCCACCTCAATGGAGCTAAACTCGTGTTTACCGCGACGCTTCACGCGCACGCAGAAGGTTTTGCCTTCGATCTGGTCACGGTACTGCACCAGCGCTTTTTCGAAGATATCGTGCAGAGAGGTGAACGGAACGTCTTCCACCTCCAGAATATGGTGGATGCCGGGAATACGGGTCAGCGCGTCGCGGATATCAAGACGCTTGTCTTCGTCTTTGGCGCGGACTTCAACGTGATCCCAGTGACGAACAACGGCCAGCGTTTCGTCGTAGTGCTTTAATACGTTACGAATGTTCCCGGTGAGGATCTTAATAAAGCGCAAACGCACAGATTGGCTTTTGATGGTGATTTCAGGGAACAATTTAATGATAAACTTCATGGCGGCAATGTTTCTTAGGCAAGCTGATTAAGGCTTGTATTGGAGAATGATACAGCAGCCCACACCCGTGGCTGCATCCAGGCGCGCAAGTATACCACCATCGCGCCGCGCACGTTATTTGATAATTGCCCCGAGTCCGTTACCATGTCGGGGCTGAAAATTTAAGAGTCAATTCACTATGCCGAAGAAGAACGACGCACCGGCCAGTTTCGAAACTGCGCTGAGTGAACTGGAGCAGATTGTCACCCGTCTTGAGAGCGGCGATCTGCCGCTGGAAGAGGCGCTTAACGAATTTGAACGTGGGGTGCAGCTCGCACGCCAGGGGCAGGTCAAACTGCAACAGGCAGAGCAGCGCGTGCAGATCCTGCTCTCCGACAGCGAAGACGCTAAAACTACGCCTTTCACACCGGACGCCGAGTAAATGGATTTTTCCACCCAGCTTCAGGCGTGCGTTGTGCGCGCCGATGACGCCCTGCGCCGCTTTATTGCCCCGCAACCTTTTCAGAACACTCCTCTGGTTGAGGCCATGCACTATGGCGCACTCTTAGGCGGAAAGCGCCTGCGTCCGTTCCTGGTCTACGCCACGGGCAGCATGTTCGGTATCAGCGAAAACACCCTGGACGCCCCGGCAGCCGCCGTGGAATGCATTCACGCCTATTCGCTGATCCACGACGATCTCCCGGCGATGGACGACGACGATCTGCGTCGCGGGCAGCCGACCTGCCATATTAAGTTTGGCGAGGCGAATGCCATTCTGGCCGGAGATGCCCTGCAAACGCTGGCCTTCTCGATTTTAAGCGATGCGCCAATGGATGAAGTGGCCGACCGTGATCGTCTGGCGATGGTGTCCGAACTGGCGATGGCCAGTGGCGTTGCCGGGATGTGCGGCGGTCAGGCGCTGGATCTGGAGGCCGAAGGACGTCAGGTTAATCTGGAACAGCTGGAGCGGATCCACCGCCATAAAACGGGCGCGCTTATTCGTGCCGCGGTCCGCCTGGGCGCGCTGAGCGCGGGTGAACAGGGGCGCAAAGCCCTGCCGATTCTCGACAGATACGCAGAAAGTATCGGTCTGGCTTTCCAGGTTCAGGATGACATTCTGGATGTCGTGGGCGATACTGCAACATTGGGTAAACGTCAGGGTGCTGATCAGCAGCTTGGCAAAAGTACCTACCCCGCCCTGCTGGGCCTTGAGCAAGCCCAACGTAAAGCCCGGGACCTGATTGATGATGCCCGCCAGTCGCTGAATGTGCTGGCCGCCCAATCACTGGATACCTCGGCACTGGAAGCGCTAGCGGACTACATAATCCAGCGTGATAAATAAACTATATATCTCGATGAGCCTTTGATGAGTTTTGATATTGCCAAATACCCGACACTGGCGTTAGTTGACTCCACCCAGGAGTTGCGTCTGTTGCCGAAAGAGAGCCTGCCGAAGTTGTGCGACGAACTGCGTCGCTATCTGCTCGACAGCGTTAGCCGCTCCAGCGGCCATTTCGCCTCCGGGCTTGGCACGGTTGAACTGACCGTGGCGCTGCATTACGTCTATAACACGCCGTTCGATCAGTTAATCTGGGACGTGGGTCACCAGGCATATCCGCATAAAATTCTGACCGGTCGTCGCGATAAAATTGGCACTATTCGCCAGAAAGGCGGCCTGCACCCGTTCCCGTGGCGCGGTGAGAGCGAGTATGACGTCTTAAGCGTCGGCCACTCCTCGACGTCCATTTCTGCGGGGATCGGTATCGCCGTGGCCGCCGAAAAAGAGGACAAGCAGCGCCGCACCGTCTGCGTGATTGGCGACGGGGCTATCACTGCGGGGATGGCGTTTGAAGCCATGAACCACGCGGGCGATATCAAGCCGGACATGCTGGTTATTCTCAACGACAACGAAATGTCGATTTCCGAGAACGTCGGCGCGCTGAATAACCACCTGGCGCAGCTACTCTCCGGCAAGCTCTACTCCACGCTGCGCGAAGGCGGCAAAAAAGTCTTCTCCGGCGTGCCGCCTATCAAAGAGCTGCTCAAGCGCACCGAAGAACATATTAAAGGCATGGTGGTGCCGGGCACCCTGTTTGAAGAGCTGGGCTTTAACTACATTGGCCCGGTCGACGGCCACGACGTGCTGGGTCTGGTCACGACGCTCAAAAACATGCGCGACCTGAAGGGCCCGCAGTTCCTGCACATCATGACCAAAAAAGGGCGCGGGTACGAACCGGCGGAAAAAGATCCGATCACCTTCCACGCCGTACCAAAATTCGATCCGTCCAGCGGCTGCCTGCCAAAAAGCAGCGGCGGGATGCCGAGCTACTCGAAGATCTTCGGAGACTGGCTGTGCGAGACCGCCGCCAAAGACAACAAGCTGATGGCGATCACCCCGGCCATGCGCGAAGGCTCCGGCATGGTGGAGTTCTCCAAAAAATACCCTGACCAGTATTTCGACGTGGCAATAGCCGAGCAGCACGCGGTCACCTTTGCGGCGGGCCTCGCCATTGGCGGCTATAAGCCGGTGGTGGCGATTTACTCTACCTTCCTGCAACGCGCCTACGATCAGGTGATCCACGACGTCGCTATCCAGAAGCTGCCGGTGCTGTTTGCCATTGACCGTGCGGGCATCGTCGGCGCTGACGGGCAGACGCACCAGGGGGCATTTGACCTCTCCTTCCTGCGCTGCATCCCGGACATGGTTATCATGACGCCGAGCGACGAGAACGAGTGTCGCCAGATGCTGTTTACCGGCTACCACTATCAGGATGGCCCAAGCGCCGTGCGTTATCCGCGCGGTAACGCCGTGGGCGTGGAGCTGCAACCGCTTGAGAAGCTGGCGATTGGTAAAGGTCTGGTGAAACGTCGCGGTGAGAAGGTGGCTATTCTGAACTTCGGCACGCTGATGCCGGAAGCCGCCGCCGTCGCGGAAACGCTGAACGCCACCCTGGTGGATATGCGCTTCGTGAAGCCGCTTGACGAGTCGCTGATCCTTAGCATGGCTGAGAGCCACGACATGCTGGTGACCCTGGAAGAGAACGCCATTATGGGCGGCGCGGGCAGCGGCGTGAACGAAGTCCTGATGGCCAACCGTAAACCGGTGCCGGTACTGAACCTCGGCCTGCCGGATCGCTTCATTCCGCAGGGCACCCAGGACGAAGCCCGCGCGGCTATCGGCCTGGACGCCGCGGGTATTGAAGCTAAAATCCGCGCCTGGCTTGCCTGATCCCTCCCCTTTTCCGCTCCTGCTATGCTTAAACGTAATGTTTAAAACAGCAGGAGTGGAACCATGCAATACACTACATTAGGAAAAACAGACCTTAAGGTGTCCCGCCTTTGTCTTGGCTGCATGACGTTTGGCGAGCCTGACCGGGGTAGTCACGCCTGGACGCTGCCGGAAGAGAGCAGCCGTCCCATCATCAAACGCGCCCTCGACGGCGGCATTAACTTCTTTGATACCGCAAACAGCTACTCCGACGGCAGCAGCGAGGAGATCGTCGGGCGCGCCCTGCGCGACTTCGCCCGTCGGGACGATATCGTGGTGGCGACCAAGGTCTATCACAAATCCGGTTCGCTGGAGGAAGGCCTGTCCCGCGCGCAGATACTGCGCTCCATCGATGACAGCCTCAGCCGCCTGAACATGGATTATGTCGATCTGCTGCAAATCCACCGCTGGGATTACAACACGCCCATCGAGGAGACCCTTGAAGCGCTCAACGACGTGGTGAAAGCCGGGAAGGCACGCTACATAGGCGCATCGTCAATGCACGCGTCGCAGTTTGCACAGGCGCTCGATCTTCAGGCGCAGCACGGCTGGGCGCGCTTTGTCACCATGCAGGATCACTACAACCTTATCTATCGTGAAGAGGAGCGCGAGATGCTGCCGCTTTGCTATCAGGAGGGTGTGGCGGTGATCCCGTGGAGCCCGCTGGCGCGCGGACGCCTAACCCGCCCGTGGGGAGAAACCACGGCCCGTTCGGTGTCGGATGAGTTTGGGAAAACGCTGTATGAAAGCACCGAAGCCAGCGATGCGCTGATTGCCGAGCGTCTGGCGGGTATCGCCGACGACACCGGGGCAACGCGTGCGCAGGTCGCGCTCGCGTGGGTATTGAGCAAACGCGGCGTTGCCGCACCGATTATCGGCACGTCGCGGGAAGACCAGCTGGATGAGCTACTGAGCGCGGTCGATATCACGCTCACGCCGGAGCAGATTGCCGAGCTTGAAACGCCGTATCAGCCGCATCCGGTGGTAGGGTTTAAGTAAATCCTCACCCTGGCCCTCTCCCATAGGAAGAGGGAATACATTCGTAGGCCGGGTAAGCGCAGCGCCACCCGGCAAAAAATCACCCGAAGTGATCGTACCCTTTCCAGTCCAGCGAGACCGGCGCGCCGTCGCGTACGAACTGCAACCCTTCGCTCTCCGGCATAATCTGCCCGATACAGGTAAATTTCGCGCCGAGGTGCGCCAACGCCACGTCCAGCGTTCCGCGATTCAGTTCAGGCACGGTAAAGCACAGCTCATAATCTTCGCCGCCCGAGAGCGCCCATTGCAGGGCCTGCTCGGTTTCCACATGGCGAAGCAGCGGTTCTGACAGCGGGAACTGATCCAGGTCGACCCGCGCGCCGACGCCGCTGGCCTTCAGAATATGGCCGAGATCGGATATTAATCCGTCAGAGAGATCGATAGCCGAACTCGCACGCTCGCGCAGCGCCTGCCCGTGCAGAATACGCGGCGTCGGGCGCAGATGGCGCTTCACCAGATACGCCGCGTCATCGGCATCCTCTACGTTCAGACGGTTTTGTAAAATCGCCAGCCCCGCCGCGCTGTCCCCCGGCGTACCGGTCACGTAGATCCAGTCGCCCGGCTTCGCGCCAGAGCGTTTAAGCGCGCGTCCGACCGGCACGTAGCCGTGGATCGCCAGCGTCATCGACAGCGGTCCTGCGGTTGTATCGCCGCCAATCAGCTGCATGTCGTAGTAGTTAAGTTGTTCAAACAGCGCGTCGCTGAACGCCTCAAGCCAGGCTTCATCAACCTCAGGCAGGGTTAAGGCCAGCGTTAACCACGCGGGATCGGCCCCCATCGCGGCCAAATCGCTCACGTTCACCGCCAGCGCTTTATAGGCCAGATCGGCCGGATCGATATCGGATAAGAAATGACGCCCGCACACTAAGGTGTCGGTGCTGATCGCCAGCGTCTGTTTTTCGGGAATATTGAGAAGTGCGCAGTCATCGCCGATCCCCGTTTCAACATCAAGACGGGAAGTTCTTACACGGTCGAAATAACGGGCAATCAGGGAAAATTCGCCGCAAGCCATACGTATGCCTCAGCAGAGAAAAGAAAAAACCGGAGCCGCACTGCCGGTAAGGCAATGCAGGACTCCGGTTTGCGGATCACTTTTTGCGGGGACGGATCGCAGGTGCAGCTTTATCGAGCACGCCGTTTACAAATTTGTGGCTGTCTTCAGCACCGAAGGTTTTCGCCAGTTCGATGGCTTCGTTGATGGCCACTTTGTACGGCACATCATCACGTTTAGACAGCTCAAACAGCGCGATACGCAGCACTGCTTTTTCCACCTGACCCAGCTCTTCGAGCAGACGGGACAGGTAGGGTTTCATCAGACCATCGAGATACGCGCTATTAGTCGCCACTCCCGACAGCAGTTCACGGAAGTACAGAACGTCAACGTCTTTCACGTCTTGCTCTGACAGGAACTGGTATTCAACATCAGCGATGTCGTTCTGGGACAACTGCCAGGAGTAAAGTGCCTGAACGGCACATTCACGGGCGCGGCGACGAGCAGCAGGTTTCACGGAATTCCCCTTACAAAAAAATCAGGCCTTAATGGCTTTCAATACATTGATCATTTCAAGCGCGGTCAGTGCAGCTTCTGCACCTTTGTTACCGGCTTTGGTGCCAGCACGTTCGATGGCTTGCTCAATACTTTCGGTGGTCAGCACGCCAAACGCGACAGGAATTTCAGCATCCTGTGCAACGTGTGCCAGACCGTTGCTTGCACCGCCCGCAACGTATTCGAAGTGCGCAGTGCCGCCACGAATAACAGTACCCAGCGCAATCACCGCGTCGTATTTACCGGTTTTTGCCAGCGCGCCAGCTGCCAGAGGCAGTTCATAAGCGCCTGGAACCCAAACAACGGTAATGTTGTCATCTTTAACCTGGCCGATACGTTTCAGGGCGTCAATGGCACCTTCCAGCAGGCTGTCGTTGATGAAGTTGTTGAAACGCGCAATGGTGATGGCGACGCGAGCGTCCGGGGTAGCTACAGCAGCTTCAATAATGTTCATACTCTTCCTTTACGGGTTCATTTGGCCCCGCAGGGGGGCGGATTTTATCATAATACTTTGCGCACTGCTTCCCTATTTCGGGCGCATTTACGCTGTCGTTAAATGGAGGCAAACATCCGGGCCAACAGGGCGGATCTCGCTAAATTTCAGTTGTGGCGCATCGGCCAGTTTTTCAAGACCGGGCAGCACAAACAGGCCGCGCGCATCGTTACCTAACAGTTTAGGCGCTACGTAGACAATCAGTTCGTCCACCAGCCCTGCCTGTAACAGCGCGCCCGCAAGCGTAGGGCCCGCTTCTACCCAGATGCTGTTCACCTGCTGTTTGCCAAGCAGCATCATCAGCACCACCAGATCGAGCTTCCCGTTATGCTCCGGCACCTTAACGGTGCGCACGTTTTCCGGCCATTCACGCGTATCGTCTTTCGTGCGTGCAATCCAGGTTTCACCGGGCTGCTGCACAATGCGATGCTCCGGCGTCACGCGGTTATGACTATCAATGATGATACGCAGCGGCTGACGCAGATTTTCCTGCGGATAGAGCGCCTGAGTATCGGCATTGAGTTCGTCCCAGCGCACGGTCATGGCCGGGTCGTCAGCCAGGACGGTTTCGCTGGTGGTGAGGATAGCATGGCTTTGCGCGCGCAGACGTTGCACATCGCGCCTTGACTGCGGTGAGGTGACCCACTGGCTTTCGCCGTTCGCCATCGCCGTGCGCCCGTCGAGAGACGCGCCAAGCTTCAGCTGAATATAGGGGAACCCGGTGCGCATACGTTTCAGGAAGCCCTTATTGATGGCTTCGGCATCGTTCATCATCAGGCCGTGGCTGACGTCGATCCCCTCCTGTTGGAGGCGATAAAGCCCGCGCCCCGCGACCTGCGGGTTAGGATCCTGCATTGCCGCGACCACGCGGGAAACGCCGGCGGCAATCAGCGCCTCACAGCACGGCGGCGTGCGCCCGTGATGGCTGCATGGCTCAAGCGTGACGTAAGCGGTCGCGCCGCGCGCCTTCTCGCCCGCCATGCGCAGGGCATGGACTTCAGCATGAGGCTCACCGGCACGATAGTGAAAGCCCTCGCCCACGATTTCGCCGTCTTTGACGATCACGCAGCCGACGTTCGGATTAGGATGGGTGGTAAAACGCCCGCGCTGCGCCAGCTTCAGCGCTCGCGCCATGTAAATCTGGTCCTGCATGGGCTTAGTCCTGTAGGCGGGCGATCTCTTCGCCGAACTCTTTGATATCTTCGAAACTGCGATAGACAGAGGCGAAGCGGATATAGGCAACTTTATCAAGCTTTTTAAGCTGTTCCATTACCAGATTGCCGATCATTTTGCTTGGGACTTCGCGCTCGCCGGTGCCACGCAGGTAGGATTTGATGTGATTTAACGCCATCTCGACGTCATCTGAACTGACGGGACGTTTTTCCAGCGCTTTTAACATGCCGCTGCGCAGCTTCTCTTCGTTGAAGGGCTCGCGCACGTCGTTGCTTTTTACGACCCGAGGCATGACCAGCTCAGCCACCTCAAAGGTGGTGAAACGTTCGTTGCAAACCAGGCACTGCCGGCGGCGGCGTACGGAGGATCCTTCGCCGACAAGGCGAGAGTCGATTACTTTGGTATCCACAGCGGAGCAGAATGGGCAATGCATACGGTGTCCCTGATATCTGTTTATCTGATGTCTATTTTACCCTGATATGGGCAGACAACTAAAGAAAGAGCGCTTTTGAGACAAAGGATCTATGCCTGGGCGTGAGTTGCTGGCTACCATTACGGCGATCCGTTATTTCAAGGAAATAAACGCAATGACAAGACGTTACCTAAGAATTCTCCTGGTGGGAAGCCTCTTCTCCCTGAGCGCGTGCGCACAGCAAACTGAAGTCCGCGAAATGAAGCAGAGCGTTAATACGCTCAACTCAGCGATGGACAAGCTGAACAAAGAAACCGTGAAGATCACCCAGCAGAACGCGCTGAATGCGAAATCCAGCAGCGGCGTCTATCTGCTGCCGGGGGCAAACACTCCCGCACGGCTCAACAGCCAGATTGGCACGCTGAAAATGTCGCTTGTTAACGTAGCGGCCAACGCCGATGGTACGCGCGCAACATTGCGCATTCAGGGAGAGTCCAACGATCCGCTGCCTGCCTTTAGCGGCACCGTCGAGTGGGGCCAGATCCAGGGTACCACCGAAAGCTATCAGGAAGTGAACGTTAAGAACCAGCTGATTACCGCCCCGGCCAGCACCCTGGCACCGAGCGACGTGGATATCCCGCTCCAGCTTAGCGGTATCACGCCCGAACAGTTAGGGTTTGTCCGCATCCACGACATCCAGCCAGCCGCGCAATAATCCCCTTCTTCAGGCGGAGTGAAATGTCACTCCGCTAACATTTACATTTCGTATGGATTGGCAACATAAATGTTTGCCGCTACAATCCCCGCCGTTTAAAGTACGCAAACGTGAACGCAATCGATTACGCGTGTGAGAGATATGTGAAACAACACATATTTTTGTGAGCAAGGATTCCTATAATAGGCTCCGCAGAAACACGAAATATTTAGAAACGCAATTCGCGCATTTTTCACTCCCGGAAGGGAATTTCAATCAGTGGCATGATTATGAAAAAAACATTACTCGCAGCTGGCGCAGCGCTGGCACTCTCCACCTCTTTCACTGTTAACGCAGCAGAAAACGACAAGCCTCAGTACCTGTCCGACTGGTGGCACCAGAGCGTTAACGTGGTAGGCAGCTACCACACCCGCTTCGGACCGCAGATCCGCAACGATACCTACCTGGAATACGAAGCGTTCGCCAAGAAAGACTGGTTCGATTTCTACGGCTACATGGATGCACCGGTATTCTTCGGCGGTAACACCGATGCGAAAGGTATCTGGAACCACGGTTCTCCGCTGTTCATGGAAATCGAGCCGCGTTTCTCCATCGACAAGCTGACCGGCACCGACCTGAGCTTCGGTCCGTTCAAAGAGTGGTACTTCGCGAACAACTATATCTACGATATGGGTCGTAACGCGTCTGGTCGCCAGAGCACCTGGTATATGGGTCTGGGTACCGACATCGATACCGGTCTGCCAATGAGCCTGTCACTGAACGTGTATGCAAAATACCAGTGGCAGAACTACGGTGCGGCGAACGAAAACGAGTGGGATGGCTACCGTTTCAAAGTGAAATACTTTGTGCCAATCACCCAGCTGTGGGGCGGTAACCTGAGCTATATCGGCTTCACCAACTTTGACTGGGGTTCTGACCTTGGCGACAACGACTTCCGCGACCTGAACGGTAAGAAAGCGCGTACCAACGACTCCATCGCCTCCAGCCATATCCTGGCGCTGAACTACGACCACTGGCACTACTCTGTTGTGGCGCGTTACTGGCACAACGGTGGTCAGTGGAACGACGACGCGAGCCTGAACTTCGGCAACGGTGACTTCAGCGTCCGTTCTACCGGTTGGGGTGGTTACCTGGTTGTAGGTTACAACTTCTAATCCGCAGCCTGTTGGCCGGGTGCGGCTACGCCTTACCCGACCTGCAAAACCTGTAAGCACAAAAGCCAGCTCAAGAGCTGGCTTTTTTAATACGCAAAAAAAATCCCGGCCATCGGACCGGGATTTCGATAACGCACTATTCGTTGCCTTACGGCAGAATTGACGGCTGATCCGCCCCTTCTTTTTCGACCTTCTGCTGGAGCAGGTGTTCGCGCTTCATGCCAAGCTTCAGTGCCAGAGCGGACGCAACGTAAATAGACGAAGCAGTACCGATAGAAACACCAATCAGCATGGTCAGCGAGAAGCCTTCCAGAACCGGGCCACCGAACAGGAACAGCATCAGGATAACCATCAAGGTGGTACCGGATGTGATCAAGGTACGGTGCAGCGTCTGGGTCAACGACACGTTGAAGATTTCGTACGGCGTACCGCGACGGATCTTACGGAAGTTTTCACGAATACGGTCAGATACCACGATGCTGTCGTTCAGTGAGTAACCGATAACGGACATCAGGGATGCCACGATAGTCAGGTCGATCTCAATGTGGAACAGCGACAGGATCCCCATGGTGATCACCACGTCGTGCGCCAGTGCGATAACCACACCCGCCGCCAGTCGCCACTCGAAGCGGAAACCGACATACACCAGGATAGAGATCAGCGCGACAAGCAACGCCATCGCACCGGTCTGCGCCAGGTCTGCGCCTACGCTTGGCCCCACGAACTCAATACGCTTAACCGCCGCATTCTGGTTAGTGGTTTCGTTAATCACGTTAACGACCTTGCTGCCCAGCTCCTGGCTGCCGTTGGCATCGTGTACCGGTGGCATACGTACCATGATGTCGCGGCTGCTGCCGAAGTTCTGCAACAGCGGCTCTTCAAAGCCCGCTTTTTGCAGAGACACGCGCATCTGGTCCATATCGACCGGTTTCTCCAGGGAAATTTCAATCACCGTACCACCGGTGAAATCCAGACCCCAGTTGAAGCCTTTAACGCCCATGATGGCGATGGACAGAATCAGCAGAAAACCTGAAATGCCGAAGGCCCAGTAGTCCCAGCGCATAAAGTCCCAGACTTTACGGCCGTGGTTCAATTGTTCAACAGTATATTCCTGTGCCACAACGCACTCCTCAGATAGACAGCTTTTTGACGCGCTTGCCGCCGTACAGCAGGTTCACGATGGCACGGGTGCCGACAATAGCGGTAAACATAGACGTTGCAACACCGATACCGGTTGTAATCGCAAAGCCTTTGATAGCGCCAGTACCCACTGCATACAGGATAAGAACCTTAATCAGTGTTGTTACGTTCGCATCGAAGATGGAGCTGAAAGCACCTTTGTAACCTTCATCAATCGCCTGCTGTACAGAGCGACCGTTGCTCAACTCTTCTTTGATACGTTCGTTTATCAGAACGTTGGCGTCGACCGCCACCGCAAGGGTCAGAACGATACCCGCAATCCCCGGCATGGTCAGCGTTGCGCCCGGCAACAGCGACATGATACCGATGATCAGTACCAGGTTCGCCACCAGCGCGGAGGTCGCAATCAGACCAAACTTCTTATAGAAGAAGATCATGAAGAGGATGGAGACCACCAGACCGGCCAGACATGCTTCCAGACCCTGTTTGATGTTCTGCATACCCAGGGTTGGACCGATGGTACGTTCTTCAACAATCTGAATTGGCGCAATCAGCGCACCGGCACGCAGCAGCAGCGAGAGCTGACGCGCTTCGTTCGGGTTGTTGATACCGGTGATACGGAAGCTGTTACCCAGACGGGACTGGATGTTGGCGATGTTAATCACCTCTTCCTCTTTCACCAGCACCGCACGGCCGTTGGCATCTTTCTTACCGCTGTCTTTGTACTCCACGAACAGGGTCGCCATCGGTTTGCCGATGTTGTCCTTAGTGAAGTTAGACATGATGTTGCCACCCGCGCTATCCAGCGAGATGTTAACCTGCGGCTGGTTGTATTCGTCCTGGCTTGAAGTGGAGTCGGTGATATGGTCACCGGTCAGGATCACGCGTTTGTACAGCACAACGGGCTGACCTTCGCGGGTCTGTTTCACTTCAGAATCGCCCGGAATACGGCCAGAGGCAGCAGCGGACTGATCGACGTTGGAGTTAACCAGACGGAATTCCAGCGTTGCGGTTGCGCCCAGAATCTCTTTCGCACGCGCGGTATCCTGGATACCCGGCAGCTCAACCACGATACGGTCAGCACCCTGACGCTGTACCAGCGGCTCAGCAACACCCAGCTGGTTTACACGGTTACGCAGAATGTTGATGTTCTGCTGAACGGCGTATTCACGCGCTTCTTTAAGACGTGCATCGGTCATCACGGCGCGCAGCTGGTTGCTACCCTGAGAGGTAATCACCAGGTCACGGTGACGCGGGGTCAGATAATCTACAGCCTGATCGCGTGCCGCGCTGTCGCGGAACGTGATGCTCATGCCGTAGTTATCTTCTTTACGCACGGTGGTATAAGCGATGCCTTTTTCACGCAGATCGCTGCGCAGGCCGTCGATGTTTTGTTCCTGCAATTTGCCCAGCGCGGTATCCATATCCACTTCCATCAGGAAGTGAACACCACCACGCAGGTCAAGACCAAGTTTCATTGGCTCTGCGTTTAAGGCAGCCAGCCAACGCGGCGTTGCAGGAGCAAGGTTCAGCGCCACGACATATTTATCACCCAGCACGCCCATCAGCGCTTCGCGAGCGCGGAGCTGCGTGTCGGTGGTGTCGAAGCGAGCAAGAATTGCGCCCTCTTCCAGTGCCACAGACTTCGCGGTAATTTTTTCTTCTTGTAACGTTTTCTGGACCTGGATCAGCGTTTGCTCACTGGCGGCGACACCGCGCGCGCCAGTGATTTGAACGGCCGGATCCTCACCATACAGGTTGGGAAGCGCGTACAGCAGGCCGACGATAATCACGACGACCAGCATGATGTACTTCCACAAAGGATAACGGTTTAACACGGCAGTTCCCTTTGGGAAAAGTTTGAATTACAGCGCCTTCATCGTGCCTTTCGGCAGAACGGCAGCTACGAAGTCACGTTTGATAACCACTTCAGTGGTGTCGTTCAGCGCGATAGCAATGTAGCCGCTTTCAGCCACTTTGGTTACGCGACCAACCAGACCACCGTTGGTCAGCACTTCATCGCCTTTCGCGATGGAGTTCATCAGATTTTTGTGCTCTTTGGTGCGCTTCTGCTGTGGACGCAGGATCATGAAATAGAAGATCAGACCAAACACAACCAGCATCAGAATCAGAGACATCGGGCTGCCCTGCGCTGGAGCACCTGTTGCCGCTACCGCATCAGAAATAAAAAAGCTCATTCAAATTCCCTCATTATTAATATTAATCAACGTTCAAAGGTGGAACGGTTCGACCCTGACGTTGGTAGAAATCGGTCACGAAGCTCTCTAATTTACCCTCTTCAATAGCCTTACGTAAACCAGCCATTAAGCGCTGATAATAACGAAGATTATGAATGGTATTCAGACGCGCACCTAAAATCTCATTGCAACGATCGAGATGATGCAGATACGCACGAGAGTAATGGCGACAGGTGTAGCAATCGCACTCAGCGTCGAGCGGACTGGTGTCACTTTTGTGCTTCGCGTTACGGATTTTCACCACGCCATCGGTAACGAACAGATGGCCGTTACGCGCGTTGCGGGTTGGCATGACGCAGTCGAACATATCAATGCCGCGACGCACGCCTTCAACCAGATCTTCTGGTTTACCCACACCCATCAGGTAACGCGGTTTATCAGCAGGGATTTGCGGGCAAACATGCTCCAGAATACGGTGCATGTCTTCCTTTGGCTCACCTACTGCCAAACCGCCGACAGCGTAGCCATCAAAGCCTATCTCTACCAGACCTTTAACGGAGATATCGCGTAAATCTTCGTAAACGCTGCCCTGAATAATGCCGAAGAGCGCGTTTTTATTCTGAAGAGAATCAAAACGGTCGCGGCTACGCTTCGCCCAACGCAGAGACATCTCCATTGAACGCTTGGCGTAATCCCAGTCAGCCGGGTATGGCGTACATTCGTCGAAGATCATCACGATGTCGGAACCGAGATCGTACTGAATCTCCATCGATTTTTCCGGATCGAGGAAGATCGGATCGCCGTTTATTGGGTTACGGAAGTGAACGCCCTGCTCGGTGATCTTGCGGATATCGCCCAGGCTGAAGACCTGGAAACCGCCGGAGTCGGTGAGGATAGGGCCTTTCCACTGCATGAAGTCGTGCAGGTCACCGTGCAGCTTCATGATTTCCTGGCCAGGACGCAGCCACAGGTGGAAGGTATTACCGAGGATAATTTGTGCGCCAGTAGCTTCGACCTCTTCCGGCGTCATCCCTTTTACGGTGCCGTAGGTGCCAACAGGCATAAACGCGGGAGTTTCTACCACGCCGCGATCGAACACCAGGCGACCACGGCGTGCGCGGCCATCGGTGGTATCAAGTTCAAATTTCATTCAGATTCCTCTGTGCCAGAAAAACAGTCCAACACATTATTCTGGTGCCGCGGACTTATTCCCCGACACGCTCATTCAAAGCCAGCGGATTGTACGTGATAAACATCGCGTCCCCGTAGCTAAAAAAGCGATATTTTTGTTCTACCGCAGACTTGTAGGCCGCCATCGTGTGCTGATAACCCGCAAAAGCGGACACCAGCATAATCAGCGTGGATTCAGGCAGATGGAAGTTGGTCACCAGCGCATCAATCACTTTGTACTGATAGCCCGGATAGATAAAGATTTGCGTATCGCCGAAGAACGGCTCGATCAGATCGCTTTTCGCAGCCTGTGCGGCGCTCTCAAGGGAACGCACTGAGGTGGTGCCGACCGCCACCACGCGGCTGCCGCGAGCCTTCGCCGCCAGCACCGCGTCAACCACCTCCTGCGGCACTTCGGCATATTCAGAGTGCATGATGTGGTCTTCGATGCTGTCTACGCGCACCGGCTGGAAGGTGCCCGCGCCGACGTGCAGCGTGACAAACGCCATCTCAATGCCTTTGGCGCGCAGTTTTTCCAGCAGCGGCTCGTCAAAGTGCAGCCCCGCCGTCGGTGCGGCAACCGCGCCTGGCTTCTGGCTATAAACCGTTTGATACAGCTCGCGATCGGCCTCTTCGTCCGGACGCTCAATGTACGGCGGCAGCGGCATGTGGCCGATGGTGTTCAGAATATCGAGCACCGTGCGTTCGTCGTTGAATTCCACTTCGAACAGCGCATCGTGGCGCGCGGTCATGGTCGCCTTAATGCTTTCGTCGTCGCCCAGCAGCAGCTCTGCGCCCGGCTTCGGCGCTTTGGACGCGCGAATATGTGCCAGAATACGTTTATCATCGAGCATACGTTCGACCAGCACTTCAATCTTGCCGCCGCTGGCTTTACGGCCAAACAGACGCGCCGGGATCACGCGGGTATTGTTAAAGACCAGCAGATCGCCAGGGTTGAGCTTGTCGAGCAAATCGGTGAAAGTACCGTGCGTCAGCTCGCCCGTAGGCCCGTCCAGTGACAGTAAACGACAGCTACTGCGCTCAGGCATTGGATAGTGAGCAATCAGGGATTCAGGTAGTTCAAAGGAGAAATCGGCGACGCGCATGACGTATACTCGTGACTTAAAAACAGGCGGCATAGTCTAGTGCTCACACCCTTTTGCTGCAACAATTAGCCGCATCCTGGATAAACATAACGCATGAATTTTCTCGCTCACCTGCACCTCGCCCATCTCGCCGACAGCTCCCTCTCCGGGAATTTGCTGGCCGATTTTGTGCGCGGAAATCCTGCGGAAAGTTACTCCGCTGACGTTGTCGACGGGATTTTTATGCATCGCCGCATCGACGTGTTAACCGACAACCTGCCGGAAGTGAAAGAGGCCAAAGAGTGGTTCCGCCCGGAGACACGCCGCGTTGCGCCCATTACCCTCGACGTGATGTGGGATCATTTCCTGTCTCGCCACTGGGCACAGCTCTCGCCGGAGATGCCGTTGCAGGAATTCATTCATTACGCCCATGAACAGGTGGCGCTGATTTTGCCGGAATCGCCGCCTCGCTTCGTCAATTTGAATCACTATATGTGGTCAGAACGCTGGCTGGAGCGCTACCGCGAAATGGCGTTTATCCAGAACGTGCTGAACGGCATGGCCAGCCGCCGCCCGCGTCTGGACGCCCTGCGCGACTCCTGGCACGACCTGGATACCCATTACGCCGCGCTGGAAACCCGCTTCTGGCAGTTCTATCCGCGCATGATGGCGCAGGCCAAAAACAAACAGCTTTAACATCACTGTCATTGATAGGTTAAAGCTTGGTGAACGATTGTTAGCGCCTCTTTGTGTTCCTGGTGAACACTCTCTATACTGGCCCGCGTTGCGTTCCAAATAACCTTAGTATCTACAGGAGAATCATATGGTTCTGGTAACTCGTCCGGCTCCGGATTTTACAGCTGCCGCAGTTCTGGGTAACGGTGAAATCGTTGAAAACTTCAATTTCAAACAGCACACCAACGGCAAAGCGACCGTTCTGTTCTTCTGGCCAATGGACTTCACCTTCGTTTGCCCGTCTGAACTGATCGCATTCGACAAGCGTTACGAAGAATTCCAGAAACGTGGCGTAGAAGTTGTCGGCGTGTCCTTTGACTCCGAATTTGTACACAACGCATGGCGTAACACCCCTGTCGACAACGGCGGCATCGGTGCGGTGAAATACGCGATGGTTGCGGACATCAAACGCGAAATCCAGCAGGCTTACGGTATCGAACATCCGGACGCTGGCGTGGCGCTGCGCGGCTCCTTCCTGATCGACGCGAACGGCATCGTTCGTCACCAGGTTGTGAACGATCTGCCGCTGGGTCGTAACATCGACGAAATGCTGCGTATGGTTGACGCGCTGCAATTCCACGAAGAGCACGGTGAAGTGTGCCCGGCTCAGTGGGAAAAAGGCAAAGAAGGTATGAACGCGTCCCCAGACGGCGTGGCGAAATACCTGTCCGAGAACGTATCCAGCCTGTAATCGGCACGGTTTACGAAAAAAGGCCCGCTTATGCGGGCCTTTTTGTTTTAGAACGCGAAGCATGAACAGCCGAGCACGCCCCAGAACGCCTGTTCGTCGGACACCGGGATCGTCGACTGCCGCGCAATGCCGTGAGCATGGCCATGCACACCGCAGCTGCCGATGCACTGGTGCATCTGCACTACCGCGCCCACCTTGCTGGCGACCGGCGGCGCCGCGCGATAATGTCCCGGCACGTTCACCACGGGTGACCACTCCGGCAGAACCGGGATCGGCGGTGGCGCAAGCGGGCTGAAATGCCCGGCGGCGTACACCACTTTGCCATCCACCACGGTCAGCACCGACTCAATGCCCTTGATCTCCTCTTCCGGCACGCTGAAGTAATCCTTCGACAGCACCACCAGATCCGCGAGCTGTCCCTCAACCAGCCGGCCTTTCTTGCCCTGCTCGCTGGAGAACCACGCGCTGCCTGCCGTCCACAGCTCAAACGCCACGTCGCGCGGCAGGCGGTTGTTGTCGTCATACATCGCCAGACCGCCAACGGTGCGCCCGGACACCAGCCAGTAGAGCGCCGTCCACGGGTTATAGCTCGCCACCCGAGTAGCGTCCGTACCTAACCCGACGGGCACGTCCAGCTCCAGCATTTTCGCGACCGGCGGCGTGTGTTTCACCGCCTCTTTGCCGTAGCGATCGACGAAATATTCCCCCTGGAACGCCATACGGTGCTGCACCGCAATTCCGCCGCCCAGCGCCTTCACGCGCTCGATATTACGCTCAGTGATGGTTTCAGCATGGTCAAAGAACCAGTGCAGCCCGTTAAACGGAATATCGCGGTTAACCTTCTCGAACACGTCCAGCATCCGGCTGATGGATTCGTCGTAGGTGGCGTGCAGGCGGAACGGCCAGCGGTTTTCCACCAGGTGACGCACCACGCGCTCCAGCTCGTCCTCCATGCCTTCCGGCAGATCCGGACGCGGCTGGAGGAAGTCTTCAAAATCGGCCGCCGAGAAGACCAGCATCTCACCCGCCCCGTTGGCGCGGTAGAAATCGGTTCCCTGCCCGGGCTTGAGCATGTCGGTCCAGCGCTCAAAATCGTCCAGCTCCTGCTTCGGACGCTGGGTGAAAAGGTTATAGGCAATACGCACCGTCATCTGCTCTTTGGCGTGCAGCTGCTCGATGATTTCGTAATCTTCCGGATAGTTCTGGAAGCCGCCGCCCGCGTCGATAGCGCTGGTCAGCCCCAGACGGTTTAGCTCGCGCATAAACTGGCGCGTCGAGTTTACCTGCTGCTCAAGGGGCAGCTTCGGCCCTTTCGCCAGCGTCGAGTAGAGGATCATGGCGTTCGGTTTGGCGATCAGCATACCCGTCGGGTTGCCGTTGTTGTCGCGCACGATCTCACCGCCCGGCGGATTTGGCGTGTCTTTGGTGTAGCCCACCGCCTTCAGCGCCGCGCGGTTCAGCAATGCGCGGTCGTAGAGGTGGAGGACAAACACCGGGGTATCCGGCGCGGCATCGTTAAGCTCCTGAACGGTAGGCATCCGGCGCTCGGCGAACTGGAATTCACTCCAGCCGCCCACCACCCGCACCCACTGCGGCGACGGCGTGCGATCGGCCTGATCTTTCAGCATACGCAGCGCATCGGCCAGGGACGGTACGCCCTCCCAGCGCAGCTCAAGGTTGTAGTTCAGGCCCCCGCGGATCAGGTGCAGGTGCGAGTCGTTAAGACCCGGTATCACCGTGCTTCCCTGCAAATCGACAATCTGCGTGCCCTGGGCGGCATAGCTCATGATGCGATCGTGATTTCCGGTCGCGAGGATCTTACCGTTGGCGATCGCCACCGCTTCCGTTATCGGATTTTCGCGGTCAAGCGTATGGATCTGACCTTTGGTTAAGATCAGCGTAGCAGTTTGAGACATAACGTACTCCTTTGGGCCGGATCAGGCTTTTTTAAGCCATCCGGCAAACAGACGGGTCACGATGGGCATCCACAGCCAGACCACCAGCGCGACCACACAGGCATCGTTAATCAAATGCAGCAGTAAAGAACCTTTCAGGCCGGGCAGGAGCGCCCCGGTGACGAGCGGCACCACGTTAGTGCTCGGGAAGATCGCCAGCAGCGTAATAAGAAACTGCTTCCACTGCTTCGGCTTACGCACGTGCGGCTCCGGCGGCGTAAACCAGAACGCCGCTTCGGTACGAACCTCGGTTTTGTCCCCTTCCGCCAGCAGCGGTTCAATCTCTTTCACCAGCGCGTTACGGGTGTCGGACTGCGTCCAGGCGTAGAGGTGTTCGAGATTGTCGAAGCGGATAATCACCGTCCACAGGGATTGATCCCCGGACGGACGAATGACGTTCGCGCCAAGATGACCGGGAAATTCCGCCGCGATGGGCATTATTTTGCCTAGCCACTGCTCATAACGCTCGGTTTGCCCCGGAAGCAACGTATGGGTGATCACCAGCGTCACATGTGAATTTTGCGCCATAAAGGTTCCCTGGATTTTTGAAGGGCGGGATGGCCCCGCCCGGAAAGGATTAGGCTTTGCGCTCTGGCGCGCCGTGAACGAGGGTATAGGCATAATCAACGCCCATCCCGTAGGCGCCGCTGTGCTCGCGCACCAGATCCATCACCGCGTCATAAGTGCCTTTGCGTGCCCAGTCACGCTGGTATTCGAGCAGAACCTGCTGCCAGGTCACCGGCACGGCGCCCGCCTGCACCATGCGGTCGATGGCGCGTTCGTGGGCATCAACGGAGGTGCCGCCGGAGGTGTCGGTCACCACGTACACTTCGAAGCCTTCATCCAATGCCATCAGCGCCGGGAAGGTCAGGCACACTTCGGTCCACAGGGCAGAGATGATGAGTTTTTTGCGGCCCGTCGCTTTTACCGCCGCAACAAACGCTTCATCTTCCCAGGAATTCATAGACGTCCGTTCGATAGGTTTAACATCGGGGTGAACGGCCAGTAATTCCGGCCAGATATAGCCGCTAAAACTTTTCGTTTCCACCGACGTGTAGATAACCGGAACATCAAATATTTTGCCTGCTTTCGCCAGGGCGACCGTATTATTCTTTAACAACTGACGATCGATATTGGCTACGCCAAATGACATTTGCGGCTGGTGATCGATAAAAATCAGTGCGGAATTGGATGGGTCAATCAGTTCACGAATAGACATAAAAGTACCTTTTAATCAATGTGTTAAAAGCATAAGGTTTTGAGTGCTATATGAGAAAGGGCCCTGACTGATAAAGCAAAGTGAGTATAGCGAGAATTGAATTTGGGGATATTAAAGAAATTTGTCGGCTCTGTTTAATTAAACAGAATGACCTGAAAAAATAGTCAGCAACCGGTGAATAACACCGGCTGCTGACGGGAATTAATTACCGAACCATACGCAGGCAGAAATCGCAGGCAGAGACAAAATGCCCTCCTGCAATGTGCCTTTCCCCTCTTTTAGCTGCCACGCCTTCACGTTAAGCAGCGGAGAGTCGTCCAGCACCACTTCACAGGCCTCGCCCCGGTTAATCGCCACCAGCACGCGCTGCTGGTTATAAACGCGAACAAACACCACCACGTTATCGTGGGCATAAATCACCTGACAGCCGCCGTAGCGCAAAGCCTGGCTTTGCTTACGCAGCGTCGTCAGGCGCTGGTACAGGCTGAAGAGCGCCGCGTCCTGCCGTTCCGCATCCCACGGGAAGGTTTTGCGGCAGAACGGGTCGTTGTTACCGTCCAGCCCCACTTCGTCGCCGTAGTAGATGCAGGGTACGCCCGGCCAGGTAAAGAGCCAGGTGACCGCCAGCGGCAGGCGCGCCACGTCTTTGCCGAGCAAGGATTTAAAGCGCGCGGTGTCGTGGCTGTCGAGCTGGTTAAACATCCGCAGCTGCTGCTGTTGCGACAGCCCGGCGCGGTAGTTGTCCATCCACGCCATACAGGTTTCGGCGTCGATATGCTGCGGATCGTAAGAGATATCGGTATTGGCGAGGAATCCCCACAGCGGGAAGGTAAAGCCGCGATAGTTCATCGACGCGTCTTCCGCATCGGCCTGCAACCACTGGCGCGCATCGCCAAAGTGCTCGCCAAAGACAAACGCCTCGGGCTGCGCCACCTTTGCCGAGCGGGTTATACCGGCAACGTGCTGAAGGTTATTCCGCGCGCCCCCCGCTTCGCCCAGCATATGCACCACGTCCAGACGCCAGCCGTCCATATTCCACGGCGGCTGGAGCCAGTGGCGCACGATGCTGTCTTCCGCGCCATAGATTTCATTCACCAGGGTCTGAGACTGAAAATCGAGCTTCGGCAGGCTGGCATAGCCCAGCCAGTCCAGCGCGCGCCCCTCTTCATCAAAGCTGTACCACTCCCGCTGCGGCGAGTCGGGGTTATGGCAGGCGCCGCCCATCGACTGATTGTGCCTGTCGAACCAGGCGTGGGAATCCCCGCTGTGGTTGAAGACGCCGTCCAGAATCAGGCGCATTCCCTCCCGTTGGGTATTTTCCCGCAGGCGCAGGAGCGCCTCATCCCCGCCAAACTGCTCGTCAACGTGGCGATAATCTTCCGTATCGTATTTATGCACGCTCGGCGCTTTGAACACCGGGTTGAGGTAGAGCGCCGTGACGCCGAGCTTCTTCAGGTACGGCAGCTTTTCGCTAATTCCGTCGAGATCGCCGCCGTAAAAGGTAGAGCCGCCCGCCTGGGCGCTCAGCGGTTCGTCCCAGTCTTTAAGAATGATGTCGTGCCCGGCGGCGTGGTGGTAATAGATCTTATCCTGCTGCGCCGTGCGTTTTTCGCTGCAGGCAAAGCGGTCGGTGAAGATTTGATAAAAGACCTGATCGTTGACCCACTGCGGGCCATTGTCCGGATAGTCGACGGCAAACTGCTCCAGCCGCGCAGGGGGAAAACGGCTAAACCCCTGGGGCGTGAACCACAGCTGACGGTTAGCCCACAGCAGCTTAAATCCGTAGCGACGGCGTGGCTGGCCGCTGCGCAGATCGATATTGGCGCGCCACGCCGTGACGCCAGGCTGCGGCTGGGCGCGCTGCTTGTGCATTTTGATCGTGGTTTCTTCGTTATCCACTTCCGCGCGAAGGGTCACCCGCTCGGGCTGGTTTTCACCCGTCAGCCACAGCGTAATGACGAGGTTATCTTTGTTTTGCTTAACAAATGGGGCAACCGGTAGGTGCCAGGCGTTTAACATCACGAATCCCCTTTGATGAAATTGACGTCACCTTGCCACAGGGTTGTTAAGGTTAGTTCATCACGAGAGGATTTATTGGGGGAGGAGGTCGGGGGAGGAGGCAAAAAGTCCCCTCTCCCGCAGGAAGAGGGGTCGAAAAACTACTGTGCTTTCGCCAGCTGGCGGTCGCGGCGGCGTTTAAACATCCAGCCCACCAGCAGCAGCACAATCCACGCGAAGCCTACGTAAAGCGAGATACGCGTATCCGGGTGATAGCCAATCAGCCCGATAATAAAGACCAGGAAGATCAGCCCGGTCACGGTGGTTACCACCCCGCCCGGCACTTTGAACTTCAGCGCTTTCACCTCTTCCGGCGGCAGGCGACGGCGGAACGCAATCTGCGAGAGCAGGATCATGATCCACACCCACACGGTCGCGAAGGTCGCCAGGGATGCAATCACCAGGAAGACGTTTTCAGGCATGATGTAGTTGAGGTACACCGCAAACAGCAGCGCAATGGTCATCACCATCACCGTCACCCACGGAATACCGCGACGGGAGGTTTTGGCGAAGACTTTAGGCGCGCTGCCCTGCTCCGCCATGCCGTGCAGCATACGCCCCACGCCAAATACGTCGCTGTTGATGGCCGACAGGGACGCGGTGAGCACCACAAAATTCAGAATGCTGGCGGCGAAGGTGATCCCCAGATGCTGGAAGGTCAGCACGAACGGGCTGCCCTCGGTACCCACCTGGTTCCACGGATAAATAGACATAATGACGAACAGCGTACCCACGTAGAACACCAGGATGCGCATCGGCACGGAGTTAATCGCGCGCGGAATGGACTTCTCAGGGTTTTTCGCCTCACCGGCGGTGATGCCGATGATTTCGATGCCGCCGTAGGCGAACATCACCATTTGCAGAGACATCACCATGCCGAGCCAGCCGTTGCTGAAGAAGCCGCCGTTGCTCCACAGGTTATGGATGCCGGTTGGCTGACCGCCGTTGCCGATACCCCAGATAATGATGCCGAAACCGGCGGCGATCATGATGATAATGGTGGCGACTTTAAAGAACGAGAACCAGAACTCCAGCTCGCCGAACACCTTCACGCTCATCAGGTTAATGGCGCAGATTATCAGCACCACGCTTAGCACCCAAATCCAGTGCGGCACCGTCGGGAACCAGACGCCCATGTAGATGCCGAACGCGGTCACGTCGGCAATGGCGACAATCAGGATCTCAAAGCAGTAGGTCCAGCCGGTGATATACCCGGCCAGCGGGCCTAAGTTCTCCTGCGCGTAGCGGGAGAAGGAGCTTGCAGCGGGGTTATGCACGGACATTTCGCCCAGCGCACGCATGATGATATACGCCGCGACGCCGCCAATGATGTAGGCCAGCAGCACGCTGGGACCGGCCATTTTAATGGCATCTGCCGAGCCATAAAAAAGGCCAGTACCGATTGCTGAACCCAGCGCCATAAAGCGAATGTGGCGGGTGCTCAGTCCACGTTTTAGTTTGTTAGTGCTTTCCATTTACGTCTTGCCATTCAACTCGAAAAAACAAAAAACCACGGGGCCTTAAGCCCCGTGGTTAAACAGTTTGTTGCCGTTGATTAATGCGCGTTAGAAGTAACCTGGCGCCCTGCTGCACGGTCCCAGATGATGGTCAGAACCAGCGCTACAACGGTAGGCATCAGCCATGCGAGGCCTTGTTCGGACAGCGGCAGACGCTGCGTCCAGGCTGGCAGCACGTCACCGAATGCTGATGCTTTGATCCCGTCAAGGATACCAAAAATAAGGCTGATAAACATGGCCGGTGCAATAATTCGGGAGGAATTATTCCACCACGGGCGGGTGAAGCTCAGCACGACCAGCACGATACACGGCGGGTAAATCGCCGTCAGCACCGGAATAGAAACCTGAATCAGATGGCTCAGACCGAGGTTCGATACCGCCATTGAGAAGATGCCCAGAATGAACACCAGCGTACGGTAAGAGAGCGGCAGATACTGCGCAAAGAATTCAGCACACGCACAGGTCAGGCCAACCGCGGTCACCAGACAGGCCAGGAAGATCAGCACCGCCAGCAGCATACTGCCCGCGCCACCAAAGGTGTGCTGCACGTAAGCGTGGAGGATTGCCGCACCGTTCGCGCCCTGATCGACCAGCATTGCGCTGTCTGAACCCAGACGGAACAGCGCCAGATACAGCAGCGTCAGGCCCACGCCCGCCATCAGGCCAGCCCAGATGGTGTAGCGGGTCAGCAGACGCGCTTCGGTCACGCCACGGGAACGCGCGGCGTTAACGATAACGATACCAAACACCATCGCACCCAGCGTATCCATCGTCAGATAGCCGTTCACAAAGCCGTTAGAGAACGCGGCGTTTTTATAGGCGTCCATCGCGTCGCTGATAGGACCCGCAGGCCACATGACGGCGGCCACGGACAGCACGATCAGCGCGATGATTTTCATCGGTGCCAGGAAGTTGCCCACGGTATCCAGCAGCTTGCCCGGATAGAGGGAGACCAGAATTACGATAGCGAAGTACACGAGGCTGTAGATAAACAGCGGCATCGCGCCGTCACCGGTCAGCGGGGCGATCCCCACTTCGAAAGACACGGTTGCCGTACGCGGGGTCGCAAACAGCGGACCGACGGCCAGATAGCACACGGTCGCCAGCAGAACGCCCGCTACTTTACCGATTGGCGTGCTAAGGCTGTCCACGCCGCCACCCACTTTCGCCAGCGCGACAACGGTCAGCACAGGTAGACCCACAGCGGTAATCAGAAAACCAATGGCTGCCGTCCAGACGTGTTCGCCTGCCTGTAAGCCAACCATTGGTGGAAAGATGATGTTGCCTGCGCCAACGAACAGCGCAAATGTCATAAAGCCCAGCGCGATGATGTCGCGCGATTTCAAGTGATGGGTCATAGAACCTTACTGCCTGTGGATGTGGTGTTGAAAACGTTGAGAATTCCCTTATCCCTTACGGGACGATACAGCGGAAAATTTGCTCAATTTCAGCGGGAAATGCTCCCGTCCTGGCGTGGCGAAGAATAGTTTTTCGATTTACCACGCAAATACAGTCGGTATGACAGTATATGGGGGGCAATTTAAACGCTTATAACGTTTAAAGGCAAGGTGGGATCTTAAAACCGGAACAATATGCCAGCATGAAAACACAGACCAGCACAATACGCTAAATACTGGAAAAACCCGTGGTTAATCATGCGAACAAAAAACCATCAACCGTATATTATTCATTCGCGTTTCGCTTAACTGCAACGCAAACGGGCCAGCAGTCGCTGGCCCGTGGAAAGGTAAGATGACACGCCTGCTGTCAGGCACTCATTCTGGCAATCAATCTTTCCGGGATAATAAAGCTGAAACGCGTGCCCTTCCCTAACGTGCTCTGAATATCAAGACGGCTATCGTGATGATGAAGCGCGTGCTTCACAATCGCCAGCCCCAGCCCGCTGCCGCCGGTCTGCCGCGAGCGCGCCTTGTCCACGCGATAGAAGCGCTCGGTCAGCCGTGGAAGATGCTCTGGCGCAATGCCCGACCCGTTATCCTCGACGCTAAACTCGGCTCCTGACGGCAGATGTTGCCAGGTCACGACAATGTGCGTCCCTTCCGGCGTGTGGTTCACCGCGTTATAGACGAGGTTAGAGATAGCGCTGCGCAGCTCGTCTTCGCTGCCGCGCACCTTCAGCGCGTTATCCACGTTAAACGTCAGCTGATGCTTTCCGTGGCTCAGGGTCTGCGCTTCACGCTCCACCACGCGCAGCATCATCGGCACGTCGATGGTTTCGTTGAGGGCCAGCGCGGGCGCGGCTTCGATTTTTGATAAGGTCAGCAGCTGCTTCACCAGCCCTTCCATACGGTGCGTCTGCTCGCGCATGGTGTGGAGCGCTTTCTCGCGCGGCGCGCCCTCCAGCGTTTGCTCCTGCATCATCTCCAGATAGCCCTGAAGCACGGTGAGCGGGGTGCGCAGCTCGTGGCTGACGTTGGCAAAGAAGTTGCGCCTTGCCCCCTCAAGCTGGTGCATCTGGGTCACGTCGCGCGCCACCATCAGCCACTGATTATCGCTATAGGGCATCACGCGGATCTCAAGATGACGCCCGTTGTTGAGCTTCAAATTGTGCGGCCGCGTAAAATCGCGCTTTTTCAGGTACAGGGTAAATTCCGGGTATCGCAGCAGGTTAAGGATATTTTGCCCGTTATCGTCCGGCCAGCGCAGGCCCAGCAGCTGCTGCGCCAGGCCGTTGCACCAGAACATGGTGCCCTCTTCCGTGGTGAGGATCACCGCATCCGGCAGCGATTCCGCCCCGCTGCGAAAACGTTTGATCAGGCTGCCCAGCTCGCGGCGGCGCTTTTTATTACGCATCTGCATCTGGTGCAGGCCGTAGAGCAGCGGCTCCCAGCTGCCGCTTCCCGGCGGTGGCGTCATGCTTCGGTCAACCCACAGCCACCAGGAAAGGCGCAGTAAATTCCAGAAATGCCAGATCAAAAGACCGGTCACCGCCGCCAGCAAAAACCACGGCAAATGGCCAAAGAACGCCCCCAGAATGAGGGCCGGGATACAGCATAAGATCAGTTCAAAAACGAGCCTTTTCCATGACAGACGTTCCAGCACGCGTCACACTCCTGTCATTGTTCAGAAACGGGTAGAAAAACGATAACCCGTGCCGCGGACCGTCTGCACCATACGATCGTGGCCGCTCAGTTCCAGCGCTTTACGCAAGCGGCGAATGTGGACATCAACCGTCCGGTCTTCGACATAGACGTTAGTTCCCCAGACGTTGTTCAGCAACTGCTCGCGGCTGTAAACGCGCTCCGGGTGAGTCATAAAGAAGTGCAGTAGTTTGAATTCGGTAGGGCCCATATCGAGCGGGTTTTCGCCGGTCATAACCCGGTGCGAGGTAGGATCAAGGCTCAGCCCCTGCATCTCAATCACCTCTTCCACCGCCATCGGCGAAATGCGGCGCATCACGGCTTTGATGCGGGCCACCAGCTCTTTCGGGGAGAAAGGCTTGGTGATGTAATCGTCCGCGCCGGTTTCCAGACCGCGCACGCGATCTTCCTCTTCACCGCGCGCCGTCAGCATGACGACCGGAATATCGCGGGTCATGGCTTCACGTTTGAGGTGTTTGATAAACTGCAACCCCGAGCCGCCGGGCAACATCCAGTCGAGCAAAATCAAATCAGGCCAGGGTTCGTTAAGTTGATTCACCGCGCTGTCATAATCTTCCGCCTCGATCGGCTGGAAGCCATTTTGTTCGAGCACGAAGCACACCATCTCACGAATCGGAGCTTCATCTTCTACGACCAGAATACGTCTCGCCATACTTTGCCCTGTCTTATCTTATTTAAGTTACAAGTTTGTAATGCGGCGTCATTATGCGTCAGATTTATGACAGATTTATGAAAAACGATATCACTAAAAATGGCAAACCGTTGTTTTATTACAGCGGATAATTTCCGTTCTTAACGTTTATAATCCCCCCCATCTTTTTTTGCCACGGAACCGCTATGCGCATACTTCACACCTCGGACTGGCATCTGGGCCAAAACTTTTACAGTAAAAGCCGCGCCGCTGAACATGAAGCCTTCCTCAACTGGCTGCTGGATACGGCCCGGTCGCATGAGGTGGATGCCATTATCGTGGCGGGCGATATTTTTGATACCGGGCAGCCGCCGAGCTATGCGCGCGAACTTTACAACCGCTTTGTCGTTAATTTGCAGCAAACCGGCTGTCATCTGGTGATTGTTGCGGGCAATCACGACTCGGTGGCGACGCTTAACGAATCTCGCGACATTCTCGCCTTCCTGAATACCACGGTGGTGGCCAGCGCCGGACACGCGCCGCAGATCCTGAAAAAACGCGACGGCACGCCGGGGGCGGTGCTCTGTCCGATACCGTTTTTACGTCCACGGGATATCGTGCAGAGCCAGGCGGGGCTTTCCGGCAGCGAAAAGCAGCAGCATCTGCTTCAGGCCATCACCGACTACTATCACCAGCAGCACGCCGAGGCCTGCGCCCTGCGCGGCGCGCAGCCAATTCCGGTGATTGCTACCGGGCATTTGACCACCGTTGGTGCCAGCAAAAGTGACGCGGTACGTGACATCTATATCGGCACGCTGGACGCCTTCCCGGCGCAAAACTTCCCCCCGGCCGACTACATCGCGCTGGGGCATATTCACCGCGCGCAGATAATTGGCGGCTGCGAGCACATTCGCTACTGCGGTTCGCCGATTTCCCTGAGCTTTGACGAAACCGGCAAGGCTAAATGCGTGCATCTGGTGACCTTTAACGACGGTAAGCTCGGTACGGTAGAGTCGCTGGAAGTGCCCGTTACCCAGCCGCTGGCGGTGCTGAAAGGGGATTTAGCGGCCATCACCGCGCAGCTGGAACAGTGGCGCGACAAAGAGCTTTACCCGCCGGTCTGGCTGGATATCGAAATCACCACCGACGAATATCTGCACGATATGCAGCGTAAAATCCAGGCCCTGACGGAAGACCTCCCCGTCGAGGTGCTGCTGGTGCGCCGCAGCCGCGAACAGCGCGAGAAAATTCTGCTCGGCGCGCAGCGCGAAACCCTGAGCGAGCTGAAGGTCGAAGAGGTGTTCGAGCGTCGTCTGGCGCATGAAGAGATTGACGATGAGAAGCGCGCGAGGCTCAACGAGCTGTTCAGCTACACGCTCGCCACGCTGAACGATGAGGAGGAAAACGCATGAAAATCCTGAGCCTGCGTCTGAAAAACCTCAACTCCCTGAAAGGCGAGTGGAAAATCGACTTTACCGCTGAGCCCTTTGCCAGCAACGGCCTGTTTGCCATTACCGGCGCGACCGGCGCGGGGAAAACCACCCTGCTCGACGCCATCTGTCTGGCCCTGTACCACGAAACGCCGCGTCTGCAAAAAGTCTCGCAGGCGCAAAACGATCTCATGACGCGGGATACCGCCGAGTGCCTGGCCGAGGTGGAATTTGAGGTCAAAGGGGTCGCCTATCGCGCATTCTGGAGCCAGAACCGCGCGCGCAACCAGCCGGACGGGAACTTACAGGCACCGCGCGTGGAGCTGGCGCGCTGTGAAGACGGTAAAATTCTGGCGGATAAAGTCACGGACAAGCTGGAACAGACCGCCGCCTTAACCGGGCTTGATTACGATCGCTTTACCCGCTCCATGCTGCTCTCGCAGGGGCAGTTTGCCGCCTTCCTTAACGCCAGACCCGGCGACCGGGCGGAGCTGCTGGAAGAGCTGACAGGCACGGAGATCTACGGCCAGATTTCGGCCAAAGTCTTTGAGCAGCATAAAGCCGCCCGCAGCGCGCTGGAGAAGTGTGAAGCGCAGGCCGCAGGCGTTGTATTGCTCAGTGAAGAGCAGCAACAGCAGTTGCAGCAAAGTTTGCAGGTACTCACTGACGAAGAGAAAACCCTGCTCGCGCAACAGCAGCATCAGCAGAGAGATTTTCAATGGCTTACCCGCAGCGATGAGCTGATTCAGGCGCAGCAGCGCGCGGCCGTCCAGCAGCAGCAGGCGCAGCAGGCGCTGGCAGACGCCGGGCCCGAGCTGGCGAAACTCCAGCTGGCACAGCCTGCGGCGCAGCTGCGCCCGCTCTGGGAGCGTCAGCAGGAGCAGACCGCGCGCCTGACGCAAACCCGCCAGCAGATCGACGAAGTAAACACTCGCTTACATGCCAGAACCGCGCTGCGCGGGCGTATTCGCACCGCCGCGCTACACGCTCGCGAGCAGCTACAGGCCGAGCTGACGTCCGTTGCCCGCTGGCTGGCCGAGCACGACCGTTACCGTCACTGGGGCCAGGAAATTGCCGGATGGCGCGCGCATTTTGCCCAGCTTCATCGGGATAATCAGCAGCTTACAACGCTTGCCGCCCGCCTCCATGAGCTGCGCCAAAAGCTCAGCAATTTGCCGGAGAACAGCCTGAGGCTGAATGCCGATGAGGTTGCGCTGGCGATGGAGCAACAGACCCGCTCGCGCGCCGGGCGTCAGCGCCTGACCGCGCTTCATGCCCGCTATCAGCCGCTGCAACAGCGCATAGCGCAAAACGGCGAAAGCCTGCAAAAAGCGCAGGCGGAGCAGATCCGCCTTAACGAAACGCTGGCCCTGCGCAGGCAGCAGTATAAAGAGAAAAACCAGCACTATCAGGACGTTGAGCAGCTGTGCAGGCAGGAAGAGAAGATCAAAAGCCTGGAGGCAGAGCGCGCGCTGTTGCAGTCCGGGCAGCCCTGCCCGCTGTGCGGCTCCACGACGCATCCGGCGGTCACGGCCTATCAGGCGCTTGAGCTGAGCGCGAATCAGCGCCGTCGCGATGAGATGGCAAAAGAGGTCGTCGCGCTAAAAGACGAGGGGCTGCTGGTCCTCGGGCAGGTTAACGCGCTTACCCAGCAGATCCAGCGTGAAACGGACGCGGCGCAGACGTTAGCGCAGGACGCGCAGGCGCTGGGCACAGAGTGGCAGGCGGTGTGCGCCAGCCTGAACGTAGCCCTGAATATTCAGGATGATATCGCGCCGTGGATGAACGAGCAGGAACACTATGAGCGTCAGCTTTATCATCTCAGCCAGCGCCTGACGCTGCAAAATCAGCTTAACGAGCAGGAAGAGCAGCAGCGCCAGTACCAGCAACAGCTGGACGCGAACCGCCAGACGCTGGAAAGCGCGCTGCACCGGCTTGGCCTGGTCGTGCCGGAAGCGGGAACCGAACCGGCGTGGCTTGCCGAGCGTGAAGGTGAATCCGCGCGCTGGCAGGAAAATCAGACCCGGCACAACGCCATTCAGGAGCGTATTAACGCCCTGACGCCGCTTCTCGACACCCTTCCGCTGAGCGAGAACACCGACGCTGAGGCGACGATCCCGGACAACTGGCGCGACGTGCATAACGAGTGCGTTTCTCTGCAAAGTCAGCTCGCCACGCTACAGCAGCAGGAAGGGCTGGAAAGCGAACGGTTGCAGCAGTCGCAGGCGCAGTTCGCAACGGCGCTGGCGGCAAGCGCGTTCAGCAGCCAGGAGGCGTTCCTCGCCGCGCTGCTCGATAACGACACGCTGATGCGTCTTGAACAGCTTAAGCAGACGCTGGAGAACCAGAACCAGCAGACAACGGCGCTGCTCGTGCAGGCGAATCAGCAGCATGAGGCGCATCAGGCACAGCGCCCGGAAGGGCTGGACGCTGACGCTGCGACCTTACAGGCCGAGCTGCAACGGCTGGCGCAGCGGCTGCGTGAGAACACCACCCATCAGGGCGAAATACGCCAGCAGCTGAAGCAGGATAGCGATAACCGTCTGCATCAGCAGGCGCTGATGCAGCAAATTGACGAGGCCGCGCGGCTGGCCGACGACTGGGGATATCTTAACGCGCTGATCGGCTCCAGCACCGGCGATCGCTTCCGCAAATTCGCTCAGGGACTGACGCTGGATAATCTGGTGTGGCTGGCAAACCAGCAGCTTAACCGCCTGCACGGGCGCTATCTCTTGCAACGCAAGGCAAGCGATGCGCTGGAGCTGGAGGTGGTGGATACCTGGCAGGCCGACGCGGTGCGCGACACACGCACGCTATCGGGCGGGGAAAGTTTCCTGGTGAGCCTGGCGCTGGCGCTGGCGCTTTCCGACCTCGTAAGCCACAAAACGCGGATCGATTCGCTGTTCCTGGATGAAGGGTTCGGCACGCTGGACAGCGAAACGCTGGATACGGCGCTGGATGCGCTCGACGCGCTTAATGCTACGGGGAAAACGATCGGGGTGATCAGCCACGTCGAGGCGATGAAAGAGCGCATTCCGGTGCAGATCAAGGTGAAGAAGATCAACGGGCTGGGGTACAGCCGACTGGACAGGGAGTTTTCGGTGAATTGATGGGGGGACGGTGCGGTCTGGTGCCCTCACCCTGGCCCTCTCCCACAGGGAGAGGGAACTGTTCCAGCGACTCCAGTGTCGGCCTGGGGCACCCTACTCCGGCCATATGTTCCTATCACCCCATCAAGGAGATAGTCTATTCCGGCCACAGCCACGCGGCGCCCCGCACGCCACTGGAATCCCCGTGTACCGCTTTGCGGATCGGCGTTTCACACTCCCCGCCGAACACCCACTGCTTCACCAGATTAGGCACCGTGGCATACAGACGATCCACGTTGCTCATGCCGCCGCCCAGCACAATCACGTCGGGATCGAGAATATTCACCACGTGCGCAAGCGACTTCGCGAGGCGTATTTCGTAGCGGCTGAGCGCCAGCCCGGCAACCGGGTTTTGCTCCTCGACCAGGCGCATGATCTCATTGCCCTTAAGCGGATTACCGCTGAGGCGATGGTAATCGGTGGCAAAGCCGGTGCCGGAAATAAAGGTCTCAATGCAGCCCTGCTTGCCGCAGTAGCAGGGCACTTCGGCGCGATACTTCAGCTCGTCCTCGTCCATCCACGGCAAGGGGTTATGTCCCCACTCGCCCGCCGTGCCGTTACCGCCAATGTGTGCACGACCGTTAAAAGCCACGCCCGCGCCGCAGCCGGTGCCGATAATCACCGCAAACACCGTCTGGGCGCCAGCGGCCGCGCCGTCGATGGCCTCAGACACGGCCAGACAGTTAGCATCGTTCGCCAGACGCACCTCGCGCTTCAGGCGCGCGCTGAGATCTTTGTCAAAAGGCTGGCCGTTGAGCCAGGTGGAGTTCGCGTTTTTAACCACGCCGGTGTAGGGCGAAATAGAGCCGGGGATCCCCATCCCCACGGTGCCGGTCTGCCCGGTCTCCTGCTCGGCCATCTCGACAAGGTGGGCAATGGTTTCAATGGTCTGATGGTAGTCGTCGCGCGGTGTCGGCAAACGGTGGCGGAACAGCTGCTCCCCCTGCTCGCTCAGCGCAATCACTTCTGTTTTCGTCCCGCCTAAATCAATCCCAATACGCACAGCACGCTCCTCTTTATTTTGATTATCAACAGAGTAGAAGTCCGCTACCCGATTAGCAATGCAAGCGAGGCGACAATTCGCTATCATGCCCGCTGATTTAACGACAAGGCCGTGGAAATTATCATGCTGTGGTTCAAAAATTTGATGGTTTACCGTCTTAGCCGCGACGTTTCGCTGCGTGCTGAAGAGATGGAAAAACAGTTAGCCGCTTACACCTTCACCCCTTGCGGTAGCCAGGACATGGCGAAGACCGGCTGGGTTCCGCCGATGGGTTCACAAAGCGATGCGCTGACCCACGCCAGCAGCACGGGTCAAATCGTCGTTTGCGCGCGTAAAGAAGAGAAGATCCTGCCCACGCCGGTGGTAAAGCAGGCGCTCGAAGCGAAGATCTTCAAGCTCGAGGCCGAACAGGGCCGCAAGCTGAAAAAAACTGAAAAAGATTCCCTGAAGGACGAAGTGCTGCACTCCCTGCTGCCGCGCGCCTTTAGCCGTTTTAGCCAGACCATGATGTGGATCGACACCGTCAACGGGTTGATCATGGTCGACTGCGCCAGCGCGAAGAAAGCGGAAGATACGCTGGCGCTGCTGCGTAAGAGCCTTGGCTCGCTGCCGGTTGTGCCGCTGGCGCTGGAAACCCCGATTGAGCTGACGCTGACCGAGTGGGTGCGCAGCGGAACGGCCGCTCAGGGCTTCCAGATCCTCGACGAAGCCGAGCTGAAAGCGCTGCTGGAAGACGGCGGCGTGATCCGCGCGAAAAAGCAGGATCTGGTGAGCGACGAGATCGCGGTTCACATCGAAGCGGGCAAAGTAGTCACCAAGCTGGCGCTCGACTGGCAGCAGCGCATTCAGTTTGTGATGTGCGACGATGGCTCCGTGAAGCGCCTGAAGTTCTGCGATGAACTGCGCGATCAGAACGAAGATATCGACCGGGAAGATTACGCTCAGCGTTTTGACGCGGACTTTATTCTGATGACGGGCGAACTGGCTGCGTTGATCCAGAGCCTGGTGGAAGGTCTCGGCGGCGAAGCGCAGAGATAATCCGGTATCCCTCTCCCCCAATGGGGAGAGGGAAGAAAAAGGTTATTTCAGGTAGCGGCACAGATAAGAGGTTGGTTCAGCCACCTGCAAATGGAACTCGCTGTGCGCAGGGACGTTGAAAACCTGCCCGGCAGCAAAGACTTTCCACTCGGTTTCCCCCGGCAGTAAGACGTTCAGCGCACCGCTGACAACCGTCATCTCTTCGGCTTCCGCCGTGCCAAAGGTATATTCCCCTTCAGCCATCACCCCAACGCTGGCGCGGCCAGTGCTGCTGCTGGTAAAACCAATGGATTTCACTTTACCGGAAAAGTATTCGTTACTCTGAAGCATGTACTGGCCCTTATATTTATTAGAGAAAAATCCACTATAGGGGCCATGCTCATGAACTGTCACGCAAAATCATTACGCCAGCAGCTCGGACGCCAGATGCGCCATTAAGACGTTAGATAACAGGACCGGGACATCGAGCGCTTTTTGCAATAAATCCCGGTGGCGCTGATGAAAACCAAGGCAATCCAGCATCAGCACGTCGGCGCCTCTGTCCAGCAGCGACTGCCCGGAGGCGATAAGCGCCGCATCGCTATCGTGGATAGGGTGTGCCAGCGCGTAGAGGGGGGTCTTCTCAAGCGTGCTCCACTTCGCGGCCTGGAGCGCAAGAAGTTCTTCGATGGGGACAATTATCCCCACCTGATGACCATCTACAATGGAGGCCACCAGCGGCGGGATAATGCGCATGGGTTCAAGTAAAATCGCGTTGTGCGCCGACAGCCCCTTAATCGGCGCGGTGCTCATCAGCAAAATCACGTCGTAACCTTGATTATCGAGCACCTCAATCACGCCTTGCAGCGCGCGCTCAATTTTCTGGCGCGACACGTGCGCCATGTGACCGTCGTTTAACAACGTCGGCAGAGGGTCATCCCCCTCGTCGATAGCGTAGTCTTCCATGACCTCTGCCCGACTCATCTTCCCGAGCAGGCTAAGATGCGTGATCTGTTGTTCAGAGACATGCTCCGTCAGGAGCGGTAATACTTCGCTTACAGGCACCACACCGATAGTGAGGATAGCCAACGTCGCCTTCATGTTGATCGCCTTCCGTTACTGCTACTGCTGCCACACAGGTACAGGCTCAGCACTCTGCACTGTTCGTTTTTTCTACAAAACAGCACCAAGAGTAGCAGCAGATCTTTACCCCATAGTGTAAAGATCCACGGCCATTACCGAATCTGCCTGTAATAACTGAACTTTAACTCCTGCTTAACATTTTGGATGGTTGAAAAGTGTGATTAAGGCACGATTAAAGGCGCTTTAGGATTTTTATCAGGACTTCTCAGGATCTTCGTAGCGCCGTTTCGCATCGAGCGCTTCCTGCTCAGTTTCATGTTCACTGATCAGGGAATCCGGCTTCGGGTGATCGGCACGCAGCTGATACCAGGTCACGGTCTGGTCGCTGGCGCCTTTTTCAACGGTCACAATGCGTGCTTCACGCGGATAGGGAGGTCTGGTTGGCATAGTTCATCCTTTTTAAAGATTTTATTGTCTGAACTATGAGTATAGACGGCGCTTAGCTGGCGCACGCCAAACGCAGGGCGGTAATAATCTGAATCACAACCTCTTTGGGTGACGCGGATGCATCCACAACGTGGTGTGCCGCCTCGCGATACAGCGCATCGCGCTCGGCCAGCACGTCGCTCACCTCTTCGCTGATAGGCTTGCCGGTCAGCGTGGGGCGTTGCCCCTCTTCCGGGAAGGCTTCGAGGCGCTCAACCAGGGTTGAAACCGGCGCGCAAAGATAAATCACAATTCCGTTCTCACGCATAAACTGGCGATTATGCGGCGCCAGAATAATGCCGCCGCCGGTCGCGATAACCGTGGATGGCGCGGTGACCGCTTCAAGCGCGGCGGTTTCACGGGCGCGAAAGCTTTCCCAGCCCTCGTCTTCCACGATGTCGGCAATAGATCGTCCTGCATGGGTCTGAAGCCAGTGGTCGGTATCCACGAATGCGCTGTGACAGGCGTGAGCCAGTTCAAGGCCAACGGTGGATTTCCCACAGCCGCGGGGGCCAACTAAAAAGATGGGTTGGGTCATAACCAGGTGTTCCCCTTGATGCCGGATGGCCGAAGAGTGTAAAGAAATTATTGCAGAAGATGTTGCGTTTACTTTACTGCAAAGCGGTACGTGATGACAACCCTGCGGTCGCCCCACTGTACCACAAATTGACAATTATTATCATTTAGCGCTGCGGCGTTTGACTTCCAGCAGCCATTTATCCAGCTCGGCGGCAAACTGCTGGCGGTCGCGCTGGGACAGGCTGTCCGGCCCGCCGGTCTGCACGCCGCTGGCGCGCAGGGTATCCATAAAGTCGCGCATGGTGAGCTTTTCCCGAATGGTCGCCGGGGAATAACGCTCCCCGCGAGGGTTCAGCGCGGCGGCGCCTTTCTCCAGCACTTCCGCCGCCAGGGGGATATCGGCGGTGATCACCAGGTCTTCGGGGCTGCACAGGCGCACAATCTCGTTATCCGCCACGTCAAAACCCGCGGGCACACGCAGGGAGCGGATAAACCGCGACGGCGGAACGCGGATATTCTGGTTCGCCACCAGCGTTAACGACATCTGTACGCGCTCGGCGGCACGGAACAGGATCTCTTTGATTACGTTCGGACACGCGTCCGCATCAACCCAAATCGCCATATTGTCTCCCCTTAATGATCTTGCCGACTATTGTCCCCCGCTTTTCGTTGTTAAGCTATAACCCAACGCTATCGATCATAAACAACAACGCATAAGAACGGAGAGGCATGATGGAGAAGAAAATCGGTTTTATCGGCTGTGGCAATATGGGAAAAGCCATTCTTGGCGGATTAATCGCCAGCGGTCAGGTGCTGCCGGGCCAGATTTGGGTGTATACCCCGTCGCCCGATAAAGTCGCCGCGCTGCGTGATGAATACGGTATTAACGCTGCGGAAAGCGCGCAGGAAGTGGCTCAGGTGGCGGATATCGTCTTTGGCGCCGTGAAGCCCAACATCATGATTAAAGTGCTGAGTGAAATCACCTCCAGCCTGAATAAAGAGACGCTGGTGGTGTCGATTGCCGCTGGCGTGACGCTGGATCAGCTGGCGCGCGCGCTGGGCCATGACCGCAAAATCGTGCGCGCCATGCCAAACACCCCGTCGCTGGTGAATGCCGGGATGACCTCCGTCACCCCGAACGCGCTGGTGACCTCAGAAGATACCGCCGACGTGCTGAATATCTTCCGCTGCTTCGGTGAGGCCGAGGTGATTGCCGAGTCGATGATCCATCCGGTCGTGGGCGTGAGCGGCTCTGCACCAGCCTATGTCTTTATGTTTATCGAAGCGATGGCCGATGCCGCCGTACTCGGCGGGATGCCGCGCGCGCAGGCGTACAAGTTTGCGGCGCAGGCGGTGATGGGCTCCGCCAAAATGGTGCTCGAAACCGGGAAACACCCGGGTGAACTGAAGGATATGGTGTGCTCGCCTGGCGGCACCACGATTGAAGCCGTTCGCGTGCTTGAAGAGCGCGGGTTCCGCGCGGCGGTCATCGAAGCGATGACGAAGTGCATGGAAAAATCAGAAAAACTGAGCAAGTCCTGATGCAAAATGCCGGGCGTCAGGCCGCCACTTCGGTGCGGCCGCGTCCGGCATTTTTCGCCTTATAGAGTGCCACGTCCGCCGCCTTCAGCCATTCGCGGTAATGCCCAAACTGCGGCCCCCACGGCGCAACGCCAACGCTAATGCGTAACCGCTCTTTTGGCGCCCCGGGCAGCGACATGTTTTCCAGCCGCTCGTGCACCCTCGACATCGCCGCTTTGGCGCTCTCCGCCGTCGTGCCCGACATGATCACCGCAAATTCATCCCCGCCAAAGCGCCCTATCCGATCGCCCGAGCGCAGGGTCATCTGGATCTGACGCGTAATGGCGATAATCGCCTCGTCCCCCACGTCGTGTCCCCAGGTGTCATTAATGGTCTTAAAGTGGTCGATATCGATAATCAAAATCGTCGCGACGCGATGGTGTCGGCGACACGCGTCGAACTCGTTACGCAGCAGCGTTTCCCAGTGGCGGCGGTTAAAGACGCCGGTCATGCCGTCGCGGGTGCTCATCAGCTCCAGCCGCCGCTTATGCTCCGCAAGGCGCATCGTCGTGCGGTGGCTCAGCCAGGCGAACAGCATCGGGTAAAGCACCAGAACGGGGAGCATCAGCCACCACGCTATCGGCTCGGGCGCAAACGCCAGCGCGCTGCCCGTCAGCGGTAGGGTCGCCAGCGCAGCGGCGGCGGTCAGCGCGATCCCGGCGAAGAACAGCCGACAGCCCCCCGCCCCCATCATGTTCATGCCGACCATCATCACCAGCGCCGCCGTGGGGAGCGCGCTCAGCCCTATCAGGCCAATCCATACGCCCGCGATGAGAGCATCGATTTTTAAGTTCCTGATTTCGCCCTGAAGAGGTTCAGGCGTACGGCAGGCGAGCTGCCAGGCAAGATGCGGCCAGACAAACGCCCAGCCGACCAGCAGGAGCCACCAGCCCCCGGCGTGGAAGTGGCTGACCAGCACGCCCGCAATCGGAAAAAAGAGCGCCGCCAGTCCGACCATTCGCGCCAGCCTTAGCCGCCGGGCAAACTGGATCCCGGTGCGGTGGGTATCATCCTGAGAAAGGCTCTGGTGCCACTCTTCCCGAATGTTTTCATTTTGGTAAAAATCTTCATCATTCATCATTTTTGGGAATATTCTGTAACAATTTCCCAAATTATAGAGAGGGGATCTGCGGGGGAAGTATGAAATTTTGGGTGAGCCGCGAGGGGCGCTCACCCGTTAGAACTACGCCTGTTTTTTCAGGCAGCCGCTCATGAATTTTTTACGATCGTCACCCTTAAGCGACTGTTCGGTGGCCTGAACGTTACATTCGCGCATTCTTTGCTGCTGCGGCGTCAGGCTTTTTTCATCCGGTTTGGATGCGCCGTTTTTCAGGCAGTCGCTCATGTAGGTTTTACGCTCGTCGCCTTTCAGCGTTTTGGCCGTTGCCTGCTGGTTGCAGGTGGTCATGCGCTGCTGCTGAGGAGTTGGGGTTTTGTCTGCCGCGTTCGCTGAGGACATCAGGAACGCGCCGGAGAGCAGGGTAAGCAGTATTGTTGTTTTCATTGCACCATCCTTTTGTGAACATTCACATTAAGTCTGGTTCGCGGTGGGAAAAAAACCACCCGGCAGAGGCGATTTCTGCCGGGCGTGGGAATTATCTCAGACCCAGCGCTGCTTTCATGGTGTAGAACAGGTCCGTCTGATCGGTCAGGCCGACCACGTTCGCCGCGTGCGGGCCGTAGGCGGCAATGCGCAGCTGCGTGCCGGTATGTTCCATAGACTCCTCTTCAGAGTTGCCATAGCTCATCACCATCACCGCGCCGTCTTTGGTGTTCAGCGCCTGGGTCAGCCCCGGCGCTTTGGTATCCGGCGGGATAATCTGGCTTGAGTGGGCGTGGTCCGCGGTCACCACCACCAGGGTGTTGCCGTCCTTCTTCGCGAATTCGAGCGCCTTTTGCACCGCTTCATCGAGATCGACCGTTTCGCCAATTTGCCCGCACGGGTTCGCCGCGTGATCCTGCTTATCAATTGACGCCCCTTCCACCTGCAAGAAGAAGCCTTTCTCGCTTTTGCTCAGCAGGGAGATGGCCTTGTCGGTCATGGCGGCCAGGGTCGGCACGCTTTCGTCGCGCTTCGGATTTGGCGTACAGGTCACCGCGGGTTTGTCGATATTGCCGTGGTAAGAGGCTTTCGGCCCTTCCCAGCGCACCGGCATGTTGCCGTCCGAGAACAGCCCCAGCAGCGGTTTATCCTGATTCGCGTCGGTGATGGCCGCCAGCGACGCCGCGTCGCTCACCAGCTGGTAACCGCGCGCCTGCGCCTGTTCACGCAGGGTTTTGCCCTGCCACTCTCCGGCGGTGGCGGTTTCTGCGAAGGTTTTCGCCCCGCCGCCCAGGGTGACGTCCGGGCGGGCGTTCAGCAGCTGTTCGGTGATCGATCCTTTACCGCCCTTCTCCAGCGCGTTGGTCGGGCATTTTTCGCTGGTGACGGACGGGCCGTAGCATTTACGCGAGGTCACATGGGCGACCAGCGCCGCGGGCGTCGCGTCCTGAAGTTCAGCCGTGGAGACGTTGCCGGTGGCCAGCCCCGCCGCTTTTGCCATCTCCAGCAGGGTCTGATGGTCGTTTTCGTGGATATCCACGCCCAGCGCTCCGTTATAGGTTTTCACCCCGGTTGACCACGCGGTTGCCGATGCCGCAGAGTCGGTCACGTAGTCCGGTTTGCCGGTTTTTTTATTCAGGGCGTAATGGGTATATTGTCCGGTCAGCGGTAACGCATCGATACCTTTAAAATAACCGCCCGCGCCTTCGGCGTAATTACGCGCGGCGGTAATTTCGGAATCCCCCATGCCGTCGCCAATCAGTAAAATAATATTTTTGGCGGGTTTATCATTTAGCGACGCGCGAATGGCAGCGGTTTGATCTTCCGACAGTCGGCGTGCGCCGCCGGGCTGCGTGATATCGCCCTTAGCGGTGCGATTATCCAGAACCTGCGTATTGACGGTGTCAGCATGAATAACAGGGGTAAAAATAAGGGGCATTAATGCAATAACGAGTGCGCTCTGTTTCAATTTATTTTCTCCATGTACAAATACATAAAAAATAAAACAGAGCGACTATAGGCAACCTGCGTGACAGTTCGATGACACGCTGTCAGAACCGCTAACAGTTTAGGTGCGAGGATGCCTTAACAGCTTTTTTACGTACTGGTTGAGCATCTCCGCATCCTGGGCAGGCACCTGAGAGTTGGGTTTGGCGCTATCCAGCGCCCCTTCGATACTATCAATTAACGCCTGCTGGTCGGTTTGCGCCATCTGTCTCAGCAGTGCCGTGACCACAATCTCCAGCGCCTCAACCTGAGCGACCAGCTCTTTAGACTCTTCTTCCTTTTGGGCAAGCTTAACCAGCAACTCCGCAATAAGATTTTTCATCGTGCTATTTCCTTTTGCCATTTTTCATGACGTTATCACTCCGAATCAATAATGCAAAGCAGCGTTAAGTATTATCTCATGTAAATATTGGCTTTACGTTCAAATATGTGACGTTGATTATCAGCGAAACGTTTTTCTATTAATGAAATCCATTAACGAAGATCGAATAGTGGAGAATGTGGCCTCGCATTTAGTTATATATAAATGCGAGTGCCATAAGAATATATAATGCATCCCTGACCGGCTAGCGTGCAGATTTCGCGTCCGCTATTTGCTGGCGACGGCGTAATGCAAATGCCAGCTGAATGATATTGATCAGAATAACCACCGCCGTGGCGGCAAATACCCAGCGGAAGCCGGCCATTGCCGATACGGACGCACCAATCAGCGGCCCGGCGACGTTCCCGAGATACATAAACGACTGGTTATAGCCAAAGATGCGTCCGGTCACCTGGTCGCTGGAGTATTTCACCAGCAGGGTTTGCACCGCAGGCAGCATCGCCCCGTCGGCAAAGCCGAGCAGGAAGCGCAGCACGCCAAGCTGGAGCGGCGAGGTGACAAACGACATGGCGAAGAAGAGCACCACGGCGATAATCAGGGTGCCCATCAGGATGCGCGCGGTACCGATTCGGTCGCCCAGTTTGCCCAGACGCGGCGCGGAGATCAGCGCCGACACGCCCGGCACGGCGGCGATCATCCCGCTGAGAAAAGCGATATTGTTACTGTCCGGCTCCATGGATTTGATAAACAGCGCCAGAATCGGGCCGACGGAGCCGTTGCAGAGCTGGATCACCATGGTGGTGACAAACAGGCTAATCATCAGCCCCGGATAGGGCAGCGTGGCGAAGACCGCTTTCCCGCTGAGGCGCTCCGCTTTACTGACCTTAGGACGCCCGCCTTCTTTAATCAGGAACAGCGTGACCAGGAAACTGATCACCAGCAGTGCGGCGGTAATAAAGAATACCGCCCGCAGGCCAACGTGGTCGGCCAGGAAGCCGCCCATCAGCGGGCCGCCGATCACACCGCTGATTTGCGCGGTAGAAAGCGTACTTAGCGCCCAGCCGCTGCGCTCGCGCGGCACCTGCGAGGCCACCAGCGCCATCGCGTTGGGGATGTAGCCAGAGGTGAGCCCCATCAGCGCGCGGAGCAAAAACAGCTGCCAGACGTTGGTGGCAAAGGCCTGAAGAAGGATCGCCACCGCCATGCCCAGCGAGGCGCGCAGCAGCATCAGCTTGCGCCCTTTTCTGTCCGCCAGGCTGCCCCACATGGGCGATACGATTGCGGAAACCAGGAAGGTGACGCTGAAGGTAAGGCCCGACCACATCGAGAGCGCTTCGTGGGACGTCACGCCAAGCTGCGCCACGTACAGCGGCAGGAAGGGTAAAATCTGGCTAATGGCGAGTCCGGTAAAAAAACAGCCAAACCAGACCGATATAAGGTTAACTTTCCAGGATTCCATAGCGGGCGCAATCTTCATTTTTAGGCGAATTCGTCCACAGATTAGCAAGTTACGTGTCATCACGTAGCGCCAGAGGTGCGGGCCTCAATGACTTTGGTGTTTTATCTTCCCAGTCATCATATTTGTGAAACAAGTCACATATTATCCAATTCATAGCGGCAGATTATGCTTTAGCGACACAGCCCGTATCCGCGCATCCCCAGATGAAAATGGTTGGCGTGCGCCGCGTTATATTCCGGCCCCAGACCGTTGCCGTAATAGTCGCAGCTGGCCGCCAGCAGTGCCTGAAGCCACGGCTGCGTTTTAGCGGACTGCCAGCCGCGCAGCACGGTCACACGCTGTCCGTCGGCCAGCCGGAACCCGCTGATGTCCAGCGCCTCTGCGGTCGCGTGTTCGCTGCGCCGTGCGTTCTGGCGATGGTAGATGTTGCGACAGGCAAAGCTGCCAACGTGGTCAATGCGGGCCAGCTCGCTGCCCATCATCGACCGGGTGAGCGGCCGCGCCTGCTGGCTGACAAACAGCGCCGAGCTGAGCGCCAGCGGACAGCTGGCTAAAAAGCTGCCGCTCAGGGTAACCGGGCCGAAGTCGCGCACGCGCACCACGTTGCTAAGCGGGCATTCGCCGGTAGTGTCGGCCACGGCCTGGGTGCGGATAAGCTTTTGTTGGTTGGCCTGCGACAGCAGGCTCGCGCAATCCTCAGGGGACAGACGCCGAAGTTTGAACTGGGTGATTTTGCCGGGCGGATCGTCGAGCGACAGCGGCGTAAAGGGGTTGTAATGGGACGGCAGCCAGCGGTATCCCACCGTTGCGGCAGCACCAATAATGCACATAATCAGCAGGTTTTTTCCTTTCACACTCCCCCCTCGTGACCCTCTAAAACATTATGGCAGAAGGCCGCGAAACCCGCCGGGCATCGTGGTATGTTATAGGCTTTTCGTCAGACTGGAAGAGAGTGAAATGGCTAAGCAGCGCGTGGGTATTGTCTTTGGGGGAAAATCAGCGGAGCACGAGGTGTCGTTGCAATCGGCAAAAAATATTGTCGATGCGATCGATAAAACCCGCTTCGAGGTGGTTCTGCTGGGCATTGATAAACAGGGGCAATGGCATGTCAACGACGCCAGCCAGTATCTGCTGAATGCCAACGATCCGTCCCGCATCGCGCTTAACCCTTCTGACGTCAGCGTGGCTACCGTTCCCGGCGTGATTGAAGGGCAGTTTATCGACGCGGGCAACGCGCAGTCGCTGGCGCAAATCGACGTGGTGTTCCCGATTGTTCACGGTACGCTGGGCGAAGATGGCTCCCTTCAGGGGATGCTGCGCATGGCGAACCTGCCGTTTGTCGGCTCTGACGTGCTGGGCTCTGCCGCCTGCATGGACAAAGACGTCACAAAGCGTCTGCTGCGCGACGCCGGTCTGCATATCGCGCCGTTTGTTACCCTCACCCGCGCCAACCGCGATAAGCACAGCTTCGCCAGCATCAGCGCACAGCTGGGTCTGCCGCTGTTCGTGAAGCCTGCCAATCAGGGTTCTTCCGTGGGCGTGAGCAAGGTGAGCAGCGAAGCGCAGTACGCCGAGGCCGTTCGTCTGGCGTTCGAATTCGATCATAAAGTGGTGGTTGAACAGGGCATTAAAGGCCGTGAAATTGAGTGCGCGGTGCTGGGCAACGATTTCCCACAGGCCAGCACCTGCGGCGAAGTGGTGCTGAACAGCGATTTCTACTCTTACGACACTAAATACATCGACGACAAAGGCGCACAGGTGGTGGTGCCTGCGGATATCGATCCGGCGATTAACGATAAGATCCGCGCGATCGCCATTGAAGCCTATCAGGCGCTTGGCTGCTGCGGCATGGCGCGCGTGGACGTGTTCCTGACGCCAGAAAACGACGTGGTGATCAACGAAATCAACACGCTGCCGGGCTTTACCAACATCAGCATGTATCCAAAACTGTGGCAGGCCAGCGGGCTTGGCTATACCGATTTAATCACCCGCCTGATTGAACTGGCGCTGGAGCGTCACGCCGCCGACAGCGCCCTTAAAAGCTCGATGAAGGGTTAATCGACTTTTTCGACCGTTGTATGGTCATCCGCCGTCGCCTCTTCAGGCCGACGGCGGATGATGAATCCCGCCAGCCAGAAGCTTATCACCCACGTCACCAGCCCCACCGCGTAGGTTTGCCAGCCTTTCGCTTCAAATCCCAGCAGCCCCACAATCCCGTTAAGAATAAAGATAAGCCCGATAGCAAAGGCGTAGTAGTGCCAGTCACGGCGTAGTTTAGAAGTGAGCTTCATGGGGACCCCGGCAGAAAAAAAGCTATCCTCTCACAGTTTTTCGGCCAGGTCTGTGGCAGATGCGGAAATTCTCAAATGTGTCGCAATTTCACTTAAGTAACAAAACTGTGATGCGATGCAGAAATCGACAATCCAGGAGAATTCCCTGGCCCAAATTACCACGATTCTGATATTGACAAATGCTATGACCTGTCACACTTCACCTGTACGACGAGTTTCTGAACAGAGTGAATTTCGGGAGGTCTTTATGGCTGATTTTACATTGTCGAGGCCGATTTTTGGCGGCAACCAACCAAAAACCTCCACGGCGGGTAACATTGCCTATGCCCTGTTTGTGCTCTTCTGCTTCTGGGCGGGTACACAGCTTTTAAACATGCTGGTCCATGCGCCGGGAGTCTACGAACACCTGATGCAGGTTCAGGACACGGGCCGCCCGCGCGTTGAGATAGGTTTAGGGGTCAGCACCATCTTCGGCGTTATCCCCTTCCTCGCAGGCTGCGTGGTATTAGGCGTTGCCGCGCTGGTTCTGCGCCTGCGCCGCCGTCACCGTTAAAGCGCCATACACTTAGCCCGACGATCGTCCACGCGCTTCGCAAACCACGCCGTGGTGAGATTACGCGTAATCTTCGGGCTTTCAAGCTGGATCCCCGGCAGTATCGCCTTCGGTAAGGTTTTCCCGCTCTTCTGCTCCGCCATCTTAAAGACCTGCTGATAGAGATCCGTTTTCTCAAACGCCAGGCTGTCGCCCTTCTCCAGCTGACGGCGGATTTCGCTGTTGCTCATCCCCAGTTTTGTCGCCAGCTTGCGCACCGCCAGCTCCGTCGTTCCCGCACTGCTGCTGCCGTAGGCGATCAGATCGCCGTCCAGCGCCAGCTTGACGCCGCTCGCCCGGCTGACCGCGCTCTGGAACGCCGCGTTACGGCTGGCGTACCAGCCCGCGTTGAAGTCCGCAAAGCGGTAGAGCGGTTCGCTGTAGTTCGCCGGATAGTTCAGCAGATGATAGGTCCCGAACCACAGCCCGCCGCGCAGGGAGAAGACCTCCTGGCGCACCGTGCCGTCAATGTCCCACGGATAGCCGTCGGTGTGTTTTTCCGCGAACGCGATGCTGACCTGCATCGGCCCGCCGGTATGCACCGGGTTAAGCGAGCCAAACAGCTTCTGGCCCATCGGCACCATATTGATGAAGTCATCAAAAATGGCGCTCAGCTGTTTCTCGGTTTTCACCGTATCCAGCCGTTCGCTGTAGCTTTTGCCGTTCGGCGAGGGGATTTTTAGCGCCGTGTGGACGAGGAACACCGGGATATGCATCGATTCCGCCCGGCGGTCGATCTCTTTCCACGCGATCTTATTCAGGCCTGGCACCGCAGGGTCGGACTGGTACATGGACTCCTGCTGCGCCACCGCCAGCACCGAGCAGATGTTCTCCTCGGTGGGGGCGATTTTCTGGCTTTCAAAGGTCTTTGCTAATGCCGTTGCCCACGCGTTTTTGTCCTTCACGCTGACGGGCATTTTCTGGCGCACCACGCTCGCCACGTCGACAGGCTTTTCGCCCTCTTTCAGCGGCGCGGCCCCTTTTTCGGCGCAGCCCGCCAGCACGAAGGCGGCCAGCAGCGAGATGGATAACGCGCGCGGTACGGCAAAAGACATAGCAACTCCCTGTATTAACTGAATGTGTTGGTCACTTCCTGCAAATCTTTATCGTCCAGCTCGCGTTCGAAACTGCGTAAACGCTTATAGATGGACATCAGCTCAACAAGCGTAGTCCATGAACTGATCAGATACTGGAACGAACCGCGAACCTGACCAAAGACGTTGGTGATCTGCGTCATCAGGCCGAGCGTAATCGTACCCGCAACAATCGACGGGAACAGCAGGAACAAGCCGAAAACGTTATCCACCTGCAAATAGAGAATGCGCGCAATGTTGAAGTACATGTAGTGGAAATAGAGGCGGAAATAGTTGCGGCGCACGGCGCCAAACAGCTCGCGCACGGTTGGCGGCGAGGCGCGCTCGGGATCGTCTTCGCCGTACACCAGCTCTTTACGGTAGGCCGCTTCCACGCGCTGGTTTTTAAACTCCAGGCCCGGCAGCTTGATACCCACCACCGCCAGCAGCCCGGTCCCCATCAGCGACCAGACGATGGCGGCAATCACCAGACCGTACGGCAGGTGGCCGACGATCGGCAGATCCGGCACGTGCGCGGAGAGCGTGACCAGCACCGGCAGGAAGGCGATCAGCGTCATGATGGCGTTGATAAAACTCACGCCCATATCCTCGAGGGTCGAGGCAAAGCGCATGGTGTCTTCCTGCACACGCTGGGCGGCACCTTCAATATGGCGCAGGTGCTGCCAGTGCGCCATATAGTGTTCGTTCATCGCGGTACGCCAGCGGAAGACGTAGTGGCTGACGAAGAAGTTGTTCATCACGCCGATGATCACCGCAATCAGGGCGATGCCGAGGAAAATCCCCACCTCGTGATAGAACTGGTTAATCGTCACCTTGTGCGGCGAGCTCAACGCGGTCTGGATCAGATCGTAGAACGGCGCATACCAGGCGTTAACCGCCACGCCCACTTCCACCAGAAACCAGGTGACGAAGATAATCAGCGCCGTGCCGAGAATCGACCAGTACTGCCAGCGGTGCGGCGCATAGTTAAACCAGAACAGGGCAAACAGCCCCACGCAGGCCGCATAGTAGGCGTAAAACAGCAGATAGCTACGGGACCAGAAGCGCGCGGCGCTAATGGGCACATCGCCCGTCGCACCGGCGATACGCGCGAACCACGCGCCGCCGCCCGCCTGCCAGAAAACAACGGCTACCAGCGCCCAAATAAATGCCGACAGGAAAAATGGCCCCGGCTTTGGGAAAAAAGACTTAAACATAATGCTTCCTTCTTGTAGTTATGGCTGTTGCTGTGTTCAACAATCACCACGCGAAATCAGACACGCGCCGGCTGGAGGGCGCGTGGCAAAAAGGTCAGACCCGAGGGTTTATTATTAGTTCGCTTCCGGTTTTACGGGAAGTGTTTCGGCGCGTTTCACCGAAGGTGCCTATCATAAGCCCGATGTCACAAAATGGGAGACCGGTTGCAACGAAATCGTTCTTATTTACCCGCGGTTACGTTTTTCTCGCTATGGTTATGCAATTCGGGCCATTGCACCGCTCCGATTAGTAGTATAAATACCCATTACTTTCTTCATTTACTTTATGGATGCTTTTCGTTGAAACGTTGTCTGTTATCTTTCGTCGCGCTGTGCGCCCTGAGCCTGTCTACCGCCCGGGCGGCCCAACCGCTGACGGCGCCTGCTTTAGCCTCTGATATCGCCGATCGCTACGCCAACCTGATCTACTACGGCAGCGGCGCAACCGGCATGGCGCTGGTGGTGATTGACGGCAACCAGCGCGTGTTTCGCAGCTTCGGTGAAACGCGCCCGGGCAGCAACGTTCACCCGCAGCTGGATTCGGTTATCCGCATCGCCTCCCTGACCAAGCTGATGACCAGCGAAATGCTGGTGAAACTGCTCGATCAGGGCGTGGTGAAACTCAACGATCCGCTCAGCAAATACGCCCCGCCGGGCGCGCATGTCCCGACATATCAGGGCGCGCCAATCACCCTGGTGAATCTGGCGACCCACACCAGCGCCCTGCCCCGTGAACAGCCCGGCGGCGCGGCGCATCGTCCGGTCTTCGTCTGGCCAACCCGCGAACAGCGCTGGAACTACCTGAGCAACACCACCCTGAAAACGGCGCCGGGCTCGCAGGCGGCCTATTCGAACCTCGCGTTCGATCTGCTGGCGGACGCGTTATCCAATGCGGCCGGTAAGCCCTATCCGCAGATGTTTGAAGAGCAAATTACCCGTCCGCTGGGCATGAAGGACACCACCTTTACCCCGTCGCCGGATCAGTGCAAGCGCCTGATGGTGGCGGAAAAAGGGGCCAGCCCGTGCAACAACACCCTGGCGGCGATCGGCAGCGGCGGCGTCTACTCCACGCCGGGCGATATGATGCGCTGGATGCAGCAGTTCCTCGCGTCCGATTTCTACGCCCGCAACAGCCAGGCCGACCGGATGCAGACGTTGATTTATCAGCGCGCGCAGCTGCGTAAGGTGATTGGCATGGACGTGCCGGGGAAAGCCGATGCGCTCGGTCTGGGCTGGGTCTATATGGCGCCGAAAAACGGCCGTCCGGGCATTATTCAGAAAACCGGCGGAGGTGGCGGGTTCATCACCTATATGGCGATGATCCCGCAGTCAAACGTGGGGGCATTTGTCGTGGTGACGCGCTCTGCGAACACGCGCTTCGTCAATATGAGCGACGGCGTTAACAACCTGGTGGCCGAACTGAGCGCCAATAAAGCCGAGGTGCTGACGGCCTCGGTCCAGCCTTAATATTCCGCGGGCAAACGGTTGATGCTGACCAGTTTGCCCCGGCTCATATTGATGTAGTTTCCCTGCCTTAACGCCGCCAGTACTTCAGCGACCACGGATCGTGAGATACGCGTGCGTCGCTGAATGTAGTTCATCACCCCAACCCGTGCGCGCAGCGTTTCGTCCCAGCCCGCCATATCAAGCAGCGTCGAACGGATCTGGCTGTAGGAGTTATTCCCCACCAGCTGCCTGTCGCGCACTTCCATCATTCGGTGGTTCCAGGAGAGCCAACAGAAGGCGTCGCGCCACAGGTGGCCCTGCTGGATATAGCTGCGGGTGGCGTCAGCCGGAAGATAGAAGCCGGTGCAGGGGGTCTGCGTGATTAGCGTGTATTGCAAACCGCTGCCCGCCATGCCCGCGTTTAATCCCAGAATAAAGGGCGCGGTGACGATTTCGACAAGCAGGTCGTCCTGCTGGCGGTTGATGGAGAGCGTGCCGCTCTGGAGGAAAAGCGTGTAGTGATCTTCATCGTAGCAATCACCAAACAGGGTCTGATGGCCGTTAAGATGAAAGGACGTACCGTAAGGCGCCAGATATTTTTCCAGCCGGCTGAATTCGGAAATTGGTTTTGCGTACTGGTTCATTCCAACCTCAAGTCATCTTTCCTGATGGCTCTTTAGCGCGGTTTATTATTATTCGATAGGAAAAGGGGGAGGCAAGCCTCCCCAAAAAAGCGCTGATTACCAGGTGTACTTCACGCCCACGTTTGCGCCCCAGTTCTGCTCGACGTCGCCGCCGCCCAGATAGGTTGCATCGGTGTATGCACTGAAGTTTTTGGTAAAGCTGAACTGTGTACCCAGGCCTACGCGAACCGCAGAACCTTCGACGCCGTTATCAATACGATCGCCGTTCACGTTCGCACTGTTGTCCGCATCGTCATACACGTATGCCAGCTTGAAGTAAGGGGTCAACGCCTGATCGCCGCCGTAGTTGAAGGTATAACCCGCATCCACACCCAGCTCGTAGCGCAGGCTGTCGTAGGACTGATCGCCCACCTTCAGGCCGTTGCTCAGCTGATAGTTGTCGCCGCCCTGGAACAGACCGGACACCGCTGCGTATGGTGTTACGTAGCCGTTCTGGTTCAGCTTCCAGTCGTAGCCCAGCTTCATGCCAAAGCCCCAGGCGTCGGTCGTGGTGTTGCCATCGACGTATTTGCCGTTGCTCATGGTGGCAGAGAGATCGTTATTGAAGCGTGAGTAGCTCAGGGAGCCATCAATAAAGATATCGTTCGCAAACTTCGCAGAGGAGTAAACCATTGCGGTCTGGCTGTCCTGATCGACCTGACCAGAACGATCGCTCAGATCGCCTTTCGCGAAGCCCGCCGCTCCACCGATCAGCCATTTGGCGTTGTTACCGTCGATCTGGGTATCCAGACCCACCATGATGCCGCTGGCATTCTGGTCATAGTTGATAACGCCGTTGTCGCCGTCGAGGTTGCCGCCGAAGTAGCTCACCCACGCGCCGCCGTTATCCGCCAGGCCATGACGGCTGTTGGTCACGCGTGCGCCCAGGGTATCCTGCTGCATATTCCAGATGTTGGCATTGGCAGACGGGATGCTCAGCGCCATGTTGGCGTAGTCGGTCAGCTCCTGCTGACGCAGAACCACGGTGTCGCCCTGCTGCTGCGCTTTATAGGTGTAAGCACCCAGATCCGCTTTGTTTGCCGCAGTAAAGGTCGCTTTGGTGCTCGCGTCATTGTCGTAAACGCGGATCACTTCGTTGTTTTTGTAATCTGCAACGGAGCCTTCACCGGTCGCGTTATCAACACGCACCTTGTAGTTACCTGATACGTCGCCGTTCACCGCCAGGTGGCCGTCGGCATTCAGCGCGATCACGCCCTGATCGTAGCCGGTCACATGACGATCGTTAGTCACATAACGGGCGTTGTTCAGATCCGCGTTCAGCACGTAGTCACGGCTGCCCACGTTCAGAACGCCGTTATCGGTCAGCACCATTTTATGGGTGTCAACCTGACCCAGGCCCAGCGCCAGCTCCGCACCGTTATCCACGGTGATTGTGTTGGCATACAGCTCTGCGGTTTCCTGCGTCAGGGTTGCACGGCTGCCGCTGTCCAGATACAGGCTGTGTGAAGCCACTTTACCGCTGTCGCCGATATTCAGGGTAGAGGAACCGTTCAGGGTGATGCTGTCAGCCAGCAGGCTGGAGTCTTCAACGTTAACCTGAGAGCCGCTGTTCACGGTCAGCTTATCGATGTTGGACGCCTTGCGGGTATCCCACTCGGAACCGTTGTTCAGGGTGACGTTGAACAGGCCGCTCTGATACACCTCGTTGCCCACAACGTGACCGTTGCTGTCAAAGGTAGAGTCAGGCCAGATGCTGTTTGGTAACAGCTCTTTGTGGTCAACGCCGGTATAGCCCTCACCGTACATCTGGCCCGTACCGATCGCTTCAACGCTTGACTGCGCCGCACCGACCCACTTGCTGCCGTTGTTCAGCGTCACGTCCAGCTTGTCGGTATCGTCCCAGCCGTTGGTGGTTGGGTTGTACACGCCGTCATCCGTTTTATCGGTTGCCGGGTCGCCGTTAGCGAAGAAGTTATTATCAAAGGTGCTGGAGAACAGGATGTCGCCGGTGATGGTCGAGTGATCGAACACCGCCGTGGTTTGCATCGCGTTATCAGCCGCACTCGCCGCTACGATCAGCGCCGCGTCATCAGCCGCCGTCGCGTTTGATTCAGCATAGTCACTCGGCTTAGCAGACTGACCGTAGAAGCCGCTGGCACCCAGATCGCGGGACGCGCCTGACGTCAGTACGGAATCCTTCACGACCAGCGTGTTGCGGAAGACATGGCTGTTGTTGGCCACGCCTTCGGTGCTGTCGTACGGGGTATTATCCAGCTGATGATAGCCCTGCGTCAGGGTAATACCCGCTACGCGTGAGTTGTTCTGGATAACAATGTCGGATTCCACATTGAGCGTGATGGCGTTACCCAGCGCATGGGTATCCAGCGTACGCGCTTCCGTTTTGTCACCCTCGGTCACGTTATAAGCGTAATGCTCATACAGATCGTTAATGGTGGAGTTATCCACGATCAGATCAAAACGGTCATACTGAGTGTGCGCAGTGCCATCGGCATCCAGACCGTCAACGCATGTAGAGGTCATGCACTGAGAGGTGATCATACCGTTGATTTTACTGTTGGTAATTTTCAGCGCATTCGCGCGACCGCCCGCACCATCGTCCAGATAGTAGGTCGAAATCACACCGTTTACGGTGGATTTGTTGATCACCGGATAGATATCAGCGTCGTGCGCTGAACCGGAATAATTCCAGTCTGCATAGCCATAATATACCGGCGCAGAGGTGGAATTATCATAACCAAAAGTATTATACGTCGTGCCGGAGATATCTTTAGCATTTGCCTGAGAAGCGATAGCCAATGTGCAGGCTAATGCAATTTGCGATACGACCAGTTTCTTTTTCCATGTTTGCATTGAGTCATCCCTCCTCAGGGACGTAAGCAAGATTGTCCATCAAATAATTCATGCAACAAGTTTCTATTGCGGAAAAGATTATGCAGTCTCATGGGAAAAAGGTTCAATGAATGTTTCAAGTAAGTCCGAATACGGACAATATTTCAAAAAAGAAAGTTAAGAATATAAAAATGAACATAAAAACAACACGTTAAGAAAAATAACCGGTAAATGTAAATTTGAAAAAACACTTAAATGATCACCCAAACGTATAAATACAACCACATCCAGAAACCGAGCAAATATAAAAATAATGAATCACATACATATTCCACCCACAATACGCGATGAAGTTTAAAAAATTAATTACAGCGAGGTCTTAAATCATATCCACAATAAATCATATTCTGATATTAAGGGGGTTCAGACCCTTTCCTTTAAAAGGAATTTCTTTTATACAGATCAATTTTTCTGATATTGCTTCCACCGATGGGCGCGCGCTGCTAAACGACCACTTTAGTAAAACGGACGGGCAACATTTGAGGTACACTACGGCTCTTTGTTCCTCAACGTCAGGCATACCATGACCGATTTAATTGCTCGTCCCCGTCGCCTGCGCAAGTCCCCTGCACTGCGCGCTATGTTTGAAGAGACAACACTGACCTTAAACGATCTGGTGTTGCCGATTTTTGTTGAAGAAGAGATCGATGACTACAAAGCCATCGATGCGATGCCGGGCGTTATGCGTATCCCGGAAAAGCATCTGGCGCGTGAAATCGAACGCATCGCCAACGCGGGTATTCGCTCCATCATGACCTTCGGGATCTCTCACCACACCGATGCCACCGGCAGCGACGCGTGGAAAGAGGACGGTCTGGTCGCGCGCATGTCGCGTATCGCCAAGCAGACCGTGCCGGAGATGATCGTCATGTCCGATACCTGCTTCTGCGAATACACCTCCCACGGCCACTGTGGCGTGTTGTGCGATCACGGCGTGGATAACGACGCAACCCTGCTAAACCTCGGCAAACAGGCGGTTGTTGCGGCGGCGGCAGGTGCAGACTTTATCGCCCCATCGGCGGCAATGGATGGCCAGGTGCAGGCGATCCGCCAGGCGCTGGACGCGGCCGGTTTCACCGACACGGCGATCATGTCCTACTCCACCAAATTCGCCTCCTCCTTCTACGGCCCGTTCCGTGAAGCGGCGGGCACGGCGCTGAAAGGCGATCGTAAAACCTACCAGATGAATCCGCTGAACCGCCGGGAAGCGATCCGCGAATCCCTATTGGATGAAGCCCAGGGCGCTGACTGCCTGATGGTGAAACCTGCGGGCGCGTATCTGGACATCCTGCGTGATATTCGCGAGCGCACCGAGCTGCCGCTGGGCGCTTATCAGGTGAGCGGTGAATACGCGATGATCAAGTTCGCCGCCCAGGCGGGTGCGATTGATGAAGAGAAGGTGATTCTGGAAAGCCTCGGCGCTATCAAACGCGCGGGTGCGGATCTGATCTTCAGCTACTTCGCGCTGGATCTGGCCGAGAAGAAAATTCTGCGCTGATCTGCTGTGGTGCCGGGTGGTGGCTTCGCCTTACCCGGCCTACGGTTCGAGACAAGTGTTGGCCGAGTAAGCGCGGTGTATGACCTGATACACAGGTGACACTTTTACTGGGTTTTAACGAATTATTCTCTTTAATATGATGCTCCTGTCAGTCATGACTTCACTCAGGAACAACAACGATCGTTCCAGGAATCACGATAAATTACATTTCCCTCTGTGTACTTCCATGTAATCGCTTCATAACGCAGTTCGAGAGTCTCCAGATGCGTGCTGCTCTGTCCATCAGGAGCAAGATAAGGCGAGATTGCCGTAATTTTGACGTTATCCAGAATGATATTGAAATATTCAGACTCTATGCCCGATTCAAGTATTCGATACATTTTGATCGTGGCTTTTTTCTGTGTGCGCCCTTCACACACCGCGCGATAGAGAACCGGTGTCGTTTGATCAAATTCCTTCACTATCGTAATCGGACTGTGAACGCGCGTTCCTGTAAGTTTACCCCAGGTGGGATCTACAGGAATGGATACACCATGGGAAAATGATTTTAATTCGATGGAACCCAACCGCAGTGGCATTTGACAACTCCCTACAATCGGTGACCCGTTTTCATCCTCAATCCATAAATGAGCGGGAGTAGACATATAATTTCCTTATCAAGGCTGGTTTAATATTCTTTAATAGTGACGCTATCACCACTTAGAGTAACGTGTAAAAATAACAATCATAACTATGGCAAATATGCCGATAGGCCACACAGGGCTTTGAGGGAAAAGATACCCCTGTAGCAGCGCGAAAATAATCGTGAAAATCACTGGCCCATATAAGGCGCCCAAGAGCCTGAGTTGCCTCAATAAAAATGTCTTAATTAAGTGGATCATGGTTAACGAATCATCCTGGTAATGATGTTTGCTATATCGGAATCAGACGACCATTGCGCGTTAAGTGCACCCGCGCGCTCGAATACTGGCTCAATAAGGAAATACATCATTTCCAGCTCTTGCATGTAAAGCGCACTGTAATAAGCCGGGTCTTGGATGTGAAGTCGATGGGCGCTGTTCGCGGCTTTCTGAACCAGACCATAAGTCGTCACCACTGCCGCAACCGTACCCGCTGCACGTCCCGTCAGGGCGCTCAGTTGCATACTCAGATTTATACCGATACGAACGCTTGTAGCAACCGCAAAGGCGAACCCCACATTTGTAAGGGTGCTGGAGGCGATATGGATATTAACGGCCATGAGCACTTTTTTAATATGCTCTAATTGAGCATTAGTCTTATTTCTTAAAATTGCTTCAAAATAAACTCGAAGCATCTCATGGACTACATCACGACGCTGAATAATACGAATAACACAATTCCTGAAACGTATATCTTCAATCTTTTGTTGCTGGCAAACATGGTTATATTCATCGGTAAAACAAGATGCGTAATACAGTAGGCGATTAGCTCCCTGCCCCAGGGTTTCTAGTTGATTAGAAACATGGTGACTAACAGCCGAAACTGCGTGATCGAGCTTTAAGGCCAGAATCCTGTTGGACTGTAGGAAACTGATGACGTGATTGTTGTTATACATAAATGCTCCATGCTAATTTTTTTACATCCATTTTTTATTGCTAACTACATGCAAGCGGCCAATTACAGATAGTTGAAAATCAGAAAATAATTCAGCTTTCACGCTGTCGATAATACCATGCGTTAACCCCATATTTAGTATGTATTTAACCGAGCAGAGTCCAATCTTTGATCGCTTTCACGTGGGGTAACGCGCTGGCGAAAAAAAAACCGACCTCACCCGTCGGTTTTTTAATGTTCCGGTTCATTCCGCCCAGGCATAAACCCAGGCCGGGTAAGGCAACGCCGCCACCCGGCAACATCACCCCGCACGATAAAACGGTTTATCCCCCAGAATCGTTGCGCGCTGCATGATTCGGCGCTGCGGAAGATAGTCCGCATTCGCATAGTGCTGCGTTACGCGGTTATCCCAAATCGCCAGATCGTTCTCCTGCCAGCGCCAGCGCACCTGGAACTCCGGTTTAGTAATATGCGCAAACAGGAACCCGAGCAGCGCCTCGCTCTCCTTCTCGCTCACGTCCACAATCCGCGTGGTGAACCCTTCGTTCACAAACAGCGCCTGCTTGCCCGTGACCGGATGGGTACGCACCACCGGATGCAGCAGCGGCGGGTGTTTCGCCACCGCCTCCAGCCAGCGCCGATGCTCCTCTTCGCTTTTGCGGTACTTATACTCCTGGAATGATTTTTTAAAATCATGCTCCGCCCGCAGGCCGCTCAGCAGCGTTTTAAAGGGTGCTGACAGCGCCTCGAACGCCGCAATGCCGCTCGCCCACAGGGTATCGCCCCCGGTCTCCGGCAGCTGTTTTGCCGCCAGAATGGCGCCCGCAGGCGGGGTATCAATAAAGGTCACGTCCGTATGCCAGTTGTCGTTATCCGGCGGGTTATCGTTGTGGGTGTCCAGCACGATAATCTCTTCAACCCCTTCCGCGTGCGGATAGACCGGGTGAATGTGCAAATCCCCAAAGCGCAGCGCCAGCGCGCGCTGCTGCTGCGGGGTAATCGCCTGCTCGCGCAAAAAGACCACCTGATGGCGCAGCACCGCATGATAAAGCTGCTCGAACTGGTTATCGCTCAGCGGGCGCGAGACATCCAGGCCCGAAATCTGCGCGCCAATGTACGGCCCCAGCGGGGTAATGGTCAGACGTTCACTCATTGTATCTCTCCATGCCAGGGCGTCAGGCGGCGCTGTAGCGCGCGCAGCCCCAGTTCTAAACCAAAGGCAATCACGGCGATGACCGCGATCCCTGCCAGCACCACGTCAGTCGCCAGAAACTCCCCGGCCGACTGCACCATAAACCCCAGACCGCGCGTGGCGGCGATAAGCTCGGCGGCCACCAGCGTCGACCAGCCCACGCCAAGCCCGATGCGCAGCCCGGTTAAAATCTCCGGCAGCGCGCCCGGCAAAATCACAAACCACAGCACCTGGGTGCGGCTCGCCCCGAGCGACTGCGCCGCGCGAATACGCACCTGCTGGGCGCTTTTCACCCCCGCCAGCGCTGACATCGCCACCGGGGCAAATATCGCCAGATAGATGAGCAGGATCTTCGAGGTTTCCCCGATGCCGAACCAGATGACCATCAGCGGCAGATAGGCCAGCGGCGGCACCGGGCGATACAGCTCAATCAACGGATCGAGAATGCCGCGCACCGTCGGGCTCAGCCCCATCGCGATCCCCACCGGAATGCCGATCAGTACGGCGGCCAGCAGCGCCACCAGAATTCGTCCCAGACTCGCCGCCAGGTGCTGCCACAGCGTGGCGTCCATAAACCCCTGAGGTCCGGCGATGGTAATAAGTTTTGCCAGCACCTGCCCCGGCGGCGGCAGAAACAGCGGGCTGACCCACTGCTGCGCCGCGACTGCCCACCACACCGCCAGCAGAACCAGCAGTGTGGCGATGCTCAGGGTCAGCTGCCGGGAGAAAGGCCAGCGAAGCGTCGGGCGCGTGCGGCGCGTTTTTTCACTGACGACGATGCTCATGAGAAGGCCTCCCGCTGTTCAAACACCCGGCTCAGGACGTATTCACGCTGTTCGATAAAGGCCGGATCGGACTTGATGCTGCGCACCGGTTCACCCGCGACATGGCGGCGGGCGAACTCCAGCGGCAGGCGCTCCAGCACGCGGCCCGGCCCCGGCGAAAGCAGCACCAGTTCGGTGGCCATAAACACCGCCTCTTCGATATCGTGGGTAATCAACAGCACCTGCTTGCCGGTCTCATGCCAGAGGCGCAGCAGCAGGGTTTGCATCTGTTCGCGGGTAAACGCATCCAGCGCGCCAAAGGGTTCATCCAGCAGCAACAGCTGGGGATTTGCCGCCAGCGCGCGGGCAATCCCGACGCGCTGGCGCTGGCCGCCCGAAAGCTGCCAGATAAAGCGTTTTTCCGCCCCTTCCAGCCCAACCTTTTTCAGCATCTGCCGCGCGGTGTCCAGACGCTGTTCGCGCCCGATACCTGCCAGCTGTAGCCCAAACGCCACGTTTTCCTGCACGTTGCGCCAGGGCAGCAGCCCTTCGTTCTGAAAGACCACCCCGCGATCTGCGCCGGGGCCGTCAACCTTTTTGCCTTCAAGCTGGATGGTGCCATGCTGATAGGGAACAAACCCGGCGATCAGGTTCAGCAGCGTGGTTTTGCCGCAGCCGGACGGCCCCAGCACCACCAGCAGCTCACCGCTGTCCAGCGTCAGGTTGATATCCTCCAGCGCGGGTTTTCCGCCATAGCTGGCGTGCAGGTTTGAGATAGTCAGCATGGCAGCCCCCTTATTTCACAAAGCGATCGGTTACGTACTGGCTGTAATCCGCCGCTACCGCAGGCACTTTGCCCTGCTCTTTCAGGAAGGTCGCGGTGTCGACAATCGCCTTATTCACCGGCCCGGTCAGCTGCTGCACCTGCTGGGCAGGCGTGAGATAGGTATTCCCCTTCACCAGCCCCGGCACGTCCGCTTCCGGCACGCCGCTCAGGCGCGACAGTTTTTCCAGGTTGGCAGGCTGTTTCAGCCACTCATCCGGGTTGCTGATATAGGGCTGCTGGGCGTCGATGGCGCTTTTGGCGAAGGCCTTAACGACCTCAGGATGTTTCTCGGCGAAGTCCTTACGCACCACCCACACGTCGAGGGTTGGCGCGCCCCACTGGCCCACTTTTTCCGAGTCGGTCAGCACGGTGCCGTCTTTTTCGAGTTCGTTAACCGCAGGCGCCCAGACGTAGGCGCCGTCAATATCGCCCCGCTGCCAGGCGGCGATAATCGCTGGCGGTTGCAGGTTGAGAATTTGCACCTGACCCGGCTTGATGCCCCAGTGTTTGAGCGCTGCCAGCAGGCTGTAGTGGGTGGTGGAGATAAACGGCACGGCGATGCGCTTGCCAATCAGATCTTCCGGCTTCGTGATGTTTTTCTTCACCACCAGCGCTTCGGAATTCCCGAGCTGCGAGGCCAGCAGGAAGACCTCAATCGGCACCTGCTGACTGGCGGCGACCGCCAGCGGGCTGGAGCCGAGATTGCCAATCTGTACGTCGCCGGACGCCAGCGCGCGGACAATCGCCGCCCCGCTGTCGAACTTACGCCAGTCGACCTTTGCCCCGCTCTCTTTGGCGAAGGTGTTATCCGCCTGCGCGACTTTCGCCGGTTCCGCAGAGGTTTGATACGCGACGGTCACGTCAACCGCCTGCGCCTGAAATGCCCACAGCGCCAGTGCGCCGAGTAACGTAATACGCGATGAAATTGCCATAGTGCCTGCCCCCTTGTTGTTATGGGGGCAGTATTTCCGGCGCGGGAATTTTGATAAAGGAATTAAAAAGCATCGCTAATATCGAATCGTTTTTAGATAAAAACCGGCAAAGCAATGCTAAAAAATGACGATTAGCGCCGCGCCTCCGAAAGCAGGTTTTCCACCATCGCGCGTCGCGGATCGTTTTGCGCCATCGCGCGCAGCAGCGCCTCGCACGATTTAACCGCCTCAGCGCGCCGTCCCTGCTCCAGGGCGTTCACGGCGTATAGCATCATCAGACGCGGATCGGCTTCCCCGGCCTGAATACGCTCGCGCAAGAGCTCGCCGCCACGCTGTTTATCTTCCGGGCGGGAGGATTGGGTCAGCCCCTTCACGTATCCGAGCAGCGCCTCCCGGTTCTCCGGATCCAGCCGATAGCCCTGCCGCCAGGCGTACAGCGCGGTTTCACCGTCGTCCGTCAGCGAGGCAAGACGCGCCAGCAGCATCCAGCGCTGCGCCGACTGCTCCCCCTGCGCCAGCCGGGTGCGCAGGCCGAGCGTCAGCTGCGACACCTCTTCGCCGCTTAACGGCGTGGCCTGCGGGTTTTCCAGCCTGAGCAGCAGGTCGGGCGTAGCGTTAACCGCGGTCTGCCAGGCGCGCACCTGGGTATAGCTCCCGGTGTGCAGATAGCAGAAAAGGCCCAACCCCGCCGCCAGCGCCACGCCCGGCACCAGCAGCCACGGGCTGAGCGGTTTTTCCGCCGAAGCGGGCTGCTCAACCAGGCGCATCGGGGCAACGCGACGGCGCGAGCGGCGATAAATCACCGCGCCTCCGGCAAGCAGCGCCAGCGCGGGCAGCAGCCACAACAGCGAGGTCGCAGGGGTGAACGGCGGATCGTAGGTGACAAACTGCCCGTAGCGCGCCACCATAAAGTCGACGATCTCGTCGCGGCTTTTGCCCTCCTGAAGCAGCGTCCAGACCTTCTGGCGCATGTCGGCGGCAATCATCGCGTCCGAATCGGCAATGCTGTTGTTCTGGCATTTCGGACAGCGCAGCCCGGCGGTTAGCTCGCGCCAGCTTTGCTCCTGCTCGCTGCTGGCAAAGACCCGCACCTCTTCGCTCGCCAGCGCCGACGTCGCGCAGAGCAGCAGGGCCAGCATCAGCGCTTTGATCATTGCGCCTCCCCGCCCGCCTGTAACCACAGCGTTTTCATCTTCTCTTCCCATATTTCCGCCGTCAGCGCTCCCGCGAGGCGATAGCGCACGATGCCTTTTGCGTCGATCAAAAAGGTTTCCGGCGCGCCGTAGACCCCAAGCTCCATGCCCGCCATGCCGTCGCCGTCAAACAGGCTCACGGCGTAGGGGTTGCCCAGCGCTTTAAGCCAGTCCTGCGCCTTCTGGCGGTCGTCTTTGTAGTTGATGCCGTAAATCCATACCCCGTCCGCCGCCAGCTGGTTTAAAAAACGGTGCTCGGCGCGGCAGGTCGGACACCAGGTCGCCCAGACGTTCACCAGCGCCGGGCCGCGCCATTTGCCGCTAAACGGGGTTGCTCCCCCGTCCAGCAGAGGAAGCGAAAGCGCGGGCAGCGGTTTGCCCACCAGCGCAGACTCCAGCAGCGTAGGGTCATCACCCTGCGCGTTGCGCTCAAGCTGCACCAGCAGCGCAACCGCCAGCACGATAAACAGCGCCAGCGGCAGCAGATACAGCGTACGCTTCATGTCGTTCTCCTTGTTCGCAGACGCGCGTCGGCAAGGCATAACAGCCCACCCAGCGCCATCAGCAGCCCGCCCGCCCAGATCCATCGCACGTAGGGTTTAATGTAGATCCGCAGCGCCCAGGCGCCGTTATCCAGCGGTTCGCCTAGCGCCGCGTAGAGATCCCGCGTCACGCCGCCGTCGATAGCCGCTTCGGTCATTACCATTCGGTTGCCGTAATTGCGTTTCTCCGCGAGCAGCGTCGCGACGGGCTTACCGTCTTTCGTCACAGCGATCGCGCCCGTCGAGCCGGACCAGTTTGGCCCGACGCTCTGCTTCACGCCGGTAAAGGTAAAGCGGTAGTCCTGAAGGGTGATGCTCTCGCCCGGCTGCATCCGCACGTCGCGCTGCATGCTGTAGTTCTGGCTAAACGCAATCCCGACGACCGTCGCGGCCACGCCCAGATGCGCCAGCACCATGCCCCACAGGCGCGCGGAAATCGCGATCCCCGCACGACGCCAGCGCAGCCAGATCGCCAGCGTCAGGCCGGCAATCACCAGCGCCATCGCCACGCCCAGAGAAGCCATGAGAACAACGCGCCCCTGTGAGAGCCACGGCAGCGCCAGCGCTGCCAGCAGCGTCACGACCGCGACCCACAGCAGAAGCGGCTTGAGCGCCTGCGGTTTATCCCGCCCCCAGCGCACCAGCGGCCCCAGCCCCATCAGCAGGGAAAAGGGCACCATCAGCCCGACAAACAGGGAGTTAAAGAACGGCTCCCCCACCGAAATC